>JASJPE010000024.1:0-14074 GCA_031426895.1 Thiobacillus sp. | reverse complement strand
CACCGGTAGCGGAATCGATGGTTACAGAGACAGCACCGGCGTCCACATAGACATCATCTCCCTGTGCCGCAATGCTGATCGTGCCGCTGGAAGCGCCTGCCGCGATGGTGATCGATGCACCGTTGGACAGGGTCACCGTGACGGGCGTCTGTGCCGTGTTGTTCAGGCTCGCGGTGTAGACGATGCTGCCACCTTCCATGACGCTCGCACTCGCGCTCAGACTGACGCCGGTGACATCGCCGTCATCGGTGATGGTGGTGATCACCGGGCTGCCCAGTCCCAGCGTGGCGTATCCCCCCCCGCTTGCACTCGCAACAGATGCTGCTATTGACGTGTTGCCTTGTGTGTAAAGATCATCTGGACGAATGGAAACCGGTGCGCTGGTTCCGCTGAAGGCGCCAACGGGAATGCTGATGGTCAGGCCATTGGATAGGGTCAGAATCAGGGGGCTGTTTTGGGGCGCGACATCTATTGTCGCGGTATAAAAGAAGCCGCTGCCTTCGGATACGGTTGTCGGGGCACTTAAGCTGACGGTGCCAACAGCCACGTCAGTGATAGCGATAGCATCTTCTCTAGCGCCTGCGATGATGCCCGCATCAAGAATCGGAAACTCGACATTGGCTACCCTTGATCCGAATTGGAACTCCAGAGGTGAGACTTCTTCGACTATACGTAACAGTCGAACAAAGTCGTTGCCTGAATTGTTGCCACCATCGTTAAAGCCTGCGGCGGTCGGGTCGAGCAGGTCGTCAATGTTTTCGCCGCGTTCCAGGGCCTGGATGATGCGGTCGGCTTCACCTGCTGGCAGGCTTGCTTCGGCCACTTCTGGGCGTGTGGTTTGTGAGGTTTCGGCGCTGAACTGGAAGGCTTCGTTAGGGAGGAGGGTGAGTAGGTGTCCATCCAGGAAAGCCAACTGAACCTGCCCGCCTGGCATGGTGACGATGGTGTCACCTTCCAGCAGTACGTCACCTGGATTGAGCGGCCGCATTTGTCCGGATGGGTCGCGGGCAAATGCCTGACCTTCTATCGCGATAACGGTGGCGACTGCCTGGGGGGTGGATACGCTGGTGTCCATGATTCGGGCCTTATTTAAGTAATACAGGAAACCCATTTGGGTTCATCTGTAAGACTTAACGGCCGATTCTCCGGATTCCGTATTGGACCGAAGTACAGTCAGGCAGAAATTTTCTGGGGCGCCTGTGTCGAGTCTTCGACACCATTGACGAGGAGGGCGAGTTGCATGCGGTCGCGTACGCCGAGTTTTTCAAACGATGTCGTCAAGTGGGCTTTCACCGTACGTTCGGTGATGCCCATTACGCGTGCGATTTCCTTGTTGGTGGAGCCACGTGCCACCGATTCTGCAACCTGGCGTTCGCGTGCGCTTAGGCGACTTAGTGCTGGCGCTGCAGAATCGTTGCCGTGTGTGGCCAGGCCCTGCATCAAGCGGCGCATAAGCTGCGGCCCCACCCACAGGCCGCCGTGCTCGACGACGTTGGCTACCTGGTGCAGCACTTCCGGTAAGGTGAGTGCACTGCAATAGCCCGACGCACCTGCAGCCAAGGCGGCAGTGCCTTGCTCATCCTCGGGCACATTTGAGAGCACCACGACGGGGACATTGTTTGCGGTAGCGCGCACGCTTTTAATCTGGGCGGACAGGGGTTGGTCATCCGTTGTGGCATGTAGCCAAATGATGGCGGCACCTGCCAGAAGTCCGGTCTGTGCGGCACTGGCATCCTGCAATATCAGAGCATCCGGAAACGCCTGTAACCAGCGTGGGATCGGCTTAGGGCGTGCGGTAATAAATACGTGGCGCTTCATTTGGCTAGCGCTCGGTGAAGGCGTGGGATTTTGCACGGGTCACCGGCTTGAGCAAATAGGCCAGTATGGTTTTCTTGCCGGTCAGAATATCCACTTCGGCCACCATGCCGGGGATGATCGGCATCGATTTCCCGAATGAGGATTTCAGTGTCCTCACGCGCACCAGATAAAAGGCATTGCCGTCTTCATCGGTGACGGTATCCGCTGCAATGTGGTCGATCACTGCTTCCAGACCGCCATAAATTGCAAAATCATATGCAGTGAAACGCACCGTCGCTTTCAGCCCGGGCCGCAGGAAACCGATGTCCTTGGGCAGAATACGTGCCTCCAGCAGGAGGGCATCGTCTGAAGGCACAATTTCCACAATTTCCTTGCCGGGCTGCAGCACGCCCCCCACGGTAGTGACCAGCAGACGGTTGACGGTCCCTTTCACCGGCGATTTGATGTTGGCGTGCTGGACCCGATCACTCAATGCAGTACTTCCTTCAGACAGGCTGTTCAGCTTGGCGGTGGTTTCCGCCAGTTCATTGCGCATTCCGTTGCGGAAGGTGATTTCCTGTTCCTGCACCTTGCGCGTGGCTTCCAGAATGGCAGACTGCAAACGGACTGTCTGCGCAGCAGCCTGGTCGCGTTCGCCCCGATAGCGGCCTACATCACGCTCCAGCCGCAATAGTTCGACATCCGATACCGCGCCGGACGCTGCGAGCGGCTTGGTCATCGTCAACTCTCGGGCGGTGAGTTCGTAACTTTGGGCGGCCTGTTCGCGGCGTGAGCGCATTTCGACCAGTTCCTGATTCCGCTGCGCCAACTGCTGGCGTGCAATGCCGACCTGGGCGTCCAGTTCGCGCCGTCGGGCGTCATACATGCTGCGCTCTTCTTCTACCAGTTGAGGATCTTCCTTGACGACCTCGGCGGGCAGCTGGAAAGGGGCGTTTTCAGCCAGTGCACGCAAGCGCGCGGCCTTGGCCAGCAGGGCCAGATATTGCACGCGGTTTTCTCGCAAAGAGGATACAAAGCGGGTCTTGTCAATGAGGAACAGGGATTGCCCAGCCTCCACGGATTGGCCTTCGCGCACCAGAATCTTGGCCACCACGCCGCCATCAACGGCCTGCACGATTTGCACCTGGCTGGTTGGGATGACCTTGCCCGAGCCGCGTGTGACTTCGTCCACCGTGGCAAACGAAGCCCACAGCACAAAGACAAGCAGAATGACGCCTATCGAGCGCAGCAGATAGCGCGCACGCAGTGGCTCCTGGTCGATCCGTGCCCAGTCGGCATCGGTTGCCCAGTTGGGGGCTTCATCCGGGCGGGGGGGAATCCATCTGGAAAAAGCGCGGTCAAGCACCGGCCGGGTGTATTTCGACCAGCCGGCAGAGCTTTCGGCAAAACGGGAAATAAAGGAGAAAAATTCGGCCTTCATGCTGCTTTCCCAATCCGGCCCTGACGCAGCGCCTCAACTACTTGCGCTTTAGGACCATCGGCCACGATTTTGCCGGAGTCAATCACGATGATACGTTCCACCAAATCAAGCAGCGAGGTGCGGTGGGTCACCACAATCAGGGTTTTTCCGATGGCAAATGTACCCAGACGCTGCTTGATTTCTTCTTCGCTGGAGTGGTCCATCGAGCCGGTCGGCTCGTCCATCAGCAAAATGGGCGGATCGTTGATGGTGGCGCGGGCAATTGCCACGGCCTGCCGCTGTCCGCCAGAAAGCGATTCGCCGCGCTCACCCACCGACATGTCGAATCCCTTGGGATGGCTGTTGACGAATTCGATGATGCCGCCCACTTGCGCGGCGCGCAGCACCGCCGCATCGTCCGCCATGGGGGAGGCAATCGTCAGGTTGTCGCGCAGGCTGCCATAAAACAAGGTGACGTCTTGCGGCACATAGCCAATGTTGCGGCGCAATTCGGCGGGGTCAAGCTGGCGAAGATCGATGCCATCCACCAGCACCGCTCCGGAGGTGGGGCGATACAGGCCGAGTATGAGTTTTTCCAGGGTGGTTTTACCCGAGCCTACGCGTCCGAGGATGGCGATATGCTCGCCTGCGCGGATTTTCAGTGAGATATTGCGTAGCGCAGTCACCCCCTGCTCGGGATAGCTGAAATCCACATCCTTGAATTCGATGTCGCCGGTGAAGTGCTGACGGCTCACAAAACTCGAATCTTCAGGCCGCTCGACCGGCTGCTCCAGAATGCCATCCAGTGATTTCAGCGCGGTGGCTGCGTTGTGATACTGCGTGAGCAGGCCGGCCACCTGGCTGATCGGCGCCATCGCGCGCGAGGCCAGCATGGTGCAGGCAATCAGACCGCCGAGCGTCAGGTTGCCGTCGGAGATCATATAGACGCCCACCACGACCACGACGATGTTCATGAATTGCTGGACCCACATCGCGACGTTGATCGTGGACGACGACAAAAGCCGCAATTGCGCGCTCACGCGTGACAGGAAGTTCGCGCTTGATTCCCATTTGCGCTGCATCACACCTTCGGCGCCCAGTGCCTTGATGGCTTCCAGGCCCACCAGGCTTTCAATCAGCGTGGCATTGCGCATGGCGCCCGCACGGTAGGTGGTTTCAGACAGTTCGTGCATTTTGCTGTGGACTGTCAGCGCATAGACAATCAACAGCAGCATGCCAAACAGAATCGGCAGGATGAGCGGCCAGGCTATCCAGCCGATTACGACCAGGAAGATCAGTGCAAACGGCACGTCGATGAAAGCGGTCACGGTGGCCGAGGTAATGAAATCCCGGATGGTTTCGAAGGAGCGCAGATTGGCGGCGAAAGAACCGGCTGATACCGGACGGTTTTCCATCCGCAGGCCCAGCACACGTTCCATGATGTAGGCTGACAGCCGGACATCGACGCGACTCCCTGCCAGATCGAGAAAATAGCCGCGCATGGTGCGCAGCACCAAATCTGCCACCAGCACCAGCGCTACCCCCACCGCCAGCATCCACAATGTTTCGATCGCATGGTTCGGCACCACGCGGTCATACACATTCATGGTGAACAAGGGTAGGGCAATGGCAAACACGTTGATCATGAATGCCGCCAGCAGCACGTCGCGATACAAGCGCGTGTTGTCGGCCAGGGTTCCCCAGAACCAGTGCCGGTGCTTGACCCGGCCTACTTCAGGGGTGCGTGAATCAAAGCGGAATTCGGGACGCGCCAGGATCGTGTGGCCAGCGTAGCGGGCGGCCAGTTCACCGCGCGGCAGCGTGGCTTCAGCCTTGCCCAGTTCAGGGAAAATCACCCGGGCGGTCTGGCCATCGTCTTGCCAGCCCAGCAGCACGCAGGCTTCTTCGCCTTCGAGCAGCAGCACCGCAGGGAACAAGGCAGGGTTCAACTTGTCCAGCGGCTTGCGCACGACATTGCTGGTAAGCCCGGCACGTTTGGCGGCGCGTTTGAAAAGGGACGGGGTGAGGCGGTTGTTGACCAGCGGCAGCCCATCGATTGCAGCCTGGCGGCTTAAGGTGGCGCCATGCGCATGCACCACCACGAGCAGGCATTCGAGCAGGGAGTCGGGTCCAGCAGGCACAGTTGGAGCAGGGCTTGGAACGCTTGTATCGGGTGGGGGCGACTCCGATGCGTTCTGAAGCAGTGTTTCTGTATTCAAGATAGCTCTACGGCAAGCACGGCTCGCAGCCCCGAAAAGGTTAATTCGATAGCGGTGTTAACGGTTTGAGGCCTGGTTTCTTTAACTGGCGCGCCTTGTGGGCAAGGACGGAGGTGAATGGTAGTGGGTTCAGACTGGGATGGTTGGGTGTCAGTCGGGTGTTTTACAGACTTTTTCAATTGCCCGCAGGCATGAGCTCGCGTGTACGGGTCGTTTTCAGATTCCGGCATCCGTTCCAGGCTTCACCCGGTCGTAAACAAGGCGAAATGAAACCGGTTGTCTTTCCGCAAGCCTGGCTGCCGCAGAAATCAAGAGCTGGCCTGTTTCGGCGTCGATCTGGTAGCTTTGAGTCAGCCGGGTGCCCCCGTCCATTGTGGTCTCGACCACCAGCGTGTCAGCCTCCCAGCCTGCAACCGCTACCCGTTGCTGCAATCCGCTGCTGACCGAAACGCTGGCGCCGCGAAAGTCGGTGAAAATCCGCCGATACTGATCATTTTCGTCAGCGATCAGCAGCATCGGGTCCTCATGGGTGATGTCGAGCCTTTCCGGCGTGGCCGTCAGTTCAGGCATCTTCCCGGGGGACATCTCGCTGTGCCCACCCATTCCAGCCGAAGATCCTCGACCCTGATGCCCTCCTTTTTTTCCGCCGCCGCGCCCCTGTCCACCGGAACCGCCGCCCATTCCGCGCCCACCGCCCCTGGCCTGCTGCATCGCCTTCATGGCTTCCTGGAGCTTTTCCTGCGGGTCATCGCTGGCCTTGGCATTGAATACCCAATGGCCGGAAAAATCCGGTCTGGATTGTGGGTCCGCGCCCTGTGCCAGCGAGGCTGTGGACCTGTCAGCCAAGGAATCCGTGGCAGGGCTGGCAGCTTGGGCGGGCATGGGGGCTGTTACCTGAGCCGATGCTGCATGGACGCTGCTTCCCAGTGCCAGTCCGATCCAGAATGCTGTGCTGAAACTCCCGTTAAGTTTCATCGCATGTTTTTTCCTGGCATGGCCGATTTCATCCGCCACAGCCCATGCCAGGCTATGGCCGTGATCGCCACCCAAACCAGCGTCCGCAAGCTCATGGCGATTACCGTGCGAAGCTCAAAGGCACCACCGGAATAGATGTGCACGCCGAAAGCCGCAAACGTGAGCGCAGTCGCCGTGGCGATGGCGGCAGCCAGCCACACGGCCCAGCGCTGCTGCAGCCATAGCCCGGCTCCGGCGATGATATAAGCGAAGCCCGCCAGAAAATTGAACCAGAGTACAAACGGCACATAGTTGCCTGCCGCAACGCGCGCTGCCTCATCGCCGAACAGGATCGTGCCGCCTTCCTTGAGGGTCAGCAGGCCGAATCCGACTGCGATCAGGGAAATGATCCGGGCCTGGATGCTGCGTTGTGGTGTGGAGGGGGGCATCAAATGTCTCCTGTGTGGTTGATGTCAGAATCGATCATTGGATAGCATCTTTTCTGCCGTAGAAATGCTCCACGAAAGGTTTGCGGAATTCGCTGTGGCAGGTGTAGCAACTGGTCTGGAGCTTCTGGAATGCCAGGATGACACCCGGGCCGTCTTTGGCCTTTGCCGCCTGTCCTACCGCTTGGGCCTGGTCGTGGGTTTCACCGTCATAGGCCTTGAACTTGGCCATGTTGGTCCCGACGAAACCCAAGATGCGCATTTTCTCTGAAAACGGCGGTTGGGGATGATCGGCGATCAGGGGTGCGGTTCTTTCCACCCGTTCCCAGTCGCCACGGGAAATGCCATCGGTAATGCTCTGCATGTTGCTGCCCAGGTCCTTCATGATCTTTTGCAGGGCAAGTGGCTCGGCTGCGTGCGTGCCGCTTGCAGCAAGCGTCAGGCAGGCCGAGGCGACAATCCTGAGAATAGGGTTGCGACTATGCGTGGTTTTCATGTCAGTGCAGCCTTTTCTGGAAACGAGACAGGTTGAGGCGGATGAGCCGTTTGGGGCATCCGTTTGACGTGGCGGATGGATACACCCACCTGCCACGGTGGATGGTCAGGTTTATTGGGTTGTGATCACGCCATCTGCGGGTGCCATCTGCTGAGTCTGGCGATTTTCCTGGCGCAGGGTACGGCGTTGAGCCATGTCTTGTTGCATGTCCGGCGTGGCGCTCTGCGACATATCGCGTGTCCGGGTACGCTCGCGTGCCATGTCACCGGAACCCTCGACATTTTGTTGATGGCTCATGCCTTGACCGCCGGATTGGCCTTTGCCCTGGCCGCCCATCTGCCCTGATCCCTGACCCCCTGTTTGTCCGCCGCCCATGCCTCCTCCCTGGCCGCGGGCCTGAGCATCGAGCGTAGCGCCCAACGCAATAAGGGCGGCGAAGACTGCAAGGGTGGATTTCGATTTGGTCATGATGTTGTTCCTTTAATGCGTGCATGGATAAATGAGGGGTTACCACCAGGGTTTCGATCCCTCTGGTAGTGGATGAAGTATCCCGGCCTGACGTTTCCTGTTGTTGCCACGGCTGCTACAGCTTGTGACAGTTTGTTTCGTAACCGTCACCAAGGCATCGCACCCGGCAAGATGCTGGCGGGGTAGGTCTTGAGTTTGATCAGATGGCTGTATGGTCAGAGTGGCCCGCCGAATAGCCTCGGCTCATCGCGGCAAAAAAAGGGCCAGCCTAAGCTGACCCCTTGAATAGGCACCGGTGAGCAGTCAGTGCCTTCGCGCCTTCCATGTAACCGCGCACGTTTTCCGCACGTATTCAAGGGCGCGCTCCATGTGGGTGTCCGGCCAATTGGGGTCACTATCATTCAGCTGTTCTTCAGCTTCGCGGCTCAGATCATCTGTCCAGGCTTTCTGTAAATCTTCCCGAATCGCTTCAGGTGCATGGTCGTCGATAAACTGGATGACGGCTTGAGAGTCAAAGCCTTTCGTCCGGAAATGCTGGATGACCGCTTTGGCCTCCCGCAAGAGCATGGAGGCTTTGGGAGGCAGTCCTGTTGCAACGAAAAACAGCACCGTGGCGACGACTGCCGGGTCGTCCGCCTCGCCTCGCGTTACGCGGTCCCATTCCCTGGCGACCAGGCGGTCATATTCCCTGACATCGTCGTCCAGACTTTCACTGACGAAATACATAACGCCGGAATCCCCATACAGCAATTTATCCGCTGTGATTGATGACGCGCGAATCCGGGGCAAGTCCGTTTCAACAAAACGTTCCATCGCACGCTGTGCCAACCGCTGGAATTCAGTTGGCGCTTCCCTGAGTATGCTTTTCAGGCGGGTATCGTTGAGCTTTGCTTTCGTGTTTTGGACTGTTTTGATCAGCCGGACAAATTCCGTGCGGGTCGGGATTTTCAGTTCGGCTGGATCGGCAAAAAAGACCAGCATTGCGCTTCGGATCAGCGAGTCCGCATCATCGATGTCGTTGCGGGAGGCCCCCATGTTTTTGGCCAGCCAGAATGCGAAATCAATCGTGTTCTGGTTGTCGAGGCGCATGGCAAGCTCTGACCGGTATTCAGTAAGCGAGGCGGTGTCTGATGCCGTTTTCTCGTCGAGATAGGCGCGCTGGCTTTCTGCTGAAACCGGGTTACCAATAATCAGCGTGCTGTCCGGCATCGCATGGAGTCGCTTGATCATGTCCGACCCCGCCTTGGAGTGCGACAGCAATGTCTTGTCTCTCAAGGACGCAGCCGCGACCTGAATATCTCCAGCTGACAGGTCCTCAAGGTGGAGGCTGATCAGGTTCACCATGCGGCGGAGCGCGAGTTCGAGTTCCGGCCGCAAATAAGCTGTGCCAAAAAAGTTGGCGATCTGGACAATACCCTTTGAAAACTCTTCCTGAATACTTTTCAGCCGATCGGGGGTGATGATTCCCTGCTTGACGCCGATATGCAGCGTCTTGTCAAAAAAAGGTCGATTGTCGACAGTCGCAAGCGAGGTCATAACTGTTGTCATGCGCCCAGCCCTTAAATGGCTGACTCTTCTTCGTCGGTTGCGGACTCTTCGGAACCTGGAGGCGAAGGAATCGAGGCCGCATCAGCCATCTCCAACATGGCTTGTGCACGGTCACGCAGCGTGATCATCATGTCCCCGAAAGCATCGGGCAATTCGTATTGGAGAATCCACGCGGTTTCCATCCAGTCGCCATCAGCGACTTCCGAGCGGGAAAAGATGGGGCGTGAGTTTTCGATGGAGTTGCCGAAAGCCAGGCCATGATCGATTTCCTCGATTTTTTCCATGAGCCAGGTGTTGTGTGTTTTGGCATCGGAATCCGGATCAAGTTGCGGGACAAAGCTCCCCGTCGAGGCAAAACTGAACACCTCATCGTAATGATCAGCAAAATAATCAGCCAGCGTTTCACTGCCGCCCTCAATGTCACCAATGGCCTCCAGGTACTCATGGACGGTGTCGGTATCGCGGTGTATGACCGCATTGATCATGGCGCGAAGCCGCTCACTCGTCCGGTCGCCATATTTTCTTTCCAGGATGATCGAGCGGGCAAACTGCGCAGGCGTGACCAGCATATTCACGATCGATTCCTTGGAGGAATCAAATTCGCGCATGACTGCAAGCAGGTCCTTGGGCTGCAACTCGTCCAGGATGCTCACCAATGCGTGATCGCCATGTTGATCGGCAATGGCCACGAGCGCGTTCTCGGCGCCGGCGATGTCGCCTGCAAGAATCAATTGTGAGGATTTCAAAACAACCGGGTGCATGCCGTGTCCTTCTTTATGAATAGTTGTGCCTAGATGAACAGTTGTACCTAGCGATCCAGCGGATCAAAACCCTGTTCGGCGAGCCAATCTGCGCCTGCCTCATTCAAATCGCCCATTCCATCCTCATCGCCTTCTTCCCCTTCGTCGCGCTGATCTTTTTCGGTTTCGGGTTCGGGGACGGGCGCAGAAAAAGTATCCTTGCTGCGCAGGAACTCCAGCGCAGCAGTGGTGACGAGAAAGAGGTCGCCCCCTTGAACTTTCAGTGAAGCTTCGATGAGCGGCTTCGCCCACTCGGCCACCGTCAGTTCGTTTTCCAGTTCGGGCCATTCGGGAAAGCCGGCATGCCCCGGCTCGCTCAGTACGATCCGCTGCATGGTCTCAAGGGACTTGAAGCCAAAGGCCCCGTAGAACACAACGGATACCATTTCCGGGCTGAATTCGATCATCGGCAGGATGGCATCCATCTCACGGCGCTTCTCGCCCAAGCGTTTTTGCAGCACCGACTTGCCTTCAGAGTCCGTCACCAGATCATCGATCTCAGCAGCGTAGTTCTGGAAGATATCCGAAAAATAACGCGACTTTTTCATCTCAGCACGTCCTGGATGTATTTGCCCGAGATTTCCCGTGCGACTAGCAATGGGTCTTCGATCAGACTGCGTTGTCGGTAATCGTCGTAAGCCTTGCGGCGATCTGCGTCGGTAAGCACTTCATACGCCTCCTGGACTTCCCTGAATCGTATGGGCGCATCCGTTGATTGGTTCTTGTCAGGATGATACAGCGCGGCTTTTTTTCGGTAAGCGGCCTTGATTAAATCCGTAGTTGCACTGGGTGAGATGCCCAGTTTTTCATAGTGATCCTGCATAACCATCCTGCTTTCAAGCAATTATTGGTTTCTTATTGTGGCCAAAGGGCGGTGTCCCGAAAACGGCACCGCAACGGCCACGACGGCCTGATTTGCCAACCGCGTAGTGTAAGTCTATTGGCGGAATAATAGAAAGCGGCCAGCTTGTTGCTGGCAGGGAAACAAAAAGAAAAGGGGCTAGCCTGAGCTAACTCCTTGAATATTGGTGCGCCCGAGGGGATGAAACCGGGTACTGGACTGAGGTAGCTAACCAACCCAGATGAATCAGGTAACTGGCGTCTCTATATACCCTGATGGAGAAAGGTTGAACATTCCTCACTTTTTCCGTTTGGGCTCCTTTGATGGAGAGGTGGCAATAACAACGCCTTCCATAATCTTTCTTATTTGAGTATCGGTTTTTGTTCCGCTTTCAGTCAATTCTTCGAGTGAGGATTGCGCTGCAATTAGGATGTTACGACAGAGTTCCAACAATACCGGCGTAGACATTGCGAGGCTTAGAACAGCTTTGCGTTGTTCGATCTGATCAGTTGAGTCGGGTGAAGTTACTACCGAGTGAAACGTAAGTTTCGAAATGGGGAATCCCATTAATAGTTGGGAAAGCCCATCAGTGAAAATTTCAGGCACGCTCTCGCTAATAATGAGATCGAATTTTGTATTCTCATCTCGAATCTGAACTGTAGTCGTCATGGGTTAACTCCGTAGTTGACGTCGGCAAAGTTCTTGTACTTGGCGGTCGCCGGCATGCTGACTGTGGTGTGATAAGAATCGCTAGTTGCAGGAGAAGCGATTTTCATCGTTACATAATGGTCAGCTCTCTCCATGGCTTCAAGAAGCTTGGGTGCTTCGACATCAAAGCTTTCGGCGCTGAGAGCTGCAGGAGAAACGTCTTCTCGTTCAAGAAGGAATTTGCTGTAACTAACAAACCGAACAGACAGCGCAACATCAAAAATGCTGCTCAACTTTAAAAGTGTGGCGACTGACAGGCGACCGTAGCTTGGGTCTTCCATTCGCGCAACTGCAGATTGTGTCTTCAGGCCTAATTTCTCAGCTAGCTCACCTTGAGTCCAGCCCCGCTGAGCTCTAAGAGTGCGAATTTGATGTGCCAGCCCGTGCGTCAGGTGCGAACGTACGAACGCATCCCGAAAACCCTTTTTCTTTAGTCGATTTATCTTTGCTTTAAGCATCTTCATTACCTTCAAGTTCCAGAGGTTTAGCTATCGTTTCGCCGTCAATCAATTGCAGCCGGCGACGGTTGGCTTTTTTACACCATTCCTGAGGCTTAAGTTCTCCGCCTTTTTCAATAGCCCACAAGAGGATGGTGAATTCATTTTGTCCTGGACCAAAAAATCCTATAGGTCGTTGTTGCACCTGGTTTGCAAAGAGCCGTATTTCGAAAAAATCGCGAAACTCACTGCACTTCGACAACTTCGCGGCATGTGGGCGCAACCACAACTCTCGGTCTCTAACGCTGAGATACTCGAGTTCCACCTCGAGTTCCACTTTTAGGTCGTCATTACCGGAATCATAGGTGTTCTGAATCTCATTTTTTCCGCCGGGGCTAACATAGCATTTTATTTGCCACATAGTTATAAATATCACATATTTGTGATTACGGCCACCGCTTGGGTGGGCTGAACCCCGTCAAAGTAACACGGGGGGTTATGAATACATCCTTATATCAATCGGTCATTGCTTTTGGCCAAGGCACGCGGAATCATTGCCTTTGAATGGTTGTTGAGCCACTCGTGGAACGACTGTTATACCTGTCGGGACGGTCGTAATACCTGTCTGGTCGGTTCGTCTTGGGTGCAGGATTGGGTCTTACTGTTGTCTGGGTAGAAGTGACGCTGGAGCTTTCGGCGGCGCGAGTCTCGCTTAAACGTTCAGCAAGTGCTTGTTCTTTTGTCGCTCGCTCCATAGCCTTCATCTGTTCAAGACTCGATGGCGCTTGGCTGTTGTAATTGTCGATTACCTTGGCATTCGGGCATGGCGTATCTTGATAAATCGTCTTGCCGCCTGCATTGCATCTATACGCATCTGCAAAAGCCGGTGACGTCACGCAAGCCAACATAACGATAACAATGGTTCTCATTGCTCTTCTTCCTCCCTTGTTCTTTTTTTTCAAGATTGTATCCGACGGAGTGGGCGCTGTGTATTGGTGCCATCGCCATCGCCATCTAATTCCAGCGTTAGAGTCGACCTTGGTTTTTTTGGACGGAGGCGATGTAACCCATCATGTAACCCAGATGGTGTGGCACCTGTGTCAGACAATCAGTACATCCCCTCAAAAGCCTAGTTTTTTGCAGGCTTGGTGACCGGTAGCGCAGCAATGCCCCAATCCATGGCAAGGTGCGGTTGCGGTGGTTGAATAATCGGCTCATGTTCCATACAGTGCGATCATGGCTTCCAAATCCTTGCTTCAGCACAATCCCCATCTGCACAATGCGCAGGACTACCAGCGTGCCTTGCGCACGAATGTGCTTTCCTCGACGGCAATTGAAGGCATAAAAAAAGCGGCAGAACGCGCGCTCCCGCCTATCTGGGGAAGTCGGGGAAAGCGCCCGGCTAAAGCCCGTTAGTTGCTGGCCTGTATCACTCGCCTGAAGATTTCCTGCATCAAACGCGGCACCTGTGCGGACATGGCAAACGGAAAACCGCCCTTGCTGATATTTACCTGGCGGTATTCTCCCGCCCACTCATACAGCGTGACTAATCATTGCTTGTGTCATTGGCGAATATCAGCAGCCTTGAATTGTTGGTCGGTGGTTACGTTGCGAATCGACCAGTCGGTTGCCTCGGCCCAGGCCAGGGCCTCAAGAGCATCCATTGCACGTTTGCTACGGGTGCCTTGCAGATTTTTCAAAATGCGCCCACGTGAACCAGGCTCTAGCCGCATTTCAATGAGGTCGTCGGTAGCGTGGCGGGTGGTCATCTTGTCGTTATCGGGTCATTGGACTTGAATATTCAAATCCAATCATCTTTCCGTGGGTAACGAACCGCAAGCGCCAAAAAGAAAAAGGGGCTAGCCTGAGCTAACCCCTTGAAATATTGGTGCGCCGGAAGAGATTCGAACTCCTGACCCCTTGGTTCGTAGCCAAGTACT
>JASJPE010000023.1:0-23107 GCA_031426895.1 Thiobacillus sp. | reverse complement strand
CTGAGCTTGTCGAAGGGCTGCCCTTCGACAAGCTCAGGGCGAACGGTACGAAGTGGACACGCCTAAACCGTACAGTATTGAGACCTGATGCCCTCTCCTTTTATTCTTGACCGCAGCAGCGTCACCCAGGTCATGGCCTGGGTGCTGGCCGCGCTGTTGCCTGGCGTGGCAACCTACGTCTGGCTGTTCGGCCCGGGCATCCTGGTCACACTGTCTCTGGCCACCGTGACTGCGCTGGTAGCCGAGGCGGCGATGCTAAAAGCGCGCGGCTATCCAGCCAAACCCTTTCTTGCCGACTTGAGTGCCATCGTCACCGCCTGGCTGCTGGCCTTGTCCCTGCCTTCGCTCGCGCCGTGGTGGCTGATCGTCACCGGCACGCTGTTCGCCATCGTGGTGGCCAAGCATCTGTATGGCGGGCTGGGACAGAACATCTTCAATCCGGCGATGGTGGGCTACGCAGTGCTGATCGTGTCGTTCCCGGTGCAGATGACGCAGTGGGCCGGGCCGCTCGAACTGACCGCCACCCCCCTCAGCCTGACGCAAAGCGCAGGGGTCATTTTTGGCGGCGACTTTCCCAAGGCCACGCTTGACGCTGTCACCATGGCCACGCCGCTGGATGCCCTGCGAACGGGATTGCTACAGCAATTGACGGTCGATGAAGTGATGACGCATTCCATATTCGGCCATTACGGCGGCGTCGGCTTCGAGTGGCTGGCAGCAGCGTTTCTGCTGGGCGGGCTACTGTTGTGGGCACTGCGCATCATCAGCTGGCAGGTGCCGCTGGCGTTCCTGGCCGGCATCTGGCTGGCCGCCGGCTTCCTGCATTTCTTCGACGCGGGTCGGTTTGGCGCACCCTGGTTCCACCTGTTTGCACCGTCAGTCATGCTCGGGGCGTTCTTCATCGCCACCGACCCGGTATCGGGCGCCACCACCCCGCGCGGCAAGCTGATTTTCGGATTGGGCGCCGGTTTGCTCACCATCATCATCCGTACCTGGGGCGGCTTTCCAGACGGCGTGGCATTCGCCATCCTGCTGATGAATCTGTGCGTGCCGCTGATCGATGCCTGGACCCAGCCACGCATTTATGGCGGCGCGAAGCGTCTGGACAAGGATCCGCCCGCGTGAATTCCCTGCTCAAGGCTGCCAGTCAAAATGCGCTGCGCACCGGAACCATCCTGCTCCTCTTTGCACTCGTTGCCACGGCACTGTTGGCATTCACGTTCGCCCGTACCCAGCCCACCATCGAGCTCAGTCAGCAGGCCGAAAAACTGGCGCGTCTGGACCAGGTGTTGCCGCATTCACTGTATGACAATGACCTGCTCGCCAGCCACACGAGCGTGCAGCCAGACGATCTCCTGGGGACACAGCAGCCCTCTTCCATGTGGATCGCGCGTCGTGGCAAGGCCGTCACCGCTGTGGCCCTGGAAGCCATTGCGCCTGATGGCTATAGTGGCAACATTGACCTGCTGATCGGCATCGATGTGAACGGCGCCATCACCGGCGTGCGCGTGACCTCTCACCGCGAAACCCCCGGTCTGGGTGACTACATTGATCGCAACAAAAGCCCGTGGATCGAGCTCTTTATCGGCAAGTCGTTGACGACACCCGTGGCCAAATACTGGAAGGTCACCAAGGATGGCGGCATTTTCGATGCCCGGGCCGGCGCTACCATCACACCACGCGCGGTGGTCAAGGCAGTCAAGCAAGCGCTCGATTATTTTGCACGGCACCGCGCGGCCATCATTGCGCCACCCCCTGCCCTGGCAAAGGAGACTCACCCATGATGACAATCAATGAATTCCGCAGCCTGTTTCAAAACGGCATCAGCAAGCAGAACACGGGCCTGGTGCAACTGCTCGGCCTGTGCCCGCTGCTGGCGATCAGCAACTCCGTCATCAACGCCCTGTCACTGGGCCTGGCCACCATGCTGGTGATGGCGGCGGCCAGTGGTGCCGTATCCAGCATGCGCCATTTTGTTCCGCACGAAATTCGCATCCCGGTATTTGTGCTCATCATCGCGGCACTGGTCACCGTGATCGACCTGGCGATGAATGCATTCGTGCACCCGCTCTATCTGGTGCTGGGCATTTTCATTCCACTCATCACCACCAACTGCATAGTGCTGGCACGCGCCGATGCGTTTGCCTCCAAGAACCAGCCGCTGCACAGCGTAGTCGATGCCATCGCGATGGGCCTGGGCCTGACCTTTGTTCTGGTGATCCTGGGCGGCATGCGCGAACTCGCCGGCACGGGCACGCTGTTTTCGGGCATCGACCTGGTGTTTGGCCAGGACGCCAAACAGTTTGTGCTGCACGTCCTGCCCGGCTACCAGGGTTTCCTGCTCGCGATCTTGCCGCCGGGTGCGTTCATCGCGCTGGGCTTGCTGATTGCCGCGCACAACTGGCAGAAGGCGCGCGCCCAACAGCACACACCCGCAAATATTCCCGTGCCCGATTCAGCGCCTGTGTGAAATCCTCGTTGCTGAAACGCGCACGGGGTGCCCGACTGAAACACCGTAGCGTGCCGCGCTTGAAGTCCGCCTCATGAATCCAGCCAAACGCCACGAAATTTTCAGCCGCCTGCGCGCGGCCAATCCTCATCCCACGACCGAGCTCGAATACAGCACGCCGTTCGAACTGCTGGTGGCCGTCACACTTTCGGCGCAGTCCACCGACAAGGGCGTAAACCTTGCCACCCGCAGACTGTTTCCACGAGCCAATACCCCCGAGGCCCTGCTCGCACTGGGGGAAGCCGGGCTGGCCGACGCCATCAAAACCATCGGCCTCTACAAAAGCAAGGCCCGGCACATCATCGCCGCCTGCAAAATGCTGATCGATCTGCACGATAGCCAGGTTCCCGCCGAGCGCGCTGCACTCGAGGCCTTGCCTGGCGTGGGCCGCAAAACCGCAAACGTGATTCTGAATACCGCCTTCGGGCAGCCGACGATGGCAGTCGACACGCACATCTTCCGGGTCTCCAATCGCACGGGGCTTGCCCCGGGCAAAACCGTGCTGGAAGTGGAAAAGAAGCTGCTCAAGACCATCCCGCAGGAATTCCGCATCGACGCCCACCACTGGCTGATCCTGCTCGGACGTTATGTCTGTCAAGCGCGCAAGCCGAAGTGTGGCGAGTGCATCATTTCCGACCTGTGCGAATACAAGCGCAAAATTGCCCCCTTGCATCTCGCCGGCGAACCAGCGAAGTCATCTTGAATCACACCAATGTTTAATCCCAGCCGCGACCAGGTTCGCCAGTTTTTCTTCGGCGTGTGGGCAAAATACCAGGCTGGCGAGCCGCTTGCAGGCGCCGAGCTGCCCGCGCTGGACACCGTGCTGGCCCATCCCGAATACCACATCATTCTGGATCAACCCGAACGCTATCAAGAACGGGATTACTTGCCGGAATCGGGTGAAACCAATCCTTTTCTGCATTTATCCATGCATCTGGCCATTGCCGAGCAACTATCGGTCGACCAGCCACCGGGGATACGCGACCGCTACCAGCGTTTGCAGAAGCAACATGATGACGCCATGGATGCCCAGCACGCTGTCATGGATTGCCTGGCGGAAATGATCTGGCAGGTGCAACGCCACCAGACAGCATTTGATTCAGCAGCCTATTTACGCTGTCTGGATCACGCGCTTGGTGAGACCTGACCCGCAACTTCCTGAATCTGTTGGCCTATCCTGGCCTTCATTTTGTCGAAATCCTGTCGATAAACCTGTTGAAAGTACGACACCAGTGTCATCCATGCGCCGGTACCCGTGCTGTTTTCCACGCGATGAGCAATTGAACCTGCACACAAGCTGCAGTGTGGTTGATGCGCTCCTATAAAACAAATTGATTGATGACACAGGCCGAACAACTCAGAATCAGCGGGCAATTACCCAGTCCCAAAGGGGTGGCACTGGCAATCCTTGAGCTATCCCAACGCGAAAACGTGACGCTGGGCGAGATCGCTCGAGTGGTGCAGACCGATCCAGCCTTGTCCGGCCGTCTGATCAAACTATCCAATACCGCTTCACAAATTTCACGGCCGGTTGTATCGGTTCAGGAAGCCGTTGTGCGTCAGGGCATGTCGGCCGTGCGTCAGCTTGCGCTGGGATTTTCGCTGCTCGATCAATACCGCGCAGGTACATGCGAATCGTTCGACTATCAATCGTACTGGTCGCATTCGCTCCTGATGGGGCTGACCATGCAGGCACTCGGAGAGCGGATTAACGTTGGCGCAACCGACGAATTATTTATTTGCGGCCTGCTGGCGCAGATCGGAAAACTGGCCCTGGCAACCACGTATCCGGCCGAATACCACGCTGTGTTGACGGCCAGCCGCAACGACCCTACACAAACCCTGGTCAACCACGAACGCGCCCGCCTGGAAACCGATCACGTCGAACTTGGCATCGTAATGATGGTCGACTGGGGCTTGCCCAAGGTTTTTACCGACCCGCTTACCCATTACGAAAGCCCGGATTCAGCCAGCTTTCCTCGCGACTCCCGCTCAAACAGCCTGATATTGATGCTGCGCCTGGCACGCCAACTGGCTGACCTCGGTCTGGCCGAGGCCGATGCAAGACCAAAACTTACACAAAAATGGATGAGGCTGGCAGTAGAACTCGATATCCATGCCGAAACAGCCGGAAAATTTATCGACCAGGTGATCGCCAGCTGGCTGGACTGGGGCACCTTGCTGAAGGTTCCGACGGCTGTGTTGCCGCAATTTGCCGACATCACTCAGGGTGAAGGCGAAGTCGCCGAAAACGAGTCGCCATTACGTATTGTGGTGGCTGACGGCAATGCCATCACACGCCGGCAAACCATGGCACTTCTGGTTGAAGGCAACAGCCACATCGTGTATCCCGCTGACAATGGCACCGCCGCACTGGCACTGGCGATGGAGGTACGCCCGCACGTCATCATCGCGCATTACAACCTGCCTCGTCTGGATGGAACGGAGTTATGCCTGGCGTTGCGCGCGACCGACGAAGGTCGTCGCATGCATATTTTGCTGATGGCTGACGAGCACGGCGAGGACCAGGTCAATCAGGCATTCGATGTGGGTGCGGATGGCTTTATCCCCAGCACCATCAGTGCAAAAGGCTTAAGCACCCGACTCAACGCCGCACAACGCATGGTGCAACTGCAAGAAGCCTGGGAAAAAGACCGTGCGCAATTGCGCCAAAGCGCTGCCGAACTGGCGGTGGCCAACCGGCGACTGGCCAATGCGGCCCTGACCGACTTGCTGACCGGGCTCCCCAACCGCCGTTCAGCCATGGATCAACTCGATCAATCATGGAACGCTGCAACACGCTCCGGCTCCCCGCTTTCCGTGATGATGATCGACATCGACCATTTCAAGAGCATCAATGACACCTATGGTCACGCCACCGGTGATGTCGTGCTGCGCGAAGCAGCGGACACCTTACGCACATCGGCACGTCGGGGCGACAGCGTCTGCCGCGTCGGCGGCGAGGAGTTTCTGGTCATCTGCCCCAATACCGACCTCGTGGCTGTCATGCTGTCAGCCGAGCGGTTGCGCACCACACTGGAAGCCAACCGGATTGCCATCGGACAAGCTGAAAAATCCATTACGGTCAGCATCGGCGTGGCCACACGTGGATCAGAAATAACCGATATCGACGCACTGGTCAGTCTCGCGGATCAAGCGTTGTATGCAGCAAAAGAATCGGGCCGCAACAAGGTGAGCGCCAAACAAAAAATGGTCCCCTAATTAACCATTTCGTTGTATGCCCGGCGCCACTCCCAGGGTGGCGTCGGATCAGCCGCGTTCCAGAGTCCACGGTGCTCCCGGCGCGCTTCCATCTGTGCATCCACCAATGAGGCATCGCTCCGGGCACGCGTGGATGCCCAGGCCGCTCCGCGCCGCACCAGTTCCGCATTGACCTGGACTGCGCCCATCTGAATGCGGGCAATCGACCGGCCGTAAGTGTCGGTCGCCACGATGTCCACCTCGACATGCTTATTCAACACCAGGTCCGTCAGCATGCGCGTGGATGCGTCACCATGCGGCTGCTCCTTTTCCGGCGCGTCGATATCGGCCAGACGGATTTTCAGGAAAGTCCGCGACGTGGCTGGTGCGTGGTCGGGTTTGAACAGCACGGTATCGCCATCAATGACCACAAAGACCACACCAGCCATGGTGGTTGCCCAGGCTGACGTGGCAGTCAGCCATGCAACCAGAAAAAGGATTCGTGCAAACGTGTTCTTCATTCGGCGAGCATCTCCGCTGCATGTTGCCGCGTGGTCGCGGTGATCTTGAGTCCGCCCAGCATGCGCGCGATTTCTTCTATCCGCGCATCGGTGTCGAGCGATTCGATATTGGACGATACGAAGCCCCCGTTTGCCTGCTTGGCTACGCGCAAATGTTGCACGCCGCGCGCTGCAACCTGGGGCAAGTGGGTAATCACCAATACCTGACGGGTTTCGCCCAGTTTCGCCAGACGCCGCCCCACGGCTTCGGCCACACTGCCGCCAATGCCGACATCAACCTCGTCGAAAATCAGCGTCGGCACCCCGGCCACACCGGACAATGCTGTCTGGATGGCCAGACTGATGCGTGACAACTCGCCGCCCGACGCCACCCTGGCAAGCGGTCCCGGCGGCAGGCCGGGGTGACTGGCGACCAGAAAGCCCACGTCTTCCAGGCCGTGCGCGCGCGGTTCGCTGACCGGTTGCAGTTGAATGTCGAGTTGGCCGCCGGCCAGTGCGAGTTCATGCATCGCCGTTGTCACCTGTTTGGACAAAGCGGCGGCGGCCTTGCGGCGCTGCACAGTGAGTCGTTTCGCCTCAGTCTGGTAATGCGCCCAGGCGGCATCTTCCCTAGCTTGCAACGCGTCGAGGTCATCGCTGGCGGCCAGCTCGGCCAGCCGCGCCTCAAACTGACTCAGCAGATCGGCCAGCGACTCCGGCTGCACACGGTGCTTGCGCGCCAGCTGATGCATCTCGCTCATGCAGCGGTCGAGTTCGCCCAGCCGCCCGGGGTCGAGATTCAGGTTGTCAACATAGCGACGCAGCGCGTGCACCGCTTCGGATACATCGGCACTGGCTGAAGTCAGCAAAGCCGACACCTCGCCCAGGCTGTCATCCACGGCCCGCATGGCGTCCAGGCGCGTACTCATTTCACCCAGTTGGCCCGACACGGCCGACTCACCTTCGTCCAACCCCTGAATCAGCGCATGGCTGCCTTCGATCAAAATGGTGACATGCGCCAGACGCGCGTGCTCGGTCTGGATCTCGTCCCACCGCGCAATATCCTCGCCCAGCGCACGCAGTTCGCCCACCGCCAGCGTCAGTCCTTCACGTTCGATCTGCCGCGCCTGACCGTGAGATTCTGCATCCCGTCTCTGTTGCCGCGCCTGCTGCCAGTCGTGCCAGGCCATGCCGACCGTTGCGGCAAGGGGCTGTGCACCCGCATAGGCATCAATCACCTCGCGCTGTGTTTGCGGTCGCAGCAAAGCGTGGTGCGCATGCTGGCCATGGATATCCAGCAGAAATTCGGCTGCCTCCTTCAATTGCGCCAGCGGTGCGGCGCTGCCGTTGATAAAGCCGCGCGAACGCCCACCCGCGTCAATTACGCGACGCAGAATCAGCGTGCCATCGTCCGTGGCGTAGCCAGCTTCGTCCAGCCAGGCAGCCAATACCGGCAAGGCATCGATCACAAACGCCGCAGTAATTTCCGCACGCGCAGCACCACTGCGTACCACGCCCCCTTCGGCGCGGTCGCCCAGTGCCAGCGCCAGCGCATCAATCAGAATGGATTTACCCGCACCCGTTTCGCCGGTAAGCACGGTAAGCCCCGGCGCGAAATCAAGCTCGACCGATTCGACCAGAAGGTAATTGCGGATGGAAAGGTGCGACAGCATGAGTCGTTGTGAAATCAGGGCTTAGAAAGCACCATGGCAGAAGTCGCAGGTTGCCGCGCTCGCACTCAGAGCTTCTTGCCCCAATGCAGCTTCTGCCGCAGGGTGTCGTAGTAGCTGTAGGAGTGCGGATGCAGCAGCGTCACCGACCGGCTCATGCGCGTGATCCAGACATTGTCGCCAGTAATCAGGTCAAAATAATGCTGGCCATCGAAATGGACGCGCGCATCATCGGCATGAGTGAGGTGAATTTCGATCCGCGAGTGGCTGCTCACCACAATCGGTCGTGCCGACAGCGTATGCGGACAGATCGGCACCAGCGTCACGGCTTCCAGCGTGGGATGCACGATCGGTCCCCCCGACGACAAGGCATAGGCCGTCGTGCCGGTTGGCGTGGTCACAACCAGCCCATCGGCGCGCTGGCTGTAGACAAATTCGCTGTTGATGGCGACTTCCAGGTCGATCAAACGGCCCGACCCGCCTTTGCCCACCACCACATCGTTAAAGGCAGTCGCTTCGAACACTTTCTCGCCGTCGCGGCGAACGATGCCATTCAGCAAAATGCGCTCTTCAGCCACATACTGACCGCTAAGCATTTCCGCCACGGCTTCGTACATTCCCTCAACGGTAATATCGGTCAGGAAGCCCAGGCGCCCCTGGTTGATTCCGATCAGCGGCACACCATGAGGCGCCAGTTCGCGCGCCATCGACAGCATGGTGCCATCCCCTCCCAGCACCACCACAACATCGCTTTCGACCGCCAGATCATGCAGCGTACGGGTAGGAAAATCCGTAATCCCAAGGTGCTCGGCAGCCTTGCAGGCAAGCAACACCGTATGCCCACGGGTTCGGAGAAACTCCCCCAACCCGCGTACAGAAGTACCCATGTCCTGGTTGTCGTATTTGCCAACCAGGCCGACCGTGTGAAATGGAAAAGAGGTTTGCATGACGGGTGATTATAAAGCGTGCGGATTGAGGATTCAGCGGTCAGGGAACCCCCTGACAGGGTTTTTATCAAAAACTGCTTTCCCCCTTACACCCCAACCCCCAATATAATTCCCGCATGCTCAACGACCGCGCCCGCATCCTGCTGAAAACCCTGGTGGAACGCTACATCGCCGACGGCGAACCGGTGGGGTCGAGCACCCTGTCCAAGCATGCCGGCCTGAACCTGTCGCCCGCCAGCATACGCAACATCATTTCCGACCTCGAGGACATGGGCTTTGTGACCAGCCCGCACACCTCGGCCGGGCGGGTGCCCACGCCACTCGGCTACCGTTTCTTTGTCGACACGCTGCTGACCGTCCGCCCGCTTGCGCAGGTTGACATGAATCAGCTCGAGAGCAGCCTGATGCCGTCCGACCCGCAACGGCTGATCACGGCAGCGTCCACCCTGCTGTCCGATCTCAGCCAGTTTGCCGGGCTGGTGATGACGCCGCGCCGCAGTCCTGCGTTCCGGCAGGTTGAATTTCTCGGTCTGTCGGAAAAACGCATTCTGCTCATCATCGTCACCATGGAAGGCGAGGTTGAAAACCGCATCATCCTCACCGACAAGCCCTACAGCGCATCGGCCCTGACCGAGGCCGCCAACTACTTCAACCAGAATTTCGCGGGCCACCGGTTCGACCAGGTGCGCAGCAAACTGCGCGACGAACTGGGCCGTATGCGCGACGACATCACCCGCCTCATGGCCGCCGCGGTGGATGCCGGCAGCCAGGCACTCGATGCCAACCAGGAAAACGTGGTGGTCTCCGGTAGCCGCAATCTGCTCAACGTGGGTGACCTGTCCAACAACATGGGTAACCTGCGCCGTCTGTTCGACGCGTTCGAACAAAAGACCGGCCTGTTGCAACTGCTTGACCACTCGCGCAATGCGGCAGGCGTGCAGATTTTCATCGGCGGCGAATCCGAACTGCTGCCGCTGGATGAATGCAGCCTGGTCACCGCACCCTATTCAGTCGATGGCCAGGTGGTGGGCACGCTCGGCGTGGTCGGTCCCACCCGCATGGCCTACGAGCGCGTGGTGCCAATTGTCGACATCACCGCCAAACTTTTATCGAGCGCGCTGTCCCACCATTAGGGCGTGATAACGCTAATTTCACGCCCGCGACGAGGCCAATTCGAGATGCAGCCCGCGAAGCGGGACGCGCCGCAGTGTCATTCACTGCAAGCGGCACGCGACAAAGGGATGCGCTCGAATTGGCCCGTCCCTATGGGTTGCCACGAGAAAGCGCGTCTGCTACGTTGCACCCCTTGGCAAGGGATGGCCCTTGCCGGCGAGGTGCGCCTCACATCCATCGCTTTCTCGTGGCAACGCGAGCGCGAAATTAGCGTTAACACGCCCTAAATGAGCTATTTGACCGAACCCGATCACACCCACGGCCAACCCGCGCGAGTCGGAATTTTACTGATCAATCTCGGCACCCCCGAGGCGCCGACAGCCACGGCGCTGCGGCCTTATCTGAAAGAGTTTTTGTCCGACCCGCGCGTGGTAGAAATTCCGCGTGCCGTGTGGTGGCTGATCCTGAACGGCTTCATCCTCAACACCCGACCCAGGAAATCGGCCGAAAAATATGCGGCAATCTGGACTGCGGGCGGCTCACCACTCAAGGTCCACACCGAGAAACAGGCCAAACTCTTGAAGGGCTGGCTAGGCGAAAAAATCGCCTCGCCGCTCATGGTCGAATACGCCATGCGCTACGGCAACCCCTCAGTGGCCGACACCCTGGCACGCATGAAGGCGGCCGGATGTGACCGCATTTTGCTCCTGCCCGCCTACCCGCAATACGCCGCGTCCAGCAGCGCCACTGCCTTCGATGCCGCCTACGCCTGGCTGCTGAAAACTCGCAACCAGCCTGCCTTGCGCACGGTGAAGCACTACCACGACCACCCCGACTACATCCGGGCGCTGGTCGCCAACATCCGCGACTACTGGCAGATGCACGGCCGCCCCGACGTCCTGCTGATGAGCTTTCACGGCGTGCCACGCTACACGCTGGACAAGGGCGACCCCTACCATTGCGAGTGCCAGAAAACCGGGCGGCTGCTGGCCGAGGCACTGGGCCTTGAGCCAAGCCAGTTCAGGCTCACCTTCCAGTCACGCTTTGGCCGCACCGAATGGCTCAAGCCCTACACCGACAAGACCCTGGCCGAATTAGGCCGCGATGGGGTGAAGCGGGTAGATGTGGTGGCGCCGGGCTTTGTGGCCGACTGCCTGGAAACGCTGGAAGAACTGGCGATGGAAGGCCGTACCCAATTCCTGGCCGCTGGCGGCAAGGAATTTCACTACATTCCCGCGCTTAACGAGCACCCGCAATGGATCGCCGCGCTCGGCCAGATCGCACTGGACAATCTGGCAGGCTGGATCAGCGATAGCTGGAACCAGGACAGCGCCGAACAGGTCCAACAGGCCAGCAAAACCCGTGCGCTGTCGATGGGTGCGCCCAGTTAGACACGACTGTTTTCACTGCAGGCACGGCCGTATATCAGCGCCGCCTTGTTGACAGGCTTGCAGCTTGAACCAGCATTAGACAAGTGCTGTCCTTGCCGTCCCCTTCTGGAGAACCCCATGCGCAAGACCTCTCTCAAAATGCTCGCCGGCCTGTTCATGCTCGTTCTATCCAGCGCCGGCAGTGCGGCAGACATGCACACCCAGGTGATCACAGCCACCTGCATGGCATGCCACGGCCCGGGCGGCAAAAGCCAGAGTGATCTCATGCCCAGCCTCGCCGGCCTGCAAGCCTCAGAATTCATGAAAGCCATGCATGAATTCAAGTCCGGCGAGCGCGAAGCCTCCATCATGAAACGCCATGCAGCGGGCTATACCGACGCCGAATTCGAAGCCATGGCCGCCTACTTCGCAGACTTGAAGTAACGCGCCAGCCTGAAGTCATTCCACGAGATCAGGACGCCCAACATGACGATCAACCGCCGTGATTTTCTGAAAATATCCAGTGCAGGGGCAGCCTTTGCACTAGGCGGCTGCGCCACCCAGCCTGGCCCCCTTGCAATGACAGCCCGAGCCCGCGTCGTTGTGGTCGGTGCCGGGTTTGGCGGCGCCACCTGCGCCAAATATCTGCGCCGATGGGGCCCGAATATCGATGTCACCCTGATCGAACCGAACGAGCTGTTCGTGTCCTGCCCGATTTCCAACTGGGTGATCGGCGGCCTGCGCACCATGGACGACATCACCCACCGCTACGACAGACTGCCCCGGCACGGTATCAAGATGGTCAAGGACAGCGTAATCGGCATCGACACCGACAGGCGCGTGGTCAAAACCGGGAACGGCGCCAGCATCGCTTATGACCGCCTGGTGCTTGCCCCCGGCATCGAGATTCGCACCGATACCATGCAAGGCTACCAGGAAGCCGAAGCCGCCGGCAAAGTGGTCCACGCCTGGAAGGCCGGCGCGCAAACCGCCTTGCTGCGCAAACAACTCGAAGCCATGCCAGACGGCGGCGTCTTTGTCATTTCGGCTCCGGCTGCGCCCTACCGCTGCCCGCCTGCCCCTTACGAACGCGCCTGCCTGGTCGCCAGTTACTTCAAGCGGGCCAAACCCCGGTCCAAGATCATCCTGCTCGACGGCAACCCCGACATCGCTTCCAAGAAAGCCTTGTTCCAGAGCGCCTGGAAAGAACTCTACGCCGGCATGATCGACTACCGGCCCAACAACGCCCCGTTCGCCGTCGATGGCAACAGGATGGTCATCTCCAGCGATTTTGAAGATGTCACCGGCGATGTCCTCAACGTCATACCCAAACAGCGTGCCGGTGAAGTCTGCAATCTGGCTGGCGCACGCAACGACAGCAACCAGGCCTGGTGCATCGTCAACCTCGCCACCTTCGAATCGACCACCGTCCCCTACGTTCACGTCATCGGCGACTCCGTGCTGTCCAACCTGCCCAAGTCCGGCCACACCGCCACCAGCCAAGCCAAAATCGCGGCGGGCGCCATCGTCGAACTGCTCGCCGGTCGCCAACCCGATCCCCTCCCGGTTCTCGCCAATACCTGCTACTCCGCCATCTCCGACAGCAAGGCCGGCTACATCGCCAACGTCTTCCGCTACGAAGCGGGCAAAGGTTACGTCAGCCAGCCCGAAGGCGGCAGCACCCCCACCGGCAACGAACGCAATTTCAAATTTGCCCAAGCCTGGGCAAGCAACATCTGGGCGGATGTTCTCGATTGAGCGTAAAACGCTGCACCTTGCCGTTGCGGCCTGTTACAGGATTTTTTCCATAACCAGAACCTGTTACTCCCTTTCCAGGTTGAAAGTGTTTTTGTTGCCTGCAGGCCATAGCTGCCGCATCATTGGCAGCAGAACTGCTCTCTGCCAACGGGAAACACCATGCTGCCCAAACCGGATCAAATACCAGCGTGTCACTGGCTGCCACGCCAGACACTGCTCCTGACTTTTCTCCTGCTGTTTTCCGCCGGCCTGTTCGCTGCCGAGAAACCCTACCCACCCGAAACCATACCCGGCGTGGTCATCGTCAACGCGGAAGAGGTCGTTGAGCTGATTCTCTCCAGGCCGGAACTCATCATCATCGATTCGCGCAAGAAGTCGGAATACACCAAGGGCCATATCGAAGGCGCCGCCAATCTGCTGAATACGGCCATGCGCCGCGAGGACATGGCCTCCCTCTCACCCAGCAAAACCACGCCGATTGTTTTCTACTGCAATGGCATACGCTGCCTGCGGAGTTCCGACGCGATCAGCAAGGCCATGGGCTGGGGCTACAAAAATCTCTTCTGGCTCCGCGGTGGCTGGAAGGAATGGACGGACAAGCGCCTGCCCGTCATCACCGACTAGGCCACGTCCCCCTTATGCGCATAGAGGCTTTGTCCATCCGCAACGTCACGGTGATCATCTTTGTGATGATCGGGATCGTGGCCAGCATCCTGTCGCTGCTCGCCGGCAACTATTTCAGGCAGGCCGCGCTCGATGCGCAAATCAACAGCCTGTCCCGGGTCATCGAAGTCGCCTCCCAGGAAATGCTCAAGACGGTAAGGGGTCACACCTTCGACCTCGGCATGCGCCTGACCCACAGCGACGAAATCATCCAGGCCATCCGCGACATTGACCAGCCCGGCGGCCACGACCATCTGGTCAGCCTGCTGGACGATCCGTTCATCAATGGTTTCGTCGGCTTTGCCAACATCAATCTGGAAAAAATCCGGGTCTACGATCTCAACCTGAAGTTTGTTGCCGAAAGCGCGAAAGGCATCACCGGCCTGGACAAGAAACTCGACGGCCACCTGGCGCAAATCCTCGCGCAGCGCCCGGGCGTCGAGCGCCTGAAGGCCGTCGATGCGCTGTGGCTCTCGCCCAGGGAGCCCCTGTATTCCACGCTCGTGCCCATTGGCGGCCTGCGCCTGATCGGCTATCTGGAAATCATCATCAACCCGGTGTTCAATCTTCCGGACATCGGCGCCATCACCCAGACGCCGATCAGCATTTTTTCACCAGCCGGCGACCCGATCATTGTCAGCGTGCCCGATCAGCCGGACAGTCACCTTCCGGTCGAGTACATGCTGTTTTCGTCCGACAACCAGCCCGCGTTCAGGATAGTCGGCTACGAAAATGTGGAAAAGCTCAACGCGGAAATGGAGCGGACACGGATCGTCACGATCAGCAGTTTTCTGTTGCTGACCATCAGCACCCTGTTGTTCGCCTTGTGGCTGTTCAACCGCTTTCTGTTCGAGCCGGTCGCACGCATGATCCAGGACATGAAGCAGATGGCCAGCGGCAAGCTCGATCTGACGGTGAATAAAAAAGGCCTGCGCGACTTTTCCGTTCTCGCCGAAACCTTCAACTCCATGGCCGACCAGGTGCGGCGGCGCACGAACGATCTGGAACGCCTGCTGGATCTGGATGACAGCGCGATCCTGTGCTTCGGCAACGATCAGGAAGCGGTGTATTTCAATCGGGGCGCGGCCGCGCTGTTCGGCTATGCGCCCGACGAGATTGGCGATCTCGACCTCAATGATCTGTTTGGCGATGATATTGCTGGCCTGGTAAAGGATTCCGGCCTCCCCCTCGTCCCGTCCAGCAGCAAAATGCAATCGCATCTCACCTGTATCCGCAAGAATGGAACCCGCTTCGAGCGCGATGCCGTGATCCGCTCGCTGGATATGCGGGGCGGCCGGGGGGTGGCAATCGTGCTGAACGCCATTCCGAGAGCCGACGCGTACCCCTCCCCGGAGACGGTTGTCAGCAGTTTCCAGCGCAATGAACAACGCATGAACGCAGTCGAGCAATCGCTCAACAACCTGCTGGAACTTGCCCGTGGCGTGCCCGGCCCCACGGCGACCGCATCCAGCATCGACCCGCAAGACACAGAGAGTACGGAACCCGGCATCGGGCGACCGCCCATACGCGAGCAGGTGGTCCAGGTCATGCTCTGCGCACTGGCCTGCTGGGAACACGACCTGAACAAGAGCAAGCTGGACCTGGCCGAGGAAAGCCGGATCTGGCCGGTGTATATCGACAAGTCGACACCCACGACCCGGACCCTGGACAAGTACCTGAATATCGACACCTGCCCCAAGAATCCCCGAACCCAACGGGTCATCGATACTGCCGAGTTCGTGCTCAGGCAACTCGGCCGCAAGTCGACCGATGACCGCCAGAAACTCCAGCAGGCCCTGAACGATTTCCGCCAGTTGATCTCGGGCATCAAACCCTCCGAGAACTGATCTCCCTGTCCCGGCTGTCTCCCCCCGCTGTGCGGAACAAGCACACGGGTTGGTCCTTTTCGTGCGCTCGATCTGTCGGTTTTCGTCAAAAAGTGCGGCGCATACGATCTATCTATTTGTTTTATATGATTATAAATTCGGACACATCCATACGAATATCAACGAATCTTTAACTGGCTTTCCTCTCTTTCCCTGAATAAATTGATAGCCAGCTTCGGATCCGGATCGACAAAAAGGCAAAGCCTGGCGATCTCCGGCATCCGGGGCGGCACTGCGGTGAACCAGATCAATCCTTGGAGGAGGCAGCAAAATGAAGAAACAATTCGCGCATAAAAGAGTAGAGACCCCAATCAGTGGCTTGGTCAAAAAGGCCCTGTTCGGCGGAGCCGCCCTGGGCATGGTCATGAGCCTGGGCATGCCGTCGGCCATCGCAGGAAACGGCAACGACGACTTTACCACCGTCACGCCGTATAGCCGGATCGCCAGGCTGCCGGTGGTGAAGGACGCCAACGACCAGGTCGATCACGTCGCCACCTACGCCAAGGTCAAGGCCGCCGCGCTGGCGCTGGCCACCTACGCCGCCAAATACAAGGACGTGGACGTGCTCGGCGACAACGTGATCAAGGGCGTGGACTGGGTGCTGGGCGGCACCTCTGGAACCTGCCGCTCGACCCAGACCTGCACGGCCGACGAAATCAAGAAGGCCATCATCGAGATCCCCACGCCGCAGCCGATCAACCCCAACGACAGTGATTATCTTTCCACCGGCGTGGTGACCGAGGCCAACACCAAGAAGGCCAGCGTACTGGACTTCTGCAACGAGCACTATGCCAAGCAGGCGCTCGGCGTCTCCGACATCGTCACCGGGAAGAAGGTCGTCAACGGCTACAGCCACACCCCGGCGCTGCCGTGCAAGGTGTCGGTCTGGAACGACGACGAGCACATCTACGTCGACATGAAGGACCCGAACGCCATTTTCTCGCTGTTCTTCACCGACGTGCTGTTCAGCGCGGAAATGGCCGATCCCGCTTTCGCCGAGGCAATCACTGACCTGCCGCCGCAGGTCAAGTCGGAAATCCGCGCCGTGGTGCTGCACGCCATGAACGAGTTCGACGCCAAGACCAAGACCGTCGACAAGGCGCTCGGATCGAAATTCCTCAACATGGATCAGGTCGTCGACGTCGTCGCCAACTCCCTCTACCAGTCGCCGTACCTGCACATGGGCTACACCAAGACTGACGGCAGCGCGTTCACCGCGCTCGAATCCTCCAACGTGACCCAGGCGATCATCAACACCTTGAGCATCAACGGCGTGGCGGGTGCAGGGACGCACCCGACTCTCATCGACGGCGTCAACACGCTGGACAGCATCCTCAGCCCCGGCTCAAGCTGGCGTTCGGCGCGCGCCACCCCGATGACGCTGCCCGGTACCAACCACGTGATCGAGGCCTGTTCACCCAAGTATGCCAAGATGGCCATGGGCACCGGCGTGCACCACGTGACCGCGCTGCCCTGTGAGATCACCGTGCAGATCATCGACCAGGACGGCGGCGGCACCGGCAGCAAGGAAACGCTGGTGGTCAGCTACCTCGACCCGCACTTCATGATGAACGCCATGTTCGGCGACATCACCGAGGAAGAGAAGATCGCCTTTGCACCCGTCACGGACTACATCATGGACGACCTGCAGAAGGTTGTAAAAACGGCGCTGGAGGTCAATTCAGGGATTGCGCTGAACGCCGGCGCCCGTATCCAGTACAACATGCTGCCCTGACGGCCGCATGCGCCAGGCCTGATTCATGAGGCCTGGCCCTTTTGTCGCCCCGCTCCTCGCCCGCTTGCGGAAAAAGGACCGGGGCCTTTTTTTACCCCCAAAACGAACACTTCAACCATGAAAACCTTACTGCGTGGACTGTTTTCCGCCCTCCTGCTGGGGTGTTGCGCGCTGGCGCACGCCGTCGACTACAGCCTGCCCGACCTCGACGGCCGCCTGCAGTCGCTCGACCAATATCGCGGCAAGTGGGTGATCGTGAATTTCTGGGCCACCTGGTGCGGTACCTGCCGCAAGGAACTGCCCGACCTGGCCTCGCTCCATGAGAAGCACCGCGACCGTGACATCGTCGTGGTCGGCATCAATTTCGAAGAAATCGGCCTGCGCGAACTGAAAGAATTCGTAGCCAAACACCAGATTCGCTATCCGGTGCTACGCACTGTGCCGGTCCGCAGCACCCCGCTCGGCCCCGTGCCGGCCCTGCCCACCACCTACATCATCGATCCCGCAGGGAAAGTCGTGGCCGGCGAAGTCGGCCTGGTGACGCAGCAGAACCTTGAGGAATACATCGCCGCGCAACGCGGAAAGTGAAGCCGGATTGCCACTCCCGCCAAAAGCTGCGTCGATTCCCGTCGAAGTGCACGTATAGCAGCCCCTATCCAATTGATCTTTCAAGAAAATAATTTCTGCAAACATCCGTACGGTTTTTGACGAAAAATTGATTGGCGTTCCATCTACCGGGCTGTTAATTGTCTACGCATTGACTCTCCGGTCATGGACGGCGGGCTCAAGCGTGAAAACCAATAAATAATGGAGGAGAACTGATGAATACGAAATCCAGCGTATCGGTATCGAGCAGCTTCTACGCCAGCATCATTCTGTTGGCCATATGCTTTCTCATACCCTTGATGGCCGGTGATGCCTTTGCCGCCAAAGGCCCGGGCAGGAACCGGGCCCCCGTCGTCAACAACCAGAGCTTCAGCATCAATGAGAACAGCGCCAACGGCACAGTGGTCGGCACGGTGGCGGCCTCCGATCCGGATGGCAACACGCTCACCTATTCCATCACCGCCGGCAACACCGGCGGCGCCTTCACCATCAACGCCAGCACCGGCGCGCTGACGGTCGCCAACACGGCGGCACTGGACTATGAAACCACCCCGCAGTTCAGCCTGACCGTCCGGGTCGCCGATCCGGGTGGACTCAGTGACACCGCCATCATCAGCATCGCTTTGAATGATGTTGCAGAAGGAAACCGTGCGCCTGTCGTCAACAATCAGGACTTCAGCCTCAACGAGAACAGCGCCAACGGCACAGTGGTCGGCACGGTGGCCGCCTCCGATCCGGATGGCAACACCCTGAGCTATTCCATCACCGCCGGCAACACCAGCAGCGCCTTCGCCATCAATGCCAGCACCGGCGCGCTGACGGTCGCCAACTCGGCGGCGCTGGACTATGAAACTCTCACCCAGTTCAGCCTGACCGTCCGGGTCGCCGATCCGGGCGGGCTCAGCGATACCGCAACCGTCACCGTGTCCCTGATCAATGTCGCTGACACCGCCACCGGTGCCGCCAACGGCAAGGCCATCTTCCAGAGCAAGTGCAGCGGCTGCCACACGCACGGCCGCGGCGACCATCTCGGGCCAGACCTCAAGAACCGCGGCGCCGACGGCTTCACCAGCCAGTTCATCGCCGATCCGGCAGGCATGGTCGTGCGCTCCACGCGGGGTCGCAGCCTGCTCGCCACCTGGGGGTATGTGATGCCGGACTACAATCTGAGCACGGCGCAGATCAATGACATCCTGGCCTTCCTGAGCCTCCAGGACACCCTTGGTCCGCTGCAACCCAGCGCGCCCGCCGCCCTGACGGAGACGCAGTTCAACCAGTCGCGCGATCTGTACTTCAACCGCTGCGCCGGCTGCCACGGTCTCTACCGCACCGGTGCCACCGGGCCGAACATCGGCGAGGAGCGTTCGAAGTGGATCGGCACCGAGGGCCTGGGCGCGCTGCTGCGCCACGGCACCCCGCGTGGCATGCCTAATTTCGGCGCCAGCGGGCTGGTCACCGAAGCGGAAATCACCCTGCTCAGCGCCTTCCTGCAACAGCCGCCACCGGAAGCGCCGCCGCTGCCGATGGCCGAGATCCAGGCAAGCTGGAACCTGATCGTTCCCGTCGTCAATCGCCCGACCGCGCCGCAGCACAGCCGCAACTGGGAGAACTTCTTCGGCGTGGTGGAACGCGATGCCGGCAAGATCTCGCTGTTCGACGGCGACAGCTTCGAAAAAATCGTGCGGCTCGACGTCGGCTTCGCCGTGCACATCCTGCGCTCCTCGGCATCCGGGCGGTACTTCTATGCCATCGGCCGCGACGGCCTGGTGACCCTGATCGACCTATGGTCCAGCACGCCGACCATCGTCGCGACCGTCAAGGGCTGTCACGATGCGCGCAGCGTGGACGGCAGCAAGTTCTCCGGCTTCGAGGACCGCTATCTCATCGAAGGCTGCTACTGGCCGCCGCAGTACGTGGTCTATGACGCCCTGACGCTGGAACCGCTGGCGCGCAACGATGTGCCCATGCAGAGCATCACCGGCGAGACCCTGCCCGAGGTGCGTGTGGCCGCGATTGCCGCCTCACACCACGACCCGCTGTGGGCAGTGGCGTTCAAGGAGAGCGGCTATGTCGGCCTGGTCGACTACTCGCAGCCGGGCTTCCCGCTGGTGAAGAACATCGCCACCGAGCGCTTCCTGCACGATGGCGGCTGGGACCATACCGGACGCTACTTCCTGGTCGCGGCCAATGCCAGCAACAAGATGGTGGCCGTCGATCTGCAGACGCAAACCATGGCGGCAAGCTTTACCACCGGTGGAACGCCGCATCCGGGCCGTGGCGCCAACTGGTTCGACCCGGTCTACGGCTGGGTGAATGCCACGCCGCACATCGGTGAGCCCAAGGTGTCGGTCTACGGCGCCGATCCGGCTGGCCGTCCGGATGTTGCCTGGACAGTGGTGCGTGAAATCGCCCTGCCATCCGCCGGATCGCTGTTCCTCAAGACCCATCCGAACTCGCCTTGGGTGCTGTTCGACATGACCTTGAGCACGACCAGCGACAAACAGATGTGCGCCTACAGTAAGAACACCGCCACCCTCGACCGCTGCTTCCAGGTCGCAACCAACGGCAAGGCGACGCACTTCGAGTTCAACCAGGATGGCACCGAAGTGTGGGTGTCGGACTGGGCGAACGATGGTGCGGTGATCGTGCTCGACGGCACCACCCTGAATGAGATCCACAGGATCACGGGCTTGGTAACGCCGACCGGCAAATTCAACGTCTATAACACGGCACACGACGTGTATTGATCCCGCAACCCGCCCCGGCCGTGCCTCGTCACGGAACAACCATGACGAAGCGATGAGTTGACCGGGGGATGTCGCAGCAATGAAAAACGGGACCGTGGTCCCGTTTTTCATTGGCGGTTTCCGGTGGAATCCGGCTGCCTACACTTTCCTGACAAATTCCGATTTCAACTGCATGGCGCCGATGCCATCAATCTTGCAGTCAATATCGTGATCGCCTTCGACCAGGCGGATATTCTTCACCTTGGTGCCCACCTTCACCACCGACGACGAACCTTTCACCTTCAGGTCCTTGATCACCGTCACCGTGTCGCCGTCCACCAGCACATTGCCGTTGGAATCGCGCACCACCTTGGTGTCATCCGTAGCCGCTGCCGCATCCTTCGACCATTCATGCGCGCATTCCGGGCACACCAGCATCGTGCCGTCTTCGTAGGCGAATTCCGAACCGCACTGCGGGCATTGGGGCAAACCGCTCATGCTGCTGTCCGTTGCGGGGTTGGATTGGTATCTTTTATGTCCATTCTGTTTTCCTTCAACAACTCACTAAGACTCTCGTAAAACGAGGTTGCCCACTATTGTTCCGGTAGTGGTGGCCAGTTATGTGCTGGTGGGAACTCTTGCGGGAAACTCATAAATGAATTTCAAGAGCATTTCGATGAACGAAATTAACTCCTCGGCATCTGCTTGAGACATCAAAGATATCTCGTGGGTTGCTTCGTTACCTTTTTTCCGTATGTGATCTACCCAGCCCTTTCCATTAGGTGGGATGTATCCAGAATTGGCCAAGTATTCAACATAGAATAAAAAACTTTTGCCTTCCTCAGCACCTTGTTCCACAGCGATGTTCATCAACATTTTTCGGCATGCCAGCACAGCAGAAGTATGAGACCCAACCGCCACGCAATTCCTAGCTTCTCTATATATCGTATCTAATAGTTCTGGAACGTTTTTCACTTCAACTCCAGGTGCCACTCCAGGAGTTCTACTCCCATGCTCGTTCACGTAAGTTGGTTGTCCGCAGTGCGGGCAAACATAAATCTCTCGCCTTTCCTCGGGCGCAAAAAAACCTTTTGAGCTTGCTACGACGTTTCCACAGAACCCGCATACAAACTCACTTGAGGAAATGTCTGCAATATTTCTCCAAACCATGGGTTACTCCTTTGGCTCATAACGTTTGAAATATCAGTCCGCCGGAGCGCACTATGTGGAGGGAATCAAAAGCGAAGAGAAATGGCCTCAAACACGACGCTTATCCCGCTCGTACACCACAAAATCAAACCCCAGCGCATCGCCCTTCTCGCCCGTGTGCGACTCGCGCGAGACTTCCCTGAACGCGTTGCGGTCGTAGTCGGGGAACCAGGTGTCGCCCTCGGCTTCGATATCCACTTCGGTCAGATACAAACGGTCGGCCAACGGGATGACCTGCGCATAGAGGTCGGCGCCGCCGATGAAGAAGACCTCGTCAGCCTCCGCGCACAGCGCGAGCGCGGCGGGGATGGAGGCGGCGACCAGGCAGCCGTCCTTGCAATACTCGGGGTTGCGGGTGATGACGATGTTGGTGCGCCCGGGCAGCGGGCGGCCGAGCGACTCGAAGGTCTTGCGGCCCATGAGGATGGGGTAACCAAGGGTGAGCGCCTTGAAGTGGGCGAGGTCTTCAGGCAAGCGCCACGGCAGGCGGTTTTCGATGCCAATGACGCGGTTTTTGGCGAGCGCGGCGATGACGCTGACACGCGGTTTTTTCTGATTCATGTTGTCCCTGTTTTTATTGCTTCGGCACTAGGTATCCAGCAATCCGTTCGTGTTGAGCTTGTCGAAACATGAGTGGATGCTGGCCTTCGACAGGCTCAGGCCGAACGGTGGGTGGTGCGCCACCCTTCACCCTTCACCCTTCACCCTTCACACCGCCACCGGCGCCTTGATCGCCGGGTGCGGGTCGTAGCCGCTCAGCGTGAAATCCTCGAAGCGGAACGCAAAGATATCTTTCACCTCAGGGTTCAGCGTCATGGTCGGCAGCGGACGGGGCTCTCGGCTCAACTGCTCACGCGCCTGATCGAGGTGGTTGGAATACAGGTGCGCATCGCCGAGGGTGTGGACGAAGTCGCCCGGCTTCAATCCGGTGACCTGCGCCATCATCAGCGTGAGCAGCGCATACGAAGCGATGTTGAACGGCACGCCGAGGAAGATATCGGCGCTGCGCTGATACAGCTGGCAACTCAGCTTGCCGTCGGCGACATAAAACTGAAAGAAGGCGTGGCACGGTGCCAGCGCCATCTTGTCGAGGTCAGCGACGTTCCACGCCGAGACGATGATGCGGCGCGAATCGGGGTTGGTCTTCAGGGTGTTTACTACTTCGCTGATCTGGTCGATGGTGCCGCCGTCGGGCTTGGGCCAGCTGCGCCACT
>JASJPE010000022.1:0-47610 GCA_031426895.1 Thiobacillus sp. | reverse complement strand
TTACACGATGCTGTCGAAGACAGTGGGATTTGCGTTTCCACACAGCCTCGACCCTAAGCGGTCCGTCGCGACATGCTTTCTCAAGGTCTGTTTAATGGCGCCTTGATTACTTTGGCTTACTTACTACAGTAAGCAAACCCTGCCACCAAGCGTGGCTGGTGCTTTCCCAAATGCAGAATTGCTCAACAGGAGAAAATCTATGCGTTTCGAACCTAAACTATTTTACGCCGTCATTCTGGTGGGCAGCTTTACCACTTCCGCCGAGGCAGTTACCTACCAGATGGTGACTACTTTGGATGGCGCCCAGTCGGGTACTTCTTCCACTGCCACGGGATTTGGCACACTCACTTATGACGATCTGAGCAATCTGCTTACCTGGAATATCAGCTTTACAGGGTTGCTTGGCACCGAAACTATTTCTCATTTCCACGGCCCAGCGGCGCCAGGGGTGAATGCAGGACCGCAAATTACCCTGCCGCTTGGTTCACCTAAAATTGGTAATGCACTTCTCGACGCCACTCAGGAAACTGATTTGCTCAATGAGCTGTGGTACATCAACGTGCATAGTACCGTTAGCCCACTGGGAGAAATTCGCGGCCAATTGCTCATGGTGCCCGAGCCAGGATCTTACGCCATGATGCTAGCGGGACTGGGACTGGTGGGTTTCATGGCTAAGCGCAGGAAACAGATCGAAGCCTGAATCAGGTAATCTTGCGGAACAAGAACGGAGGCTGCGGCCTCCGTTTTTCTTGGGCCTGATGAGAACACGCAAGGGGTCACCAAGGTATCGGGAAGGATGCACCGACTCAGGCGGTTTTAATAACTGACGAATACCCGCAGAAACAACAGACTATGCGTGCGCATCTGGTGAGGATCGAAGTCCATTCTGAGAACAGGCAAATAACAGGGCACTGAAAATATTTGTTGGTACTTCTGTTGGCATGTCTGAATAGTCGAATGACTATATCAAGCATTCATGAGGCATACAGGCTGATGTTCGATTCCTGCCAACGCACCACTCAATAAAAACGCCGCTTTATCGCGGCGTTTTTTCTTACGACCTCGCTCCAATCCAGTCTTCACCCAAATACGATCTCGTCGATGGGACAGGGTTTATGCACGGCATAGCCTTGAGCGTAGTCCACTCCAATTTCACGAAGCGCCTCCAGTATTTCGGGCGACTCCACATACTCAGCCACTGTGCGCAGCCCCAGCGAATGGCCAATATCGTTCATCGACTTGACCATGGCGTAGTCATTCGGGTTTTGCAGCATTTCCTTGACGAAACTACCATCGATCTTGAGCGAATCCGTACGCAAATTCTTCAAGTGCGCGTAAGAAGTAAAGCCGCTTCCAAAATCGTCCAGTGAAAACTTGCAGCCATGACGGCGGATTTCCCGAATAAAGTCCTGGGCCGCACCGTAGCTCCCGATTGCGGCCGTTTCCGTGATCTCGAACGTAATCTTGCTTGTAGGGAAGCCGCTATTTGGCAACACGTCCTTCAAGTAGCTCATGACCTCTGGACTGCTGAGCGAGGTGGCGGAAAGATTGATGGCAAACCCGCCTACCGACGCGAAATTTTCCGGATTGTCTCCGATCCATGCGAACACTTTCCGCATGACCCAGATGTCGACTTCATGCGCGCGCTGCAGGCGCTCCACCGTGGGAATGAAGTGCATTGGGTTGATTGCCACTCCATCTTCGCCTTCAATACCCAGCAGGATTTCGTAGTACGGCAGGAAAGGCGTATCCGCGTTGATGGGAATCACTTGCTGACAGCGCAGATGCAGTCCATCGCCCTTCAATAGGGAATCGATGCGCCCAGCCCAGTCCATCAAGGATTCCTGGGATCGCAGTTGAGCGCTGGCCTGCTCATACACCTGTATCCGGTTGCGCCCCAACGACTTGGCTGTGATGCAGGCGGAGTCGGCATGGCGGATCGTCTGTGCTGCGTCGAATTTGGCCGGAGCGTATTCAGACAGTCCGATATTGAAGCCGATACTGTAACTGTGCTTCTCGTGCTGAAAGTGGTAATCCTTCACCTGATTAAGCAGATTTTCAACGGTGGGGCATCCTTCTGCCCGACTGCAATTCGGCAACAAAATAGCCAGCGTGTCATCCCGAAATGAAGCAAGAATGGCATCCGGGCCGATTTGTGCCCGGACGGCATTGGCCAGGCTACGCGCCAGGTCTTCTGCCGCTTCCATGCCGCAGGTGTTATAGACCATGCGAAACTGGTCAAATTCGATAATGCCGACAGCGTGCGCCTTGTCCTCCTGATCCGGGACCGCCATTTGATTCAGTCGCTGCAGGAAGCCTTTGCGGTTGAGCAGACCTGTCAACGGATCGTGCATCACCTGATGCATCAGGTCCTGATAGGTTTCGTCGAACAAGGCATTTTCTGACCGCTCGATCAACGGCAAATCCAGATCCTTGCCTGGTTTGACAAGCTCATCCTGAATTTTGCGGGAAAGTTCAGTCAGGGTCAGGTCCTGCTTGTTCGTGGCTGAGCGGTTGGCGAAGGCGCAACTGGACGGCGGCTGGCTGATCCAGATGAGTTGCATCGGAATCCGGTTACCGTCGGCAAAAAAGTCCCACCAATCTCCCACCCGCAAACGGTCAACCAGCTGACGATGCCTGGTCAGGGCATCACCATCGGTCCCCTTCAATTTGGCCAACTTGCCTGGTGGCACAAGCACCATCTCGTTGCCCAGGCTCCGGGAGGGTGTGCCATTCCCCAACCCTGCGCCCAGCTCATCCATGAACACCGACACCAGGCTGGAATCCACATTGACCGTATTCAGGGTGCGCTCGATCTCGCCCAATAATGTCTGGGTCTCAGCGGTCGTTCGCTGAGTGTCTGGCAGGGAGGGATTAAGCCAGACCAACAGTTGATCCAGCACGGCCAGAGCAGCATCCCATGCGTCTCCCTGTGCGCCCTGACGCATTTCCAGCAGGATGAGATACTGGCGCCAGCCGGCATCCAGCAAGCGCAGCAGCATGCCAGGTACTTCGCGGCCTGCAAGTCGATCTTCCAGAGCGGCATTAACCCTGGAGCGGGCTGAGCGTATCCCCTCACGACCCTCACTGGCTTCCTGCAGGCGCGCCACACGCGTTCGACGGATCTGCAGGATCGGCAGCAGGACCTTCTCCAGGCTGTCGCGAACCAACTCGAAAATGCCAGGATCGTCATCCGCCCGGCTGCATACGCGATCCACCAGCAGATAAAGAAACCGTTGCAGTTTGGCGTCAAAAAACTTGCCTTTGTCATCCGCGGCAACCGCGTACTGCTCGATCAGATTGAGTACCTGCCTTGCCGGGTGATCGGGAAAGTTGGGGAAATCCTTGTCCTGCAACGCCAGCTTGAGCAGCGGCCGCTCCAGCCGTTTGACCAGGGATTCCACATCCGAACTGGGAACAAAATCCTCGCGCGCCCGGGCGAACAGATTCGAGGTGGCATCCAGAATCCGCCGGTGATTCTGTGCCAGTCGTCGGTTCTCGCCGCTGGTTGAGGCAATGCGCGCATCGATCTGATCGGCCAGAGGGGGCAAGGCCGAACTGCCAGGGCCTGCCCGGTTTGCCAGCGGCAAACCATCCAGTGCAATCAGCAACTCGCGCAGGCTGGCTTCCGGCTGCGCGCTTTTGCCACGATCGGGTACGTCAGAAGGTGACGATGCAGGCTCATTGCGCCCCATCAATTGACGTGATATCTGATGTAGCCGGTCCACCACATTAAGAACATCCGGCTGCTCCGTATCCGAAGCACTACTCGCCCGGCTCTTGCTTCTTTTACCCGGCACATTGGGTCCTGCTGCGCCACGCTGCGGGGATTTGTTCAGCGCAGCCAGAATACGGTCCAGACTGTATTCAGCACTTTCTGCAGACTGACTGGCACCCGCCTGACTCTCCTTGTAAAGCGTATTCAGCGTATCCGCGAGTTCAGTCAGATCGGATTGGGGTTTTTCATCGTCTGCCGCTTGCGCCTTGGCAGCCTCAACGGATTCAGGCGTCGGCTTGCCCCGCAATGTCTCCTGCCTGGGTGGAATAATCTGCTGCAGGGGTTCCAGCGTCTGATTGAACTGCTTGTAAAGATTGGGAATCCGGCTCAACAAGGCCTGCCCCAGAGCCTTGTAAAGCACGGTACGCATGGAATTCGAGAAATCCAGGGTCTGAATGGCGCCCTGGAATGTTCGGCCGATCATCTCCGGGCCGAAGGGATTGTTTTTTCGATCAACAGATTGACCAACCAGTCGACTGTAACGCGGCTCGAACACGTCCAACTCGAGCGCAATGTGCCCCTCGACCTGTTTGATGACGGCTGACAAATTGAGCCAGTCTTCAAACTCCCCCTCATCAACGAGGGCCAGCTTGTTTTTCGAGGGTTTCTCGCTGGCCGGATCTGCGGCAGGCCCGATATTCTGGATACGGTCGCGTATTGCATTGAAAAAGTCATCTTCGATCTGACTGCGGCGCTGTGCCAGTTCCTGCGCGCCATATTCAAAGCGGGAGCGCTCCAGAAAACTCAGTTCGTCCTGGTCGGCCTCGCTCAAGCGCTCGATGCTGCGCTGAAAAAAATCCTGTATCACCGCCCCCAGAAACGTGCGGAACAGATTGGTGCACTCAGTTTGCAAGGCCTGGGTTTGTTGATTATTCAGCCCGGACCCGGCGCGCACAGGTTCCGCCCTGCTCAATGATCCACCCACTGTGCGCAAGGCCAGTAAGGCCCCAGCAGGCATCGTGGCGACAAACACGCCCACCCCACCGGGAGAAACGTGCGCCACACTGCCACTACATTTAAACCCGCCAAACTCCACCCTGACCGGGGTACCCACCAAGGCAGGAATTGCAGCATCGGGCGTACCCTCACCCGAAAAAAACACATACAGCCCGGTCTGACAGTAATCACGAATTTCGGAAGGGATAGCCACCCCGTCCCCAAACCGGATTTTCGCGGTTTGCAGTGTGGCTCGCCGCGCATACCGCCGTAGTTCCTTGCTCTCTGCCCTGGAAATGGAATGTGCCATTTTTCTTTCTGATTTTTGAAACGGAGATTGCCAAACCATGGTCATGCCACCCGCCTGCTCAAAACAGGCGCCTACACCAGATCAGTCAACTCGATGTTCCCGTTTGATCCCAACAGCTCACGCAGTCGCGGCGATCAAATTAAAGATCGCCGCGCTTCCTGCCTTATAAACGGATTTTTTATGGCTGACTTGAGCCTTTGGCTGGCACCACAAGCACGTGGCTGAATGGCTGCGGCACCCCAGCGGCTATGACGTGACCTTCTCGTGCCTGCCCTTGCTTCACCTCGCAGCAAGAAACCCGGCAACGGGGTTAGCCATTTGATGCACTTGGGGGCCATCCCGGGCAATCATTGCCTCGTCAGAGCCAGCTTTCGATTTTCTTGCGATCCGGCACGCCGCCGGCATGCACCACCTTGCCGTCGATCACCACGCCGGGGGTGGACATGACGCCGTAACCCAAAATGGCCGCCATGTCGTCGATCTTTTCCAGATTGATCGAAACACCGCGCGCCTGCGCGATTTCCTCGATGAGCTTCAGCGTGGTCTTGCAGTTGGCACAGCCGCTGCCGAGTACCTTGATGTCTTTCATGTCGTTCTCTTTCAGTTTGCCGGTTTGACGGCCTCGATGGTGGCCGAGGCGATGAAATCCTCGACTCCCCGACCGGGCGCCCACTGGCGGATGAACTCGCGGCTGGCATCCTTGGGGGCGATGCGGATGTCGGCGAAGCCCGCCTCGGCGAGCATGGCCGCGAGCTCATCGACGCTGGCCGCGCCGGCGACGCAGGCCGTATAGAGGGCGACTTCCTGCTGCATGGCCGCCGGCAGCGGCGCGGTGGTAATAATGTCGGAAATGGCCAGACGGCCGCCGGGTTTCAGCACCCGAAACGCGTCGCGAAAGACCTGGGCCTTGTCCGGCGACAGGTTGATGACGCAGTTGGAAATAATGACGTCCACGGTGGCGTCGGCCACCGGCAGATGCTCGATCTCGCCGAGGCGGAATTCCACATTGGCGTAGCCGCCCTTGACTGCGTTGGAACGGGCCTTTGAAACCATGTCGGGGGTCATGTCGACGCCGATGACGGTGCCGCTCGCGCCCATCTGGCGCGCGGCCAGGAAGGCATCGAAGCCCGCGCCGCTGCCCAGGTCCAGCACGGTCTCGCCCGGCTGCAGCGCGGCGATGGCCTGCGGGTTGCCGCAGCCGAGGCCGAGGTTGGCACCTTCCGGCACGGCAGCCGTCTCCTCAGCGCTGTAGCCGATGCCTTGCGACAGCAACTCGGCGACGGCTTGATCCGACGGCGCGCAACAACCCGTGCTCGGCGCACAGCAGCCGCTGGATTCGGCGCGTGCCACTGCACCGTAGGCGGCGCGGACGTGCTGGCGGATCTGGTCGTGTTCGTTGACAGTCATGATGGATTCCTTTTCAGCAGCAGGATTTGCCGGAAGCTGTGGGCGTGCAGCAGGCGCCGCTTTCAGACACCGCAATGGTGGCGAGCCGGTCAACTGCCCGCGGGTAATGAGACGCGTAGGCCTCGTCGAACTTGGCGTCGAGTTTTTGTGCGGTTTCATCGCGGATATGGCGGGCGATCTCGATCACCGTGTCGATCTGTTCGCGCGACACGCCGTAGCCCTTCAGCCGATCGATCTGGCACAGACCCTGGCCGGGATGGTTGGATGCCACATTGGCCGCCAGCGAGACCAGGGCGACGATGGACGGATGCAGGTCGGTACTCATAAAACCCCCTTCAGAGAATTGAACAGCAAGCCCACGACGACGAACGCCGTGGCGAGATAGGCCGCGAACAGCGCCAGCAGCGGCACCTTCACGACCTTTTTCAGGATGATCATTTCCGGCAGCGACAGCGCGGTCACCGCCATCATGAACGCCAGCACCGTGCCGATGGGCACACCCTTGCCCAGCAGCACCTCGGCGATGGGAATGATGCCCACCGCGTCGGAATACAGCGGCACGCCGACCAGCACGGCGCCGACGACCGAGAGCACGCTGCCGTCGCCGGCGATGCCTGCAACGAAGTCGGCCGGCACGTAGCCGTGGATGAAGGCGCCGACGCCCACGCCGATGAGGATGAACTTCCAGATACGGCCGACAATTTCCTTTACCTGGGCGACCGCATAGTCATGCCGGGCGCGCAGCGAGGTGTCCTCGTCGATCTTCGCGGCTTCGCCCATGCGGATTGCCCACACATAGTCCTCGACCCAGCGCTCCGGCTTGAAGCGTTCCAGCACGAAGCCACCGATCAGCGCCACAGTGAGTCCGGACACGACGTAGAGCACGGTAAATTTCCAGCCGATGACCGACGCCAGCACCACCACCGCGACCTCGTTAATCATCGGGCTGGCGATCAGGAACGACAGCGTCACGCCGAGCGGGATGCCGGCCTCGACGAAGCCGATGAAGAGCGGAATCGACGAGCACGAGCAGAACGGCGTCACCGCGCCCAGCCCCACCGCCATGAAGCGGCTTTGCAGGTTGCCACGGTTGCGGATGAACTCGCGCACCTTTTCGGGTTTGAGCAGGGCACGCAGCAGGCCCATGACGTAGATCACCAGGGTGAGCAGCACCAGGATCTTCGCCACATCCATGACGAAGAAATGCAGCGCCGCACCCAGCGGGGTACCCGGCGTCAAGCCGGCAAAATCGAAGACCAGCAGGCTGGCGAAGGCGTCGAACATTACTGCGACTCGAACTCGGTGAACGCGCGGTTCATGTTGGCGCGGTGCAGGTCACCGTAGTTCTGCAGGTGCCTGAATGCCGGCAGGTCGGCGTAGCGGTCGAGCGTTGCGGTCAGCGGTTCCATCTCCTTCGCGGCAGCACCCACCTTGTTCGCAAGGAAGTCGTAGTAGTCGCCGGTTTCGCGCTGCGCCTGCGCCAGGTCACAGACACGGCCGTGGCCCGGAACGATGTAGGCAGGCTTCAGTACGGCCAGTGCATGAAAGGCCTGCTGGCCTTTCTTCACGCTCGACCAGGGCAGCACGCCGAGCAGGCGGTCGACATAGACCAGGTCGCCGCTGAACATCACGCCGTGTTTCGGCAGCCAGACCCAGGCGTCGCCCGGGAAATGGGCATCGGTGTAAGCCAGGGTGAGCATCTCGCCGCCCCGTTCCAGCGTGCTCGCATCCGGCTGGGTTTTCGGCGCAGGCAGCGGCTTGGTGCCCTGCATGCGCTTGCCGAGAAAGCGCTTCATGCCTTCCATGTGCTGTGCCGCGTATTCGGCCTGGGTGGCGGCGGTGCGGGCGAGGGCGATGACTTCGGCGCCCTTGCCGGCGAAATAGGCGTTGCTCAGCCAGCGGTGGTCCTGGCTGCCGGTGTTGACGACCCAGCGCACCGGCTGCTTCGTCACTTTGGCGATGGCGGCTTCGATCTTTTTGGCCCCCAACAGGCTGGCGCCGGAGTCGATCAGGATTACCCCCTCAGGCGTGACGACGAAGCCGAAATTGGCATTGAGGCCGTCGTTGTCGGTGCTGCGCTGGCCGAGCGGGCCGACGATTGCGTAGACGTTGTCGACGACCTTTTCGGCCTTGGGCTGGTAGTCGGCGCGTGCGGACAGCGCAAGCAGACACGCCACAGCGGCAAACAGAATCAGTGCATATCGTTTCAACATGTTCTTACCTTATCCGTTATCCAGACCCGCTTCATACCAGCCCTTGCTGCGGTTGACGATCTTCACCACCAGCAGCATCACCGGCACCTCGATCAACACGCCCACCACCGTGGCCAGCGCCGCACCGGACTGAAAACCGAACAACGCAATCGCTGCAGCCACCGCCAGCTCAAAAAAGTTGGAGGCGCCGATCAGTGCCGACGGACACGCCACGCTGTGCTTCTCGCCCACTTTGCGGTTGAGCCAGTAGGCCAGTCCCGAATTGAAAAACACCTGGATCAGGATGGGCACGGCCAGCAACGCAATGATCAACGGCTGCCGGATGATGGCCTCGCCCTGGAAGGCGAACAACAGCACCAGCGTGGCGAGCAAGGCGATGATGGAGGCGTGGCCGAGCTGCGCCATCGTCGCATCGAACACCACTTGCCCGCGCTTGAGCAGCAGCTTGCGCCACACCTGCGCGAGGATCACCGGGATGACGATATACAACACCACCGAGGTGAACAGCGTGTTCCACGGTACGACGATGGCTGACAGGCCAAGCAGCAGGCCGACGATGGGCGCGAAGGCGACGATCATGATGGCGTCGTTCAGCGCCACCTGCGATAGCGTGAAGTACGGGTCGCCGCCAGTCAGCCGGCTCCACACGAACACCATCGCGGTACACGGCGCGGCGGCTAAAAGAATCAGACCCGCGACGTAGCTGTCGAGCTGTTCCGCCGGCAAATAAGGCGCGAACACATGGCGGATGAAGATCCACGCCAGCAGCGCCATCGAAAACGGCTTCACCGCCCAGTTGACGAAGAGCGTGACGCCAATGCCCTTCCAGTGCGACTTCACCTGATGCAGCGCAGAAAAGTCGATTTTCATCAGCATGGGAATGATCATCACCCAGATCAGCAGGCCGACCGGAATATTCACTTGCGCCACTTCCATCCGTCCCAGCGTCTGAAACGGCGCCGGAAACAATTGTCCCAGCAGCACGCCGGCCACAATGCACAGCGCCACCCACAGCGTCAGCCAGCGTTCGAACACGCTCATCGGCGCGCCGACAGCGCGCTTGGCGGTGGCCTCGCACTGTGCACTCATTGTGCCTTCCCAATGTCACGCACGGCCTGTTGCAGCTTCATGCCATCCAGCGTCTGGAACGGCAGGCTGACGAACATGGAAATGCGCCGCAGCAGCTGGTTCATTGCATCTACAAAGGCGCGATGTTTGACGTCATCGCTCCCTTCGACCGCGGCCGGGTCAGGGATGCCCCAGTGTGCGGTCATCGGTTGCCCCGGCCACACCGGACAGATTTCGCCCGCTGCGTTGTCGCACACCGTGATGACGAAATCGAGTCTCGGTGCGTCGGGCTGCGCAAACTCGTCCCACGATTTGCTGCGCAAATCGCCGGCAGGAAAATGGTTTTTCTCCAGCAACTCCAGCGCAAATGGATTGACCTGGCCCGCCGGGTGACTTCCCGCACTGAATGCACAAAAGCGCTCTTTACCGAGATAGTTTAAAAGCGACTCAGCCAGAATCGAGCGTGCCGAATTGCCGGTACACAGGAATAGCACGTTGAAGACAGATTCGGTCATGAAGGAGGTCCGTTAGCGGGAAGTCAGGCGGCGGCTTGCAAGCCGAACTTGTCGCGCACGGCGGCAACCAGGCGGTTGCGGATATCGTCACGCACGGCGAGGAAGCTCTCCAGCGGTTCGCCGTGCGGATCGTGAAACGGTAGGTGAATGGCGGGAATCGGCTTGGGGAAGATCGGACAGGCCTCCTTGGCGTTGTCGCATACGGTCACCACCAGGTCGATGGACTCGTTCATCACCGCGTCGATGTCCTTCGGATGCAGGCCTTCGGTATTCAGACCCGCCTCTTTCAGCGCCGCGATGGCGCCATCGGCCACCTTGGGCTGTGGCCGGGTCCCCGCGGAAAGCGCGCGCACCTGGCCGACCAGATCATGATTCAACAGCACTTCGGCCATTTGCGAGCGGCAGGAATTGCCGGTGCACAACACCAGCACGGTGTAAAGTTTTTCAGCCACGATGGATCCTTGTTTATATGAAATGCAATGAAATTCAGCAACCGCTGCCCGTGGCGGATTTATCTTTGACCGGAAGGCAGTGGGAAATCCTGGCTACAACAGGTTCTGACAAACAAGCCCGCGCAACCAGGCCACCAATCACATCTTGTAGCTGCAAGCGTTTCATGAGGATGCCTTTTCCGGGGAACAGGCAGGCGAGCAAACTGGCGCGCAGGGATTGCCGCCGCAGCAGTTTTCGGTGAGAAAACCAAGCAACGCATTCATCGCGTCGAACTGTGCGGTATAGATCACAAAGCGACCGTCCTGGCGTGAAGCAACCAGTCCGGCATGGCTGAGCTCTTTCAGGTGAAAGGAAAGCGACGAGGGCGGAATATCGGCCAACTCGCTGATTTTGCCTGCAGCCATGCCGGCTGGGCCAACCTGAACCAGTGCACGAAACACCGCCAGGCGTGAAGCCTGGGCCAGTGCGGACAACGCGGTGACGGCAGCATTTGTTTCCATGTTTCGAATACTATGGAAACATTGAAACAAATGCAAGCCCCTTTTTATTGCATGAATGCTTTGCAGGCCTGCAGGAGGTGAACGGAATGACCGTCCCGTTACTGCAACGTGTAGGCGGGTGGCGTGAACTCCAGCGCAACGGTGCCCAGATGCTGATTCAACCCCATGATGGGCACGATGGCGCGCAAGTTGCCGTCGGCCGCGCGCTCCACCTGCACCGCCTTGGCCTGAAGATACTGGGCCGGATACAGCGAAGAAAAGACGGCTGTCAGATTCTTGCGGTCACTGGCCACGACCACCTTGTCGTCAGGCGTGGCGAGCACCGCCAACAGAAAGCCCTCTATCCGCACCAACTCAGTAAAGTACTGGTCCACCTGATCCAGGTTGGACATCATCAACTCGCGGCGAATCGCCCAAGCGAACGGTGTGCTGAAGCGGGCCAGCGCCACTTCGGCACAGTGCCCGTCCAGTTGCTGCCAGACTCGAATCCAACCGGAGGGCGGCAACAGTATGAAGCGGTTATCTCGGGCGGAGGTACTCGCGCCGCATGTGCTGGCGATTGCGCAACGCCTCGATGATTTCCTGCTCGCTGGCCAGGCCATCGCCATTAGTGTCAATGCGCTCGAAATGCTGGGCCAGTCCGGGGCGCAACCGACTGATCTCCTCACGGTTCAACTGGCCATCGCGGTTGGAGTCTGCTTCACTGAAGCGCACACGGGCACGTTCACGAATAGCTTGCCGGCGCGCCTCAAACTCGCCGTTTCCGCCGGGCCGATAGGTCTGGGCATCCACATCGTGACGCAGGCGCCGCCAGTCCGGCTCACCCTCACCGGACGGTGCAGCCTGCACGGCCGTCACGCCAAGTAAGACTGCACACAGCACCCGCCCGCTTCGTTTAATCAAGTCACGCATCGCACCCATTCCCAAGCCCTGCCCCATTCATTCAACGGCGATCCGGACTCATGCCCGGTCCACCTCTTGATCCCGGCATATTTTCCCAGTTGGTGCCGGGCCCGCCACGTGGTCCCGGCGGATTGCCATCACGGTCACACCTTTTTGGATAGTCCTTGCAGAAACGCGCTCTATCCGGGCTGGCACCAGGGCCACCCTTAGGCCCCGGCGGGTTTTCCCAGTTGGTGCCGGGCCCACCACGCGGGCCTGGCGGGTTCCCATCACGGTCACACTTGGCGGGATGCTGCTTGCATAACAAATGACGATCCGGACTCATGCCAGGTCCGCCTCTTGGCCCCGGCGGGTTTTCCCAATTGGTGCCGGGCCCGCCACGCGGGCCGGGTGGATTGCCATCGCGGTCAACAGCAAACGTGGGCAAGCTCAATGTGGTTGCCAGGATCAAGGCAGCGAAGGATGTAGCATTTTTCATAATGGTCTCCTGAAGTCGGTTGGTGGACGAGCATCTCGTCCACTCCTTGCATTCTGGACAGCTTATGTAAATACCGCTTGTCCATCCAGATGAATAGTGTAAGGATTTGTTTCCAACTCACCCTTGGAAACATTTCGAAACAATCCACAGTCCACCACTGTGTTCATCTCGTAAGCTTGAGCCATGACAAACCGCCCCACCAAAGTATTACTGGTAGACGACGACCTGCGCTTACGGGATTTACTGGAACGCTACCTGGCCGAGCAAGGCATGGCCGTAAATGCCGTAGCCGACGGTAAAACGCTGGATGCGGCGCTTGCGCGCGATCACTTCGATGTACTGGTGCTCGACTGGATGCTACCGGGTGAAGACGGGCTGTCGATTTGCCGACGCCTGCAAACCTTTCATCCGGAACTGCCTATCGTAATGCTAACAGCCAAGGCCGACGAAATCGACCGCATTGTCGGCCTGGAAATGGGCGCTGACGATTATCTGCCCAAGCCATTCAATCCGCGCGAACTGGTCGCACGCATCAAGGCAGTGCTGCGTCGCCGCGTAACGCTGCCACCGGGCGCCCCCGCAACAGAAAACATCGAACTCAGCTTTGGCGAATGCCGACTCAATCTGGGCACCCGCGAACTGTTTCGCGACGCCGCCAAACTCCCCCTCACCGGCGGTGAGTTCGCCGTGCTGAAAGCGCTGGCCGAACATCCTCGCCATCCGCTATCACGCGAGCGACTGATGGTGCTGGCACGTGGTCGGGATCACGACGCATACGACCGCAGCATCGACGTGCAGATTTCGCGTCTGCGAAAACTCATTGAGGCCGATCCCGCTGCACCACATCATATCCAGACCGTACGCGGATTCGGTTATGTATTCGTTCCAGACTGACGCATGAGGCTGTTACCCGCCACCTTGCTGGCTCGCACCATCCTGGTGATGGGACTGCTGCTGCTTGCCAGCCTGGCTATGTGGCTCACACTATTCAATCTTGCCGAGCGCGAACCCCGTGCACGCCAGATTGCGACCCGAATCACCGCGGTCGTCAATCTCACCCGCGCGGCGCTGCTGGCTGCGCAACCGGATCGGCGCCAAGCGTTGTTACAGGAATTATCGCAACGCGAAGGTATCCGGATTTTTCCCATGGAGCCGGAAGAACTCACCCTTCCTCCTCCCGATCGTCCCCTGCTGAAATTAATCTGGCGCGAACTGCAAACGCAACTCGGCGAATCCACGCTGGTGCTGGGAGATGAGATGGACGAAGAAGCGTTGTGGGTCAGCTTCAGTCTAGGGCCGGACGACTACTGGCTGGTATTACCGCGCACCACGCTTAGGCGTGGCCCACCATGGCCCTGGATTGGCTGGGGGGCACTGACGCTGTTGCTTGCATTCGCGGGGGGCTGGATCGTGGTCGTGCGCATCAACCGTCCGCTTAAGCATGCCGCCACCATCGCCTCTCATGTGGGACAGGGCCAATTTGATGCGCGGCTGGATGAAAACGGGCCGACAGAAATCGTTGAGCTGGCACGCGCCTTCAATCACATGAGTGCCAGTCTGGCCGACATGGAATCCAATCGGAACCTGATGCTCGCAGGCCTGTCGCATGATTTGCGCACCCCGCTCACCCGTTTGCGGCTTGCTGTCGAGATGCAGGTCGCCGATCCCGCCGAAGCTGCGGCAATGATTCAGGATATGGATGACATGGATGCGCTCACCCGGCAGTTCATGGAATTTGCTCGGCCGACTCCATGCACGCCACGAGTCAGTCTGGATATCGATAAGGTATGCCGCGAAATCGTTGGAAATTTCACCCATCGCGGCCTGCCAATGGCGGTGCATGGCTGGGCCGGCCATGCCGTACTCCCTGAAGACAGCCTGCGCCGCGCCGTTACCAACCTATTGGAAAATGCTCATCGCTATGGTGCGCCACCGGTTGATCTCGAACTTGCACGTGAAGCGGACAGCGTCCTCATCACGGTGAATGATCGCGGCGCGGGGCTTAGCGACATTGAAATCGAAACGGCCAAACGCCCGTTCTATCGGGGCAACGCTGCACGCACGGGCGCACAGGGTACCGGGCTTGGACTCGCCATCGTCGAGCGGCTGGCCCAGCAACTCGGCGGCAGCCTTACGCTGCGCAATCGCAGGAATGGGGGCCTTGCGGCTCGTCTGACACTGCCGGTGCAGCCTGCCCCAGCAAATTCAGCGCCACCGCCTCCGCCACCCTGATGCCGTCCACACCCGCAGACAAAATGCCGCCGGCATAGCCAGCCCCTTCGCCTGCAGGGTAAAGCCCTTTGATATTCAGGCTCTGATAATCCCCGCCGCGCGTAATACGTAACGGCGACGACGTGCGGGTCTCGACGCCGGTGAGTACCGCGTCATGCATCGCAAATCCCTTGATCTGCTGGTCGAATGCGGGCAGCGCTTCACGAATCGCCTCGATCGCGTAATCCGGCAGGCTGGACGCCAGATCAGCAAGACGCACCCCGGGCTGATATGACGGCTCTACGCTACCGAGTTGGGTAGAAGCCTGACCGGCCAGAAAGTCGCCCACCAGTTGCACGGGTGCATCGTAATTACCCCCGCCCAGTTCAAATGCGCGGGACTCCAGTTCCCGCTGCAACTCGATCCCGGCCAGTGGTCCGCCGGGATAATCCTCGGGCGTGATGCCAACCACAATGCCGGCATTGGCGTTGCGCTCGTTGCGCGAATACTGGCTCATGCCATTGGTGACCACGCAATTAGGCTCGGATGCCGCAGCCACCACTGTGCCACCGGGGCACATACAGAAGCTGTATACCGAACGACCATTTTTAGCGTGATGCACCAGTTTGTAATCCGCCGCACCCAGCAATGGATTCCCCGCATTGAGCCCCAGCCGGGCTTTATCGATCAGCGACTGCGGGTGTTCGATGCGAAAGCCGATGGAGAACGGCTTGGCTTCCATGAAAATCCCACGCGCATGCAGCATCTCGAAGGTGTCACGGGCGCTGTGACCCAGCGCGAGAATGACGTGATCGCTATGCAAGGTTTCGCCGCTCGCGAGCACCACGCCACGAATATGGCCCGCCTCAATCAGTACATCCGTCACGCGCTGCTCGAAGCGGATCTCGCCGCCCAACGCCTCGATCTCGTGACGCATGGCTTCAACCATGCCGACCAGCCGAAAGGTGCCTATGTGCGGTTTCGACACGTACAGAATCTCTTCCGGCGCACCCGCCTTCACGAACTCGGTCAACACCTTGCGCCCGTAATGCTTGGGGTCCTTGATCTGGCTGTAGAGCTTGCCGTCGGAAAATGTACCCGCGCCGCCCTCGCCGAATTGCACGTTGGACTCTGGATTGAGCGTGTGCTTGCGCCATAGCCCCCAGGTATCTTTCGTCCGCTCACGCACCGCCTTGCCACGTTCCAGCACGATGGGTTTGAAGCCCATTTGCGCCAGCACCAGCGCAGCAAAAATGCCGCAGGGCCCAAATCCAACCACGATCGGTTGCGACTCCAGCGGTCCTGATGCCTGGCCGACAAAGCGATAGGTCGTATTCGGTGTCGGCATGATCTGACGATCATTGCGGAACTGTTTCAACAGCGCCACTTCATTTTTGGCTTCGATATCCAGCGTGTAAATCAGCAGCATCGCCTGTTTTTTACGCGCATCAACACTGCGCTTGAAAATGCTGATGCCCAACAATTCATCATCCTTGATGGCAAGGCGTTGCAGAATGGCCACACGCAAGGCTTCAGGCGGGTGATCGAGCGGAAGTTTGAGTTCAGTCAGTCGCAACATGCTGTGTAGCTTAAATTCTTTCAGCCAAATAATTCAACGCACCCTGCCCCGCCACGCGTCCGCTGGCAAAGCAGGCCGTCAATAGATAACCACCGGTGGGTGCCTCCCAGTCCAGCATCTCCCCCGCGCAAAACACGCCAGGAAGATCATGCAGCATAAGCGCTTCATCTAGCGATTCGAAGCGCACGCCTCCGGCACTGCTGATTGCTTCATCGAGTGGACGCGTTGCACCCAAAGTGATCGGCAACAATTTTATCGCATGGGCGAGTGTGGCTGGATGGTTCAATTGCTCCGTCGACATCACTTCACGCAACAACGCCATTTTCACGCCCTTGATTCCTGCACGGCTTTGCAGATGGCTGGATAGCGAGCGCGAACCACGTGGGTGATCGACCTCGGCAATGACCCGCTCCAGCGATTTGTCCGGCGCCAGATCCAGTTCGAGGGTAACCGAGCCCTGTGCAGCAATCGACTCGCGTAGCGGCGCCGAGACCGCGTATATCAAACTGCCCTCGACCCCAGTGTCGGACAGCGTCAATTCACCTTTGCGCTGATGCATGTTGCCCGCAGCATCGGTGAAGCGAAGTGCCACCGTTTTCAGTGGCTGGCCGGCGAAGCGGGCACGCAGGTGTTCACTCCATCCGCCATCCACCTCAAAACCACAGTTCGACGGCAGTAGCGGCGCGGTCGCAACACCACGCTGCGCCAGCAACGGCACCCATGCGCCATCCGATCCCAGCCGTGGCCAACTTCCACCACCTAACGCCAGCACCACCGCGTCCGCCTGTATGAGGCGTTCACCTTCGGGCACGGCAAAACGCAACTCACCCGCATCGTTCCAGCCCAGCCAGCGATGACGCACATGAAAATGCACTCCCGCCGCACGCAGACGATGCAGCCAGGCACGCAGCAGTGGCGCAGCTTTCATCTCTTTGGGAAACACACGTCCTGATGACCCAATAAAGGTCTCGACCCCCAGTCCGTGAATCCACTCACAAAGTGCTGTGGGGGGGAAAACATCCAGTAGAGGCCGAATGACATCGGTGCGCGCACCATAGCGCGACAGAAAAGATTCGAAAGGCTCGGAATGGGTGATGTTCATGCCACCCACACCCGCCAACAAAAATTTTCGGCCTACGGATGGCATGGTGTCGTACAGATCGACCTGCACACCGTTCTGCGCCAGCACTTCGGCTGCCATCAGACCAGCGGGGCCGCCGCCTATCACGGCTACGGTTTTCATGTGAGGGAGGACTCGAACAGGACCGCCCTGACAACCAAACAACGAACAAATACCTGTTCGTCGCGGGCAGCCTTCCTCGTCGGGCCGATCCCCGCATGAAAGCTGGCTTTCGTTGTTATGGTCATCGCACTTTACCGTCACTTTTACCGTCATAAAATAAAGCACTTCTGCCCGCGCGGAAGACGAGATCGATTTGCGCGGCGGCTACTCCAATCCATCAATCGTCAACTTTCGCCGCCAGCTGGCAAGGTCATCCTGAATTCTTCGCTGTTGTCGTAGTTGGACTACGACTATTGCATCCAAATCAAGGTTCTTTCGTCGCTCAATCATCACAGTCATTCCGCCAGCCGGAACGCGGAAGCCATCCGCTGCTGTTCGCGCGCCGGGATGCGCAGACTCTTGGCTATCTTCGGCCACTGCCGCACGATCGCCTGGCTGCGCTCGACAATCGCGTTCGCGTCCTTCACCGTGATGCGGAAGTATGGCGCCACGGAAAGAGCCAGGTCGATATCCTGTGCGTTATCGGCCTCGCTGACGTTCAACCGCAAACCATGTGAGTCGGCTACAGGATTCATGTCGAAAGCCTCGGACAAACGCCACCCCTTGCCCGGCATCAGAAGAAAGCCGTGATTGCGCAGGTGGTCGTCGGTATTTGAGACCAGCATGTTGAACACGATGCGTGACCACAACTCCTGAAGGTCGACATCAGTCTGCGCGCCATGGTCAATCAGCACGCGGGCCAGTTCCAGGTAGCTGGCACCCGTTGATGCGTCATCGCCATCTTTGCGCCCGGCCAACGTCATGGCCGAAGCGAAGTGCAGGCGTCGCCCAGCTGCGGTTCGATCGAAGCGCTTCACGAGAAAGCTGTGGTGCGGATTCGCGAAGCGGCGCGCCATGCTTTCAGGCACGCGCAATCCGCAACCCCGTGCCAACGTTTGAACGACCAATTCCCAGCCGCCCACGTCATACTCGTCGCGCACGCTGGGGAACTTGGCAATCCACAAGTGCCCTTCCGGATCGACGACGCTGGCCTTGGGTCGGGCGCCACCCAACGAACCACCAGGTGCGATCAACATACGTAGCCAGTCGCCGCCAGCCTTGGCCGTGTTGTCTTCATCGCGCTCCAGCGCCAAGCTGGCGGCCTCCAGCTCTCGCAACTGTACGAACGGCGGTGCCGCAACGTCGTGACGGTTGTCCAGGAAGTCACCGGCGTCATTGAGCCGGAATCTAAGTGCGCCTGCGCGAAACGCGTCATGCACACCCAACAGGTAGTCGGATTCATACAGGCGCGCGCTTTTTGGCAGGTTGCCTGCCCGCTTGTCCCGCTCCAGACGCCGCTGCATGAGCATGCGACCCCAACGATCCGGACTGGCATCGGTGAACACGCCGAATGTCTCGTGCCCCTGCGGTGGATGCTGGCGACCCGGGAACAGACCGAGCCGAGGATCGAGTTGAAGGTCAGTCAGTGCAGGATGCGTCAGCGCAGCAGTATCAAACTCGAATTCAAATACCTCCCGCCCCGCTCCACGCAACCCATGGAGCCAGCCAAGGCGTAAGGGATGCGGCAACCCATCCCAATCGGTGTAGACGGCGATAGCCACGGTTCAACACCTCTTCTTCGGCGTGGCGTGATTGACATCAATCAGATCGACCAAGCTCTGGGCACTGGTGAAACCGCTCGTCTCTACCCACTGTCCAGTGCTCTTGCGAGACTGAGGCCGAGTTTTGATTGTCTTGGCCGGGGTTGCCAGATCGAAGGCCGCATCTACAGCGGTGATGGTTTGCCTACGCTTCACCTGCTCCACGGATACCGACGACTCTGCGCGACCCGCTGGCTTGCCGCGAGCCGTCAAGCGCGCGTCCTGCAGCTCGCGCCCCATCAGATCCGCCGCACCCAGCAAGTCCAAGTCCTTCTCGATGCCAAGCACCTGCATGACGGCCAGGTAAGCCCCCATCGTCACGCCTGCCCCGCCCCGCTCCAGGCTGCGCAGGGTCATCGGCGCCATGCCCGCCCGCTCCGCCACCTGCTTGGCGGTCAAGCGCCGACGCAATCGCGCCAGACGCAGCCGTTCGCCGAATCGTTGCAGGAGTTCGGACGTCGAGGGAAGAAGTGGAGCAATTGTTTTTGCCATAATGTAATTATCTTATATTTTTATATAAAATAATGCCACAATAATATCAACATTGTTCTGGCGTAAAATATTAAGAGCATTATTTTGGTGACAAATCAAGTAACTGGCCAAAATAACTACCCTTCCTGCTCCAATCAATTCCCGCACCAGCGGCGGTAAGCATCAACCCATTCCACCCCCTCTGGCGGCGGATCAGGCATCGGCAGATCGAGGATCAGGATTGCTTGAGTTGATTTTCCGTGCACGCAAATAGCGACAATTTGGTCGCATCTGGTGATATCGACCTTGGTCACCGCCACTGCCTGCCCGAGCACCCGGGTAACGAAAGGCAGTGAGAGCTTCTCTTCGATTATGGCGAAGAACCCGCCAGCCTGCTCCGATTCGGAGTAGGCGTCCGTGGTCGCCTCCTCGATGAGTTCATCCAGATATTTCGCGGTGAACTTCGCTGTCGTTTTCGTTTTCGCTTTCATCGTTGCTAGGATTTCTTCCAGAGACCCGAATCGGCGAGGCGCCGAGCCAAGGCGCCGCGTTTTCCATGCCGGGCCATGAACTGAACCAGTTTTCGGTCGAAGTCGGCTCGGGTCGCGCACAGCGCATAGGCATCCGATAGATCGACGAGCGCGCGCTTGACCTCGTCGTAGGCAGAAGCGGTGCCACGTTCAGCTCGCTTGTCGGCAAGCTGCCAGCACTGGTCGAAGTTGGCAGCCAGCGTACGCAGGTGGGTTCCCCGCCTGGCCTGCCGTTCGGCCTCGGCTTTTTTGCGCTGTACTGCTTCCCGTCTTTTTCTCGTTTCTGCAGAGGATGCCGACAGTCCATGAAGTTCCGCGACGGTACGCCGCCGCGTTTCCTGTTTTGCATCCGACCGTTGTTCGCGCTGCCAGGCCAGGAAACGTAATTTCAGCTCACGCTCGGCCTGCTGCGCATGTCCGGTCAACAACAGTTTGAGCGTCGCGGTTTTCTCTGCCGCGGGAAACATGGCGATCCAGGCGTCGCGCTCGCTATCGGATTTTAAATCTTGCTGGTCAGTGAGTCCGGCGGCGGCCAGCAGATCCTCATCGACTTCCAGAAATTCCGCCAGCGCTTGCTGGGCTGCGGTCAGCCGGGAAAGTCCGGGCGGCGGTCGGGGCTCAATGGCCTGTTCGTCAACTTCGCCAGCACTCACGCCGGCCAGCCAGCCGAGATACAGCGGACGCATGTCACCACGCAGCAGTTCATCGCGCAATGGCGCGAGCCTGGCCATCCAGCCTCGCCCGTCCTCTTCGGCAAAGAGATCGTAGTTGTCACTCTCGTTCAGCTCCCATCCAAGCAGCCAATGTGTCTTCGTCTGCTCAACCGAAAAAACAGCTTTGGTTTTGAAGGCGCGAAAGGTCTCGGCATCGAAAGTACTTTTCGACACGCGCAGGTACAGAAGGCAAGTACACCAGTTGGCCACATAGACGTGAGCATCAAAGTAGCGCCGCATCCAGTCAACTGGATCGCCCTTGAGATTGCCCCATTGGTAATCATTGACGAAGCGGGTCGGAGTAATGCTTGCGCGTGACGAGCGCGCGCGCAGTTCCGCCATCTGCTTCGGGGTCAGTGGCGTGTCGATGGCGACGAATTCGTAGTACTGGTATTCGCTCATCACGATTCACTTTCTGTGAAGGCCATGTGATCTGATCGGTGGCAATTCATTCGCCGATTCGATACCCCATGGCCGTGTATCCGCGCCGGCGCTTGTCCCACATCCGCAACAGCGCCGGGTGGCCCGTGTCTACGAAATCGATAATCCGCACGTCGGTCTTGTTGACATGCTCCCGGTGCAGCCGGCCAGCATACTGCTGCAAAGTGCCTTTCCACGACACCGGCATCGCCAGCACCAGAGTATCCAGCGGTGGATGGTCGAACCCCTCCCCGACCAGCCTGCCGGTCGCGAGCAGTACGCGCGGCGCTTCCGGGGGTAGAGCCTCGAGTTTCTCAATCAGAGCCGCTCGCTGCTTCCGTGACATCCGGCCATGCAGAACAAACAGTTGTGGAATTTCTCCGTCCAAAGCCGCCGAAATGGCTTCGAGATGGTCGGTACGCTCGGTCAGCACCAGCATCTTCCGGCCTTGACTGAAGGTGCGTCCGATTTCGCTCACAATCGCGGCTGTTCGGCCCCGATCGTTGGCGAGGTGCCGGAACACATCCTGAATGCCGGCTTCGAGCGGCAGGTCGATGCACGCATGCAGCGAATACGGCGCCACCTCCAGATCGTGCGGAGCACCGGCAGGTTTTGCCGCCGTGTGCAGAATGGGTCCACATTGCATAAAGATGATCGGTTGCTGGTCGTCGCGACGGATCGGCGTGGCGGTGAGGCCGAGCACGTATTTCGCCTTGGCGCGTTTCAGAATGGCGTCGAACGACACCGCACCGACATGGTGGCATTCGTCCACGATGACATGACCGTAGTTCTCGACCAACGGGTTCACTTCGCCCCGCCGCGACAGGGACTGCATCACCGCGACATCGATCTTCCCTGTGGGCCTGGTCTTGCCGCCACCGATCGTGCCGATCGCAGCCATGTCGAAGCAAAGAAAGGTCCGCAGACGCTCCTGCCACTGTTTGAGCAACTCCATGCGGTGCACCAGCACCAGTGTGTTCACCCCACGACTGGCAATCATCGCTGCCGCGACGACCGTTTTGCCGAAGGCGGTAGGCGCACACAGCACGCCGACGTCATGGCTCAGCATTTCCGCAACCGCCGATTGCTGATCCGGGCGCAACTGACCGGCTAAGGTGACTTCCAGCGACTCGCCACCATAGCGCTCATCACGCAGCTCGCTGTGAATACCGTTGTCTCTCAACAATTCCCGCGCGGCATCCAGGCATCCGCGCGGCAAGGCAATGTGCTGCGGATAGTTCTCGGCACAGCCGATCACGCGCGGTTTGTCCCAGACCGACAGCCGCATCGCCTGCGCCTTGTAGAACTCCGGGTTCTGGAACGCGGCGAGGCGGATCAAGCGGTTCGCCAGCGCCTGTGGCAACTGCATCTTCTCGAAGTAGATGAGATTGGCCAGCGTCACGGTAAGCAACTCTGGCATGGAAGGCCCCGACAATTTATTTGCCACCGGCATCGAATGCTGCCACGGCTTTGCCATATCTTCTTCGTCGATGAATGTGACATCCAATGGATGCACTCCACCGGTAGCACGCAGAATGGCTGGCTCGATATCGTGCGGCACCATCGCCTGGATTGCAGCGAGGAACGCCCATTGATCGTCGAACGGGCGCAGTTCCGCATCGACAAATACGCTGCAACCGTTCTCGCGGGGTATTTTCTGCAGTGGCAAGGCGAGCAGGTTGCCAAAGCCACCTTTGGGCATCGTGTCCTGATTGGGGAACAGGCGGTCGTAGGACGCGAGCTTCAATTGCCGGGTACGCGAGCAGGTATGGCTGATGATGGCCGTGCCCAGGCGGCGGGCATCGCGCGCCGGCACCCGGCCAGCGAAAAACACCCAGACGTGCGCCCCGTTGCCGGATCGTGAAATCTCGAGAGACGCCGGGACACCGAGTTCGGTACATGATTGCACGAAGGCCCGGGCATCTTCTTTCCATTCGGCTTCGTCGAAATCGATGGCAAGAAAATGACAGGTATCGTCCTCCAGCAGAGGATAGACGCCGACGGTGTGCTTGCCGGCAAGATGGTCGTACAGGACTGTATCCGATAGCGGGATCAGGTGTCGGCTGCCACAGTCCCCGCACTTGATACGTGGCTTCTCGCAAACACCGGTGCGCCATTCGTTAGCACAGGCCGGCGAGTAACCCGATTTGGCCGAAGTCTTGCCTTCCCAGCGGATTGAATAGACATCCGTACGCCCCCGGAACAACCGACGAAACAGCGCCACCTTCTCGTCCGTGGAAAGCCGTGAAGGCTCCGGCATCGAAGCTGGCGGCACGGGCTCCAGTGGCGCGCGCCATTGAATGCCGTTCGCTTCCAGCAGGGCGATCAAGCGGGCGTTTTCAGCCTTCAACGCCAACAATGGATCGTGCTCAATCATGGACTCGGTACCAGGCGATCATTGTCCCGGACGATAGATTCGATATTTACTGCGCGGTATAAGAACCGGAATGCCAATAGAGAATATACACAAGCTCGCCGAAGGCGATTTTAGTTTGTATGTCGCTCCTGTTTGGTTTTACCGCCTGAAGCCACACGGATACAACGGTAAACGCAGACACCGAGATTTCGTGAACAAGTCTGCCGTCAGGTTTACCGTCAAATCTTCACGCTGCATGTGTGGACCGCCGACAGGTGACAGGTAACAGGCGCGAAGCTTTTAGACATCAACACTTACAACCGAAAATCCGCGCAATTGACGATGCAAGCGAAAGTGTTCGTCAAAAACCAACAAGCCCCCTGATAGTACTAAATAAATTCTTGCCGCTTTCGGATGCCCGTCACTCCCACTCGATCGTCGCCGGCGGTTTTCCACTGATGTCATAGACGACACGGTTGATGCCGCGCACTTCGTTGATGATGCGATTGGAGACTTTTCCGAGTAACGAATACGGCAACTCAGCCCAATGCGCGGTCATGAAATCGCTGGTCACGACGGCGCGCAGGGCAACGACATAATCGTAGGTCCGGCCATCGCCCATCACGCCAACCGATTTGACCGGCAGAAACACGGTAAAAGCCTGGCTGGTTTTCTCGTACCAGCCTGAAATGCGCAGCTCTTCGATGAAAATCGCATCGGCAAGACGCAGCAAGTCAGCAAACTCCCGCTTCACTTCGCCGAGGATGCGTACACCCAGGCCCGGCCCGGGGAAGGGATGACGATAGACCATGTCATGCGGCAGGCCCAGTGCCACACCCAGTTCGCGCACTTCATCCTTGAACAGTTCGCGCAGCGGTTCCAGCAGCTTCAAGTGCAAGGTGTCGGGCAGTCCACCAACGTTATGGTGGCTTTTAATGGTGTGCGCCTTTTTGGTCTTGGCGCTGGCTGATTCAATGACGTCGGGGTAGATGGTGCCCTGCGCCAGCCACTTGGCTTTCGGCAGTTTCTCAGCTTCTTCCTGGAACACGTGAACGAATTCGCGGCCGATGATCTTGCGTTTCTGCTCAGGGTCGGACACCCCTGTCAGTGCGTCCATAAAGCGATCGCGAGCATCGATGTGAATGACCTTGACGCCGAGGTTGTCGGCAAAAGTCTGCATCACCTGCTCGGCCTCGTTCAGGCGCAGCAAGCCATTGTCCACAAATACGCAGGTGAGTTGCTGCCCAATGGCGCGATGCAGCAGCGCGGCAACCACTGAGGAATCGACCCCGCCGGACAAGCCCAGAATCACTTCATCGCTGCCGACTTCCGAGCACACGCGACCAATGGCCTCATCGACGTAATCGGGCATATTCCAGTCGCCTGCACAGTCACACAGATCGCGCACAAAGCGGTTGAGTATGTTCTTTCCCTGCGGCGTGTGCGTGACTTCGGGGTGAAATTGCACGCCGTAGAACCTGCGGTCTTCATCGGCCATCGCGGCAATCGGCGTAGCCGCATTGGAGGCCATCAACTTGAAACCATTTGGCATCTCGGTGACCTTGTCACCGTGACTCATCCATACGTCGAGCAGGCCATGGCCTTCGTCGTTGACGCGGTCCTGAATGTCACGCAGCAACGCAGTGTGGCCATGTGCGCGAATTTCAGCGTAACCGAATTCGCGTTTGGCCGCATTTTCCACTTTGCCGCCCAGTTGAGCCGCCATGGTTTGCATGCCGTAGCAAATCCCCAGCACCGGCACGCCCAATTCAAACACGACTTGCGGCGCACGCGGCGTTTCCTCCTCGTACACCGAGTTCGGCCCGCCGGAGAGAATGATGCCGGCCGGTGCAAAGTCGCGCACAAACTGCTCGGTCACGTCGTTGGGATGCAATTCACAATACACGCCCGCTTCACGCACACGGCGTGCAATCAGTTGAGTGTATTGAGAACCGAAATCGAGAATGAGTATTTTCTGGTGCATGTTTTCAGAGATCAGAACGAGGACAAAGGGAGTGGCATGGGGCCGGAAAAAAGAAAGCCACGCGCTGCGTGACTTCCTCTCAATTCGGCCTGCTTATCCACCCGTTATTCGACGCGATAGTTCGGGGCTTCCTTGGTGATCTGCACATCGTGCACATGCGATTCACGCACGCCCGCCGAAGTGATTTCGACGAACTCGGCCTTGGCGTGCATATCAGTGATGTTGGCCACACCCAGATAGCCCATGCTGGAACGCAAGCCACCCATCAACTGGTGAATCACGCCCAGTGCGCTACCCTTGTAGGGTACGCGGCCTTCGATTCCTTCTGGTACGAGTTTCTCGGCGCTCTTCTCGTTGTCCTGGAAGTAGCGATCACTGGAGCCCTGCTGCATCGCCCCCAGCGAGCCCATACCACGGTAGGATTTATACGAGCGTCCCTGGAACAATTCGACTTCACCCGGCGCTTCTTCGGTACCCGCAAGCAGGCCGCCAAGCATCACGCAGCTGGCACCAGCCGCGATCGCCTTGGCAATATCGCCAGAGTAGCGAATACCACCATCAGCAATCACGCCCACACCACTACCCGCCAGCGCTGCAGCCACATTGGCCACAGCTGTGATTTGTGGAACCCCTACGCCGGCAACCATGCGTGTCGTACAAATGGAACCGGGGCCGATGCCAACCTTGACTGCGTCTGCACCATGCTCCACCAACGCCACTGCCGCAGATGCCGTGGCAATGTTGCCGCCGATGACCTGCACGTCAGGGAAATTCTGTTTAACCCAGCGCACCCGATCGAGCACGCCTTTGGAGTGGCCGTGCGCCGTATCCACAGTAATGATGTCGACCCCTGCGGCCACCAGTGCGGCAACGCGCTCTTCGGTGCCTTCACCGGTGCCCACCGCCGCACCTACGCGCAGACGGCCCATTGAATCTTTGCATGCCAGCGGATGTTCGCTGGATTTTTGAATATCCTTGACGGTGATCAGTCCGCGCAATTCAAACGCATCGTTCACCACCAGCACCCGCTCCAGGCGGTATTTGTGCAACAGCGCCATCGCCTCGTCGAGGTTTGCGCCTTCCTGCACTGTCACCAGCCGATCCTTCGGCGTCATGATGTTGGCTACCGGCTGATCGAGGCTGGTTTCAAAACGCAGGTCACGATTGGTGACAATGCCCACCACCTTGCCGCCGTCGATCACCGGCAGGCCGGAAATATGCTTGCTGCGCGTGATCTCCAGAACCTGGCGCACAGTCATTTGCGGGGCCACGGTAATCGGGTCCTTGACCACACCTGATTCAAAGCGCTTGACGGCCGCCACTTGAGCCGCCTGCATCTCGGTGTTCATGTTTTTATGAATGATGCCGATGCCACCCTCCTGCGCCAGTGCAATCGCCAGGCGCGCCTCTGTCACCGTATCCATGGCGGCCGACAACAGGGGGAGATTCAGGGAAATCGTGCGGGTCAACTGTGTAGACAAGCTGACCTCACGAGGAAGAATGGCAGAATGGGCGGGAACGAGCAGAACGTCGTCGAACGTCAGCGCTTTTTGAAGAACACGCATGGGCTTTCCTTATAGCAAAGCGGAATTATACGCGTGCGCCCCGTGCCCGCACAAACTCGCGCGCCCTCTGGGCCTTTGGTCGTAATCTACCAACCCGATTGCAGGCTGAATGAGTTGACTCCCGCGCGTGATGCGGCTAACTTTGTCCCAGCATTCAATCTGCTAGGGCGACAGGTTCGACAGCCCGCCCCCTGAACGCCATACAACACGAGGAGATAAAACAATGTCCAAAGTTTTACTTGCACTGACTTCCGTTGCCCTGCTGGGCTTGTCTGGCTGCGCCGATATGCAAACCACCCAGCCCCCCCCCGCAAAAGTAGCCGAGCCTGCAAAACCATCCATCAGTGCCGAAGCCCAGGCTGCCTTGACTGCGGCAAAGGCAGAAGCCAAGGATGCCAAGGCCAAAAACCACCTGTGGACTACCGCCGAGAATGCACTAAAAGCTGCTGATGAAGCCGCCGAAAAAGGCGACAGCGATACCGTAATGAAGCAGGTCAAACTGGCCAGAGATCACATCCAGAAGGGTTTGGCCCAGATGAACTACCCGATGCTCAAAGTCGGTGATTAATTTTCCCCACCGCAATAATCTAGCCTTCCGGACGCGCGCCGGAAGGCTTTTACTTTTGGGCGCCCTGGCATTCGCAGCGAATGCCCATGCCGAACTGTATAAATGGACCGATGGCCAGGGCAAAGTGCATTACACGGATCAACCGCCCACAGTGAACGCTGAAACGGTTAAAGGCCCCGCGACCGGACAGGCTGAAGCCACTTCGCAAGCCACCCAATCGCTTAACGATCAGGATCAGGCATACAAAAAACGCCGTAAGGACGCTGAAGAAGCCCGCGCCAAGGCCGACAAAGAGGCCGAACAGGTACGCATCCAGCGTGAAAACTGTGACAAGGCACGCAAGAACCTCAGCACCTTGCAAAACACGCCACGCACCTACACAACCAACAGCACAGGCCAGCGTACCTACATGGACGAAGCGGCGCGCAATGCTGCTCTAGCCAATAATAAAAAGGCCATTTCCGACTTCTGTAAATAGAACAGGCTAGCAAACCAAGGCAGGCTACACAGCTTCTGGTTTATCGGAAGCCGCCATTTTTTCAGGCATCGCATCACCCCCACCTTTTTTGGTCACTTTCCCCTCTTCTGCACGTTTACGGCGCACCTCCTTGGGGTCGGCGATCAATGGGCGATAAATCTCAATGCGGTCCTTGTCCCGCACCGTTTCGTCCAGCTTGACCAGTTTGCTGAAAATGCCGACCTTGTTCCTGGAAAGGTCTATGTCAGGGAATGACGTCATCACCCCGGAAGCGCGAATCGCATCTTCCACGGTCGCACCCTCAGACAACTGAACCTTCAACAAAAGCTGTTGCGCAGGAAGCGCATAGGTGACTTCCACGTTGATACTGGCTGCATTCATGCGGAATACACCTCGTCTGCGCGACGCACGAAGGCATCGACAAATGTGTTGGTAATGTGACTGAATACCGGCGCCAGAATGGCTTCCAGCACCCGGCTGGAAAACACATACCGCAAACGGAATTCAATTTTGCAGGCGTCGTCGCCCAGCGGCAGAAACATCCAGTTGCCTTCCAGCTCTGAGAAGGGGCCATCTCTCAATCTGATTCGCATCTCATGGGGCCGCGCCTTGGTATTTTCAGTCGTAAAGCTCTGACGAATACCCATATACGCAATGTGAATGGTTGCCACAGTGATGTCTTCGTCGCGGGCTTTCAACTCAGTCCCCCCGCACCAGGGCAGAAAAATCGGATAATCCTCGACCCGATCCACCAGATCGAACATGCGTTCAGGGGGGTGTGCCACCAGCACACTTTTTTCCACACGCGCCATGAGTACCTAAAGCCTTGTAAAATCGAGAATTGTACGCAAGCCCTTCTGCCATGAGCATCGCCGACAACAAAAAAGTCTTCCACGATTATTTTATCGAAGAAAAATTCGAGGCCGGACTCGTGCTCGAAGGCTGGGAAGTCAAGGCCATACGCGCAGGCCGGGTGCAGTTGAAAGAAGCCTATGTGGTTATCAAGAACGGCGCTGTCTACCTGATTGGCTGCCACATCAGCCCATTGCTTGCCGCGTCCACCCACATCCTTCCAGACCCCACACGTTCGCGCAAACTCCTGCTAAACGCAGCAGAAATCAATAAGCTCATCGGTAAAACCGAGCGAGCCGGCTTTACCTTGGTGCCCATCAACATGCATTTTGCAAAAGGCCGCATCAAACTGGACATCGGTTTGGCAAAGGGTAAAAAGCAGCACGACAAGCGCGCAACCGAGAAAGATCGCGAGTGGGAACGTGAAAAACAGCGCATCAACCGCGCTGCAGGGCTCTGATTTGTGGCGTTGCGCCGACAAACGGCACAAATAAACCACCGACTGGTCAATTATACGATTGTAAATTTGTCGAAATATTGACTACAATTGTCAACATCTCGACAAACCAAGGATATAACCATGTCGGCACTACCAGTTTACGACGTTGAGTTCATTCCGCTAGAGCGCCGTTTAGGTGACCGCCGGATCGCCCCACGCGATGCGGCATTGCCCTCCGGCCTTTCTTCCGACCGGCGCCAGATTTCCAGCCGACGCTCGGAAGATCGAAAAACCGCAACGCTCAAGATCGTTTAAGAAGCACTCACCAGGGCACGTGGCGCGCCTGCGCCAAGATGCCCTATCGCTTTGGCTGCAGCAAATCCATGCTGCAGGAAAGCCGCCAATACTTCATTCTCTACTGACGGATCACACGCAATCAGCAAGCCACCACTGGTTTGTGGATCGCACAGCAATGCACGTTGCCACTCGGCAACGCCTGTCCCCACATCGACATCCTCACCGTAGCTAGCCCAGTTACGCTCAGCCGCACCGGTTGCCACGCCGGCTTGCGCGTGGAGCAGTGCTTCCTCGATCACCGGCACCCGATCAAAATGCACATGTGCCGATAATTGCGAACCGCGCGCAATTTCCAGCAGATGTCCCAGCAGGGCAAAACCGGTGACATCGGTCATCGCGTGCACCCCATCCAGTTCACTCAACGCTGTTCCCACCGTGTTCAGCTGCGTGGTGATTTCAATCATCTTTGAATAGCCTTCAGTCGAGAGCTGGCCTTTTTTCAGGGCAGCCGACAGAATACCCACCCCCAGCGGCTTGCCCAGTATCAGGACATCGCCCGCTTTGGCTGCATTGTTGCGTTTGACCCGGTCAGGGTGCACCACACCAATACCCACCAAGCCATAAATCGGCTCCGGTGCATCGATGGAATGGCCGCCGGCAATCGGAATGCCTGCTTCGCAGCAAACCGCTTCGCCGCCCGCCAGAATCTGGCGTATGGTTTCGACTGGCAACTTCCCGACCGGCATGCCAACAATCGCCAATGCAAACAAAGGCTTGCCCCCCATGGCGTAAATATCAGATAGCGCATTGGTCGCTGCAATACGGCCGAAATCAAAGGCATCGTCCACAATCGGCATGAAGAAATCGGTGGTCGCGACGATGGCCTGGCTGTCATTCAGCCGATACACCGCCGCGTCGTCGCTCGACTCCGTGCCCACCATCAGGTTGGCAAAGGCTGCCATGGGGGCGGACTGTGACAGAATATCCTTCAGCACGGCCGGGGCGATTTTGCAGCCGCAGCCGCCACCGTGTGAAAATTGCGTTAGTTTGATTATGTCCACGTACGTTTTTCCTGAAAGTTGAGCCAGCTTGCGCGTTGCCACCGTAGCAGAACTGCATGCCTTTGACGAGGTGATCGATGTCCGGTCCCCCGGTGAATTTGCAGAAGACCACATCCCTGGTGCCATCAATTTGCCCGTATTAAGCGACGCCGAGCGTGAGCGCGTCGGCATCTTATACAAGCAGGTGTCGTCGTTTGAAGCCAAAAAACTCGGGGCAGCGCTGGTGTCGCGCAACATCGCCCGGCACCTCGAGGACCATTTCGCTGACAAACCCAAGTCGTATCACCCGCTGGTGGTTTGCTGGCGCGGCGGTGGCCGTAGCGAATCGATGACCCATATTCTGCAGAAAATCGGCTTCACCGCGATGCAACTCGACGGTGGCTACAAAGCCTATCGGCGTCATGTCATCGCCGAACTCGCCAGCCTGCCGTCCAGCCTGAACTATCGCGTCGTGTGCGCGCCCACCGGCAGCGGTAAAAGCCGCTTGCTGCAGGCACTGGCGAGCGAAGGCGCGCAGGTTCTTGATCTTGAAGCGCTGGCCGCCCATCGCGGCTCACTCCTGGGGGCGTTGCCAGACCAGCCCCAGCCGCCGCAAAAAAGCTTCGAGAGCGCCATCTGGTCTGCGCTCAGCCACTTTGATCCCGCCCGCCCGGTGTTCGTGGAATCCGAAAGCAAGAAAATCGGCGTGCTGCGCATACCCGAAGCGTTGATGACCGCCATGCGTGCCAGCCCCTGTGTGCGGCTGGAGGTCTCGCTGGCCGCGCGCGTCAAACTGCTCACCGAAGACTATGCGCACTTTCTGCATGACCCCGATGACATTAACCGCCAGCTCGCCCATCTCAACACGCTGCGCGGCAACGAAATGGTGACGGCCTGGCAATTGCTGGCCAGTCAGCATGCCTGGGATGATCTGGTCACCGCCCTGCTGGAGCAGCATTACGATCCGGCCTACAACAAATCGCTGGCAACGAATTACGCGCCCTCACCTGCCGATCTGGCTTTTAGTGCCTCGGACCTGTCCCACACCGGCCTGCAACAACTGGCACGGGCTATTCTGACTGCCATTAAACCGACTTGAGGAAACGCGGGTTGATCCCCCCAGTGGGATACCCTTCGGCAAGCCATGGCAAGCAACCTGAATGAATCAGCGCGCCTTAAATCAGCTTACCCAGCACGAAGCCAATAACGATGCCGATGATGACCGCCACCGTCAGGCCGCGATACGTCAAAACATCCTTGGAGTAGCCGCGCCGGATGGCGATATAAGACACCAGATAGCCCACTGCGTTGAGCAGCCAGATAAAGCCGATCGACAGCACCTTGACGATGATCGGGCCAACAATCGGCACCAGCGACACCAGCCCCAGCAGCCAGACAAAGGCATTGGAAACCAGCCCCACTGCCACCACGCTGGCCGCAATCACGCTGCTGTCAACGTTGTAATACAAGCCCAGCCACACCAGCCCGCCCATTGCGATCCACAAAGGCAGCATCACCTTCCAGTTACGCCACCAGGACGGTCGCTGCGAACCCTGATTAATCAGCGGCTCGATTTCGAACAGGTGGTCTATCGGTGGTTCCATGTTTATCCCAGTGCAGCAAGATCAATCGTGTCACCCGTCATGGGCGGGCACCAGTAATACCCACCCGTCAGCGGGCGCGTAAAACGAAACAGCGCATCGCTGATGACATCGTCCTGTCCGGTCATGCGCCGCAACAGCGCCTCGAACGCATCGAACGATTTTCCGAAGGCGAGAAACACCAACCCGGCGTCCGCACCCGCCACCCACGGCATCGAGCGGCGCACCACAAAGGCTTCAGGGTCGAAATCTTCCTGGGCCGTGCGTTTGACGTGGGCCGACTCGGGCGCATCCTCGAGCTCCGCGTTATCGTCGCGGCGGCGGCCAAAACAGTCATCCTGTTCCACACGCGGCATGGCATCAAACGCGGGAAAATCATGCAGCCATTGCTGCACCGCAGCAAAGCTTGACCCGTCGATTCCCGCGCCCTGCCCCTGTGCAATGGCCGCCTTAACGGCAGCACCCTCCTTGGGGTTTTCGGTGCCGTCCTCATAACCCGTCAGGTCGCGGCTGTCCTGATGAAGAAAGCTGTCAATCGCATGAGCCAGCGTAAAGTCTGGCTCAATCAACGCCTGCAGGGCATGACCGCGCCGCAGTAACACCCCGGGCTCGTCTCCACGCAGCCACACCCACAACGCATGTTGTGTCGAGGGAATAACCGGCTCGACGTCGTTTATTTCTGGAAATGCACGCAAGCCGGGAACGCTTATTCCAAGTGCCTGCGTGACGGCCTCGCCAATTCCCAGCACGGCTGACCGGCCATCACATGCCGCAGCCAGTGCCCGCAAGGCAGCCCTCGGATCAGCCGACGGCTTCAGGTCAAAAAACAGGTGACGGGCGTGGGCTGGAACGGGATCGAGAATGGCTGGCTGGGAGTTCATGATCAAAACAATCTAGAAAATCAAGCAGTAAAAGTAAAGCACGCATTCAATCGCGACTGACTTCAATCACATTCTGCACATGCTGCAGGCGCGCCAGCAGACGTGATAACTGCTGCAATTCCTTGATGCGCACCGTAATGTGCATGTTGGCGTATTCGCCCTGGCTCTCGGTATTGACCCGCAACACGTCGAGTTTGTCTTTGGCGATGACATCGGAAATATCGCGCAGCAGTCCCTGGCGGTCAAAGGCTTTCAGCCGGATGTTCACTTCAAATGCCGCACCCGCATCGAGTACCCATTCGGCCGGCATCACCCGTTCCGGATTGGCGCGCCGCAGTGATGCGCAGTCCGCGCGGTGCACCGTCAGGCCGCGCCCTACCGTGGTGTAAGACAGGATGACATCCGGCGGCTGCGGTTTGCAGCAGCGCGCCAGCGTCAGCGGTACATCACCCAGACCAGGAATCGTGACCGGATTACCGGTTTTGGCACGCGTGCGCGGCTTGGCTGTCGGGGCCAGCGCGGGCGTGGATTTACCCGACTCCTGCAATGCATGGATCAGATCACGCTGACCCACATCGCCCCGGCCTAGCGCGGCAAAAAATTCATCCACCTTGCTGAACTTGAGGCGTTGCGCGAGCTTTTCCTGATTGGTGCCCACCACACCCAGACGCTTGAGTTCTTTTTCCAGCAGGGTGCGGCCCAGACTCACCTGCTCGCCCACATCGCGCTGACGGAACCACGCGCGCACCTTGGAACGCGCACGATGGGTGACCAGATACCCCAATGCGGTATTCAGCCAGTCGCGGCTCGGCTCGCCTTCCTTGGCGACCACGATCTCGACCCGCTGGCCATTTTCCAGCGCCGTATTCAGCGGCACCATCGCGCCATTGATCTTGGCGCCGCGGCAACGGTGCCCCAGATCGGTGTGCACCGCGTAGGCAAAATCCACTGGCGTCGCGCCACGGTCGAGCGCCACCACCCGCCCCTGCGGCGTCAGCACATAGACCTGATCGTGGAACAACTCGGTCTTGAACTGCTCGGTGAATTCGCTGCTGTCGGCAACGTCATCCTTCCATTCCAGAATGCGCCGCAGCCAGGCAATTTTTTCCTCGTACTGCGCGTCCTGTCGGCCACCTTCCTTGTAGCGCCAGTGCGCGGCCACGCCGAGCTCGGCATGGTTATGCATATCGAAGGTGCGAATCTGCACCTCGAGCGCGCGATCCTCCGGCCCGATCACTGCCGTGTGCAACGAGCGGTAATCGTTGCTTTTAGGATGCGCGATGTAATCGTCGAACTCGCCCGGGATCGGCTGCCACAGGTTATGCACCAGGCCCAACACCGTGTAACAGTCGATCTCATGCCGAACCAGCACGCGCACCGCGCGGATGTCATACAACTGCTCGAAGCTCAAGCGCTTGCGCCGCATCTTGTTGACGATGCTGGCGATATGTTTCGGGCGGCCGCTCACGTCGGCCTCGATCCCATGCAACGCAAGCTCGGCCTGCAAGCGCTCGATGATGCCCTTGATGTAGCCCTCACGGTCGATACGCTTTTCGTCGAGTTGCGCGGCAATGGTTTTATAGGTATCCGCCTCCAGATAGCGGAACGCCCAGTCCTCCATCTCCCACTTGATCTGCCATACGCCGAGCCGGTTCGCCAGCGGCGAGAACAGTTCGCGTGCCTGCTGCCCCAATGTTGCTCTGGTTTCAGCGTCCTGATTGACAGCACAGCGCAAGGCATGGGTGCGCTCCGCGAGCTTCACCAGCACCACACGAATATCTTCCACCATCGCCAGCACCATCTGGCGCAAGGCTTCGAGTTGCGCATGCGGATCAATGCGCCTGTCCGTAGCACTGGCGGCCAGCGTTTCGATACGCGCCATCGCCTCCACCCCGCGTGCCAGACGCGCGGCCGTACCAAACTCGGCATCAAACTCAGGTGCCTTACCCAAACAGCCATGCAGCAAAGCCGCCGCCACCGCATCCGCTCCCACTCGCAACTCCGCCACAATCAGCGCCGTGCCCACACTGTGAGAAAACCCGACGCTGCTCCCGAGTTGCGCATGCACGTATGCCAGCGCGCGCCAGGGCAGGTCGTTTTCCGCCACCGGCAACACGCGCGCCAGCGCCTGCCGGGCCGTTTCCAGATCGGTGGCATCAAAGCAGCGGGGGCGGACGGTTTCGTTCATTGGCAAAATAAGTGCGGCGATGCGTCGCACATGCGGAGGGATATTTTCAAGGCTAAAGCCAAGACTATATCTGACAGGCAGGGTTAGCCCACAAGGATTTCGAACTTCATGTCTTACCCCTAATAGCCACTCATGATTGACTCATCCATAGTCCGTTCAGAAGATGAGATGGCCAGATGATCTCAATCGCGCTAGGGCAAAAGAGCTTCCGATGGATTGATGGGATGAATCAAGGCGACCAAAATCAATCGTCACCTCCCTCGCCGTTTCCAAATTCGCCGCGAATGTCATCTTCGTTTGCATTGCGATGACACTTGACGCAATTGTTGTAATCACGAATGCCTTCCTCGATGTGCTCACGACGAATATTGGCCAGCGTGTGTTCGTGGCAACCGTAGCAGGTATAGCGCCGATAATCGTTACGCTCATGACACGTCACGCAGCGGGTATCGTGATCGCGGTCGAGCGCGAAATATTTGTCATGATCGAAGGTCGCCGGCACCCACCTTTCCTGGCTGTGGCACTGGCTGCAGTTACCGGTAATCTGCTTATGCAGCGTATCTGACGGCGATTCGTGGCAGGTTTGACATTGGTCACGCGTCACCTTCTGCAACAATGCATGGTTGAAATGGCCATGCGGCCGGAAGCGCCTCACGCCCGAGTGCTCGCTATGACAGACCACACAGTCCTGACTGGTCAGTTTCTGATGAAAAGGCACAGAAGTAAGCGGCTTTACAATAGGCAGACCTGCAGTTGTCAGACGACCGATCTGTTCGGATTTATGGCATGAGATGCAGCGCTCCGACACCGCTCCGCGCAGTGGCGCATGACAGGCAAAGCAATCAGTCGCCAACTGCTTGTGACCTGGGATCAGTTTTCCCGGCCCGACCATCAGGTTCGGATGGACAAAGACCAGAACAGCAATCACGATCAGGTTGGCGGCAAGAATGATCTTGACGACGCGGTTCATACCCAGCCCCAGAACAGAAAGATGCTGATGATGTGCCCCAGCGACAAAACCGCAAAAACGATGAAAATCGGGATATGCACTTTTCGCCATTTGGTCATGGCATCAAGTGTCACCGCGTCCCAGAACACTGCCTGCTCCACCTTCGGCAGTGACAGACCGCGCAGCTGAAACTGTTCACGCTGACCCTGCACATGGCGGCGCGAACGATCCAGAAGCAGCTTGCCGACCATGCCGCTGATTACATTCACTCCCATGGCCACCGTTGCCAGCCAGGGCAGAATGGCATTGAAATGCACACCGGCGTGAAGCAAGACCATCAGCGAGCCGAGCCAGGCACTGAACTCATGCAGCTTCAGCAGGGATTTCGGGTTCCCCTTCGTGATGTGTTTGCGCTTACGCAACGAATAGACCAGCGAGCCAATGATCATGATGGTTCCCGGAATACCCAGATAGCGACCAACCCAGACCAGATCCAGTCGATGCAGGAGATAGTCGCCGGCCAGGGTGGCCACAGCCAGCAAGCCGAGCAGCAAGGTAAAGGGCAGAATATGGTGGCGCCAGAGCGAGGGTGTCATTTACGCCTCCAGGGTTACGCTGGTCTTGGGTTCACAAACACAAAGCAGACAGGTTCCAGGTTCCGGATCGTAATCCGGCGGCTGCCGATAGGCCACCTCGCCATCCAGAATCGTCGTCTGGCAGCTGCCGCAGCCGCCCGCCCGGCAGCCTGAGTTGACCACAATGCCATTCGCCTCGGCAAATTCGAGCAGGCTGCCAACAGTGGCTTTCCACGGCAACTGTTTACCCGACTTGGCGAAGGTCACCAGGATACCGGTATCCATCGCCTCGGTCTGCGACTCTTCTATCGAGACCGATGCGGCATGTTTGCGCTTGATCGATGCCGGCCCGAATGCCTCAAAGTGGATGTGCGAATCCGGTACCCCCCAATTTTCAAGCGCCTGCACCAAGCTTTCCATCATCTGGGTGGGGCCACAGATGTAAAAATGATAGGGCTTGAGCGGCAGCTGCATGCGCAACAAGTCGACGTCGACGCGACCCCGGTGCTGATAATCGCGACCCTCTACCTCTTCCGGCAATGGATTGCTTAAGCACAGCTGCAGATGGAAATTCGGATGTTCCGCTGCCAGTGCTTCGAGCTGGGATTTCATCACCAGTTCGCGGCCATTCCGCACACCATAGAATAGCCATATCTCGCGCCCTGGCTGTTCGGACAGGCTCCAGTTCAGCATGCTCAGCATCGGCGTAATGCCGATGCCGCCAGCGATCAGCACCACCGGGACACTGCTGCGGTCGATGTGAAAATGTCCGGACGGCGCACGAACCTGCAATAAGCTACCGACTGCAACCTGATCATGAAAATAATTCGATGAACACCCCGGCGGAACATCACTGCCCATGGGTGGTGGCACCCGCTTGATCGAGACACGGTAGTGATTGGGGCGCGGCGCATCCGACAAGGAATAGCAACGGATAACCTGCTCGTTGCCTCCCTTCGCCGCCGGGACATCAAGGCGAAAAGTCAGAAACTGTCCAGGCAGAAAAGCGGGCAACGGTTGACCATCTTCAGGCACAAGATAAAACGAGCAGATCGAGTGTGCGACATCTTCGGCAACCTTGCGCTCAACCCTGAATGTCCGAAAGTCCGGCCTGAGGCCAACGGCAGTTTCCTCAACCCCGCTTGGCACGTCCTGAGCCACGGGCAAATTCGACTCCACTTCACGGCTGCGTAAGGTAAGGTAATCCAGCCAATGGCGCCAGAAACTGATGCCGAGATAGATCGCCAGTTGCAGCGCGATGCCCAGAACGATCCACAGCAGCAGAGAAAATGAATTCATGCCCCTACGCCCTTTGAGAGTAAGCCCATATTACAGTCAGGAATACATGAAGCGGACGCCGGCAGCTGAACCACTTGATATCCCCTTTTCCTGTCGAGTGTAGCTAGCCTATACCCTCCTGCTTAAGTAACACTTAATCAACAGGAACCATGTGGATTGCCATGAAATACTGATACATCCTTGGCCAGTATTATTGTGTAAGCCGCCAAATGGCTGACTATCGACCGAGGTAGCTCGACCGCACGTTTCTGGCTGCTGACTTACATGTTTCGGCCTGGCTTTTGTCACCCATCGTACGTCCATGATGCTCAACATATAGTCCATTCATGGGGCACTGTGCTGCCAATAGCGGCGGTGGGACGGATAATATTCCGAGGCCGTCACCCCACTCTCGCCAAACGTCAAATTGATCAACCCACCCGTGTCGCTGCGCAAGATACGGACGCCCAACTCACGATAGCGCGCCACCACCTGCGGATGCGGATGGTTGAAACGGTTACGGTAGCCCATGGTGAATACTGCCACGCGCGGTTGCACCTGCTCGACAAATTCGGCCAGCGACGAGGTGCGACTGCCATGATGGCCAACCATCAGCACGGTGGCCGACAGATCGGCACCGGACTCCAGCAGTTCGAGTTCACCGCGCCGCTCGGCGTCTCCGGTGATCAACAGGCTTTGTTTGCCCAGGCTGACTTTGAGCACGCAACTAAAATCGTTGTCGCGGCGGTTACCTCCGATATACGCCTTGGCCTGTGGATTGAGTATCTCGAAGCGCACGCTATCCCATTGCCAGCGCTGGCCACGCTGACAACGACGGGGTGATGGCGCACTATCGAGTAATGCGCTTTTAGTGGGCAAGCCATGCAGAAGCCAGCCGGTTGGCATGTCGCGCAGCACGGATTGCAGCCCGCCACTGTGGTCGTTGTCGTCGTGCGAAACCATCACGCCAGACAATGCACCCACCCCGATGGATCGCAGATACGGCACGATGATGCGCTCGCCTGCATCGCTATCGGTAAATGCCGGGCCGGTATCGTAGAGCAGCGCATGGTTGGCGGTGCGAATCAGGATGGCGGTACCCTGACCGACGTCGATCACGTCAGCCTGAAACGTATCGGGGGCGACGTTCGCACGCACGGGAAATAGCAGTGGCAACCACAACAAGCCGCCTAACATCCGTAATGGAAATCCGCGTGGCAGCAATAACCAAACCGTGCCCACGACCGCGAGCAACGTGGTCCATCCTTCCGGTGCAGGCCGTGCGACCACCGCCCACGGCAACGTACTGGCCCACACCAGCCCCTGCCCCAGCCAATCCATCAGCCACGCTGAGGCATGCCACAGCGGCGGCACAATCACGCCCAATAAGGCCAGCGGCGTCACCAGCCAGCTGACCACTGGAATGGCCACCGCATTGGCGAGCGGCGAGATCAGCGACACCTGCTGGAACAGCAGCAGCAAGGCCGGTGCGAGCGCGAGCGTGACCGCACCCTGCACGGTCACCCAGCCGCGCAGCTTGTCGGGCAACGCCACCCGCCCGAACGTCACCCACAAGATGACGGCCATGGCGCCAAACGATAGCCAGAACCCGGCTGACAACACCGCCCAGGGATCGATCAACAGCACGATGAACAGGGCCCACGTCAGCGCCGAAAAGGGATGCGGCTCGCGTCGCCCCCAGAACGCCAGCGCCAGCACCGCAAGCATGAACACGGTACGCTGCGCCGGCACCTGAAATCCGGCCAGCACGGCATAGGCACACGCAGCCAGCACGGCGGCCACCAGCCCCGCCTGTTTTGCAGGCAAATGCTCTGCTCCGCGTGGCCAGCGCCGCCAGCCGAACGCCACCAGCCACCCTGCCAGCGCGGCGATCATGGTGACGTGTAAACCCGAAATGCTCAGGAGGTGATTCACGCCGGTGCGGGTGAAGGCGCGCCACTGATCATGCGGGATGCTGCGCTGGTCGCCGATGACCAGTGCGGCGATCACCCCGGCATAGGGCGCATCGCCCAACGTAAGCATAATCTGCTCGCGGATGACTGCACGTGTGGCGGCAATCCAGGCGGCAGGTGTAGCTGCGCGTGCGTCAAGGCGCTGCGGCGGAGGCTGTTCACGCACATAGCCTGAACCTGCAATACCACGCTCCAGCATCATGGCTTCAAGATCAAATCCATGGGGGTTGTGGGTACCGTAGGGCCGTTTGAGCCGAACTGTGAGCTGCCAGCGTTCGCCTGCCTGCACGGTTGGCTTGTGTTCAGTTGGGTTAAGTGCGGCCCCGCGTGGCCAGTAGCGTGTCAACTGGATGCGCTTTAGCCTGGGTGCGCCAGGTGTGGAGACCTGTTCGACATCCAGCACGAAGCGCTCGCCGCGCGCGTTGGCTTGCGGCAAATCATTCACCACCCCCACCAAAACGATATCCACGCCTTGCCAGTGCTCAGGTAAACGGTCAGCCAGCTTTAAATCCGCGCGCCAGGCGGCCCAGGCAAAACCCAGCGCCATACACAGTAGCGCGACCAGAAAACGCCGCAATACTTCGGACAATGAATTTGAAAAACGCGGTAACAGCAGAACGGCTGTTAGCAGGGGCAACAACCAAGCCCAGCGCACCGGCGGCAACTGGGCCTGTTGTTGCAGCAGCCATACCCCGAGACAAAACGCGATGAGGTTGATCCGCATCGCGCCGTTCGCTTAAAGAGGTTGCAGCATCCCGTCCACCAGCCGCAGCTGGCGTTCCATGCGCGCAGCAAGCTCTACGTCATGGGTGACGACGATCAGGCTGGTGGCCTGTTTGCGATTGAGGTCGCGCATCAGATCGAACACGGCATTGGCGGTGTGACGATCGAGATTGCCGGTGGGTTCGTCCGCCAGAATGCACGCGGGGCGGGTGACCAGGGCACGCGCAATGGCCACGCGCTGGCGCTCGCCGCCGGACAACTCACCGGGACGGTGATCGAGCCGGTGGCCGAGGCCCACTTCGTTCAGCACATCGGCCGCACGTGCCATCGCCTGAGCGTGATCCATGCGGCGAATGGTGAGCGGCATGGCCGCATTTTCCAGCGCGGAAAACTCCGGCAACAAATGGTGAAACTGGTAGACGAAACCCAGTGCGGTATTGCGTAGTTCGCAACGTGCGGTTTCGGAAATGGCGAAGGGATCGCGGCCCAACAGTTCGACCTGTCCGGACGTGGGCGAATCAAGCCCGCCCAGCAGATGCAGCAGCGTACTTTTGCCCGACCCCGAGGCACCAACGATGGCGAGCGATTCGCCTGCATGAACGTCCAGATTGATGCTGCCCAGAACCGGCACATCGTTCTTTCCCTGGCGGAAGGTTTTGCTCAACGCGGTGCAGCGCAGCACGATCTCACTCATAGCGCAGTGCCTCCGCCGGGTTGATGCGCGACGCGCGCCAGCTGGGGTAAAGCGTAGCCAGCAAGCTGATGAGCAGCGATACCCCACCGATCACCCCCACGTCGCCCCAAACCAGTTTCGATGGCAACTCATTGATGTAATACACATCGGCCGGAAACAGGTCCATCCCGGCCATACGCTCGATGAATGGCACCACGGTTTCGAGATTCAGCGCCAGCAGCACCCCACTCGCCACCCCAATCAAGGTGCCCAACACGCCGATGAACGCCCCCTGAACAATGAAGATCGCCATGATCGAACCGGGCCGGGTGCCGAGTGTGCGCAGGATGGCAATGTCGGACTGTTTGTCGGTGACGGCCATGACCAGCGTGGAGACAATGTTGAATGCGGCAACCGCCACAATCAGCAGCAGGATCAGGAACATCATGCGTTTCTCGATGGCCACGGCACGGAAGAAGTTGGCGTGGCTTTGCGTCCAGTCGGTGAGGTAATACTGGCCATTGAGACTCTGCGACAACTCGCGTGTGACGAATGGCGCGCGGAACAATTCATCGAGCTTCAGTCTCACTCCCGACACGTCATCACCCAGCCGCAGCAACTTTTGCGCATCCCGCAAATGGATGAGTGCAAGGCCGGAATCGTATTCGAACATGCCCGCTTCGAACACACCGGTAACGGTGAACTGCTTGACGCGCGGCATGACGCCAGCCGGCGTGATGTTGCCCTGCGGCGTCAGCAGCACCAGTTTGTCGCCGGGAAAGACGTTCAGCACACGCGCCAGCTCTGCACCGAGAATGATGCCGAATTCACCGGGCCTGAGGTCGGTCAGCTTGCCTGCCTTCATGTGCTGCGCAAAATCGGCCACCTGGTTTTCCAGTTCCGGCTCCACGCCACGAATGATCGCGCCGCGCACCATATCGCCATTGGCCAGCATGCCTTGTGCGTTGACGTAGGGTGCGCCGGACATCACGCTTTTGTTCTGTTTTGCCTGCGCCAGCACGCCACGCCAGTCAGCCAGGCGATCCGCCGACCCGCTGATTTCCAGATGTGCAGCCACGCCGAGGATGCGCGTGCGCAACTCTTCCTGAAAACCGTTCATCACGCTGAGCACCACGATGAGCGCCATCACGCCCAGCGCAATACCCGCCATGGAAACGATGGAAATGAAGGAAATGAAATGGTTGCTGCGCTTGGCGTGGGTATAGCGCAGACCGATCTGAAGCTCAAAGGGAAGCAAAGCAGGACTCGTTGAAAGAATTGCGCGAGTATGCCACAGCCACCCTACTCACCCAGCAGGTGCAGCACGACAGTGCGGGTCTGCGCGGCACGCCGATGCTCGAAAACATAAATCCCCTGCCAGGTGCCAAGCATGGGCAGGCCTTCGGCTACCGGGATCGCCAGATGGGTTTGCGTCAGTGCGGCACGCACATGCGCAGGCATGTCATCCGGACCCTCCAGCGTATGTTCGTAAATAGGGTCGTCTTCGGGCACCAGCCGCGACAGAAAGCGTTCCAGATCGGTCTGAACCGTTGGATCGTAGTTTTCCTGAATCAGTAGGCTGGCCGAAGTGTGGCGGATGTACAGCGTCAGCAATCCCTGATGGATTTCACTCGCCCGAACCCAGGCACGCACCTGCGGGGTGAACGCATACAAGCCCTTGCCATGGGTGGGGACAGTAATTTCATGAAAAGCCTGGCGCATGCCCGTCATTCTAACGAATCGGCTTGTTACACTCGACGCATGTTGCTGCTTATCCCGCATTTGTTTCCCCCCGCGCGCCTGCTGGACATCGCGGCGCAGGATCTGCGTTTGCCCGCGCTGGAAACGCTGCTGGCACGCGGAAGCATTCAGGCTTGCCCTGACGAGGGGTTGGAAGCGGCGCTGTGCGTGGCATTGGGCATCGAGCGCCAGCAGGACTGGCCGCTCGCGCCGATTACACTGGAAGCCGATGGTGGTGTGCCCGGAGACAGCTACTGGCTGCGCGCCGACCCGGTGCATCTGCGGGTAATGCGCGACCGGATTGTGCTGACGGACAGCGCGGAATTGAAAGTGTCGCGCCAGGAAGCGGATGAGTTAGCCACTGCAATTGGCAAACATTTTGGCGAAGCACTCAAGCCCATCCCACACCACCCGCAACGTTGGGTGGTGTCGTTTCCCCATGCACCCAACCTGTCCACCACACCCTTATCAGTAGCGATTGGACGAGCGATTGAGCCGCTCATGCCACAAGGCGGCGATGCCCCGCGCTTTCGCAGCCTGCTGAACGAGTTGCAAATGCTGCTGTTCACTCACCCGGTTAATCAGGCGCGGGAAGCGCGCGGCGAGCTGCCGATTAATTCCCTTTGGTTATGGGGGGGCGGTCACAAGCGTCCTGCCTCAAAGAACAGCTTGTCGATATATACACGTGACACTGAGGCCAGTGCGTTGGCAGAGTTTTGCGGCGCGGCGATCCATCCACTGCCTGCTCAACCCGACAAAACATTGCTGGGAACAGAAGTAATAATGGCGCTGGATGAACTCACGCGTGCCGGGCAATGTGGCGATGCCTTTGGCTGGCGTGAATCGGTTCGATCACTGGAGTCCAACTGGTTTGTGCCTCTGCTCGGCGCCATCCGGTCTATCGGACCACAAGGTTTGCATCTGGTGGACCCGGTCAACGGCAAAGCCCTGCATGTACAACGAACAGATGCCTGGAAAATCTGGCGACGCCGACAAAGTTTGAGTTCAGCGCTGGACTCGATACAGGCTACGGGTTAAACGCTGCACTGCTTTACAGTCGGAATTTCAGACGGGTGTGGCCCACAGATCATGCTCGTCCGCTTCTTCAACGCGGACCTTGAGGCGCGTTCCAGGCGCCAAATCGAACACCCCTTCAAGGTAGACCACGCCATCGATTTCCGGCGCATCGGCATGGCTGCGTGCCAGCGTGCCAACTTCATCTTCTTCGTCGACGATCACCTCGATCTCCCGGCCAATCTTGGCCTCAAGCTTGGCTGACGAGATTTCCGCCTGCACTTCCATGAAACGCTCCAGCCGTTCTTCCTTGAGATCGTCCGGAACGGCGTCGGGTAAATCGTTAGCCAGCGCGCCTTCAACGGGCGAATATTTGAAGCAGCCGACCCGATCAAGCTGGGCCTCCTTGAGAAAGGCAAGCAACTCCTCGAATTCAGCATCGGTTTCACCAGGAAACCCAACAATAAAAGTTGAGCGCAGCGTGAGGTCAGGCACAGCAGCTCGCCAGGACTGTATACGCTCCAGCGTCTTCTCGACGGCACCAGGCCGCTTCATTAGCTTCAGTATGCGCGGACTCGCATGCTGTAACGGAATATCCAGGTACGGCAAAATCCTGCCCCCCGCCATCAGCGGAATCACGTCGTCCACGCTTGGGTACGGATAGACATAATGCAGGCGTACCCAGGCACCCAGTTCTCCCAGCGCGCCGGCAAGCTCGGTCATGCGTGTTTTCAATGGGCGGCCATTCCAGAAGCCAGGGCGGTATTTCACGTCCACGCCGTAAGCGCTGGTGTCCTGCGATACCACGAGCAATTCCTGCACGCCCGCACTCACCAAGGCCTCCGCCTCGCGCATCACTTCCCCAATCGGACGGCTGACCAGATCGCCGCGCATCGATGGAATGATGCAGAACGTGCAGCGGTGGTTGCAGCCTTCGGATATTTTCAAATAGGCGTAATGTCGGGGCGTGAGTTTGACGCCACCTGGTGGAATCAGATCTTCAAATGGATCATGCGGTTTCGGTAGAGCCGTATGCACCGCCAGCATAACTTCATCCAGTGCGTGCGGCCCGGAAACCGCCAGTACCTTGGGATGCGCTGCACGAATCACATCGCCCTTGGCACCGAGACAACCCGTGACGATCACCTTGCCGTTTTCCGCCAGCGCTTCACCTATCGCCTCAAGCGACTCCTGCACGGCAGCATCAATAAACCCACACGTATTGACGACTACCACGTCTGCATCGTCATAACTCCCGACAATGCCATAGCCTTCTGCACGGAGTTGGGTGAGGATACGTTCAGAATCGACAGTTGCCTTCGGGCACCCGAGCGAAACAAACCCGACTGTGGGCGTGCGCGAAGATTGTGCTTTGGTTACCATGGCGTTCACAAAGGAGCAGGTTGAATGTACATCGTAGCAATTGGTTGGGCGTACGTGATCTTGATGATGACTATTACTGCCAGCAGCATTGGAAAAGGACTGGCCATTTTGATTTTCCTGGGCGTCATACCGCTCGCGCTATTTAGCTTCGTATTTGGAAGACCGCGACGCCGATCAATGACCGCTTCCGATAAGCTGTCCAACCAACCCGACACTACCGACCCCCATCGCGATCAGAATTAATTGCTGCAAAGTCGACTTGATTTCAGCACGTTTATGCAGGCCCGGAATCAGATCGGACATCGCCACATATAACATACTCGCGCCTGCCAAGCCCATGAGTACGGGCATCCAGCCCTGCAGTTCTTTCAATGCGTAATACCCAACCAACGCCCCAACCAGCGTCGCCACACCCGTCAGGAAGTTAAGCAGCAACGCCTGTGTTCGTGTGTAACCCGAATGCAGAAGAATTAAGAAATCACCAATTTCCTGCGGGATTTCATGCGCAATGATCGCAAGTGCCGTCACCACGCCAAGCCGGAAATCAACCAGAAACGCACCAGCAATGATGATGCCATCCACAAAGTTGTGAAAAGTATCTCCCACGGTGATCATCAGGCCCGAACGGCCATGATCGTTGTGACCGTGATCATGGGCAGGACTGCCATGCGCCTCACACACTTCATGATGACAGTGACGCCAAAGCACCAGCTTTTCCAGCAGAAAAAACAACAGGATCCCGCCCAGCAAAGCCTTGGCGACAGTATGGATGTCGCCCCCCATTTCTACCGCCTCAGGTAGAATTTCCAGCAGTGCCGCCCCGAGCAACGCGCCAATCGCATAACTCACCAACACTGGCACCCAGTTGGGGCGCGCTGAAAATGCCAGAATCGCAGCCAATAACAAGCTCAAAAAACTGCCGGCAGCAGTTGCGATCAAAATGATGGCAAGGGTGGACATGAGGAAGTGGGGTGCCTACAAAGACGCGCATTATACCGGGCGCGCCTTCAATAGCGCTTTTTCTGCCTGGTCACATCAGACCTGGTGCACTGCAGGCCATGAGCCACGTCTCATCATAATTCCAAGCATTTGATTGCGCCTGCCCTGCAACAGGGTGGTTGCAGGGCAGGCAAGCAGTTATCGTTACGCTACAAGTACAAATTGATAATTGCTACTTGGCTTTTTCAGTGCCAACCGACAAATCTCCCTTCAGTTTTTCAATGCTCGCCTTTCCGAAGCCTTTCACGTTATCGAGTTCATCCAGGCTCTTGAAACCACCTTTGGTTGACTCACGATACGTAATAATCGCCTTGGCCTTGGCCGGCCCCAATCCTTTCACTGCCTCAAGTTCAGACTGAGATGCAGTGTTGATATTAATCACAGCCCAAGCTGGGAATGCGATCAAACCCGCCAATACAAGCATGCCACCAATCAGCTTTTTCATATTTTCCCTTTTAAAAAAACAAGTTGAGTAGTTGTGGAAATGTCCACACTGGAAACATACCTTTTCGATTCCAGGCGATATATACAACTAAAGTCGTAGATGACAAGTAACAAACTGATTTTATTGAGTAAATAATTTTCATTGGCCGCTCCACCCACAGTCATTTCGTGCTGTTGTGGTTAATTCCGCGCAATAAAAAACCCCCTCTTTGTGGGAGGGGGTTTTAGTGTTCTCCTCGACG
>JASJPE010000021.1:0-12062 GCA_031426895.1 Thiobacillus sp. | reverse complement strand
TCGCAGCGCTGCGTGCGCGCCGGCGGCAAGCACAACGATCTGGAAAACGTCGGTTACACGGCGCGTCACCACACCTTCTTCGAGATGCTGGGCAACTTCAGCTTTGGCGATTATTTCAAGCAGGACGCGATCAAGTACGCGTGGGAATACCTGACGCAGGTATTGAAACTGCCAACCGAAAAGCTCTGGGTCACGGTCTACGCCGAGGACGATGAGGCTTACGACATCTGGCACAACGACATCGGCGTGCCAAAGGAACGCATCGTCCGCATCGGCGACAACAAGGGCGCGCGCTACGCCTCCGACAACTTCTGGGCGATGGGCGACACCGGTCCCTGCGGCCCCTGCACCGAAATCTTCTACGACCACGGCCCGGACATCGCCGGCGGCCCGCCCGGTTCACCCGACGAAGACGGCGACCGCTACATCGAAATCTGGAACAACGTGTTCATGCAGTTCAACCGCGACGAGGCCGGCGTGATGCATCCGCTGCCGAAACCATCAGTCGACACCGGCATGGGGCTGGAGCGTATTTCCGCGGTGATGCAGCATGTGCATGCCAACTACGAAATCGACCTGTTCCAGGCATTGATTGCTGCCGCCGCACGCGAAACGCAAACGACCGATCTGACCAATAATTCGCTCAAGGTCATCGCTGATCACATTCGCGCGTGTTCTTTCCTGATCGTCGATGGCGTCATCCCCGGCAACGAAGGTCGTGGTTATGTACTGCGCCGCATCATCCGGCGTGCGATTCGCCACGGTTACAAGCTGGGCGTGCGCACCGCCTTCTTCCACCGCATCGTGCCCGACCTCGTGGCAGTGATGGGCGAGGCCTACCCCGAACTCGTCACTGCGCAAACCCGCGTCATGGATAGTCTGCGGCAGGAAGAAGAGCGCTTTTTCGAGACCATCGATCACGGCATGGGCATACTCGAAGCCACGCTGAAAACCCTGCCCGCAGGCGGCACCTTCGACGGCGAACTGGCATTCAAGCTGCATGACACCTACGGCTTTCCACTCGACCTCACCGCCGACATCTGCCGCGAGGCCAACGTCAGCGTAGACACGGCTGCGTTCGACGCCGCCATGCAGCAGCAAAAGAACCAGGCGCGCGCGGCAGGCAAATTCAAACTGGGCGCTGGCCTGGAATACACCGGCACAGCCACCACGTTCCACGGCTACGACACGCTGGCGCACGAAGGCAACATCCTCGCACTGTACAAGGACGGCACCGCAGTTCAGCAATTGAACGAGGGTGAACTCGGCGTGGTGGTGCTCAACCACACGCCGTTCTACGCCGAATCAGGCGGCCAGGCCGGTGACTGCGGCGTGATGCAGGCGGCTGGCGGCGTATTCGCGGTGGAAGACACGCTCAAAATCCAGGCACAGGTGTTCGGCCACCACGGCGTGGTCAAGACCGGTTCACTCAAGCTGGGCGAATCGGTTGCGGCCAAAGTCGATGAACGGGTGCGTGCCCGCATCATGCGCAACCACTCAGTGACCCACCTGATGCACAAGGCCTTACACGATGTGCTGGGCGATCACGTGCAGCAAAAAGGCTCGCTGGTCGACAGCGAAAAAACCCGCTTCGACTTTGTACAGCCGAGTCCGATGACCGATGCGCAAATCCGCGAGGTGGAAGTCCGGGTCAACGCCGAGATCCTGGCCAACCAGGCCACGCAAGCGCGCGTCATGGCGATCGAAGACGCACAGAAAACCGGCGCGATGATGCTGTTTGGGGAGAAATACGGCGATGAAGTGCGTGTGCTCGATATCGGCAACTCACGCGAATTGTGCGGCGGCACCCATGTGACGCGCACCGGTGATATCGGTCTGTTCAAGGTGATCGGCGAATCCGGCGTGGCTGCCGGGGTGCGCCGGATCGAGGCGGTAACCGGCGACAACGCGCTGGAATATGTGCAGACGCGTGAGCAGGAAATCCGTCAGGCCGCAGCTGCCTTGAAAGCGCAGCCTGCTGAACTTGGCGCCAAACTGACCCAGATGCTCGACAACGTGCGCGCACTGGAAAAAGAACTGGATCGCCTGAAATCGAAACTCGCGGCCAGCGCAGGAGACGAACTCGTGCAACAGGCTGTGGACATCGGTGGCGTACGGGTACTGGCCGCGCAACTCGATGGCGTCGATGCCAAAGGCCTGCGTGAAACCGCCGACAAACTGCGTGACAAACTGAAATCGTGCGTGCTGGTACTCGGCACGGTTGCCGACGGCAAGGTCAGCCTGATCGCCGCCGTCACCCCCGATGTTATTGGCAAAATCAAGGCGGGCGAACTGGTCAATTTTGTGGCCACCCAGGTGGGCGGAAAAGGCGGCGGCAAACCGGATCTGGCGATGGCGGGCGGCAGTGAGCCGGACCAACTTCCGGCCGCGCTGGCATCGGTTCAGGCCTGGGCACAAGGCAAGCTGGCGTAAGGCCAGGTACAGAATTTGCTGAATAAGCTTTATAGTCCCAAGAGTGGTATGGAATTTCTACCGTCATTCATCCTGATAAATTGACAACATGAATTCACTGGCCGGTAAATTTGCATCTGGAATCGCTCGTCTCATTCCTGTGGGAAAACAAGCTGATGACCCGATAACCAGCATCAAGGCGGCCACGCGCTGGCTTGAAACCTTACCGCTCGGTGACGTCTACAAATGCCAGCAGGCCATTCTTGGCGAACTCAAGCGCTTTAACGATAACTCGACGCAATTCACGAAGGATCGACTGGCCGTACTGATGTTGCTGGACGAACGGGCACGCGACCTGCAAGACACCCTGATCCGCCAATACCTGCGCAACCCCCGTATGTCCCGTCTGGTTGAGAGCCAGCTCTGGCACGCGGTGTATGGCCTGTTTTGGGAAGTCGCGCGCGGCTATCACACTTTCGTGCTGAATTTCTCACGCGACGCCGGCAAAAGCTCGCACGAAGACCAGATTCCGCTCATCACCCTGCGCGCCATTCACGCCTTTGGGCAATTACTAAAATGGCGCATGATTCGCTACCTGCCGGCGGGCGAAAAACTCTGGCTGCGCCTGCACAATCTGTACCGGGTAGCCGAGACCGAAGGCTTCCATCGCACGCGCCAGCGCGCCTACACCGATAATTCGCCCGAGTGCAGCTGCGAGTCCGCTTACACGCATATCATGATGCTGGATCTGGCCAACTCGGGTTCCCTGTATCCCAAACAACTCGATTTACTCGACCGCTGGCTGTGCGGCTGGCACGAGATGCTCCAGTTGGATGCACAACTGGACACCAGTACCCACACCTTCGTCATTGACCTGTCTGCCGACCACGGTCCTCGTCGTGTGCGCAAGCCCGATTCCGAGAAACCCCTGCGTTTCTGGGCCACGGATGAATTGCTGTTTGATCTGAATGAACTGCAAACGGCCTTGCGCGAAGGCAAGGCCCCTGCACAACTGGGTTTGACCGAAGGTGCACGCACGGTTGAAAGTCTGGAGTTGCTGGACCATCTACAACATCATTGGGCCTCACTGGCAGCCCGCGAACAACGCCGCGCGCCACGCGAGTTGATCAAGCGACTGGTCGATGTCACCCATGGCTTCAATTCAATTGTCGACCAGATCAAGTTCACGAATTCCCCTGCTGCCACATCGCCCTATGGCTCGGGTCTGAGTTACAACGAAGTCGATGACGTTCAGGTATATGGCTTCATCACCGAGCGCACCCGCGAACGCGTGTCGCAAATGCAGGCTCCCGTCAACCACAACTCGCCCGATGTCGAGCGCTGGGTGATGCACGACGAAAGCGAATGCGGCTATGGTGCAGTCGTTGAATCCCGCGACAAGGACTGGCTACGCGTGGGCGCGCTTATTAGCGCCAAATCACATGACGCCACCACCTGGCAACTGGGAGTCGTGCGTCGTCTATCGCGCCTCAACGATGACACCAGCTCGGTCGGAATTGAGACATTGGTTGAAACGCCCGTTCTGGTCATGCTGTACGACACCACCACACCTGGATATACCGTAAACGGATTCGACAACAGCGGCGCAGGGCTGCCGCACACCGGCTTATGGCTGGCAGGTGCCACAGGAACGGATAACATCATTATCGATCCTGCCCACTACATGCCCGGTAAAGTATTCCAGATTCATGGTGCTCAAGAGCGCAAATTCATAGCCCTGGGCACTCCGGTTGAGCGTAGTGAAGGCTGGATCCGGGTCATCGCCGAGCCGGTTAGCGACTAACGAACTCTCCTCTTTTGCCCCTCCCAAACGCCAGTGCTTTTCCCCAGATTACGGCGTCTATCACCACCGGGTCAGACCACGCTGGTTTAACTTTCACCGGGTCTCTGGCACAATCGCCGAAATTCCGACACGCGCAGAATAATTTCCTGCCTCCAGATGCAGGCGCGATATCGGCACCACTCGCCCCGGAGGATATGTGGTTCATACCAAGCCTAGCCTGCTGATCGTCGATGACGACCCGCTCATTTCCGATACGCTCACCTATGTTTTGAGCAAGGACTTCGAAATCTCGGCTGCCGAGTCTCGCGCCCAGGTGAAAAGTCTGCTTATGCAACTGGATGAACCCCCCCAGCTGGCGCTGGTGGACTTGGGCTTGCCGCCCCACCCCCACAAACCCGATGAAGGCTTTGCCTTGATCGCCGACCTGCTGAGCATTTCGCCCAGCATCAAGATCCTGGTGCTCTCCGGGCAAAGCGATGAAGCCAATGCGCGCCACGCCCGTGCGTTGGGTGCCATTGATTTTGTTGCCAAGCCTTGTGAGCCCGAGCGACTGAAATCCCTGCTGTTCAACGCTTTGCTGGTACAGGACGCCGAGCGCAGTGCGGACAGGGAACCCGTTCCCGCCAACAAGGACTCCGGCATCGTGGGTGAGAGTCTGGCGATGGACAAGTTGCGCCAGCAAATCCAGCAATACGCCGCTGCACCCTTCCCGGTACTGATCGAAGGCGAATCCGGCAGCGGCAAGGAACGGGTAGCGTCCAACCTGCACCAGATGTCACCCCGTTCGGCCAAGCCCTATCTGGCACTGAATTGCGCAGCCATCTCGCCGACGCTGGTCGAGCCAACCCTGTTTGGCTACGCCAAAGGCGCATTTACGGGTGCGACCAGCGCACGGGCCGGCTATTTTGAAGAAGCCGAAAACGGCACCCTGTTCCTCGACGAAATTGGCGAATTGCCGCTGGAACTGCAGGCCAAGCTGCTGCGCGTCCTGGAAAACGGTGAATACCAGCGCGTGGGCGAAACCCAGCCACGTTTCTCCAACGCCCGGGTCGTCACCGCCACCAACCGTGATCTGCGCGCCGAGATCAAGTCAGGCCATTTCCGCGCGGATCTTTACCATCGGCTGTCGGTATTTTCCATCGCGGTGCCGCCGTTGCGCGAAATGGGCCAGGACAAGCTCACGCTGCTCAACCATTTCCGCAATTTTTATGCTCGCGAAGCCAAAGGCCAGGCATTTCAGCTTGATCCACGCGCGCAACAGATGTGGGAGGACTATCACTTCCCCGGCAACGTGCGCGAACTGCGCAACATCGCCATTCGCCTGACAACCAAATACCCGGGCATGATCGTCAACGCCTTGCAACTTGAAGACGAACTCGATACCGACCAGGCCTACCCTCAGGAAATTCCGCTGGCCAACGATGGCAAGGCGCTGATCGAGCTGGCACGCAAGCAGTTACAAACGCTGGCCAACTTCAACCTCGACGTGACCCTGCGTCAATGGGAAAAAGCCTACGTCGAGGCAGCGCTCAACATGACCCACGGCAACCTGTCGCAGGCCGCCAAGCTGCTCGGCATCAACCGCACCACGCTGTATAGCCGGATGCAGACGTACGGCGCTGAATAAACCCCTGTGTATTTTGACTATTTCGGTCTAAAAGAAGCCCCCTTCCGCATCACGCCGAATACCGAATACTGGTATGCCGGCGGCCAGCGCGGGGAAATGCTCGCCGCGCTGATTTACGCCATCGGCCAGGGCGAAGGCATCATCAAGGTAGTCGGCGAAGTCGGCAGCGGCAAAACCATGTTGTGCCGCAAGCTGGTCGCCCAACTCCCCAATACCATCGACAGCGTCTATCTCGGCAACCCCAGCCTGTCGGCCGATGACATGCTGGTGGCGATCCTGGCCGATCTGGGTATCGATATGCCAGCGGATGGGCGCCAGGCCCGCCTCGCCCAGCTCAACACCACCCTGCTGGCTCGCCACGAAACAGGGCGACGTGTGGTGGCGTTTGTCGAAGAAGCCCAGGGCATCTCGCTCGACAACCTGGAATTTCTGCGGCTGCTGACCAACCTGGAAACCGCCACCGACAAGTTGCTGCAAATCGTGCTGTTTGGTCAGCCCGAACTCGATGCCCAATTGGCCGATCCGCGCATCCGCCAACTCAAGGACCGTATTACCCTGAGCCTGAACCTGTCGCCACTGACGGAATCCGAAGTGGCCGACTACCTGCGCGCGCGGCTGACAGTAGCCGGGTATCGCGGGCCTGATTTGTTTTCGGCCGCGCTGATTACGCGTATGACCCGTCTTTCAGGTGGACTCTCACGCCGTATCAACGTGCTGGCCGACAAAACCCTGCTGGCGGCCTATGCCGGACAAACCCATACGCTGACGCCGGCGCACCTGGACGCAGCGGCGGGCGATGCCGACATGCATCCCCACCCACGGCTGTCAGGTCAACCTGCCGTGCTCCCCCGCTGGGCCTGGTTAGGCGCTGGACTCACAGCCGCACTCGGTCTGGTGGCGTTTGTAGCCTGGCAAGCGTTGGCCCCAACGCCTCTGCCAGCCCCCCCTGCCGCCAAAGCCGTACCGCCACCGCCCGCCAGCCCGACCATCCCATCCGCCACACAGGTCATCGAGTTGGCAACACAAACCCAGCGCTGGCTCGCCACCGCCGCGACCGACACACACGTCATTCAAGTCGCTGCGGCTAAAGAAGCCGCTCAGGCAGCCGTATTATTGGGGGGTCTTCACGCCATCCCGAAACCGGTGCGCGTGTTACACGGACTAAGTCGGGGAGCACCTGCCTGGATGATCCTGGCAGGTGAATTCCCCAACCGTGAGACGGCCATGGCGGCACTGCATGCACTGCCCGGTTCGCCGGCAGACACCCCGTTTCTGCGCACGGTTGGCAAAATGCGCACCGTAGTCTTACCTACAGGATCATGATGAACGCTGTGTTGAAACGCTCCGTAATGACGCACCTGGCGCTGGCCAGCCTCGTGCTGCTGGGCGGCTGCATGCCGCCGCAGGCGTTTGACACCTCGCCCGGCCACCTCAGCCAGCCCAGCCAGACCGCCGCTCCGGACAGCCCGCCCCCCGCGCCCGTTAAAGCCGTGCCTACACTGGTGGCGCCCAGACCAAGCGCACCGATTCCGACCTACACCGTGGTGGTCAACGACGTGCCCGTCAAAGACTTGCTGTTCTCCATCGCACGCGACACTCAGTACAACATCGACCTGCACCCGGGTATCGCCGGCAAAGTCTCCCTCAACGCGGTGCAGGAGCCGCTGCCCGCCATTCTCGACCGCATCGCCCGGCAGGCGAACCTGCGCTACGAAATGAACGGCCGCACGGTGTCGATCATGCCCGACAGCCCCTACGTCAAAACCTACAGCGTCAACTATGTAAACGTGGCTCGCAACACCACGTCGAGCGTCGGCGTGGCCGCACAAATCGCCAGCACCGGCGGCAGCGTGGGTGCAGCAAGCGGATCAAGTTCGACAGGGGGGAACTCTTCCACCACGACCGTAGCCAGCCAATCCAACAACGACCTGTGGACCGTGCTGGCCGACAACATCCGCACCATTCTCGCTGGCACCCGCGCCGTCACCCAGAGCAACGACGAACGCGCCGCCCGACTGGATGCCGAAAAAATTGCACGCGCCGAACGGGTGTCGCAAGCTGAAGCCGCCAGCAAGGCGGGCGCAGGCGCAGCCAGCCTGTTTACTGCTGCATTCGCCAACCAGCCCATCGGCGATGGCAAATACGATGTCGCGGTCAATCCGATGGCCGGCACGGTCTCTGTATTGGGCACCGCCAAGCAGCAGGAACTGGTGCAGCAATACCTCGACCGCGTCATGCAGTCTGCGCAACGTCAGGTCTTGATTGAAGCGACCATTGTTGAGGTCACGCTCAAGGACCAGTACCGCGCCGGCATCGACTGGTCGAAAACGCTGCAAGGCACCGTGGGATGGGCTATCGATGCCACTGGTGCTGTAAGCGGCAGCAGTTCGAATGCGCTTGCCGGCGCGCTCGCTCCTTTCGTCAAAGCCACCTACAACGGCAGCAATGGGTTCAAGGCGGCCATCGACCTTCTCGAATCCTATGGCAACACCAAGGTGCTTTCCAGCCCCAAGCTGATGGCGCTGAACAACCAGACCGCATTACTCAAAGTGGTCAACAATCTGGTGTACTTCACGGTTAAAGCCGATACCAACCAGAATGCCAACAACACGACCACTACCTTCACCACCACTCCGCAAACCGTGCCTATTGGAGTAGTGATGTCGGTATTGCCGCAGATCAATGAGAACGGCATGGTATCGCTCACGGTTCGGCCAACGATTTCACGCCAGGTTGGCGTGGTACAAGACCCCAACCCTGATCTGAAAAGATTAGACATCAACAACAGCGTACCTGTTATCCAGGTGCGTGAAATGGAATCGCTGCTGCAAGTCCGCAGCGGCCAAACCGTGATCCTCGGGGGCCTGATTCAGGACGACACCAACAACTCACGTGACGGTCTGCCCGGCTTGTCACGCCCTGAAGGCATCGGCGCGGTATTCGGCCAGCATGAGCGCATCAACAACCAGACCGAACTGGTAATTTTTCTGCGGCCCACCGTGGTGTCCAACCCCTCGCTGGAAAGTGATGAACTGCGTCAGTTTCAGCGCTTGTTGCCCAGCGCACGGAGCAGTCCTTGAGCCTCCTGCTCAAAGCATTGAAGCAGGCCGAAGCCGCGAACGCGGACAAGCCTGATGTCGACCGGTTTGGTCCGGATGACCGGATAGACGGCCACCTCGAGCTGGAACCGGTTCTCCAGCCTGGCACGGCTTCGGCACGCGAATGGGTTGAGCCACCGGACTTGTTATTTGGCAACAACGGACACACGCCCAAGCCAAACCGTGGGCCAGGTTTTCGCTGGCCACAACTCTCGCTGATTCCGCTCACTGCGCTGCTGGCTGCACTGGTTGCGGTGGGTTACGGAATCTATCTTTATTTTGCGCTGCAACCGCCCACGGCCACGCCAGTGCCCACAGTGAATGCTGTGCCCCCCCCCATCCCCACAGCCGGGACAACCCAACCCGTCTTGCTGCCGCCTTCGGCACCCATGCAGGCTCCCCCACTCGCCACGACCCGTTCAGAAACGGCAGCGGGTGCGATCACGCCCCCCAGCCCGGATACTCCGGGTGCACACCCCGTTCTCGCCCCGCCACGTGTTGAAGCCCCCTCACGCAGTCCCGCACCGTCACCTGCGACACGGCCCGTATTCCAGCCCGACACCCAAAGCACGGTGCTCGGCCAGGCCTTCGCGGCCTATCAGCGCGGCGCGCTCGCCGAAGCGCAACGTCTCTATAGCCAGATTGCCGCACGCGGCCGTAATGTAGATGCACTGCTCGGGCTGGCTGCGATTGCCAGCGCACAGAAACGCGACACGGACGCGCAACGCCTGTATCGCGATGTGCTCGATATTGACCCCCTGAATGCCACCGCCCAAGGCGCCTTGCTCGATCTGCTGGGCAACACCGATAACCAGGCCACTGAAAGCCGCCTGAAAATGCTGATCGAACGCGACCCCGGCCCGCATCTGTACCAAACACTTGGCAATCTCTACGCTGACCAGAAGCGCTGGAACGATGCCCAGGCCGCCTACTTCGAGGCCTACCGCAGCGCCCCCGACAATGCCGATTACGCCTTCAACCTGGCTGTCAGTCTCGACCAGCTGCATCAGTTTTCCGTCGCACGCACGTATTACGAAAAAGCGCTCGCAAGCGGTGGGGTTCACCGTTTCGACCGTGCCCAGGCCGTAACACGCGTGCAGCAGTTGAAATCGGCTCGATAAGGTCACGCGATGGAGCGTCGTAAAAAACTCCGCATGGGCGAAACCCTGGTCACACAGGGACTCATCACCCTGGACCAGCTGCGCATCGGTCTGAAGGAACAAAAGACAACCGGTTTGCCTATCGGTCGTCAGTTGGTCGCGCTCGGCTTCATGACCGAAGCGGTGCTGCGCGATCAACTCGCTAACGCGCTCGGCAGCCAGGGCATCGACCTCACACAGGTAGTAGCCGACCCCGAAGCCTTGCAACTGGTGCCAGAAGATTTCGCCCGTCGCCACCATCTGCTGCCGATCGCCCACGACGCGGCGCGCAACATCCTCACGCTGGCAACCACCGACATGTTCAACGTCGTTGCGCTCGATCAGCTGAAAGCCTCGTTGGGCGGCCAGCTTGAAATCAATACGCTGCTGGCAGCCGAAGCGCAGCTGCTCGAATGCATCGACAAATTTTACGGCTTTGATCTTTCGCTCGACGGCATCCTGCGCGAAATTGAAACCGGCGAAGTCGATTACGCCAGCCTCAACCCCGACACCGAGGAATACACCCAGCCGGTGGTACGGCTGGTCGGTGCGCTGCTGACCGACGCGGTAAAACGCGAATCCTCCGACATCCACTTCGAGCCCGAGCACGCTTTCCTGCGTATCCGCTATCGCATCGATGGCGTGCTGGAACAAATCCGCAGTCTGCATAAAACCTATTGGCCGGGGATTCTGGTGCGGCTGAAAGTGCTGTCCGGCATGAACATCGCCGAGACGCGCGCACCGCAGGACGGCCGCATGTCGCTCACGCTGAACGGTCGGCCCATCGATTTTCGCGTCTCGTCGCAACCCGGCATCCACGGTGAAAACCTGGTGCTGCGTATTCTCGACCGCGAAAAATCCATCATGCCGCTGGAACAAATGGGGTTTACCACCGAGGCACTTCGCGAACTGCAACTGATGATGGCGCGCCCCGAAGGCATCCTGGTCGTCACCGGCCCGACTGGCTCCGGCAAAACCACCACGCTGTACTCGATGCTGTCGCACCTCAACAACGAGACGGTGAACATCATGACGCTGGAAGACCCGGTCGAGTACCCGGTCACGCTGATGCGCCAAAGCTCGGTCAACGAAACCTTGAAACTCGACTTTGCCAACGGCATCCGCTCCATCATGCGGCAGGATCCCGACATCATTCTGGTCGGCGAAATCCGCGACAAGGACACGGCCGAAATGGCCTTCCGTGCCGCCATGACCGGTCACCAGGTGTTCACCACCCTGCATACCAACTCCGCCCTCGGCGTATTTCCCCGATTGATGGATATCGGCATCCAGTCCGGCATCCTCTCCGGCAACATCATCGGCGTCGTCGCCCAGCGACTGGTGCGGAAGCTGTGCTCGCACTGCAAGGAAGCCTACACAGCCGATGAACATGAATCCGCCATTCTCGGTGTCGACCCGGCCACCCCACCGCAGATCTACCGCGCAGTGGGTTGCCCGGTCTGCAGCCATAAAGGCTACCGTGGCCGGCTTGCGCTGATCGAACTGCTGCGCATGGATCCGACCCTGGATGAACTGGTCGCCAATCATGCGCCCCTGCACGAAATCCGCCGCGCCGCATTCGAGCATGGCTATCACCCCCTGGCGGAAGATGGCATCCAGCGGGTGAAGGATGGTGTGACCTCGTTGTCGGAAGTGGCACGAGTGGTGGATTTAACGGGGCGGGTGTGAGGATGGGCATCGCTGGATTTTGTCCGTTTGTTGAATTGCCTAGGCTTCGCTTTTCGCCTGTGGGCGAGGTACTTTCTTTTGCGTGGCCAAAAGAAAGTACCCAAAGAAAAAGCCACCCCTGGTGTGTCGGCCTTCGGCTCCCCTGCGATGCTCGCCAACCGGGGCGGGGCAGGAACTCGCCCTGGCGAGCCGCACAAAACGCGGCTCACTGCGGAGCTCAGACACCCGGCCCCTCTTATCCCCACAAGGGGACTCCGACTTTCTACGGGCTGAAGCCCGTGAAAGATCGTATG
>JASJPE010000020.1:0-134346 GCA_031426895.1 Thiobacillus sp. | reverse complement strand
GCAGGGGAGTACCTTCAACCTCTCGGCCACGTCTCCGAACCGCCGCGAATTGTATCGGAATGCGCGGCAGAAAGCCACCTTAAACCGTGGCTTTATCGAGTTCGAAGGCTTGATGCAACGCGCGTACGGCGAGTTCCAGGTATTTGTCCTCGACCACCACGGAGATTTTGATTTCGGAGGTGGAGATCATCTGCAGGTTGATATTTTCCTTCGACAGGGTCTCGAACATCTTGCGCGCAATGCCCACATGCGAACGCATGCCGACGCCGACGATCGATACTTTTGCGATCTTGTCGTCGCCGGTGACTTCGCTTGCGCCGATGCTGGTTGCCGTCGTTTTGACGATATCCATTGCCTTGGCGAAGTCGTTGCGATGCACGGTGAAGGTGAAGTCAGTGGTTTTTGCGTGGCCGACGTTCTGCACAATCATGTCGACGTCAATATTGGCATCGGCAACCGGGCCCAGGATCTGGTAGGCGATGCCGGGATGATCGGGCACGCCGACCACGGTGATTTTGGCTTCGTCACGGTTGAATGCAATGCCGGAGATGATGGCCTGTTCCATGTTGTCGTCTTCCTCGAATGTGATGAGCGTGCCGTCGCCTTCTTCCTGAAAGCTGGACAGCACGCGTAGCTTGACCTTGTATTTGCCGGCGAATTCGACCGAGCGGATTTGCAGCACTTTGGAGCCGAGGCTGGCCATTTCCAGCATTTCCTCGAAGGTGATGGTCTTCAGGCGCCGGGCAGTAGGCACGATGCGCGGGTCGGTGGTGTAGACGCCGTCGACGTCAGTGTAGATCTGGCATTCGTCGGCCTTGAGTGCCGCCGCCAATGCAACGCCGGTGGTGTCGGAGCCGCCGCGTCCCAGTGTGGTGATGTTTCCGTCTGCATCCACGCCTTGAAAGCCTGCCACCACGATGACGTGGCCGGCATCCAGATCGCGTCGCATGTTGGTTTCGTCGATGCTGAGGATGCGCGCCTTGGTGAAGGCGCTGTCGGTGAGGATGGGCACCTGGGCGCCGGTGTAGCTCCGCGCCTTCAGGCCCAAGTCCTTGAGCGCCATCGCCAGCAGGGCAATGGTGACCTGCTCGCCGGTGGACACCATCGCGTCGAGTTCACGCGGGTCGGGGCTGGACTGGATTTCTTTGGCCAGGCCGATCAGGCGATTGGTTTCGCCCGACATGGCGGAGAGCACGACCACGACTTGATGCCCGAGCATTTTGAATTTGGCGACGCGTTCCGCCACCGCGCGGATGCGCTCGACATTGGCGACCGAGGTGCCGCCGTATTTTTGTACGATGAGTGCCATGATGGTTAGAGTTGAGTTGAGGATGTGATTTTAATGGATTAGCAGCGAAAATTATCGCCTGAACAGGGCAATCGACTCCACATGCGCGGTATGCGGGAACATGTTGGCGACGCCTGCTGCTTCAAGTTTGTAGCCCTTGGTGTGGCACAGAACCTCGGCGTCGCGTGCCAGCGTGGCGGCATCGCATGAGACATAAACGATGCGGTGTGGTGCGCCGCTGTCCGGCAGGGATTTGACGAGTTCGAACGCACCGCTGCGAGGCGGATCGATCAGCAGCTTGTCGATGTGGCCGAGGGCGGCAAATTTTTCCGGCGTCATCTCGAACAGGTTGTCGACGGCAAAATGGGCGTTGGGCAGCTTGTTATGCAGCGCATTGGCGCGCGCACGGGCAACCAGCTCCACGCTGCCCTCGATTCCCAGTACGTCGGCACCGCTGCTGGCGATGGGCAGCGAGAAGTTGCCCAGTCCACAGAATAGATCGGCAATGCGTTCGCCGGCCTGCGGTTGCAATAATCGCATTGCACGGCTCACCAGCGCACGATTGATGGCGACGTTGACCTGGGTGAAATCGGTGGGGCGGAACGGCATGGTGAGACCGAACTCAGGCAGGCTGTAGCTCAGTTCAGGCGCAATCTCGGGCCAGAAAGGGCGCACCGTGTCCGGGCCTTTGGATTGTTCCCAAACCTGAATCTGGTGCTGGTCGGCAAAGTTGCGCACGATGGTCATATCGTCGTCAGACCACGGTTCAAGCAGGCGGAACAGCAGCACGGTGATGTGTTCGCCTACCGCGATCTCGACCTGCGGGATGCGGGATGCGTTCGACAGGTGCACCATCATCTCGCGCAAGGGCTGGATCAGTGCCGATACATCGGGCGTGAGGATGTCGCAGCTCGCCATGTCGGTGATGAAGCTGGAGCGCTTTTCGCGAAATCCCACCAGCACGCCGCCCTTTTTGTCGACAAACCGGGCTGACATCCGTGCGCGGGTGCGATAGCCCCAACTGGGGCCGTGCAAGGGGCGCATCACGACATCAGGGGTGACCTTGCCGATGCGGGCGAGATTTTCCTCCAGCACGCGCTGCTTGGCCGCGACCTGCGCGCTGGCTTCCAGATGCTGCATCGAACAGCCGCCGCAGTGGCCAAAATACGGGCAGCGCGGCGTGGTGCGCTGGGCGCTGGATTTGAGAATGGCAGTGGCATAGGCCGAGTTGTATTTGGCGTGTTTGCGATAAACCTTGATTTCTGCCCGTTCACCCGCCAGCGCATCGTCGACAAAGGTGACCTTGCCGTCGATGCGTGCGATGCCGTGTCCCTCGTGGTCGAGGGACAGAATGTCAACGATCTCATTCATGACCAGGCCGCCAGAAATTCCTGCCAGTGCGGCGCGTCGTGATTGGCTACGGTGCTGCGGGCCAGTTCGATTTCGGCAGCGTAGGCGGTGTCGGAAAGCGTACCGCGCATTTTCTGGAAGCGCAGGTAGACCAGCCAGGTGTTCATCACATCGGTTTCGCAGTAATTGCGGATGGCATCGATTTCACCTTTCTGGAAAGCATCCAGGACTTTTGACCCATCCATTCCCAGCTTGCCGGGAAAACCGCACAGCTTGGCCATCTGGTCGAGCGGCGCATTGGCGCGCGGCTGGAACATTGCCAATACGTCCATCAGGTCGAGATGGCGGGTGTGATAGCGGCCCAGATAGCTATTCCACTTGAATTCCTTGTCATCGTCGCCCCAGTCCCAGTAACGCGCAGCGGACACGCCGTGAATCATGCTGCGATAGTGCAACACCGGCAGGTCAAAGCCGCCGCCGTTCCAGGAAACCAGTTGCGGGGTGTAGCGCTCGATGCCGTCGTAAAAGCGCTGGATGAGTTCAGCCTCATCGCTGTCGGACTCACCCAGCGACCAGACGCGAAGCTGGTCACCACCGTGTTGATCGGAACTGCGCAGCACGCAGGAAATGGCGACGATACGGTGGAGGTGATGGGGCATGAAGTCACTGCCGGTTTTCTGGCGGCGGGCAAGCAGCGCCATTTCAGCGAGCTCGGCCTGGGAAAGCGTGGTGACGTCTATGCCGTTGACTGCGGCAAACCCGGCAAGGTCGGGAATGGTTTCAATGTCGAAAACCAGAGTGGGGTGCATGGAGCAGGCGGCCAGGAAAAAACCGCCATTTTACGCTGCTCCCGGCTTAAAGCAGTGCGGCATCGAGTGCCGAAGCTGCAATCAGGGCATCCAGATAGGCCACGGAAATTTGATGCAGCGGGATATCCAGTTGCTGGGCATGCTTTTCCAGCGTCTCGACATCGTTGTTTTCACAGGCGTGGGCCAGTTGCAGCATGGCGCCTTCGGGCGTGGGGTGTGCGCTCAAGGCCCGTGCGGTGGTCGCTGACAGGCCGAGTTTCCGAATGAGCGTTTCCAGAGGAACGGAAAGGGCATGGGGGGCAGTGGACAGCAGACCGACCTCGAACGCGGCCGCTGCACTTTCGGCCGGTGCGCCCAGGCGGGTGATTTTGCCCATGAACAAGGCACGCGTTAGCCCGGTTACGGCATAGTGACGTGCGGCTTCGGTGGGATGGGTCCCGGTCAGGGCCAGTAGCGCCGCAACCCGGCTGGCACGCTGCGCTCCCAGCACGACAAGCGCATGGGTGGCAGATTCGGCCGGGCGGCTCAATCCGCCGACCTGGGAATTGGCAATGGCCAGCAGGCGTGGAGCCATTGCCGGGTTCAGGCGGAAGAACTGAATCAGGGTTTCGAGCGATTGGCGCAGGGCAATAGCCAGCAAATCGAGTTGTATTGCCTGTTCGTGGGTATTGTTGGCAGGCTGGGTATCGCCGGAAAAGAAGCTGCCTTTGAACCAGGCATGTTCGGGCCAGTTCACCTGAGTGTGCGACTGGCGCACGCCTTCGACAATCAGACGGGCCTTGACCGTTGGTGGCGTGTCATCGGCGTGATAGGCCAGGTAACGCCAGGCAGAGCCGCTGTCCTTGACCACGGCGTTGTTGCGGTTGAGGGTGGGGCAGAAGGTGAGCCCGGCATCCTGCAGGGCGAGCGCACGTGACAGATGTTCCTCGGTGTCGATATTCACGCACCAGATCAACTGGCGGTGATTGAGTTGTTGCGGAATGTCGCTGAACAATACGCCACTGCTGATTTTGACCAGCAAGGGCAGTTTGCCGGTCAAGCCATCCTGGGTCAGCGAGTACAGACCGGTCAGCAACATGTCTTCATCCATCTGCTGGAGTTCGGGGGGTGCGTCGACAAGCTCGGTACGGCCGCGCAAGACCAGTTGATGGGCGGTCAGGTTGGAGCCGGAATCAAATAACGGGTCAAACGTCAGATAGCGTGCGCGCAACACTTCTTCCCGTATGGGCGCTGAACTATCGATCCCCAGCACTTGCGTGACCACGGCGGGCTGCCCGGATTCGCCGGTGTTGATGCCGCCGCCAACGATACGGGATGGAGTGGGGTCGTCTGAGGTCATGTTGTTCCTGCAGGTTTTTTATGAGGTCATTCTAGCGCCGAGAACCATTTTGCGCGCGTATCGGTCATCATGAAATCTTTCACACAGGAAAAAGAGGATGGATATGCTGAAGAAAAAATTGCTGGCCATGACGATTGCCGGGCTGCTTGGCGTGTCCCCAACAAGCTGGGCAGCGCCACGTGACGAAATCGTCAGCACGGCAGCGGACCAGATGAGTGTGGCCGTCACCATTTATAACGACAACCTGGCCCTGGTGAAGGATGCGCGACGGGTCAAACTCATGCGTGATTTCAACCAGCTGGCATGGCGGGAAGTGTCGGCGCACATGCGGCCGGAGACAGCCCAATTGCGCAATGTATCCAATCCTGCCGGGTTTCGACTGCAGGAGCAGAACTTTGACTTTGATCTGCTGACGCCCCAAAAACTGCTTGAGAAATACATCGGACGCGAGGTGAGTGTCATACGCACGCATCCCACCACTGGCGCTGAATCACGTGAAACCGCCACGGTTCTGTCAACCAACAACGGTGTGGTGCTCAAGTATGCCGACCGCATCGAAACCGGCGTGCCGGGCCGGCTGGCTTTTTCCGGTGTGCCCGACACCTTGCGTGACAAGCCCACGCTGGTGATTTCGCTGCTCAACCCGGCAGCGGGCCTGCAAAACCTGGAGCTGTCTTATCTGACCGGCGGAATGTCATGGCGTGCCGATTACGTGGCTGAGCTGAATGCTGCGGACGATCAACTGGACTTGAATGGCTGGGTCACCCTGACCAACCAGAGCGGGGCAACCTATCCCAATGCCCGATTGCAACTGGTGGCGGGCGATCTCAACCGGGTGCGTGATGAACAGCCCATGCCCCGCGCAGCCATGGCCATGGCATCCAAAGTGAACGAGGCGGCCGAGATGCAGCAGGAATCGCTGTTTGAATATCATCTCTATACCTTGCCGCGTCCGACCACGCTGGCTGAAAACCAGACCAAGCAAGTGGCGCTGATGTCGGCTACCCGGGTGCCGGTCAGCAAGGAGTATCTGCTCGCCGGCGCGAATTACTATTACTCGGGCCAGTACGGCGAGCTCGGGCAGAAAATGAAGGTCGGGGTGTTTGTCGAATTCAACAACAAGGGTGATGGCCTGGGCATTCCTTTGCCCAAGGGCGTGATCCGCATGTACAAGAAGGATAGCCAGGGCAATGCCCAGTTTGTCGGCGAAGACCGGGTCGATCACACACCGAAGAATGAAACCGTGCGCCTGAAATTGGGCGATGCGTTTGATGTGACCGCAGACAGGAAGCAGACAGCTTTCCAGAAACTGGCGGGAACCAGTCGCTACAACTACGTATTTGAGTCGGCGTATGAAATCGTGCTGAAAAACGCCAAGCCTGAGGCTGTAACGGTCACGGTGCGTGAACCGATGCCCGGCGACTGGACGATGGTCAGCGAATCACAACCGCACACCAAGGCCGCGTCCGGCACTGCTGAGTGGCAGGTGAAGGTGCCTGCCGAAGGCAAGACAACGCTGATCTACCGGGTGCGGGTCAGGTACTGAGGCCGCGCCGCCGGCGGATGTCGGTGATCAGGCCCAGCGTCGAGCCATCGTGCTCGCCGATGGCCCGCACCGAGCTCAGCGCGGCACGAATTGGCGGCGCCAGTTGCTTGCCGAGTTCGACACCCCACTGGTCGAAGCTGTTGATCTGCCAGACCACCCCCTGAACAAATACCTTGTGCTCGTATAGCGCGAGCAGCATGCCCAGCGTGTGTGGATCGAGTTTTTGATACAGCAGCGTGTTGCTGGGCCGGTTGCCGGGGAACACCTTGTGCGGAGCCAGGGCTTTGGCCGCCTTGCTGCTCATGCCCTGGGCGATCAACTCGGCTTCGATCACTGCGCGGGACTTGCCCTTTAACAAGGCCTCGGTTTGGGCCAGGCAGTTGGCTAGCAGCCATTCATGCTGGTCGGCTAGAGGTGTGTGGTTGACGGCCGCCATCAGGAAATCGGTCGGGATCAGGCGCGTGCCTTGGTGCACCAGTTCAAAGAACGCGTGCTGGCCGTTGGTGCCGGGGGCACCCCAGACAATCGGGCCGGTGTTGTAGTTGACGAGACGGTTGGCGCGATTGACGTTCTTGCCGTTTGATTCCATGTCGAGTTGCTGCAGGAACGGCACCAGCAGGCGTAACCGCTGATCGTAGGGGAAGATGCCGTAGGTATCGGTGCCCCAGAAATTGGCATACCAGATGCCCAGCATGCCGAGGATGACGGGCATGTTGGCCTCCAGCGGTGCTTCCTTGAAGTGGAGATCCATGGCATGGGCGCCCGCCAGCAGCGCCTGGAAGTTTCCCCAGCCGATCTGCAGTGCAATCGACAGGCCAATCGCCGACCACAACGAATAGCGCCCACCGACCCAGTCCCAGAAAATGAACATGTTGGTGGGGTTGATACCGAAGGCCTCGACTGCCTGCGCATTGGTCGACAGCGCTACGAAATGCCGAGCCACCGCAGCGGGTGCGCGCAGCGCAGCCAGCAGCCAGGCTTTGGCCGAGTTGGCGTTGGCCAGGGTTTCGAGCGTGGTGAAGGTTTTCGATGCAACGATAAACAGGGTGGTTTCGGGATCGAGCGTAGCGAGGGTGCTGGCGAGATGGGCCGGGTCGAGATTGGATACGAAATGCACCCGTATGCTTTCCACGGCGAAATGGTCGAGGGCCGCGCATACCATGGCCGGGCCTAGATCCGATCCGCCGATACCAATATTCACCACATTGCGGATCGGCTTGCCGGTATAGCCGAGCCAACTGCCATTGTGGACAGACTCGACAAATCGCTGCATTCGCTTCAATACGGCGGCGACTTCGCGTTCGACTTCCACACCTTCCACAATCAAGGGTGGGCGCACGGGCGCACGCAATGCTGTGTGCAGCACTGCGCGTTGTTCGGTGAAGTTGATGCGTTCACCCCTGCACATGGCATCGCGCGTGTTTTCCAGTCCGGATTCGCGTGCCAGTTGCATCAGTTGCGCCATCGTCTCCGGGGTGACGCGGTTTTTGGAATAATCGAGCAGCAAATCGCCGCAGCGCAGCGAAAGGTCTTCAAAACGTTTCGGATTGTTACGGAATGCCGTGCGCATATCGAATGCACGCATGGCCTTGTAATGTTGTTCCAGAGCCTTCCAGGCGGGCAGATGTTTGAGCGGTGTCATAAGCGGGCGCTGTATGGGGTCAAGCTTCGAAGGTATCATAAGCGGGCTGCCTTGAAGCCAGCCAGGCGTCGGCACAGCGTTTTTTTAACGAAATTGAAAGAAACAGTATGGTCACCGTGGCACACAATAAGCTCGTATACATCACCTATTCCATCCTTGACACGCGCGGGATGGTTGTTGAGCAGCACGACGTACCGGTCGGATACGTGCAGGGTGCTAACAGCGGTATTTTGCCGGCGATCGAATCAGCCGTGGCGGGCCGTAAAGTTGGCGAGCGGATCGAGATTTCGCTCACCCCTGAAGAAGGGTATGGACTACGCGACGAGAGTCTGGTGTTTACCGATGATATCGATAATGTTCCCGAGCAATTCAGGCGTGTGGGGGCTGAAGTCATGTTTGAAAACAAATCGGGCGAAACCAAGGTTTTTTATGTCACAGCCATAGAAAACGGCAAACTCACTCTGGATGGCAACCCTTCGCTTGCGGGGCAGAGTGTGACCTGCCTGGTGAATGTGATCGATATCCGTGAGGCAACCCCCGAGGAAATTCGTAATGGACGACCGCTCGATGTGCAAACTGGCTCGATTCACTAACCCCGGAGCGTAGCACCTGAAACAGGCAAGACTCGTACAACCGGACTGAGCCCTAACCGTAATAAACAGACGTAAAAAAGCCGGGGCAATCCCGGCTTTTTTGTGCTGCATCGCCAGTTTACTTGGCGGGGCAGGCCTTGTCGCCAGCGATTTTACCCGGCAGACGCAGGAAGGTTTCAAACGGGCCCATCACGGTCATGGCTTCGACCTTGGGACCTGCAAATTTGAGGCGGCCAAACATCATGGCTTTCATGGGGCCGTATTCACCGGCCCCCATTTCGTTCCAGCGCTCGGTGGTGGCATGCATTGTGTAATCAACTGCATAGTCCATCTTGGCATTCTGGATTGCGCCACCATAGACACACATGGCTTTGCCATCCTTGGCTTCAATCTTCATTTCTGTCTGGGTGGCCTCACCGCAGTCAGTACGGTACAAGTGAATGATTTTGTAGCCGCGGTTGGCATTGTTCTTGATCCATTTGTCAGCCAGACCGCCGGTCAGGGTGGCATCCTTGTTCCAGGCGTCGCAAGCCTGGGCAGTCCATTCCACCGACATCATGGCGGGCGCAGCGTGTGCGGCGGTTGTGAAGGCAGCCAAAACGGCCAGCGCAATTGATTTGTATTTCATGGGGTACTCCTCCTTTTGAATATTAGGGTTACAGCTTGTTTTGTATTACGAAGAAGTCACTCTTCGAAGCTACACGTTAATCATGCGGGGCAGGCTTGTCAATGCAGGCCATGCTTTTTTACACGGTCGTACAGCCAGGTGCCGTGTAGCGGCCCGGTCAGGGCAAGCAATACCTCATTGCTCCTGTTGTCTCCGGAATGGAGCGAGGCTCTCTTCCACCAGTTGAATACGGCGAACAAGCCGTGCATGTTCGATCGCCCGCCCCTGGCTGACAGCCTGTTTTTCCTGCAATTTGAGATAGGTCAGCAGGGGTTGCCGCCAGCCTTGTGCGGAAGCCGTGTCTGACGCCAGTACCAGTGTGGCGTCATCGGCTTCCTGACGCATCACCAGCAGACTGGCGCCGAGCAGACGCGCCAGTGGGTCTTCGATCTTGTCGAGCAGCGCGCGTCGCGAACCAGATGGGGCATTCACGAGGTCCCGGTGCTGTTTGGGGAGTTGGCCGATATCGGCGGCATCCCAGCGTAGCGTCAGGAATTGGTAATACGCCTGATCTGCCGTATTGGACTCGATTCGAGCCAGATCGGTATATTCGTGGCAGGCGTCATCAATCAGCATGGCGCGACGAGTTGCACAGCGAACCAGCCACAGGCGCGCGGTCTCGGTGACCCGTCCGGCACCGCCCGTGGCTGCAACCGCCTGTTGGAAATAGCGTTCGGCCAAGGTATTTTCCCCGAGCAGGGCATGTTTTTTGTAACGTTCGATCAGGTCGGCTGAATCGGTTTTCCAGTCGGGTGGGGGCGGGCCACCGCTGCCGCAGGCGCTGAGCAGGAACAGGCAGGCGAGCGCGAGCAGGGGCTTCATGGCAGTTTCACCTCGGGGTCGCGTGCAAATGGCCACATCTTGTTGATTTCATTGACCAGCGCATTGGCCTTGCGTACCGCATCATCGATTTCGGTGCGCAGTTTGGCGATGTCCTGTGTGCCTTCCTTGACGTCGGCCGATATTGCCACGGCATTGCTCATCAGGGCATCGGCTTTTTTCAGGCTGGACTGAGCGTCCGTCAGCATCAGACGTATCTGGGCCAATGACGCCTGAGTTTGCTCGGCCACGCCTTTCTTCGCAAACAGCCACTGATCAGCCTTGGCTGCCAAGCCATCCATTTTGAGTGCCATGCCATCAAGCTTGGTCATAAGCGCACGGGTTTTTTCGAGCGAATCAGTAACAGTGCGCGCTTTTTCCGGGCTGCCCAGCAGGCTTTCAAGCATGCCATATTCGCCGGTCATGCGACTGGTCACGGTTTTGACGTTGGTCAGTGCTGCATTGATTTCGCCATCCTTGCGCGTGAGGTGTTCAACATTGGTCAGAATCGCATTGACCCGTTCGACCAAGACCGGGATTTCCTTGCTGACATCGGACGTGGTGAGCAGCATGGTGGCGTTGTCGGGCAGGGCCGGGGCCTTTAGGTCGGGTGAATCGACGCGGATCTTGGCGCCCCCGACGATGGGTTTGTCGAGGGTGAAGCTGCTGTTTTCCCTCAACCATTTGGCGTTGCGCGCCAGGAACTCGGTGTGAATGATGATGCCACCGTTGTCGTTGAGTCCCAGCGTGGTGACCCGGCCAATTTCAATGCCGGAAAACACGACCGGCACGCCGGGTGCTACACCGTCGGCGCTGGCAGCGGCGAGTTGCAGATGAACCGTATCCTCGAAAAACCCACGTGCGTGCAGCAGGTAGACCAGGAAGATCCCGGCTAGCAGCAGCGACGCGGCAGCAAACAATCCAACCTTGAAATGCAATGTGTTCATTCCGAATCTAGTGCCTGGTTATATAGCGGCTGGTTCCAGCTGAAATCGTAAATTTCCCAAGTACCCGTCATCGCGGTCTGTTCGGCCAACTGCCGGATAAACGCAGGATAGGGCACATCGTAAAGCATGGCGCCGGGGCGGTCGATGACCAGGCGTGGGCGTTGCAGAATGAGTGCACGTGCTAGTTGGGTGACGAAACGCTGCGACGGCGTCATGTCCGGATCGCGCAGTGGTGCAATGCCGGCAAATCCCAGCCGGTCCAGCATGGCTTGCGCTTGCCGGGTGGATTCCGTCGCATTGAAGTGGCTTTGATACAGCGGAATCAGTGCAATGTTGTCAAGCGCTGACAAGTTGGCCCGCAGCGGCAGGTCGAGTGCCACCCGTGCCACATCGTCGGGCAGGGACGTAACCGCTGCCAGTAAGGCCGCGCGGTCGGCAAACGGAGTCAGATGTATTTGAGCGCTAATGACACCACCTCGATCGCAACAATGGCAAAGAACACCCGCATCATCCCGCGCAGTACGGAGACTGGAACCATGAACAGTTTTTTCGGCGTTTCGAGTCCGGCGGTAATGGGAATCAGCGTGACCGCAAGCCCGAACAACGCACACTTTGCAATCAGCCCGGCCATGATTTGAAGATTGAAAATTTTCGCAAAGGTTTGGGTGAAGGGCTCAAAACCTGCCATGCTCAAGCCATAAATCGACAGATAGGCGAGCAGCAGGGCGAGCAAACCCGCCAGCCCGGCCAGGGTGATGACCGAAATCACCCCGCCGATCAGGCGCGGCAAAAACTCGAACTGCATTGGCGGAACCTTGCAGTGGGCCAGCGCATCCAACTCGTTGTTGACCTGCATCAGGGCGACTTCGGTGTTGATTGCACTACCGGAGCGTAGCGCAATGAATAGTGCAGTTAAGAACGGTAGTAGTTCCAGCACCAGTACGCGGATGGTCATTTCGCTGGCGAATTCGGTCAGGCCGAAATCGCGTGCCGTCGACAGAATGATGGTGATGATGAGCCACGAAATGACCAGTGCATAGCCAAGGAAGACGTAAAGAATTTGCACCGCAGTGAAGTACACCTGCTTGATCACCACGTCGAAGGTGGCGCGGTTCCATGTGGTACGGTCGAGCAGCAGTAGCGCGGCTTTGGCCAGAAAGGCAAAGATGCCATAGCCAACGGTAAACCAGCCGGTGACTTTGGCGCCGAGTGATTCGATGGATGCCGCAAGAAAATTCATCGCGGCATCTTAACGCCATCGGTGGTGCTTGCGCCATTGGACGGCAGCCCCTACAGTTTTGCAGTCAGAAGGAGAGTACATACGATGAGAACACCCCTGATCCCTATCGCCGCGATGCTGCTATGCATGGCATCGACATCGGCCCTCGCTGCATCGGGTACCGTATTGCGCAGCGAAAAAATCTACAGTCAGCCCAGTTCAGGCTCGAAAGTCACCGCAAATGTCGCCAAAGGCGCCACGGTGAATATCCTGGCCAAGCAGGGCGGCTGGCTGCGTGTGTCCGCGGGCAAGGCCACGGGCTGGATGCGATTGTTGTCGGTGCGTGCCGGTGCCGGGGGATTGAGCAGCAGTGGCGTGGGCGATGTCCTGGGTGCGGCCACGACTCGATCCGACCCCAGTCGTGTGGTGGCGGTGGCAGGATTACGTGGCCTGAATGACGAAGAGCTGAAACAGGCCAGGTTCAATGCGGACGAATTGGCGCGGCTGAATACCTGGAACGTGACCGAGACACAAGCCCGGAGCTTTGCCAGCCAGTCCGGCCTGGTCGCAGTCAATGTGCCGGGCTTGCCCGACCCCAAGCCTGCGCAAACCAACACCTCATCACCGTGGGGAGACAACTGATGAAGATCAAACTGATGGTATTAGCCGCTTCGCTGGTTTCATTCAGCGGGGTGGCAGCGGGTCTCGATCTGGGCAAGTTGCTGGAAGATCGTCTGAATCAGGAACTGAACAAGGATAAGAAAACCCAGTCTGCGCCGGAACCCGCACCCGCACAAACCTCCGGCCAGCAGCCTGCTGCACAAAGTGCCGCGGCTACGCCACCGCCGGCCAAGCAAAAGATCGATGCCAAACAATTGGGATTCGCCTTGTTTGGCGACTATTCCCCCGAAGAGGAAACCCGCATCGGTACGCAGATCTCGGGCAATCTGTTGGGCGCGGTACCGCTGGTGCGTGACGACACCTTGCAACGTTACGTCAATCTGGTGGGCAACTGGGTTGCGCTGCAAAGCGGACGCAAGGATGTGGACTGGAAATTCGGTGTGCTCGATACCGAGGACATCAATGCCTTTGCCGCACCCGGCGGCTATGTTTTCCTGACCAAAGGCCTGTATCGCCGGCTGAACAACGAAGCCGAACTGGCCGGGGTGCTGGGACATGAAATTGCCCACGTCACCAAGAAGCATCATCTCAAGGTGCTCAAGAAATCTAGCCTGATCGGCGCGCTGGGGCAGGCCGCCAGCAACAAGGCGCAGGGCAGCGACCAGATCGTGCAAAACCTGATCGGCAACGGCGCCGAAATCATGGCGCGCGGACTCGACAAGGATGCCGAGTTCGAAGCCGATCGTGTCGGCATCGTGTTTGCCGCGCGTGCAGGTTATGAGCCTTGGGGCTTGCCCGACGTGCTGCAGGACATGGCTGGCTTACCGGCCAAGGATGAACGTACCAGCCTGCTTTACAAGACTCACCCGCATCCGGCTGATCGCCTGGCTGCACTGGGCGAGGCCGTGGATGGACGCCTCGATACCGTGAAAGGCAAAGAACTGGCCGGCCGCTTCTACCGTATCAAGTGAAGTCGCTTTCGTCGAAGCTGGCGCAGGCAGTTCTGTCTGCGCTATTGGTTGGGCTGATCGCGGCGCATGTGGGTGGGCTCATCCACATCGCGCCGATGCAGCGCGCCGACGCCTGGTTGTATGACACCTGGCTAAAACGCACCGCACCGACCGGGCAAGATGATCGGATCGCGATACTCGACATCGATGAAGCCAGTCTGAAAAGCGTGGGTCGCTGGCCGTGGAGTCGCGACACCATGACTGCACTGGTGGACAAATTGTTCGACCAGTATTACGTCGGCGCGCTGGGTTTTGACGTCGTGTTTGCCGAGCCCGACAAAAGCTCGGGCCTCGACAGCCTGAAGCGACTGGCGCAAGCCGAATTGGCAGGCAGCAAAGATTTTCAGTCAGTGCTCAAGCAACTCACCCCGCACCTCGATTACGACGCCCGCTTTGCCCAGGCGCTGGCCGACCGTTCGATTGCGCTGGGGTATTACTTCATCCCGCAAGGTTACGGTGATTCAAAGTCGGGGATGCTGCCGTTTCATTCCCTGCCACTGGTGGCATTCAGTCCGATGCAGCCCGGTATGCCGCCCGCCACGGGTTACGGTGCGAATCTGGCTGTATTCCAGAATGTGGCGCAGGGCTCCGGTTTCTTCAACATGCGCGCGGACGAGGATGGCACCGCGCGGCAGATGCACCTGGTCGCACCGTATGGCGAAGGCTATTACCCAGCCTTGTCGGCAGCCACCCTGCGCGTCGCGTTTGGCGGCGACCCGCTAGTCGCCGGCGTTGATACAGTCAGCATGCTGGGGCGGCAATACACCGCACCGTGGGTGGAAGTCGGCGGCATCCGTGTGCCCTTGAGCGCAGATGGCAGCGTGCATGTGCCGTATCGGGCCGGAGCGCCGTTCCCCTACATTTCAGCGGCGCAGGTGCTGGCAGGCAAGGCGCCGCTGGCGCAGCTGGAAAACCGTATCGTGCTGCTGGGATCGACCGCGCCGGGGCTGGCTGATCTGCGGGTTACACCGTTTTCCAGCACCTTCCCCGGCGTGGAAATCCATGCTCACCTGATTGCGGGCATGCTCGACGGCACCACACGGAGTACGCCGCCATGGGCGGGAGACGCGCAACTGGTCGCGGTTCTGATTTTGGGCGCATTGTTGATACTTGTGCTGCTGCGTTCCAACCCGACCATAGGCTTGGTGGTCAGCATGGGTTTGTTAGCACTGCTGCTCGCCGCCTATGCGGCTGCCTGGACGCGCTTCTGGGTGGTGCCAATGGCCGCGCCGATGATTACCGTGCTCGGCCTGTATGCATTCAACACCGCCTACGGCTTCTTTGCCGAAACGCGCAACAAACGCCAGATGACCAAGCTGTTCGGCCAGTACGTGCCGCCGGAACTGGCCGCGGAAATGAGTCAGGATCCGGCGCACTACACCATGGACGGCCAGTCGCGCGACATGACCGTGCTGTTTTCCGATATCCGTGGCTTTACGAATTTTTCGGAAAACCTGTCGCCGGCCGAGCTCGCCGAAGTGCTGAACGCCTATCTGTCAACCATGACGCGCATCGTGCAGCAACAGCGTGGCACCATCGACAAATACATCGGCGACGCCATCATGGCATTCTGGAACGCACCGGTGGATTTTGCCGATCACGCGACCCGTGCGGTGCAGACTGCGCTCGACATGCAGGCTGCGTTGCCGCAGCTGAACCAGGAATTCGCCGCACGTGGCTGGCCAGACGTGCAGATTGGCGTCGGTGCCAACACCGGGCGCATGAGTGTCGGCAATATGGGCTCGGAATTCCGTATGTCCTACACCGTCATGGGCGACGCGGTGAACCTGGGTTCGCGGCTGGAAGGCATTACCAAACAATATGGCGTGGGCATACTGGTCACCCAGCCCACCGTTGAGGCCGATCCCGTGCACGCCTTCATGAAAATCGACGATGTGCGCGTCAAGGGCAAGGAAACCCCGGTGGCGATTTATGAACCGCTGGGCGTGAAGGCGGGCCTGGACGAAACGGTGAAGAAAAACGCTGCGGATTTCGAGGCCGTATTTCTCAGCTATCAAAAACAGGACTGGGACGCTGCCGAATCCGCCCTGCGTGCACTCAACGAACGCGCACCCCGCAAGCTCTACGATATCTATCTCGAGCGCATAGCGCATTTCCGTGCAGCCCCGCCGCCAGCAGACTGGGACGGCGTTTTCGTCTACACCACCAAATGAAACTGACTATCCTCGGCTGCAGCGGCGGCATCGGCAGCGGGCGCCACACCACCTGCTTCAAGATTGATGACGACATCCTGATTGATGCCGGCACCGGTATTACCACCTTGAGTCTGGATGAACTGCTGGCAATCGACCATGTGGTCCTGACCCATGCCCATCTTGATCATGTGCTGGGTTTGCCGCTGCTGCTCGATGCCGTGGGCGAAAAGCGCACCACGCCCGTTGTCGTGCATGCTCTGCCCAAGGTGCTCAAGGTGTTGTCCGACCATCTGTTCAACTGGCATCTGTGGCCGGACTTTCGTGAAATTCCCAGCGCCGACGCACCGTGGCTGAAGTTCGAGCCCTTGCCGATGGGTGAGAGCCTGACCCTGGGTGCGCGCACCTTTACCCCGTTGCCGGTTAATCATGTGGTGCCGGCATGCGGCATCCAGGTGAGTGTGGCTGGCGGCAGCCTGGTATTCAGCGGTGACACGACCAGCAGTGAAGCGTTCACCGAAGCACTCAACGCTATCCCTGACCTGCACCACCTCATCATCGAAACTTCATTCGAGAACGCATTCGCCGATATTGCCCAGGCATCCAGGCATCACTGGCCGGATTCTCTGGCAGCGGAATTGCAGGCGTTGCGCGTGCGCCCGCAAATCTGGATTACCCACCTGAAGCCTGGCAATGAGGCGGCCATCCTGGATGAGTTGCGTGTTGCTGCACCGGACTGGACGTTGACGGCGCTGCAACAGGGCCAGATGTTCACGTTATAGATGGGCCATTAGCGGGTAAGTCTTCGATATAGCCGTGTGGCGGCAAACAGATTCAGCCACAGCATGCAGGAAGCGAGTCCCAGGGTCAGCCCGGCCAGGTAAATCAGCTGCGGCCAAGCCATGCTGCCGAGCAGCAGCAGCAAGGTCGCCATATGCATCCACAGATGACGCCGCGCCCCACGGTCGGGAATGATCTGTTTCATGTTGGGGGCGGGTTTGTCTTTGGGCAGCCTGCTTTGCAGATGAAACCAGACCAGGAACGGCACGATCTTGTACAACATGCCGATGACCACCGATATTGCGAAACCAAACATGAACAGGAACCCCAGCGCGATCGGATAGCGCGGATCGTCGGCGATTGTCGTTGTCAGTTGTGCGGCCGTCCAGAGCGCAATGGCGGCAAGCAGGCTGAGCATGCCCGCACGCCAGAACTGGAGGGTGACATCGACTAGTTTGCGGCGTCTTTTCTTGTGCAAATACAGGGTCGTGCCTGCAAACAGTGCGTAGCCGATGGCCATGCTGCCAGCGGTGAGTGTTGTTCCCCATGTTGCCAGCGGCAGGGGCAGTTGCGGTGCCAGAGACCATCCGCACAGCAGCAAGAACATTGAGCCGCCCAGCCATCGGGTGAGGCGTGCAGGGTAGGCCGGCGTCAACTGAAACATGGGCACGACCTGGTAGGCCACGCCCATCACCAGCAAGCCGACCCATCCCAGCAAGCCCCATCCCACATGCAATCCGACCAGTTCATTGAGCGGGAGATGGAAATAACCGCCCAGTGTGCCGGCAAGCGCAATACCCAGCCCGGCGGCAAGGGCAAGCCCCAGGCCTGCAAAACGCATGGCTCGGGCGGTGGCATGACGCACCTGCGAAGCGGACAGGCTACCAGCCGCCGCGACCAGGAAAGTACTGAATGCAAATCCCAATGGAAACATGGCCCCCCTGAGCAGGGCGGTCTGGGAATAAAACAGGCCGGACACCAGCATCACCGTGCCTGCCAGCAACGGAATATGCACCATCCAGGCCACCACCTGCTGCTGTCGCACAGGCGCGCCCGCCACCACGGGCAGTTGCTGCATGAGCGCGCCGATCATGGTCATGGATAAAAACCCCAGAGTGATCAGGTGCGTCAGTGCGAGCAGGGCTGGCGTCCAGCGTGACGCCAGCACCTGCGGGCCCGAAACCAGCACTACCAGTGCCGCCAGCAGCAGAAACAAAGGGGCGCTGAGAAAAAACTGGAAGGGAACAGAAATCGGCGGCGCCTGTTCCAGCGACAGGCCGGAAGTGGGCGCGTTCACCGCCAGATAACTATTTCAAAGTGGCCATCGGCAAAGGTTTCGGTGCGGTATTGATAACCGTCTTGCTGCAATATGCCGTACAGGGGAAAAGGCTCACGGTTGTGCACCATGCGCAGGCTGTCACCGGGCGGCATGGTTTCAAGCGCGTCCAGCACTTTAACCATCGGTTCGGGTGGTTCCAGACCACGTACATCAAGGATGATTTCGGCAACCATGATCAGTTAGGCGACGGTGGACATTTCTTTCATCTGTTGAAGTATCGCTTCCCCTTTGACACCGAAGGCCTGCTCCGACATGGGGTAGAGCACATTTTCTTCCTTGAGATTGTGTTGCTGCAGCAGGATCAGCAGGGTCTCGGATAGCCCGGCGTATTCATCGGCATCCTTTGCCGTAATGGCGGCGGCCATGTGAGCGAATAGCTCACGCATCTGCTTGTGTTCCATGCGCATGACCTGCGTGGGTCCCTGGGTGATCCCGGTTTCCTGCTCAAATGCAGGGAACAGTATTTGTTCCTCCATCTCAAAGTGGTGCGTCATGGTGGAACGGAATTGCTCAAAGCTCGTAGTGGCCGCAGCCCAGTCCCGCTTTGCCGCATATTCCTCCGCTGTTGCGAAATAGTCATCGCAGCAATGATGATCCGAGCTTAGATAAGCGCTGATTGTTTCCAATGAAATCCCCTTTGCATCCATATATTGCAAGCTTGCAATTTACATGGTCCAGTTCTCAAGCGCCTTGACTTATGTCAAGGCTGTCGTAGCTTGAGATACGGGACTGACAATCCAAACAAGTGAAGGCGTTACGCCGGTTTCCTGCCGGAAGTGCCGACATTGCTTTAGTTCCGAGGCATGATACTGTGCGATTTGTTGTGGCGCCGCAGGCAGATACGAATCCTGGCAGGAAATACGTCTCGACATTCAGCGGGTACAGGTAATAACCATAAAAAAGATCAGGGAATCTTGATTTAGGTCAATGTTCCATTGGTGTTGGAAGAGGAATATTCGTTCATGGTTTTCGTGTAGGTACTGGGCACAAATGGATTTGCCCGGGATTTGAAATGCAGGATGACATTTACTTTACTTGACCGAAGAGGGGGGATGATGATGAAACTTGCTTTTTCCGTACTGGCAGTAGCTGTAGCCGGGGCTTTCAATGTGGCCAACGCACAGGAGCCGACGCTGTCTCCGGCGGCCAAGGAGGCCAGTAAAACGATTTACTTCGAGCGCTGTGCCGGCTGTCATGGCATTTTGCGCAAAGGCGCGACCGGTAAAAATCTGGAGCCGGTTAATTCCCTGAAACTGGGACAGAGCCGTCTGGAGAAGATCATCTCCTACGGCACTGAAGGCGGTATGGTGAACTTTGACGACATCCTCACCAAAGAGGAAATCTCGAACATGGCCACCTATATTCAGCAGGTGCCTGACACGCCGCCAGAGTGGGGCATGAAGGACATGATGAAGAGCTGGAATCTGGTCATCAAGCCGGAAGACCGCCCCAAGAAGCCGATGAGCAAGATCAACCTGAAGAATGTGTTCTCGGTGACTTTGCGCGATACCGGCGAAGTGGCGCTGATCGATGGCGACACCAAGAAAATCTGGGGAATCGTCAAGACCGGTTATGCCGTGCACATCTCTCGCGTATCCAAATCCGGTCGTTATGTTTACGTGATTGGCCGCGACGGCAAGCTTGATCTGATCGATATGTGGTTCGAAAAACCCACCGTGGTGGCAACGCTTAAAGTCGGTATCGAGGCCCGTTCGGTGGAAACGTCCAAGTTCAAGGGTTACGAAGACAAGTATGCGATCGCCGGTTCCTACTGGCCGCCCCAGTATGTGATTACCGAGGGCGATACGCTCAAGCCTTTGAAGATCATGTCTACTCGCGGCATGACGGTGGACGGTGAATACCATCCGGAGCCACGCGTGGCTTCCATCGTGGCGACCGAGGACAAGCCTGAATGGGTGGTCAACATCAAGGAAACCGGCATGATCCGGCTGGTCGACTACTCCGATCTGAAGAACCTGAAGGAAACCACGATTGAATCCGCCAAGTTTCTGCATGATGGTGGCTGGGACTCGACCAAGCGTTACTTCCTGGTAGCAGCAAACGCTTCCAACAAGGTGGCGGTGGTCGACACCAAGACTGGCAAGCTGGCTGCGCTGGTGGATACCGCAGCCAAGCCACATCCCGGCCGCGGCGCCAACTTCGTGCATCCCAAGTTCGGTCCGGTCTGGGCAACTTCCCACTTGGGGGCAGACGTGATTTCGCTGATCGGTACCGATCCGGCGAAGCATCCCAAGCAGGCCTGGAAAGTGGTTCAGGAACTGAAGAATCATGGCGGCGGCTCACTGTTTGTGAAGACCCATCCGAAGTCCAATCACCTGTACGCGGATGCGCCACTGAATCCGGAAAAGGATGTGGCCGAATCGGTGACGGTGTACGACATCAAGAACCTGGACAAACCGCCAGTCATCATCAATATCGCCAAGATGGCTAATTTGCCGGAGTCCAAGGCGGTCAAGCGTGTAGTGCAGGCCGAGTTCAACGCGGCGGGTGACGAAGTCTGGTACTCGATCTGGGCGGGCAAGACCGAACCGTCCGCGATCGTGGTGCTGGATGACAAAACGCTCAAGATGAAGGCCGTGATCAAGGATCCCAAGTTGATCACGCCTACCGGCAAGTTCAACATCTTGAATACCCAGCACGACATTTATTGATCGTTGAGGCAAGCTGGAAGCCGGTCGGGTATTTGCCCGCCGGTGCCAGCGACAGAAAGGTGTCAAATGGTAACCAGAGTACTGGTTTCCATTTGACAGCCGATGTGCGCTGAACAGATGTTGATGTCGTCAAAAACCAGGGATAAAAAATGAGCGATATGATGCAAGATTCAAAGCGCAAAGGGTTTTGGGGAAGGTTACGCAGCCCGAGCGTTCGCTACTCATTGTTGACGTTGTTGAGTGTGGGCTTTGTCTCAGGGATTGTATTTTGGGGCGGCTTCAATACCGGAATGGAAGCCACCAATGAACTGGAGTTCTGTATTTCCTGTCATGAGATGCGCGATAACGTTTACCAGGAATACAAGAAAACCATCCACTATTCGAATCGCACCGGCGTACGTGCCGTTTGCTCGGACTGCCATGTGCCGAAGGACTGGACGCACAAGATTATCCGCAAGGTGCAGGCCAGCAAGGAGTTGTATGGCAAGGTGATGGGTACCATCGCCACCAAGGAAAAATTCGAGGCCAAGCGACTGCAGCTGGCGCGCAACGAGTGGGCCCGCATGAAGGCATCCGATTCGCGCGAATGTCGTAACTGCCACAGCTTTGAAGGCATGGATGTCAGCAAGCAGCGGCAGCGTGCTCAAAAACAGCATGAGAATGCCAAGGCCGACAAGCAGACCTGTATCGATTGCCACAAGGGCATCGCGCACCAGAAGCCTGAAGGCATGACCGAGGACGATCTGTAGCCCGAGCTGTTTGCCAGGAAGTGAATCGCCAAAATTGCAATTGAATGGAGAGGAAGAATCATGAGCAAGACACTGATTACGATATCTGCACTAGGTTTGTTGTTGGCAGGCGGCATGGGCGTAGCCCAGGCAGCGCCTGACTGGGGCAAAGTCCCGAGCAAGAAAATCACGGTTTTTTATCCGGGTGTTTCTCCGATGGAATGGGTGACCAAGGGGGTTGAACATGGCGGCGCTCGGGCGCTGAAAAAAGGTGAGACCTGCGCCGGTTGTCATGACGAGGAAGCTGCGGATATGGGCAAGAAGATTGTCAGTGGCGAAAAAATCGAGCCCACGCCGATCAAGGGCAAGGCCGGCAGCATTCCGGTCACCGTGCAGGCCGCCTATGATGCCGCCAATGTTTACCTGCGCTTCCAGTGGAAAGACCCGGCGGCGTCCGGTGGCGAGAAGATGGATAAGGATAATGCTGTCAAACTGGGTGTGATGCTGGAAGACCATAAAGTTGACTTGGCCAACCAGGTGGGTTGCTGGGCGACTTGTCACCAGGATTCGCGCACTATGCCTGGCGCCAAGGACAACAAGAAAACCAAGTACGTATCGGGTGGTTCTCTGGCCAGTGGAAAATTCTATGACCTGATTCAGTTCAGGAGCGGCAAGGGTGCCAAGCCGATGGATGGCTATGTGGCAGACAAACGCGTAATGGAAGGGGGCAAGGCGCTGGTGTCGGCAGAAGGCAAGCAAGCGGGTGGCAACTGGACGGTGGTGTTTACGCGCAAGCTGGCCGGGGGCGAAGGGGATATCGCCATGCAGGCAGGCAAAGCCTACAACTTCGGTTTTGCTATTCATGATGATTATGCCCACGGCCGTTTCCACCATGTGTCCCTGGGCTATACGCTGGGACTCGATGCCAAGGCTGACATTACTGCTGTGAAGCAATAAGCCGGGAGCCGTCATGTTGAATCTTCGCGCCGATACACGTTCGACGCGGCAGCAGAAAGGGGGGAGCGGGCTGCGCGCCCCCCGTTTTTTTGCGGTCGTGCTGTTGACTGCTTGCTTCTACGTGGGCGGCATCATGCCGGCTGCGGCCGGGGAAGCGGCGGAAGTGGTGATCGAGAAAATGGAGTTTGTGCCGAAGCAACTGAAAATCAAGCCGGGCACGACAGTCACCTGGATCAACAAGGAAAAACGCAACAACCATTCGGTTTTGTTCGAGCAGGAAAACATGCTTGAGTCGGATCGTTTTTTCCCTGGCGAGACCTATCAACGTACTTTTGACAAGCCCGGCACGTACCCTTATCGCTGTGGCCCTCACCCCGAAATGCTCGGTGTGATCGAAGTGGTGGAATAGTGGGACGCAAGAAATATCTCACAGTACTGCTGCTTATCCAGAGCAGTGGGCTGGCACTGGCGGCTGAGCCGAGCGTGGCGCGCCAGAATGAGATCAGGCATCTCGTGCTTCAGGATTGTGGTTCCTGTCACGGCATGAGCATGGCGGGTGGACTGGGATTGCCACTGTTGCCAGAAGCACTGCGCGATAAGCCGAAGGAAAGCCTGGTGGCGACCATATTGCATGGCCGGCCGGGCACCGCGATGCCACCATGGAAACCGTTTCTGACCGAAACGGAAGCGGAATGGATAGTTGATTTGCTGTTGAAAGGACAATTTTGATGCGAGTCTTGGCCAGTCTGTTTGCCGCATTTCTTCTGTTGCAGGGCTGTGCCAATACATCCTTGCGTGGCACCGGCGATCTGGGTGTGGTGATCGAGCGTGCTACCGGTAGCGTGCAGGTGATCGATACCACCCAGCGCAGCAGCCTGGGACAGATTGCCGGTTTGGGCGATCTGTCGCACGCCTCGGTGAATTTCTCGCGCGATGAACGTTATGCCTATGTGTTTGGGCGTGACGGGGGACTGACGAAAATCGATCTGCTGCAGATGCGTATCGTGAAGCGCGTGGTGCAGGCCGGTAACAGTATTGGCGGTGCGATTTCCCAGGATGGCAAGTTGATCGCGGTAGCCAATTACGAACCGGGTGGCGTGAAGATTTTCGACTCGGCCAGTCTCGAACTGGTGGCGGACATCCCGGCCGTGGGTGAAAACGGAAAAGCCTCCAAAGTGATTGGCCTGGTCGATGCACCGGGCAATCAGTTCGTGTTCAGTCTGTTTGAAGCGGGTGAAATCTGGCAGGTCGATGTGCGCAACCCGGGCAAGCCGGTCGTCACCAAATTCCGCAATATTGGCAAGGAACCCTATGACGCGATGATCACTGCCGATGGCCGCTTTTATCTTGCCGGTCTGTTTGGTGAGGATGGACTGGCGATGCTCGATCTGTGGGACCCGCAGGCGGGTATCAAACGTGTCATGGATGGTTATGGCAGAGGGCAGGAAAAGCTGCCTGTCTACAAGATGCCGCATCTGGAAGGCTGGGCCGCTACCGGAAATGAATTGCTGGTGCCGGCGGTGGGGCGCCATGAAGTGCTGGTGGTCGATCAGAAGGACTGGAAGGAAAGTGGCCGCATCGCCGTACACGGACAACCGGTATTCGTGGTGGCCCGGCCGGACAATCGCCAGGTGTGGGTCAACTTTGCTTTCCCCAACAACGATACGGTGCAGGTGATCGACGTCGCTTCGCGCACCATTGTCAAAACGCTGAAGCCCGGCAAGGGCGTGTTGCACATGGAGTTCACTCCGCGCGGCGAGCAGGTGTGGGTGTCGCTACGCGACGAGAACCGGGTCGAAATCTATGATTCGGCCTCCTTTGCCAAGGTCGGTGAAATCAGGGCAGACAGCCCGAGCGGTATTTTCCTGACACCACGCGCGCACCGGACGGGGTTGTGATGACTGAAGCCATAGAGTTCCATTTGCTCAACGACTATCAGCGTGATTTTCCGCTGGTGCCGACGCCTTTTGCGGCGATTGCGCACAAGCTGGGTATCACCGAACAGCTTGTGCTGGAGACCCTGCGTGAGTTGCAGGCGCGCGGATCGGTCAGCCGGGTCGGTGCCGTGTTCCGGCCGCATCGCGTCGGCTACAGTACGCTAGCCGCCATGGCCGTGTCTGAAGATCGCCTGGCACAAGCCGCGCAGATGGTGAACGAGTGCCCCGCCGTCAACCACAATTACCAGCGCGAACACACCTACAACCTGTGGTTCGTGGTGACAGCCGCCAACGAAGACAGCGTACTGGAAGCACTGCACGGCCTGGAACGCAGGATCGGCTGTACAGCGCTCTATCTGCCCATGCTGGAGGATTACCACATCGATCTTGGCTTCAACTTGCGGACAGGTCACCACGGCGCCACCAAGACCAGTTGTGCCGCCAGGCCCAATGCCACACCGTTTGTGCCGGGCGATGCCGATCGCGCGCTGATTTCCGCCGTGCAATCCGGCATGCCGCTGGTATCGCGGCCTTATGCAGCACTGGGTGAGCAGGCTGGCCTGAACGAAGAGGACGTCCTCCAGCGCTTGTGCGGCATGATGGAGCAGGACGTGATCAAGCGCTTCGGCGTGGTGGTGCGTCACCAGGAATTGGGTTTCCATGCCAATGCCATGGTGGTGTGGGATATTCCGGACGAGCAGGTGGCGGGCTTTGGAAAATGCATTGGTGAGGCAGCCGATGTCACCCTGTGTTATCGCCGTCCGCGCCGCCTGCCGGTATGGCGCTACAACCTGTTCTGCATGATCCATGGGCGCGATCGCGACGCGGTGCTGGAACGCATTGAAGCGATCCGCCAGGAATGTGGCCTGCAAGCTTTCTCCCATGAGATTCTTTTCAGCTGCCGTCGTTTCAAGCAGCGCGGTGCACACTATGTCGCGCCTGCAGAGGCAGTGCTGGCTGCATGATGGACGCACTTGACCGGGCTATTATCAATACGCTGCAGGATGGCTTCCCGATTTGCGCGCAGCCCTACGAGGCGGTCGCGCAGCAGCTTGGCACCACCGAGCAGGAACTGCTGGCTCGACTTGGCAAGTTGCTTGAAGCAGGCACCTTGAGCCGCTTTGGTCCGATGTATCACGCCGAGCGTCTGGGCGGCGCATTGAGTCTGGCTGCACTCAAGGTCCCGCCACAGGATTACGAACGGGTGGCAGAACAGGTGAATGCGCTGCCGGAAGTGGCGCACAACTACGAACGCAATCACGCACTGAACATGTGGTTTGTGCTGGCCACCGAGACGGCAGCGGCGCAGGCCGACGCCGTGGATAAAATCGAGCGCGAAACCGGCTGCACCGTCTACAACATGCCCAAGCTGACCGAATATTTTGTTGAACTGAAGTTGCGCGTATGAATACTGTTGCCGAACTTGCAGTGATCGACGCGGTGGACCGTCATATTATCGTTGCCACGCAGAAGGGATTGCCGCTGGTGGCGCGCCCTTATCACGCCGTGGCGGAGCAGGTAGGTGTCCCGGCAGAGGAAGTGATGTCGCGCATGCAGCGCATGCTGGACAATGGCATCATCCGCCGCATTGCCGCGGTGCCGAACCACTACGCGCTGGGCTACAAGGCCAACGGCATGACCGTGTGGGATGTGGCGGATGCGCGGATTGACGAACTAGGGCGGCGCGTGGGGGAACTGGGGTGTGTCAGCCATTGTTACCACCGCCCGCGTCACTTGCCGGACTGGTCATACAATCTGTTTGCCATGGTGCATGGGCATGACCGTGCCGAAGTTGAAGCACAGGCACAACAGATTGCCGAACTGCTGGGTGATGCCTGCCGCAGCCACGAAATTCTATACAGTACGCGTATCCTGAAAAAAACAGGTTTGCGTATTGGCGGGTAAGCTGACACCTGGAACCATCGGATACATCAGCAACACAGCGGATGTACTCAGTGGCAAACGCCTTCCCTGAGGAAAAATATGTTTCGCATCTCCCAGTACATGCAGGAACTGGCCAACCCGACCCCATTTGGCCCCAAGCGTAATCCGCCCGGCCCGGTCGTGATCTGGAATCTGATCCGCCGCTGCAACCTCACCTGCAAGCACTGCTATTCGATTTCCGCCGACAAGGATTTTCCTGGCGAGTTGTCCACGCAGGAAGTGTTTGATGTGATGGACGACCTGAAAGCGTTTCATGTACCGGTACTGATATTGTCCGGCGGCGAACCGTTGCTGCGGCCGGATATTTTTGATATTGCTCGGCGTGCCAAGGAAATGGGCTTTTATGTTGGCCTGTCCACCAATGGCACATTGATCGACGCATCCAATATCGATGCCATCGATGCCATTGGCTTCGACTATGTGGGCATCAGCCTCGATGGCATTCAGGCAACCCACGATACCTTCCGCCGCAAGCAGGGTGCGTTCGATGCTTCGTTGCATGGCATTCGCCTGTGTCGCGAACGCGGCATCAAGATCGGCATCCGCTTTACCCTGACCCAGGACAATGCCCACGAACTGCCCTTGCTGCTGCAATTGATGGAAGACGAGTCCATCGACAAGTTCTATCTGTCGCACCTCAATTATGCCGGGCGTGGCAACCGGAACCGCAAGGACGATGCGGTGCATGAAGCCACCCGGCGCGCTATGGACCTGTTGCTCGATGCTTGCTGGCGTGATCAGACGCAAGGCAGGCATAAGGAATTCGTCACCGGTAACAACGATGCCGACGGCGTTTATTTACTGCTGTGGGTGCGGAAAAACTTTCCCCACCTGGAAACCCACATGCGCGCCAAGCTGGCGCAGTGGGGCGGTAACTCATCCGGTGTGAATATCTCGAATATCGATAATCTGGGCAATGTACATCCCGATACCATGTGGTGGAACCACAATCTGGGCAATGTGCGTGAACGGCCGTTTTCGGAAATATGGATGGATACCTCCGACGCCATCATGGCCGGGCTGAAAGCGCACCCGCGCAAAGTCGGCGGACGCTGCGGTGCCTGCCAGTATTTCGATATCTGTGGAGGCAATACCCGTGTACGCGCCTGGCAGGTAAGCGGCGATCCGTGGGCTGAAGATCCTGGATGCTATCTGGAAGACAAAGAGATTGGGGTTTGATATGGATGGCAGCCGGGATGCGTTGGGAAGGCTAAGGACAGGAATCGCCGTGCGGCGGTTCCGCCCGTTTGCCTTGCCGTTTTTGCTGGTCGCCTTTTTGCTGCCCGCCCAGGCTGGGGCGGAAGGTGGCCCATCCCAGCTCTATACCCAGCACTGCGCATCCTGTCACGGCGCCGACCGCCTGGGACTCATGGGGCCGGCGCTGCTGCCGGAGAATCTTGCACGCCTGAAGCGAAGCGAGGCGGTTGCGGTGATCCAGAATAGCCGGCCTGCCGTGCAGATGCCCGCGTTTCGGGACATTCTCAAGCCCGACGAAATTCAGCAACTTGTCGACTGGATCATGACCCCAGTGACACCTGGTCCAAAATGGGGCGACACCGAGATTCGTGCCTCGCGTATCGTGCACTTTGCGCCGGGCTCGCTCCCGAACAAGCCCCTATTCTCCGCTGATCCATTGAACCTGTTCGTAGTGGTGGAGGGGGGCGACCATCATGTCTCCATCCTCGACGGCGACAAGCTGGAGCCGATTCACCGGTTCACTTCCCGGTTTGCCTTGCATGGCGGACCGAAGTTCACACCGGACGGGCGCTATGTGTTCTTCGCGTCACGTGACGGCTGGATCTCCAAGTTCGATATCTGGAACCTGAAGACGGTGGTGGAAGTGCGCGCCGGCATCAACACACGTAACGCGGCCGTTTCGGGCGATGGCAAGTACGTGGCGGTGGCGAACTACCTGCCGCATACCCTGGTGATCCTCGATTCCGATCTCAATCTGCTCAAGAGCCTGCCGGTGGGGGACAAGGAGGGCAAACAAACCTCGCGGGTATCGGCGGTCTACACGGCGGAACCACGCAACAGTTTTGTCGCGGCGCTCAAGGACGTAAAAGAAGTATGGGAGGTTAGTTACGATCCGAAGGCGCCGGATATCGCCATGAGCATGGTCCATGACTTCAAGTATCGCGAAGGGGATTTCATCCCGGGTTTTCTGAACCCGAGGCGCTCGATGCTCGACGACTACCTCGACGATTTTTTCTTCACTCAGGACTACAGTGAAGTGATGGGTGCCAGTCGTGGCAGCAATGGTGAAATTGGCAAGGGGCAGGTCGTTAATCTCGATGTGCGGCGCAAGATCGCTGATCTGGATCTTCCCGGCATGCCGCATCTGGGTTCTGGCATTACCTGGACGTATCAGGGCCGGCCGGTCATGGCGACACCCAATCTCAAGGAAGGTCTGGTCAGCATCATCGACATGAAGGATTGGAAGACCATCAAGCAGATCAAGACGCCAGGTCCCGGTTTCTTCATGCGCAGCCACGAGAACTCACGCTTTGCCTGGGTTGACTCGATGATGAGCCCGGGCAGCAAAGACACGCTGACCGTGATCGATAAATCCACCCTGCAGGTGGTAGCGCAAGTGCGTGAACCTGGACGCACACTGGCCCATGTCGAGTTCACACGTGATGGCCGTTACGCGCTGGCCAGTGTGCTGGAGACAGACGGTGCGCTGATCGTGTATGACGCGGTCACGCTGAAGGAAGTCAAACGCCTGCCGATGAACAAGCCGGTTGGGAAATACAACGTATATAACAAGATCACGCGCTCGGCTGGAACCAGCCATTAGTACGGCACGAATTAAACATGATTACCGTTCGCCCTGAGCCTGTCGAAGGGCTGTGCTTCGACAGGCTCAGCACGAACGAACTCGCGGATAAATCTGGCCAGATCAATAGTACGGCTGGACGCATTCACTACCAGAACGGTGAGAGGATTGAAGAACGGGATGCTGCTGACAAACCGCTAACCGTAATTTCGTAGTTTTTCGATGTCCTGAATCGTGATGTCCTTGCCTTCCACGCCGATCAAACCAGTAGCACTTAAATCGTGGAGGATGCGCGAGAACGTTTCCGGCGTAATGTTGAGACGCGAGGCGATGATGGTCTTGCTGGCGGTGAGGCGGATATGCGGCGCTTGTCCGGCCACCGGATTGGCTGTTTCATGCTGGAGCAGATAGCCGATGACCCGTTGTGTACTGGAATGCAGGGAATAGGATTCCACGTCTTGCACCAGGCCATGCAGGCGCATGCTGAGGCCGGCCAGCATTTTCCGGCAGAATGCCGGGTCGCGCGCAATTTCCTCATACACCACGGTTTTGGAAATATGCAGCAGCAGGGAATCTGCGAGGACATGTGCGGACAGCGGGTAGGGTTTGTCGAGAAACATGACCGCTTCCCCGAAGCTCTGGCCAGGGCCGACCAGTTTCATCACCTTTTCGACACCCTTGGTCGAAGTGAAGGCCAGTTTGACCTGCCCGTATACCACTATGTAAAACCCATGAGAGGCGTCTCCGCCATGGAACAGTTGATCGCCGCGTGAGAGGTGCAACTCGCGTGCGCCCAGGGCGATCCGGTTGATTTCCTCGGGGCTTATTTCATTGAATAAGGGCAGATTCGCCAGGATGGAATGAACGTCTATTTGGATCAAAATGCCTCTGTGCCTCTGCATATGACAAGACTGGAAACGGCAGGAAGCTTGGTTTCAGCTACCGGCTTTTTGTTTTGCCGACATCTTACGAGCTAAGCCGTGGCTTGTCAGCCTGATCGCGCGAATTGGGCCAGTTCGGCTTCAAAGGTTGCTGCATCCAGATTTTCAAATGCTTCGCGGCTGAACAGGGTGACAGCGCCTGCCATTTCGCTCCAGCCATATCCATTGCAGGCAGCCGTCAGCTGCCTGCTGTCCTGTGGCACGCGCGAAATGAGATGGAGCCCTGCCTGACTATAAACAAGGTTGTAGGGCGTGTTGTGCTGATGGAGTTGCTCGATCTGCAGCCAGGCTGATTCCGCATCGGTAAATCGCTGGCATGGCAAGGGATAAGGCTGGGTGCCTCCGTTGTGGACGAAACATGGGTTCTGAACCGGCAACGGATGAGTCTGCACAAAGCTCTGGAAGTGCAGGTGATTGACTGAGGCACCGGCACCATAGCTGTTGTAACCCAGGCATAAGCCGGGCAGTTCGGACAGCACGCAGATATCCCAGGCCCAGGCATGCAATCCGGGCGTGAGATATTGCGGTGTCTGGCGCACGGGTTCGGGTACCAGCAGACCGTGCAACCGGGCGAACGGAAATTTGTTGTACAGAATGCGCGCAGGCTTGCCCGCCAGTTCGCCTTCCCAGAATATTTCCCTGGCCAGAAATACCCGGTTGAAATGGAAGCCTGAAGGATCGAACGGGCGTAGCAGGCTTTCAAATTTCAGGCCGCTCATGCGCGGCGGGCGCAAGGCACGGATCGGGTTGAAAAATACATCCCAGCGGCCGGCACGACGGCTTTCCAGGGTTTTCAGGTGAGGGAAACCCATAGTGTGCAGTTTGAGAAAGACCATCACATCATCGTCAGGCTCCTCCAGTTTTTGACCCTGCCTGAGCGCTTCGGTGATGCGTTCGGAAAGCGCCTCGTGGCGTGCGGATAGCGCAGATGAGAGTTGTGCCCACAGACTGGCGTCACTGGCGGCATTGGCCAGCACCAGGATGTAGACGCCCAGGCCGGGGTGCTGCGCCAGCATGTTGGCGAGCCCTTCGGCAAAGCCTTGTTCCAGCGAGGTTATGGATACGAATGGTTGGAGAGGCGTGATCATGGGACGGAAATGCGGCTTCAAAATAGGGGATGTCAGTTTCGTGCACAGACACGGATGCTGAGCGCGATGGAGATGATGATTGCATCGGACGCGGTTGGGAAACTCAAAGCTCGCCGTTGGCGCCGGCGCGCATCACATTGTCCAGTTTTTCGCGGATATCCAGCACGCCCTGACGCAATTCCGGGGTGATGTCAGATAGCTGGCCGGCCAGGTTGAGCCGGGTTGCATCCCAGTCCAGCGTCATCACCCAGATGTTTTTGTCGGTATCCGCCATCACCACAATGCGGCAGGGCAGGAATACCGCGATTTCCGGAACGGCCCGCAACAGGTCGCGTGCCAGGGCGATGTCGCAGAAGCTGAGTATTTCAACACGCGGCGCGGTGGTGTCGTTCAATATTGCCTGAAAGTCTTTCGATATCGGGTTGCTGCCAATGAATTTCAGGTTGAGCTTGTTGGCACGCAGCTTGATCGAATCGATGACCTCATCGAACGATATGCCGGGCTTGGCCTTGTATTTGACGGCAAAATAATTCATCGCCTCGCGGGCATCCATCTGCATCATGTTGTCCATCATGGGCATGGCCATCTGCAGCCAGCGTGCCCGCTCTTCAGGCGTGAGGATGCGGTTCATCTGGTAATCGCGATACGGCGGCGGCGGGGCCTGCTGCATCAGCAGGGGACCATAGGGGGTTGGCGTGGCCTTGATCCAGCTTTGTCCGGGTGACTCAGCAGGCTGGGCCGCAGGCGGAATAGCGGGGGACTCCGAGGCGAGCAACGGGAGACTGACGATCCAGACGAGGGCAATTGAAACGAGGTGTGTCATGGCCAGTCTCCTGTGGCGGAATCCGTTCATCCTACGCGCCATCATGCATGCGTCAAACGGATGTCAGGCATGAGCGTGAAAGACGTTTTCCAGTGCGGCCAGTTCGGTGGCGGCACCGGCAAAATCTTCTTGCTTCAGGCAGGTTTCGATACGAGCGGCGCCTTCGTGGAATACGGTGGCCATGACGCTGGCTGCTGCGCCTTTCAGGGCATGCGCTTCCTTGCGGCAGGTCGCGGTATCGTGTTGTTCGATGCCATTTTTCAGTACTTCCAGACTGGCCTGGGTGGTGCTGGTGAACATGGCGGCCAACTCGTCCACCAGCCCTGGATTGCCCGGGTAGCGCGCATGCAGGGCGGACAGGTTGAGCAAGGGTGCGCGGGCCGGAGTGGCGTGGGGGACGTGCAGCCATTGTTCCAGCGCTGCCGCCAGCGCCTCTTCAGTGTAGGGCTTGCTCAGATAGTCGCTTGCGCCCGCTGCCAGGCAATCCTCGCGGAAACCGGCATTGGCGTTGGCGGTGAGGGCAATGACCGGGATATGACAGGCGTCGGTCGGTAGTTGGCGAATCCGCCGGGTGGCTTCCAGGCCATCCATCTCGGGCATTTGCCAATCCATCAGTACCAGATCGAAGGCCTGGGTCTCCAGCAGACTCAATGCCTGCATTCCGCTGTCAGCGAGCGTGTGCTGCAAGCCCATTTCACCTAATTGATGCGCCAGCACTTTCTGGTTTACCGGGTGATCTTCCACGACCAGAATATGCCCGTGCAGCTGCTTGACGGCTTGTATGGGCAGTTCGACCAGAGGCAGGGTGGTGGGTGGAAGCAGCAGCATCAGGGTGAAACTGCTTCCCTGATCGGGGGCGCTCTCGACGGTGAGGCGCCCGCCCATCAGTCCGGCCAACTGTTGACTGACGGCGAGCCCCAGCCCGGTTCCGCCATAGCGGCGCGTGGTGGATGAATCGGCCTGCGAGAAAGCCTGGAACAGTCGTGTTTGCGTTTCGCGGCTCATGCCGATGCCGCTGTCGCGCACCTTGAAGCGGCAGCCGATTTCATCTTTCACCGTTTCGAATACCACGCTTAACTCAACCTCGCCCTGGTGGGTGAACTTGATGGCGTTATCGACCAGATTGAGCAGAATTTGGCGGATGCGGGTGGGGTCGCCCAGCAGTGCAGCAGGGGGCTGCGCAGGCAGGTTCAGGGTGAGTTGTATGTTTTTTTCCAGCGCGCGTGCCTGGAACAGTGCAATGACACCCTGCATCAGGTCGACAGGCGAGAAGGCAACGGCTTCGATCGTCAGTTTCCCGGCATCGATTTTCGAAAAATCGAGAATGTCGTTGATGATGTGGAGCAGGCTTTCCGCTGAACTCTTCAGCGTGGAAACGTATTCGCGCTGCTGCCCGTCCAGCGGCGTTTTCAGCAGCAGTCCACTCATGCCCAGAATGCCATGCATCGGGGTACGGATTTCATGGCTGACATTGGCGACGAATTCGGTTTTGGCGTGGGCCATTTTCATGGCGGCGGCCCGTGCTGCCTCCCTGGCTGCTTCGGTGGCCCGGCGCTCGGAGACGTCGCGCATGATGGCCTGAATCACGGGTTTGCCTTCCAGTTGCATCGCGTGCATGGCGATTTCGGCCGAGAACACGGAGCCATCCTGACGCACGCCCTCCCAGTCCATGACGGCATGCCCCTGGTTGCGTGCTTTTCCTATCCACTGCATGGCATGTTCCATGGCATCCATTCCATTAGCCTGTATGGGGGTGCCGAGTTGCGGGATGGGCGTACCCAGAAAGGTGTTGACCGAGTCCATGCCAAACAGGGACAGGGTCGCCGGATTGCAATCGGTAAAGCCGTTGTCGTCGAGGATGACAACGGCATCGGAATTGGTCTCGAACAGCGTCTGGTATTTCTGGCGCTCGGTTTCCAGTTGCCGCGTCTGGGTCAGCATACGGCGGCTCACCAGCACGGCAACCAGTGAGGCCAGTAGCGTGGCGACTATTCCCAGCACCAGCATCAGGTTACGGGTGGCCTGATACGCGACAAAGGTCTTGCTGAGTGCGGTTTCGTTATCCTCGCGCTGCAGCCTGTTCATTTTGTTGAGCGATTCCATCAGTTCGTTTTGCAGAGGAATCGCCTCTTCCTGCAACAGCTTGAGTGCGCTGTAATTGTTTTCGTCGAGGGCCTGCTGAATCACGTTGAACATGATCGGCTGATTGAAGGCGGTGAGGACGTCGAGCTCACGCATCAGCAGTTTTTCTTCCGGCGTGTTGAGCATGGTGCCGAGCCGCTGGCGGTCCTTGGAATAGCGTTCGCCATATTCCTGGAACTGCAGGAAGAGTGTGTCCTTTTCCCATGGGTCGTTGGTGACCACGATGTTGTGCATCAACATCTGCCGATCGCGAATGGAGTCGCGCATTTGCGAAGCCAGACGGGTTTTGACGTTGTTCTTCGAAACCACGTTTTCCAGTTCGGAGTTGAGCTGCGCCATCTGGGTGACCCCCATTCCGATGACCGCCAGCATCAGCAGCAGGGATACGGTAAAACCGAACCCCACATTGAATAACAGGCCGCGCAGTGGTGAGGGTGCCATGGAGGGCTTACTCGCGCCGGAAGGCTACGACGTGATCGACTGCCAGTTTGATACCGATTTTTTCGCCGATGGCATGATCGTGGTGTGAAGGAACCAGCGACAGGGCACGCTGGCCACTGGGCAGCTTGAGGGTGTAGAGGAATTCGGCGCCGCGAAAGGCCTTGTTCTCAACTTCGGCCAGCAGCAGGCTGTCGTCGTCGTGAACGATGTCGTCCGGTCGCAACAGCACATCGACGTGGCAACTGCGCTCGCATTCGTCACAGCCGCTGGCATCGCACTCGACTGGAATATGGCCGCTCAATACGCCAAGCTCGATTTCCACCTGATGGTCATTGATGACTTCACCGGTGACCAGTGCGCCCTGACCGACGAAATCGGCGACGAAGCGGTTGGCCGGTTCGTGATACAGCTTGTAGGGTGTATCCCATTGTTGAATGCGGCCTTCGTGCATCACGCCTACCCAGTCGGCCAGCGCAAAGGCTTCGTTCTGGTCGTGGGTGACGATGAGCGCGGTGGTGGCTTCGCGTTTGAGAATGTCGCGCACCTCAAGCGACAGGCGTTCGCGCAATTCAACGTCGAGGTTGGAGAACGGTTCGTCCATCAGGATCAGGCGTGGACGCGGCGCCAGTGCGCGGGCCAGCGCCACGCGTTGCTGCTGGCCACCGGAGAGTTGGTGCGGATACTGGTCGGCGTGAGCCGCCAGTCCGACCAGTTCCAGCAGTTCGCCGATGCGGGATTGCCGGGCAGAGCGGGACTCCCCACGCAGGCCAAAGCCCACGTTGGCCGCAACGGTCATGTGTGGAAACAGGGCGTAATCCTGAAACACCATGCCGACGCGACGCTTTTCAGCGGCCAGCATCCAGTCGGGCAGGCTGACGACTTCGCCGCCGATGCGGATTTCACCGGTCTGGATCGGCTCGAAGCCGGAAATGCAGCGCAAGGCCGTGGTCTTGCCGCAGCCAGATGGGCCGAGCAGGCAGCCGATCGCGCCTTCGGGCAGGGTGAAGCTGAGGTCGGCAATGATCTGCCGGTCGGCATACGACTGCGAAACTGAATCGAGGACCAGCTCAGCCATGAGAATGCGCTCCGCGCCAGTTCAGGAGAATGATGGGAATGATACCGGCAATGACAATGGCGAGCGAAGGCAGGGCGGCGCGTTCCCATTCGCCTTCCGAGGTCATTTCGAACACGCGCACCGCCAGCGTGTCCCAGCCGAACGGGCGCGTCATCAGGGTGATCGGCATCTCTTTCATGATATCGACAAAAACCAGCGCAGCGGCGGTCAGCAGGCTGGCGCGCAGCATCGGCAGGTGCACGCGAGTGAGCAGGCCGGCTGAACCTGTGCCCAGGTTGCGCGCGGCTTCGTCGACGTTGCGCGTAATGCGGTGCAGGCCGCTGTCGATGGGGCCAAAGCCTACCGCAAGAAAACGCACCAGATAGGCCAGCAGCATCACCAGCAGCGTGCCTTTGAGAATTTCATATCCTTCAAAACCGAACCAGGCACGGCCGTTGTCGATCAGCCAGTTGTCCAGCCAGGCTACCGGGATGAATAGCCCCACTGCCAATACCGCGCCAGGGAAGGCGTAGCCAATGGTGGCGAGGCGTTGTGTCCACATCATGGTATTGCCCGGGCGACGGCGCCCGGCATAGGCCAGCAACAGCGCGACCATTACGACCATCAGCGCACCCATGCCGGCCAGCAGCAACGAATGCGAGGCAAACGCCCAGTAGCGGCTGTCGAGATCGTCGGCGATCACGTCGCGTGCCCATAGCGCAAGCTGGGTCACGGGAATGATGAAGGCGATGGCTAAAACGGTACTGGCGTAGAGCAGGGCCAGCCCGGCCAGCATCGGTGAAAGCCTGATGCGGCGCGAAGCGGCACTGCGGCCGACTGCGCCATAACGCATCTTCATGCGCGAGCGCTGCTCGAATACCACGGCGACCAGGACAAACAGAATCAGGATCGAGGCAAGCTGTGCGGCGGCAGGCAGGGAAAACAGGCTGTACCACGCTTTGTAGATGGCGGTGGTGAAGGTGTCGTAGTTGAAGATCGCCATGGTGCCGAAATCGGCCAGCGTTTCCATCAGCGCCAGCATCAGGCCGGTGGCGATCCAGGGCCGGGCCATCGGCAGCGCCACCCGGAAAAAGCCCTGGGTGCGGGAGAGCCCGAGCGACTGCGCAGCTTCCAGGGCAATCGCGCCCTGGGTGGCGAACGCGTTTCTGGCGATCAGATAAACGTAGGGGTAAAGCGCCAGCGACATGACCAGAATGACGCCGCCGCGCGAGCGGATTTCGGGCAGCTTCATCGGTCCAAACGCCTCGCGTAGTGCGGTTTGCAGCGGACCGGTGAAATCCAGCAGGCCGATCGCGACGAACGCCGTGACGTAGGCCGGGAGTGCCAGCGGCAACAGCAGTGCCCAGTTGAACAGACGACGTCCGGGAAAATCGCACATTGCCACCAGCCAGGCCAGCGAGACGCCCAGCGCGCTGACGCCGAGCCCTACGCCCAGCACCAGCCAGACCGTATTGCCCACCAGTTCGGGCAGCACGAATTCGGCCAGGTGTGCGAGTGTGTCACCTTCGGTATGGGCAAAGAAGGAGAAGGTGACGGCGACCGGCACCAGCACCAGGGCGGCGACCAGCAGGGCAAACAGCATCCAGCCGCTGAGGCGGGGCCAAACAAAAACGCCCGCTGAGGGCGTTTTTGAACGTGAGGCAGGATTAAGAGGCGCCATGGATCATGTCATTGATGAATCGTCTTATTTGTAGCCTGCACGGTCCATCAATTTTACGGCCTTGACCTGCAGGCTGCCAGCTTCTTTTACGTTGATCAGGTTCTGCTTGAAGGGGCCCCAGGCCGCCACGGTCCTGTCAGCTGCAATTTTGGGATTGGCAGGGTATTCCAGATTAACGTCGGAATACAGGTTCTGTGCCTTGTCGGAGGACAGCCACTCGATCAGCTTCTGCGCGCCTGCCGGGTTTTTCGCATGGCGCGTGACGCCGGCACCGGAGACGTTGACATGCACACCGGCTGCTTTGTTCTTCAGCGCCTGATTCGGCCAGAAAATACCGAGCGGCAGGTTGGGCGTTTTCTCCATCAGGCGGCCAAAGTAATAGGTGTTGACCAGGGTGACATCGCACTGCCCGGCAGCCACGGCTTCCATAGCCTTGGTGTCATCGGGGAAGGGCGAGGTGGCCAGGTTGGCAACCCAGCCACGCACCATGTCCTCGGTCTTGTCCTCGCCGTATTCGGTGATCATCATCGCCACCAGGCTCTGGTTGTAGACCTTTTTCGAGGTGCGCAGACAGAGGCGGCCTTTCCATTTCGGGTTGGCCAGGTCTTCGTAAGTGGAGAGGTCGGCGGGTTTCACTTTGCCGGTGTTGTAGATCAGGGTGCGGGCACGCACCGACAAGCCAAACCATTCGTTACCGGGGTCACGCAGGTGTGCGGGGATGTTGGCTAACAGGGTTTTCGACTGGATCGGGCGCAGCAGTTCTTCTTCCGAGGCCTGCCACAGGTTGCCGGCATCGACCGTCAGCAGCATGTCTGCCGGGGTGTTTTTGCCTTCGGCTTTCAGGCGCGCCATCAGCGGGCCTTCCTTGTCGGTGATGAACTTGATCTGCACCCCGGTGTCGCGGGTATAGGCATCGAACAGCGGCTTGATGAGTTGTTCGTTACGTGCGGAATAGACCACGACTTCCTCAGCCAGTGCGGGCAGGGAAGCGATGGCAAGCGTGAAAACGGACAGCAACTGGGTGGGCTTCATATCGGTCATCCATCAAATTATTCGGTGACCTTAATCGTACTGGAAATGATAACGGTTATCAATAGCAATTAATAAAGAGCCAGATTGACGGTTTTGTTATGGCCTGTCGAATTGAATCAAAAATATCAGCTCACCCTCGAATAAGGCATCGAGATGAATTGTTCCCGGTTGCTCCTTGAGCTTCAATCCAGGTTGTACGGGCGGTGCAATGTCGATCAGCTTCAACAGCTTCACAGGGTAGTCAATGTCGAGGCTCACCCGCATCGGATAATAGCCATCCAGAAACTTGCGCATGTAGGGCCCGCTGCTCAGGTTGAAGTAGCCATTGCCCGTGTTGCGCAGCGCTCGGGTAAGCGCCGAGAGACACAAGCGTGCTTCCGGTTCGATATTCCGCAGTTGCACGCTGGGACCCTCGACCCAGGCTTGCCCAATGCGGCTGGCGGACACCACTTTGAGATCGCGTACAAAGTTTTCACGGAAGGTTATTTGTAAATTCGGTACGGCATCGAGGTTGTCATGGCATTGCGACAGGCTGACCCAGCCGGATTTCAGGCTGTCGGCGTGGATGCGAATATGGTTTTGATGATGGTGTACCGACTTGGCTGGCGCGGCCTGCAGAAAATGCAGGCTGCCTTCGTTGACGTGCCCGGCACTTTCAAAAGTCAGGTCGGTGGCTGCGTGCGCCAGGCTTACTTGCAGCAAAGCGGTCAGCAGCAGATTGCGCCAGTTTATGAAATCGATTGTGAATCTATTCCGGGTCGGCATAAGCCGTTTGGGTGGGGCTGGGGCTCAAGGGAACAACGCGCCGGGCGCCTTCGAATCGTTCCTGCCAGTAGCGGTCGCGGAGGCTGGACACCATGACTGAACCGGTGCGGCTACTGGATGCGTGCACAAAGCGATCATCGCCCAGATAAATCCCGACATGGGAAAACGCACGGTTGAGCGTGTTGAAGAAAACCAGATCCCCCGGTTGAATGTCGGCCGGTGCAAGCGGTTGGGACAATTCGCTGATCGCCCGGCTGTCGCGTGGCAGGTTTACCCCGGCTGTTTGCTTGAACACATGGCCGACGAAGCCGCTGCAATCGAGCCCGGTTTCGGGTGAGGTGCCGCCGAGCAGATAAGGACTGCCCACCAGGCTGACGGCATAGATCGGAATGTCTTCGGATGGCGAACTGGCGTAGGCGGCTGGAATCAGCAGCAAAGCCAGCAGAGCTAACAGGGCGACAGGCTTCATGCGGTAATAATCTGCTCTATAGTTGAATCAGGAAACGGCCAATTTTGGCGAATCTTGACCATGAGGGTTCCACCATGAATGAATCGAATACCCCCGCCTCGAACGAAACCAGTATCCACGAAAACGAGCAGCTTGCGCAATGGCACGATGAAGCGGTCGCTGCGGCGTCCGAGCCTGACCTGCGTGAGCGGGTGCGCGAGTTGACCGCGCGTGCCCTGCATGAACGGCGGATGGCGCTACAGAACGTGCGAGAGATCGTCGCTGCGGTTGCATCCGGTGTCGGCAGTGGTCTGACCGCGCGTGGCGGCGAGATCAAGGATGGACTCAGACAGGCGGTATCGGGTCTGGATGATGCCGTGGGCAGTGCCGCGCAGGCAGTGTCCTATTCCGTACGCGAAGCGGTTGAGCAGGGGCGGGCATTCAAGGACAACGAACTGAAAGCCAGCCTGGAGCAGTTGCGCGATCTGGAAACCCAGTTGGTCGACACGCTTAAACACACCGCCAGTCAGTCCGGAGGCAAGCTGAAGGAAGAACTGGGTTATTTGAGTGACCATCTGAAGCACAGTGGAACCCGTACCGGTGAACAGGTGCGTGAGGCGCTGCAGCAGCTTGCGAGCGGCGTGAAAGCCAGTGGCGAGGCCGGGCGGGCGGGCCTGAGCGAATCGGCGAGCGTGGCGACCGAGCGTTTGTCGCAAGTGGCGAGCGGTGTGCTGTCCGCCTTGTCCGATTCACTCAAACGGCAAAGTGATCGAATGCGCTCCTGATTTTTTTAAACCGTTCCTCAATCGACAGAACCGGCAGCGTATGCGCTGTCGGCGCGATACACTCTAGGCATGACTGATTCCAAACAATAAAACCATGCTCTGGGAAACTATTTCAGTAATGCGTGACCTGCCGCGATTGCATGAAATCGCTACGGTGATGATTCGTTATGGCTGGGGCGATCTGGTGCGCGTGCTGGGCATCAGCGGTGTGCTGGAGCGCGCCGGACGGGTGCTGCACTGGCGGAGCACCAATGAAATCAGCCAGCTCGATGCGCCTGTGCGGATACGCCGTGCGCTGGAAGAGCTGGGGCCCACCTTCGTCAAGCTGGGCCAGTTGCTGGCGACACGGGTGGATATGTTTCCGCCGCACTGGATAACCGAATTCGAGAAGCTGCACAGCCAGGTGCCGGCTGTTCCCTTTGAATTGTTGCACCCCTATCTGGTGGCAGCCATCAAGGGTGAACCCGGCGATGTGTTTGCCAGCTTCGACCCGGTTCCTATGGCGGCCGCCTCGATTGCACAGGTACACCGTGCCACGCTTAAGGATGGCACGGCGGTTGTCGTCAAGATCCGCCGCCCGGGTATCGAAGATGTGATCCGTGCCGATCTGCGCATCATGCATCATGCCGCCAGGCTGCTCGAAAGCGAGATACCGGATTCCCGGCGTTACGACCCGGTGCAAATCGTTTTGCAGTTCCAGCGTTCACTGACCCGTGAACTCGATCTGGCCAAGGAAGCGCGCAATATAGACCAGTTTGCGCGTGATTTTGCCGACGATCCCCTGGTGCAAATCCCCCGGGTGTACTGGGAGTACACCAACAATCTTGTCAATGTTCAGGAACAAATCATCGGCATGTCGGGGGTGGCCCCCGACAAACTGCGCGAGCGTGGACTCGATCCCCGGTTGCTGGCGGAGCGTGGCGCGAACACGGTGTTGCGCATGGTGCTGGAACATGGCTATTTTCACGCCGACCCGCATCCCGGCAATGTGCTGTTTCTGCCGGAAAACCGCATCGGTCTGATCGATTTCGGCATGGTGGGCATGCTGACCCACACCCGTCGCAATCAGATCGTTGATCTGCTGCATGCCTTGACGTGCATGGACGAGCAGGCGCTGTTGCAGGTGTTGCTCGACTGGAGTGGCGAGTCGGTGGTCAACGAGGACCGCCTGGGTTACGACGTGGCTGAGCTGCTGCAAACCTACGACGATCTGCAACTCAAGGATGTGAAGATTGGCCCGCTGCTGAACGACATTACGGCGCTGATGCGCCACAACGATCTGGTGCTGCCATCGGATCTGACCCTGTTGTTCAAAACGCTGATCACGCTGGAAGGTCTGGGACAGCAGCTTGACCCTGAATTCCACATGATTGACCACGTGACGCCATTTGTGGAGCGCATCATCCATCAGCGCTACACGCCGCAGGCGTTGTGGGAACGCGGGCGCAAGAGCGTGCGCGAGACGCTGGAAGTGCTGGCCGATGTGCCGCGCGATGTACGGCATTTATTGCGGGACATGCGACGCGGACGGGTAAAAATTGATCTTGATCTGAAGCGCCTGGATGCCTTTGGTCATCAACTGGACCGTTCCAGCAACCGGCTGACCATGGGGATACTGACCGCCTCGCTGGTCATCGGATCGAGCATCATCATGACGGTAGAAGGCGGGCCCAAACTGTTCGGACTGCCATTTTTTGGGCTGGTGGGATTTCTGATCGCGTTCTTCAACAGCCTCTGGATCATCTTTTCCATCTGGCGGTCGGGTAAACACTAGTACGACAAGCCTGTCCTGAGCAACGTCGAATGGCTCGTTCAGGGCTTTTTCAGGAGCACGCGGGTTCGATCAAGCCGACTTGCGGGCAGTTTTGCCTTCCACGGGCAGGTTGTGGCTGGCGGCCAGTTGCGCCAAGGGCATCGGCCGGCCCAGCAAATAGCCTTGTACGTGGTCAATGCCCAGACTTTCAACCTTGCGCAGCACTGACTCGGTTTCCACCCCTTCAGCAACCAGGCTATAACCCACTTCGCTCATCATGCGCGCGAAATCGGCCACCACCCGGCCGGCGCGGTTGTCCTGGTCGAGCTTGTTGACCAGCGAGATATCGAACTTGACCACATCCACAGGCAGGTCGGCCAGATAGCGCAGGGGCGAATAGCCCGTGCCGAAATCATCCATCGCAATGCGGTAGTTGACCGAGCGCAGCATCTCCAGATAGCCGCTCACTTCGCTCATTTGTGTAATGAGTGAGGTCTCGGTGATTTCCAGCATCAGGGGATGGCGCTCATTGTGGCGCGACAATTCCATCAGATGCGAGATCACATCGGAACGCGAAATACTCTGGGCGGACAGGTTGATCGAGATGCCGCATCCGGGAGGCAGTTGGCCGGATGATAGATCGGCTTCAATTTGATGCAGTACCGCCATGTCGAATTCGGTTTCGAGGCGGCGGTTGCTGACAACCGGCAGAAACGTACCTGGCATGAGGAGTTCACCGTGATGGCGGATGCGTGCCAGGGCTTCGTAATAATCGACCTGACGTTCAGGCAGAACATAAATGGCCTGATAGTGCATTTCGATCATGCCCGGGTTGGCCAGTGCCTGGAACAGGGCGCTGGTTTCTCGGCTGGCAACCAGTGTTTGCGTGGCGCGATCCATGTCTTCGCCAAACAGCGCAATGCGATTGCGTCCCGGTTGTTTGGCAGTGTACATGGCGACGTCGGCCTGTTTCGGCAACTCATCCACACTGATGCACTGGTCGGCTTCACAGTAGGCGATACCGATGCTGATTCCGATCGGCTCGTTGATTCCCAGGTCCTTGAAATTCGCCGCATCGATCAGGCTTTGGCAACGCTGTGCAATTTGCCTGGCCTGGGCGGGCGAGGTGTGCGGCATGAAGGTGGCAAACTCGTCTCCACCCAGCCGGTAAAGCCGGTCGTTGGCGCGGAGTGCCATGACCAATGCATCGACAATGATGCACAGCACGCGGTCGCCTTTGGTGTGCCCGTAGGTGTCGTTGATGGTCTTGAAACGGTCGCAGTCAAACAGCAGAAAGGCCACACCCTGCGGCGAGTTTGCAAGCCCCAGGCGGAAGTGTTCCCAGTCCTCTTCATAGGCACGCCGGTTGTGGCAGCCGGTGAGCGCATCCTGTCGTGTCTGCGAGTGGAATACACGGTTCTGATGTTCCAGTGAACCATGTAGTTCCCGGAGTTGAAGCTGATAGTCGTGCAGTGACCGGCGGATGTTTTCCAGTTCAGTCACTCGCATTGGCACCGAGCGGGAGGGAGCCTGCTCGAACTGACCATGCTGCATGGCATCGATATCTTGCGATAGCCGCCTGAGTGGTCGCACCAGCAGACGATTGTATGTGGCGAACGACAGCAGCGCTGCCGCCAGCAGAACCACAAACAACGCAAGCAAGGTGTTCGACAGAATTGATTTGAATCGGGATTGACTGTGGACTTCAAGGATGTCGAAGCTCAGGTGGGATTTCAGGGCTGACGGCGTCACCATTTCACCTGGCGCGAGTGAGATTGCGACGCTCTTGAGGTTGGTGAAGTTAAAGCCTTCCTGGCGTAGCAACTCCGGCATGAAATCAAGACGGATAAGTCCGTGCCCGAGCAGGACCAGTTGCCCCTCGCCGCTGTAAACCGGGAACAGGCGATACAGCACGATCTTGCCCGCTTCATTGGTTAGCCAGCTGGGTGGCTGACGCGTGGATAGTTCAGTTGTCAGTCGGGCAGGGAAACTGTTTGTTGCAGGATTGGGGGCCAGCAGCAAACCAGACTGGTTATACAAGGCGGCGCGTGCGAAGTGGTTGTTCAGCATGCCGCTTTCGTACACGCGTTGGTCGCGCCAGTAGATGTAGTACTCGGGCAGAATCAGCTGCTGCCGGGTCTCACCCCAGCGCATCAGTTTGTCTGCCTCGCCTTCTGTCCGATGCAGTATCCGCTCGATAGCCGTATCGACCTCGGTTTGCGCCGCATCACGAATATGCTGCTCCAGTTCGCGGCTGACATCGCGCGTCTGGTAGGCAGAAAATGCCCCGATCAGGCTGATCAGAATCATCAGGCCGGTGATGAAAGCGAGCGCGACCTGGCTGATGGGGATGGATTCAGGCCATTTCATCGGGGAGGGGGCTGCTGAATAGGCGTCAGAAATTCAAGCGCTTTTTCCAGCAGGTCAAATTCATGTTCGCCATCCATGAAATGATTGGCATTAGGCAGGACGACCATTGAAATTTGTGCCTGCTGCAGGGCCTTGATCCAGGTGGCGCCGATCATTTCATCCGCTGCCCCCATGAGCAGTTGCATCCTGACCGGCGATTTCTTGAGCGCTGCCAGCGTGCGCGGCTGATCCCAGCGTATATACGATACAAGGTCATCGGGCGTTGACAGGTATTTCTTGCAATAAGACATCTGCTGATTAACCAGTGCGCCCTGTCCACGCTGTGCCTGATTTTTCAGCTGCGCGATCAAGGGAGGACGGACTGTCTTGCCAATCCGGCTTTCGATCAGCGAGGTGCCGAAATAACCTTTGATTGCGTTATCCGGATTGGCATCCAGATAGGCCAGCAGCTGCAAGCTGCCAAAGCTGTGGCCAACCAGTACGATGGAGCGATGGCCGCGCGATTTCAGCCAGTCCACCCAGCGTGTGATTTCGCCGATGTCGTCATCCATGCTGTGACGATGGATGGCCTCGCACGCCAGACTTTGTGAGCGGTTGGGGATGTTGAGGCTGAGCGTGGGAGACAACACCGGGTAGCCCGCGTCGCGCAGACCGCGTGCCAACGTGGCCACAGTGGGAAAGTCGCGTGTCTGTAAAAATCCATGCAGCAGCAGAATGGCCGGCTTGTCGCGTTGCCCGTTCAGATACTCGGCGCTGGCGTGAATACCCGGACGAACCTGCAATTGAATGATTGCCGCATGGGCCCATACCGGGAAAATAGATAGCAGCAGGCAGATCAGGTAGATACGCATGGCAGGAATGAATAGGCGGAAGCTACCGGCTTAACGACAGTAAACCCGTGAAACTGAAGGTGGGGAGCCGCCCGACAAGAGGTCGTTGAATGGTACACTTCGGCACTCGGTTTGTGCCTCAATATGTTTGATCTGAAACGCATTTTTTCCCCTGATGGTGCCTGCGCCGACGTGCTGCCCGGTTGGCGCTCGCGCCCGCAGCAGCTGGCCATGGCCGAAGCCGTCGAGCAGGCCATCGCCACCAACAGTGTGTTGCTGGCCGAAGCGGGAACCGGCACCGGCAAGACGCTGGCCTATCTGATTCCCGCGCTGCTGTCGGGCGGCAAGGTGGTGATTTCCACCGGCACCAAGGCGCTGCAGGACCAACTGTTTCATCGTGATCTGCCTGCCGCACGGCGCGCACTCAAATCGCCAGTCAAAGTGGCCCTGCTGAAAGGCCGCGCCAATTACGTCTGCCACCATCATTTGCAACGCAATCTCAGCGATGGCCGTTTTGCCAATCGCGACGATCCGGTGTGGCTGGCCAAAATCGCCCGCTTTGCCGAAATCAGCACCAGTGGCGACCGCGCCGAGGCCGAAGGCATTCCCGAAGACGCCACCGCCTGGCATTACGCGGTTTCCAGCCGCGACACCTGCCTCGGCAGCGAATGCAGCCACTACAAGGACTGCTTCGTGATGACCGCGCGCAAGGCCGCGCTCGATGCCGAAGTGGTCGTGGTCAACCATCACCTGTTCTTTGCCGACCTGTGGCTGAAGGATGAAGGCGTCGCCGAACTGCTGCCCGCGTGTAACACCGTCGTCCTCGACGAAGCCCACCAACTGGCCGAAACCGCCGCGCAATTTTTCGGCGAGACGCTGTCCACCGCGCAACTGATCGAACTCGCCGGCGACACCAAACGCCTCGCAGCGGTGAAAGCAGGGGATTTCCCTGCGCTGCGCAAATCGGCGGAAGACCTGACCAAAGTCACGCGCGACCTTCGGCTGGCGTTTCCGCAGAATCCGATCAAGTCCACCCTGGCCGAACTCACGCGCTACGACAAATGGCCGGATGCGTTGAAAGCCGCGAGCGCCGCGCTCAATGACATGAGCAAACTGCTGGAAACCCAGGCCGAGCGCGACGCCGAGCTGAAAAACTGTTTCGAGCGCGCGCAAGCGGTGCAGGCCACCCTGGCCAGCTGGCAGCGCGCCGACGACCCCGACACCCCGCGCGTGCGCTGGCTCGAAACCACCATGAGTTCGCTGCTGATGCACGCCACCCCGCTGTCAGTCGGCGCCATGTTCGGCGCCAAACTCACCGAGCGCGCACAGGCGTGGATCCTCACCTCGGCCACCTTGTCCGTCGGTGGCGATTTCACCCACCTCAAAACCCGACTCGGCATCGATGCATGCGAAACCCTGTGCGTCGACAGCCCCTTCGACTACCCGCGACAGGGCGTGCTCTACGTCCCGCAAGGCTTGCCCGCGCCCAACACGCCCGAGTTCACCGAAGGCGTCGTCAACGCCGCCTTGCCCGTGCTGGAAGTGAGTTGCGGGCGCGCCTTCATCCTGTTTACCAGCCTGCGCGCGCTGGAAAAAGCGCGTGGCCTGTTGATCGATGCTTTCAAGTCGCGTGGCTGGGATTACCCCTTGCTGGTTCAGGGCGATGCGCCAAAGAACGAACTCCTCGCGCGTTTTCAGAAAGCCGGCAACGCCGTCCTGCTGGGTAGCCAGAGTTTTTGGGAAGGCGTCGACATGCCCGGCGACGCGCTATCAGTCGTCATCATCGACAAGCTGCCGTTCCAGCCGCCGGATGATCCAGTCGTCGCCGCGCGCATCGCCCAGGCCGAGAAAAACGGCGGCAAGCCCTTCATGGATTATCAGTTGCCGCATGCGGCGATCAGCCTGAAGCAGGGGGCGGGGCGGTTGATCCGCACCGAGACCGACCGTGGTGTGCTGATGATTTGTGATACGCGGCTGGCGGATAAGCCGTATGGCAAGTTGTTGTTGAATGCACTGCCGGCGATGACGCGGACGAGGAAGCTGGAGGTGGTGGAGCGGTTTTTTGCGGCGGAGGGGAAGGGGTGTGTGGGGGTGGCTGCGCCGGCTGTGGTGGAGTAGTTAGGGTTGTCGGTGGGCTGCTGACCGTTGGCCGGGGTTGCCGGCGGCAAGTTACTTTCTTTGTCTTGCCAAAGAAAGTAACCAAAGAAAGGCGCCCCCGCTCATCCCCGAAACCCCGAAAATCAAACCTGCCGGGTGGGCGGCAAAGAACTCGCCCCGCTTTTTCTGTTTTAAATTTTATTTTTGTGAGCGGGGCTCAAACACCTTTGCCGCTGATCCACCCGGCAGGCTCGATTTTCGGCGGGGTTGAGAGGGGATGAAAGTCAAAACCAAGTTGGTGATGAACGAGTGGCCAGATTACTATCTGATTCGCTAACAGCAAATCACTTCGTCGGTTCACTTTAACTTATATGAGCAAGTTATGACCAACAACATAGCTGTAAACGCTTCAATTCATCAACGCTTAATTACTCGATCCCTAAATCAGCTTATGGGTATCGTAAATGGTGTTTTGTGTGATGGCCAGTTACATGATAGTGAGGTTCATTTTCTCTCGGCTTGGCTGCAAGAAAATGAGCAATTGAAAACTGTTTATCCTGCTAATGTTATATATCGACTAATCCGAGAGGCCTTGTCTGACGGTGTTTTGACGCAGGCCGAGAAGGATCATTTGTTAAAGTCCTTATCTGAAATATCCGGGAATGATTTTTGGAAGACAGGTGCTGCACTGCCGGAAAATATTTCAAGTGTTTTTGATGACGATCCAACAGTCGTTTTTAGTGACAATGTTTTTGTCATGACTGGTGAATTCATGTTTGGCACCCGAAATGCTTGTCATAAGGCAACAGAACTCAGGGGTGGCCTTGCTAGTGATAACGTAACAAAGAAAACGAATTATTTAGTTGTTGGTTCGATGGCGTCTCCTGCGTGGATTGAATCAAACTTTGGCCGCAAGATTCAAAAGGCTGCAGAAATGGCAGAGTCTGGTGAGTTTGAGATTGCGATTATTCGCGAGACAGATTGGGCGATGGCTTTATAACGACCAGCCTAAGGCGTCACTACATAAGTACTCAAACCATCCAAGTATCGCTGCCCTGGTTTTGACGTGCCTCCCCTTGAGCCCCGCCGAATCCCGAGTCTGTCGGGCGGATCAGCGGCGAAGGTGTTTGAGTACCGCTCACAAAAAATCAATTTAAAACAGCAAAAGCGGGGCGAGTTCTTCGCCGCCCGTTCGGCGGGCTCGGGATTCGGGTACCCGAAGGGCGGGGATGTGGGGTCGCTTTTCTTTGGTTACTTTCTTTGGCGAGACAAAGAAAGTAACTTGCTGCCGGCAACCCCGGCCAACGGTAAGCTGCCAAGTGACGCCATCAGCTACAACGACCCAACCTCAAAGCCTCTGCACAAACCCCAACACCTCCGCCGCATGCCCCGGCGCCTTCAACCCGCGCCAACTCTTCACCAGTTTTCCATTCACATCAAACACAAACGTGCTGCGCTCAACCCCACGTACCTGTTTGCCATACATGTTCTTCAGCTTCATTACCTTGAACAGTTCGCAGGCCTTCTCCTCGGTGTCGGCCAACAATTCAAACGGAAACTCATACGCAGCCTTGAAGCCTTCGTGCGACTTGATGCTGTCGCGCGAGATGCCGACGACGATCGTGTTGGCCTTGCCGAAGTCGGCATACAGGTCACGGAATTCCTGGCCTTCCAGCGTGCAGCCGGAGGTATTGTCCTTGGGGTAGAAGTAGACGACGACGTTCTTGCCGCGATGGTCGGACAGCTTGAAGGGAGTGTTGCCGGTGGAGGGCAGTTCGAAATCGGTGACGACGGGATCGCTCATGGCGGGCCTTTCTTAACGGGTGGTGGATTTGAGCAGGACGATGACGGCGCCGGCGCCGCCATCGGCGGTGGGCGCCTGGCAGAAGGCGAGGACGTCTTCGCGTTGCATGAGCCAGTGGCGCACTTTGTTTTTCAGCACCGGCAGGCGATTTTTCGAACCATAGCCTTTGCCGTGGATGATGCGGACGCAGCGCCGGTCTTCGAGATGGCAGCGGTTGAGGAAGGCGGCTAGTGCCACGCGGGCTTCGTCGCCGGTGTGGCCGTGCAGGTCAAGTTCGCCGCGTATGACCCAGCCACCGCGCCGCATTTTTTTGAGCGTGGCGGTGGGTACGCCCGAGCGCACGAAGGCCAGTTCTTCATTGGCTGAGACCGAGGCGTCCATCTCCCACGGGTCGGACAATCCATCAACCATGACGGGCTGCTCGTTGCGCAAATGGCGGGCGAGAGGTTTGGTGCGCTGACGCGGGATGTCGGCGCGGTTGGATGGTGGCAGCGGCGTCACGTCGGCAACGGCCAGTCGAAACGCCGCCGGGCCGTCAATTGGAGTGGAAGGGGGCGGGCCTGGGCGCGCTGAATTTTGGGTTGCGGCGGCCTCGGCGATCACGGTGCGGCGAAAGCGGGCGAGGGCCTCAAGCGAGACCGCCCCCAGCGCTGTACCGCGACCGCGCTTCATGCCTCAATTACTTGGCAGCCTTGCCGAGTGCGTCCAGATAACGCTCGGCGTCGAGCGCGGCCATGCAGCCGGTACCGGCGCTGGTGACGGCCTGGCGGTAGATGTGATCCTGCACGTCGCCGGCGGCATAGACGCCTTCGATGTTGGTGGCGGTGGCGTTGCCCTTGTTGCCGCCCTTGGTGACAATGTAGCCGCCTTCGAGATCAATCTGGCCTTCGAAGATGGCGGTGTTGGGCTTGTGGCCGATGGCGATGAAGACACCGGTGAGCTTGAGTTCCTGGGTGCTATCGTCCTTGGTGCTCTTGAGGCGAACACCGGTGACGCCGGTCTTGTCGCCCAGCACTTCGTCCAGGGTGTGGTCGGTGGCAAGGGTGATCTTGCCTTCCTTGACCTTCTCCATCAGCTGGTCGATGAGAATTTTCTCGGACTTGAAGGTGTCGCGGCGGTGCACCAGGGTGACATGGCTGGCAATGTTGGCCAGGTACAGGGCTTCTTCCACTGCGGTGTTGCCGCCGCCGATGACGGCTACTTGCTGGTTCTTGTAGAAAAAGCCGTCGCAGGTGGCGCAGCCCGACACGCCCTTGCCCATGAAGGCCTGCTCGGACGGCAGGCCCAGATACATGGCCGACGCGCCGGTGGCGATGATCAGTGCATCGCAGGTGTAGGTGCCGGAGTCGCCGGTCAGGGTGAAGGGCTTTTCAGTCAGTTTGACGCTATTGATCTGGTCGAAAATGATTTCGGTGTTGAAACGCTCGGCGTGGCGCTGAAAGCGGTCCATCAGCTCGGGGCCTTGCACGCCATCCACATCGGCGGGCCAGTTATCGACTTCGGTGGTGGTCATCAGCTGGCCGCCCTGCTGCATGCCGGTGATGATGACGGGAGAGAGGTTGGCGCGCGCGGCGTACACCGCGGCGGAGTAACCGGCAGGGCCGGAACCGAGGATGATGAGTTTGTGGTGTGCAGTGCTCATGGTCTGTATCCGGATGTGGAAATAAAGCCGACTATTCTAACCAATCTTGGCGACAGCATTTCCTTGTCGCTTGCCCGGTAATGCATTCGGGCACTCAAACGGGTGGTTGTGAGAGCAGATACACGCCATCGCTTCGCATCCTGCCGGAATCCGGGGTTCATTCCGATCAACCCCATCCATTAAAATATACGGGATTCATCCCGATCAGCCCAATCTTTATAAATATCCGGGATAATTCAGCGCACTATTCTTAGACAAGCTCCCATGGCGCGTCCCGCTTCCCGTTCGTCGACTCCTTTGCCGCCCCGTATGCAGCGCCTGCTGCGCGAAGCCCGCGCCTTGCTGGTGGGTTTTGCCGCCTTGTTGCTGGCCGCCATCCTGCTTACGCACAATATGGCTGATCCGGGTTTCAGTACCACGGGCGATGATGGCCCCTTGCATAATCTGGGCGGCAGCGCCGGCGCGTGGCTGTCGGATTTTCTGTTGATGCTGTTTGGCGTGTCGGCCTGGTGGTGGGTGCTGCTGGCGGTGGGGTATGTCATCCATACCTTTCGCCATCTCGATGAAACCCCGCTGGCAGGCGGACGGCAGCGCTTGTTCAGCCTGGGCGGGTTTGGCCTTTTGTTGCTGGCCAGCACCGGCGTCGAATGGCTGCGCACCTGGCACTGGGCGGTGATTTTGCCCGATGCGCACGGTGGCGTGCTGGGTTCAGGTGTGGGTGCGGCAGCAGGGGCATTGCTGGGTTTCACCGGTGGCTCGCTGATTCTGTTGTTGTTGATGGCGGTGGGTTTCAGCCTGTTTACCGGCGTGTCGTGGCTGAGCATGGCCGAGCGCACCGGTGAATGGGTCGAGCAGGGCTACTGGAAGGCGATACAGACCTGGCAGGCCTACCGCGACCGCAAGCTGGGCGAAGTGGCGCAACAGAAGCGCGAAGCCAAGGTGTCGGTCGTCAAGCAAAAGATGGTCGACGCACCGCCGATCCGCATCGAGCCGGTGGTGAAAGAAGTGCCGCAATCGCAGCGTGCCGTGACCGAGAAACAGGCGCCGCTGTTCTCCGATCTGCCCGACTCGCCGCTGCCGCCGCTGCATCTGCTGGACCCGGCGGACGAAGCGGTAGAAACGGCGAGCCCCGAATCGCTCGAATACACGTCGCTGATGATCGAACGCAAGCTCGCCGAATTCGGCGTCGAGGTCAAAGTCGTCTCGGCTTCGCCCGGTCCAGTCATTACGCGCTATGAAATCGAACCGGCGATCGGCGTTAAAGGCAGCCAGATCGTCAATCTGTCGAAAGACCTGGCACGCACGCTGTCGGTGATCAGCATCCGCGTGGTCGAAGCCATTCCCGGCAAGCACACCATGGGGCTGGAGATTCCCAATCCCAAACGGCAGATCGTGCGGCTGTCCGAGATTCTTGGCTCCACCGCCTATCACGACAGTGCCAGCCCGCTGACGATCACGCTGGGCAAGGACATTGCCGGCAACCCGGTGGTCGCCGATTTGGGCAAGATGCCGCACCTGCTGGTGGCGGGCACTACTGGCTCCGGTAAATCGGTCGGCGTCAACGCGATGATCCTGTCGCTGGTGTACAAGTCTGATCCGTCTGCCGTGCGCATGATCATGGTCGATCCCAAGATGCTGGAACTGTCGATCTACGAAGGCATCCCGCATCTCCTGGCGCCGGTGGTCACTGACATGAAGCAGGCCGCCAGCGCGCTCAACTGGTGCGTGGGCGAAATGGAGCGGCGCTACAAGCTGCTGTCGGCCGTCGGTGTGCGCAATCTGGCTGGATACAACCAGAAAGTTCGCGATGCCAAAAAGGCAGGGACCCCGCTGACACACCCGTTCAGCCTGACGCCGGACAATCCCGAGCCGCTGGACACCATGCCGATGATCGTGGTGATGATCGACGAACTCGCCGATTTGATGATGGTGGTGGGCAAGAAGGTCGAGGAACTCATCGCGCGGCTGGCGCAAAAAGCACGTGCGGCGGGCATCCATTTGATTCTGGCGACGCAGCGGCCGTCGGTCGACGTCATCACCGGCCTGATCAAGGCCAACATCCCCACACGCATCGCCTTCCAGGTTTCCAGCAAGATCGACTCACGCACCATCCTCGACCAGATGGGTGCAGAGGCCCTGCTGGGACAGGGCGACATGCTCTACCTGCCGCCTGGCACCGGCTTGCCGCAGCGCGTGCACGGTGCTTTCGTGTCGGACAACGAAGTCCATCGCGTCGTCGATTACCTGAAATCGCTTGGCGAGCCCGAGTACATCGACGGCATGCTCGATGCGCCTGAAGTCGGTGGCGAAGGCGCGGAGTTCGGCGAGGGAGCGGCCGAAGCCGATCCGCTGTACGACCAGGCCGTGGCCTATGTGCTGAAGTCACGCCGCGCGTCGATTTCGTCGGTGCAGCGCCAGTTGCGCATCGGCTACAACCGCGCCGCCCGCATGATCGAAGACATGGAGCGCGCCGGTCTGGTGTCGTCCATGCAAAGCAATGGCAACCGTGAGGTCCTGGCGCCTGGAGGCGACGCATGAATTTTTACGCATTGATTCCGGCTGCCGGCAGCGGCTCGCGCATGGGCGGAAAAATGGAAAAGCAATATCAGCCGCTCAACTCGATCCCGATGATTGCGCACGCGCTGATTGTGCTGGCGCGCGAGCCGCGAATCTCCAGGCTGTTTGTCGTGCTTTCGCCTACCGACAAACGCTGGGCGAACTACGAATGGGCTGGTTGGGAAGATCGTTTGGAGGTACTGCGTTGCGGCGGCAAAACCCGAGCCGAAACCGTATTGAATGGACTGAAGGCGATGGCGGAGTTTTGCGAGGCGGATGACTGGGTGCTGGTGCACGACGCCGCGCGGCCTTGTTTGCCCAGTGAAACCTTGGGCAAGCTGCTGGATGAAGTGGCCGATGACCCGGTCGGCGGCCTGCTCGCCGTGCCGGTAGCCGACACCCTGAAGCGTGCCGTTGCGGATACCGAATCCGGCGCACGCGCCGAAGCCACCGTGCCGCGTGCCGGCCTGTGGCAGGCGCAAACGCCGCAGATGTTTCGTCACGGCAAGCTGATCGAGGCCTTGCAGGCTGCGGGCAGCGACATGACCGACGAGGCCTCGGCCATCGAGCAACTCGGCCTGCAACCCAAGCTGGTTGAATCCGACAGCCGCAATCTCAAAGTCACCTACCCGCAGGACCTGATTCTGGCAGGCCTGATCCTGGAGCACATGAATGACTGACTTCCGGGTCGGCCACGGCTTTGATGTGCATGCCTTTGCGGCGAACCGCAAGCTCATCATCGGCGGCGTCGATATTCCCTATGAGTTCGGGCTGGCCGGCCATTCCGATGCCGACGTGCTGCTGCACGCCATCTGCGATGCGTTGCTGGGTGCTGCCGGGCTGGGGGATATCGGACGTCATTTTCCCGATACCGACGCGATGTTTTCCGGCATCGACAGCCGCATCCTGCTGCGTCGAGTTGTCGAGCAGTTGCATGAACGCACCTGGCGCATCGGCAACGTCGATGCCACCATCATTGCCCAGGCCCCCAGGATGGCCCCGCACATCGCGCGCATGACCGCGCACATCGCCGACGACCTCGGTGTTGCCATCGACCGCGTCAACGTCAAGGCCACCACCACTGAAAAACTCGGCTTCACCGGGCGCGGTGAAGGTATTGCCGCCGAAGCCGTGTGCCTGATCGAGCGTGGCTGAAGCGGCGGCAACCGAACCCGACAGCCTGCGCCTGTTTTTCGCCCTATGGCCGGACGACGCCACCCGCAGCGCGCTCAACCACACCGGCAAATGGCTGCATAAACACTGGGACGGCCGCCGCATGCGGGCCGACACCCTGCACCTCACCCTGGCCTTTCTCGGCCACACCCCCGTCACGCAACTGGATGCCTTGATCGTCAGCGTGGATGCCATTCAGGCCAGCGCTTTCGAGATGACCCTTGATCAGCACGGCCATTGGCGCCACAACCGGATCGGCTGGCTAGGACCCAGCCAGCCGCCGCCCCAACTCGGCGAATTAGTCAACGTGCTGAATAAGGCGATTCAACAATCCGGCATTACCTTCGACGCCCGCCCGCACGTGCCGCATGTCACCCTGCTGCGTAACACGGCAGGCGGCGCGTTGCCCGAGTGTGTGCCGATACACTGGTCGGTGAACGATTTCGTGCTGGTGTCTTCACGTATCGAAACGGATGGCGCGCATTACGATGTGATTCGGCGTTGGCCTTTGGCGTAATTCAAGATAAAAAAGCCGATCCGACTCGACACGCAGGCAGCGTTTCGGTTATGATCCGCCCCGCATTAGGCGCGTAGCTCAGCTGGTTAGAGCACCACCTTGACATGGTGGGGGTCGATGGTTCGAGTCCATTCGCGCCTACCAATATTTTATTGGTAGGGTTGATCCGGTCTTAATGGGGGCAAGCCCTCTGGAGGTTGCGAAATGTCACCGCGAACTAGTCAAGCTGTCACTGGATAACACCCCGGCGCATAGCGGTTCGCAGATGTTCTGCAAACTTTAAACAAGCAATACCTAAAAGCGCGGCCGGTCCGCGCTTTTTTCAATTCTGGAGTTTGAGTCATGGTCAACGTCACGCTTCCCGATGGTTCTGTCCGCGAATTTGACGCGCCGGTTACGGTTGCGCAGGTGGCATCCAGCATTGGCGCGGGCCTGGCCAAGGCCGCGCTCGCGGGGCGGGTGGACGGCAAGCTGGTGGATACCAGCCATGTGATTGATGCAGACGCGCAGCTTTCAATCGTCACCGACAAGGACGCCGATGGCCTCGACATGATTCGCCATTCCACCGCGCACCTGTTGGCCTTCGCGGTGAAGTCGCTGTTCCCGGACGCGCAAGTGACCATCGGGCCGGTGATCGAGGATGGCTTCTTCTACGATTTTTCGTACAAGCGCCCGTTCACCCCGGAAGACCTGGAAGCTATTGAGAAGAAAATGGCCGAGCTGGCCAAAAAGGATATCCCAGTGGAGCGCAGCGTGATGCCGCGCGACGAGGCGGTGACTTTCTTCAAGAACATGGGCGAGGCCTACAAGGCCGAGATCATCGCGTCGATTCCTTCCAACGAAGACATTTCGCTGTATCGCGAAGGCGATTTCATCGATCTGTGCCGCGGCCCGCACGTGCCATCGACCGGCAAGCTCAAGCATTTCAAGCTGATGAAGCTGGCGGGCGCCTACTGGCGCGGTGACTCGAAGAACGAGATGTTGCAGCGCGTGTACGGCACGGCGTGGGCAAAAAAGGAAGACCTCGAAGCCTATCTGCACCGGCTGGAAGAAGCCGAGAAGCGCGACCATCGCCGCCTGTCCAGGCAACTCGACCTGCTGCACATGCAGGACGAAGCCCCCGGCATGGTGTTCTGGCATCCCAAGGGCTGGATCGTGTGGCAGCAGATCGAGCAGTACATGCGGCAGAAGTTTGTTGAATATGGTTACCAGGAAGTGCGCACGCCGGCGGTGATGGACCGCAGCATGTGGGAGAAATCCGGCCACTGGGAAAACTACCGCGACAACATGTTCACCACGTCGTCGGAAAACCGCGACTACGCGGTGAAGCCGATGAACTGCCCGGGCCACGTGCAGATTTTCAACAGCGGCCTGCATTCCTACCGCGATCTGCCGCTGCGTCTGGCCGAGTTCGGCTCGTGCCACCGCAACGAGCCGTCGGGTGCGTTGCACGGCATCATGCGCGTACGCGGCTTTACCCAGGACGATGCCCACATTTTCTGTCGCGAAGACCAGATCGAGCAGGAAGTGGCCGATTTCATCGTGATGCTGCAGAAGTGCTACGCGGATTTCGGCTTTCACGACGTACTGGTCAAGTTGTCGACCCGGCCGGAGAAGCGTGTGGGGTCTGACGAAAGCTGGGATGTCGCAGAAGCCGCGCTGGCCGCCGCGCTGGACAAGAATGGCTTGGTCTACGACCTGCAGCCGGGCGAGGGCGCGTTCTACGGCCCGAAGATCGAATTCACGCTGAAGGATTCGATTGGGCGCCTGTGGCAATGCGGCACGATCCAGCTCGATTTCAACTTGCCGGTACGTCTGGGCGCCGAGTTTGTCGACGAGGACAACAGCCGTAAATCACCGGTGATGCTACATCGCGCGATTCTGGGCTCGATGGAGCGCTTTATCGGTATTCTGATCGAGCACCATGCCGGTAATTTCCCGATGTGGCTGGCGCCGGTGCAGGTGATGGTGATGAATATCAGCGAGCGGCAGACCGAGTATGCCGAAAAAGTGACTCAGGCACTGCGCCAGGCGGGCATCCGGGCACTATCAGACTTGAGTAATAATAAGATTACCTATAAAATCCGCGAACATAGCTTGCAGAAGCTGCCTTATCAGGTGGTTGTCGGCGACAAGGAAGTGGAGACCGAAGTGGTCGCCGTCCGGGCTCGCGGCAATCAGGACTTGGGGCAGATGGGTCTGGAAGCCTTGATTGCACGTCTGAAAGACGAAATTCTCACGCGGCAATAATCGGATTCAAATGAGGCGCTGGATTCAGTTCAGCGCCTCATGCTTTATTTTAGAGCTTGGCTTTTTGTCAGGCGTTTTTAGCCCGGATGGAATCATCCGGGTATTGTTTTGGAGAACGGCTCATCGCGACAGAAAAGAAGCAGACACGCATCAATGGTGAAATCAATTGCCCTGAGGTGCGTTTGGTCGGTGTGGAAGGCGAGCAACTGGGTATCGTAAAAGTCTACGATGCGCTGCGTCAGGCTGAAGAAGCTGACCTGGATTTGGTGGAGATTGCCCCAACGGCACAACCTCCCGTAGCCAAGATCATGGACTACGGTAAGTTCAAGTACCAGGAAAGCAAGAAGCAGCATGAAGCCAAGCTGAAGACGAAGCAGGTTCAGATCAAGGAAATCAAATTCCGTCCGGGTACCGACGAAGGCGATTACCAGATCAAGCTACGCAACCTGATCAAGTTTCTTGAAGAAGGCGATAAGACCAAGATTACATTGCGTTTTCGGGGTCGAGAGATGGCTCACCAGGAAATTGGCATGGCCCAGTTGAGACGGGTTTCGACGGATCTGGCTGAAGTGGCAATCGTCGAGCAGTTCCCCAAAATGGAAGGCCGCCAGCTGGTGATGATGCTGGCGCCGAAAAAGAAGACTTAAAGTTTAAGAGACCGGCGTTCTCAGGCTCCGCGGATTCAACGTGGGGTTAAAACGCCAACAATACGTGCAGTCGGGTAGGTGAAGCATTCCGCATCGCGGGGTCACCTGGCCGCATGAGATAAAAGGAAGCATCATGCCTAAGATGAAAAGCAAGAGCGGCGCCGCCAAGCGGTTCCGTGCGCTGGGCAGCGGCAAGTTCAAGCGCTCGCACGCGTTCATGCGTCACATTCTCACCAAGAAAAGCACCAAGCGTAAGCGTCAGTTGCGCGGTACTGAAACGGTCAATGCAAGCAACCACAAAGCGGTTGCACGTATGTTGCCCTACGCATAAAGGAGAGAAAGCATGCCACGCGTCAAACGGGGTGTAACCGCCCGAGCCAGTCACAAGAGAGTCCTCGATGCCGCCAAAGGCTATCGTGGTCGTCGTAAAAACGTATTCCGCGTCGCCAATGAAGCGGTGATGAAGGCCGGTCAGTATCAATACCGTGACCGTCGTCAGCGCAAGCGTCAGTTCCGCGCACTGTGGATTGCCCGTATCAACGCCGCTTCACGTCAGCATGGCCTGACCTACAGCGTGTTCATGAACGGCTTGTCCCGTGCCGAAATCGGTATTGACCGCAAGGTGTTGTCCGACATCGCGATTTTTGACAAAGATGCTTTTGCCAAGATCGTCGAGCAGGTCAAGGCCAAGCTGGCGGCTTAAGCCGTCAAACTGTCACAAAAAGAGGCCGCAAGGCCTTTTTTTGTTGGTATTGTTCAAACGAGTTTATCCGCGAAGGGCGCGAAGTGGCGCGAAGAACCCCCCCCCGTACCGGTCGCAACTTTGGTCGTTTCGCTTTTCTTTGTGACCTTCGCGGATAAATTCAAGATATAAAAACTGCCATGCGCAATCCCAACGAAATCGTTGCTGACGCCCTTGCTGCTGTTCAAGCCTGCCCCGACCTGCAAACGCTGGAGCAGGTGAAGGCAGCGTTCCTGGGCAAAAGTGGTCAGCTGACTGAACTCCTCAAAAGCCTGGGCGCGATGCCCGCTGACGAACGCAAAACCGCAGGCGCGCGTATCAACGAAGCCAAGCAGGCGGTGGAGGCGGTGCTCAAGTCCCGCCGCGACGCGTTGCAACAGGCCGAACTGGACCGCCAGCTGGCAGCCGAGACGCTGGATGTGACCTTGCCGGGGCGCGGGCTGGCCCAAGGGGGTCTGCACCCGGTGTCGCGCACGCTGTCGCGCATCCAGGCCCTGTTCCGTTCGATCGGCTTCGAAGTGGCGACCGGCCCGGAGATCGAGACCGATTTCTACAACTTCACCGCGCTCAATATCCCGGAAGATCACCCGGCACGGGCAATGCATGACACCTTTTACATGCAGGGCGGTGAATTGCTGCGCACCCACACCTCGCCGGTGCAGGTGCGCTATATGAAAACCCACCAGCCGCCGCTGCGCATCATTGCGCCGGGCCGGGTGTATCGCTGCGATTCCGATGTGACGCACACGCCGATGTTCCACCAGGTTGAAGGTCTGTGGGTGGACGAGTCGGTATCGTTCGCCGATCTGAAGGGCGTGCTGGCCGATTTCATGCGCAACTTCTTCGAACGTGACGACCTGCCAGTGCGTTTCCGGCCATCGTTCTTTCCCTTTACCGAGCCGTCGGCCGAGATGGATATCGGTTGCGTGATGTGTGGCGGGGAAGGCTGCCGGGTGTGCTCGCATACCGGTTGGCTGGAAGTGCTGGGCTGCGGCATGGTGCACCCGAATGTGTTCAAGCATGTCGAGATCGACACGGAGCGCTACATTGGTTTTGCGTTCGGCCTGGGGGTGGAGCGCCTCGCCATGTTGCGCTACGGTGTTGACGACTTGCGATTGTTCTTCGAAAACGATTTACGTTTTCTGAAGAAATTCAATTAATTAAGGCGCATATATCATGCAATTTCCAGAATCCTGGCTGCGCAATCTTGTCAATCCTGCGCTCGATACCGCTCAACTGGCCCACGTCGTAACGATGGCCGGCCTCGAGGTAGAGGCGATGACGCCGGCTGCGCCGCCATTCAACAACGTGGTGGTGGCCGAAATTCTCTCGGCCGAAAAACATCCCGATGCTGACCGTTTGCAAATTTGCCAGGTCGATGTCGGCGAATCAGTGCCGGTCACTATCGTGTGCGGTGCGCCCAATGCAGCGGCCGGGCTCAAGGTGCCGTGCGCCCGCCCCGGCGCCAAACTGCCCGGGTTTGAAATCAAGGTGGCCAAGGTGCGCGGCGTCGAGTCCTTCGGCATGCTGTGTTCGACCAGGGAACTGGGGCTGGAAGGCGCAGCCGACGGCCTGATGGTGCTGCCGGCCGATGCGCCGGTGGGCGAGGATTTCCGCAACTGGCTCAATCTGGATGACACGCTCATCACCCTGAAATTGACGCCCAACCGCGCGGACTGCCTGTCGATGCAGGGGCTGGCGCGCGAGGTGGGTGCGATCACGGGTGCCGAGGTGCGTCCGCCTCAGGTACAGGAAGTCGCCACCCAGATTCAGGACACGGTGCCGGTGCAGGTGGCGGCGAGCGAGGCGTGCCCGCTGTATCTGGGGCGTGTAGTACGCGGCATCGATGCACAAGCCCCCACCCCGCGCTGGATGGCCGAGCGCCTGGAGCGCAGCGGGATTCGCCCGCTGCTGGCACCAGTCGATATCACCAACTATGTGCTGCTCGAACTCGGCCAGCCGATGCATGCCTTCGCCTTGTCGCGTCTCAGTGGCGGCATTGAGGTACGGATGGCACGTGCGGGCGAGAGCCTGGAATTGCTGAACGGTCAAACCGCCGAACTCGCGCCCGACATGCTGGTGATTGCCGATGCCAGCGGCCCTGTGGCGCTGGCCGGCATCATGGGCGGCCAGCCGACCAGCGTGGAGCGGTTTACCGTTGACCTTATGCTGGAAGCGGCTTTCTTTGCGCCCGCTGCGATTGCCGGGCGGGCCCGTCGCCTGGGACTATCCACCGATTCGTCGCACCGTTTCGAGCGCGGCGTCGATTTTGGCGCCACCCGCCGGGCGATGGAACGTGCCACCGAATTGTTGCTGCTGATTTGCGGCGGCCAGGCCGGTCCGATCAACGAGACCGTTGCCACCTTGCCGTCGCGTTCGCCGATCACGCTGCGTTTGCCGCGACTCAAGCGCGTGGCCGGGGTTGAACTCGATGCGGGGCAGGTGACACGTGATCTGGTCGCGCTGGGTGCAGTTGTTGAACAACAGGGCGATAACCTGATTGTCACGCCGCCAAGCTTCCGTTTCGACCTGGCCATCGAGGAAGACCTGATTGAAGAGGCGGTGCGCCTGTTCGGTTACGACAACATCCCCGCCCAGCCTCCCGCCGCGCCGTCGCGCATGCTGCCGCAGGACGAAACCGTGTTGTCCGACGAGACCCTGCGCCAGATGTGGGTCGGGCTGGATTATCAGGAAGTCATCACCTACAGCTTTGTCGATCCGGCGTGGGAAACAGCGCTCGATGCAGATGCTAAACCGCTGCCTTTGGCCAATCCGATTGCCAGCCAGTTGTCGGTGATGCGCACCACCTTGTGGGGTGGACTGATCGAGACCTTGCGCCACAATCTCAATCGCCAGCAGGAACGGGTGCGGATCTTCGAACTGGGACGCGTCTATGCGTCGCTCGCGGAACAGCCCATGAAACTGGGTGGCTTGATATATGGCGATGTGCAACCCGAACAATGGGGTGCTGCCGCGCGACGCGTTGATTTCTTTGATCTCAAGGGGGATCTGGAGCGTGTGCTGGGTTGTGTGCTCGATGCGCGCCCCGGCGTTCATCCCGCATTGCATCCGGGCCAGTGTGCCGAAATCTGGGTCGATGGCCGGGCGATCGGCTGGGTCGGCGCACTGCATCCGCGACTGGTGCAGGCGTTCGATTTGCCGACCGTACCGATGCTGTTCGAACTCGACAGTCAGGTGTTGATCCAGCGTGCCTTGCCGCGTCATGCCAGCCTGTCGCGTTTCCCGCTGGTGCGACGCGATCTGGCCTTTGTGCTGGACGCTCAAACCCCGGCGGGCGAGTTGCTGGCGGCTTTGCGCGAGGTGGCATCTGCCCAGGTACGCTCGATCGATGTATTTGACGACTATCGCGGAAAAGGTATGGCCGAAAACCAAAAAAGCCTTGCCATACGGGTAGTTATGCAAGATACTCAACGCACATTGACGGATCAGGAAGTGGAAGACTCTGTGCAAAAACTGGTCGAAACCGCACTGAATCAATGCAATGCCAGTTTGCGTGCATGACGCTTTTTCTCACAAGCCACCCCCGCCAACCACACGAACATGACCACTCTTACCAAAGCTGATCTGGCCGAACTCCTGTTTGAAAAAGTGGGCTTGAATAAACGCGAAGCCAAAGACGTCGTCGAGTCGTTTTTTGACGAAATTCGCTTGTCGCTTGAAAAAGGCGACATCGTGAAATTGTCCGGCTTCGGCAATTTTCAATGCCGTGAAAAACCGCAGCGTCCAGGCCGCAATCCCAAAACCGGTGAAGAAATGCCGATTTCCGCGCGTCGCGTGGTGACTTTCCACGCCAGCCAGAAACTCAAATCTCAAGTCGAAGGCGCCACAATTGGAACGCCCAGCACGGAGTGAACTCCCGCCGATTCCGGCGAAACGCTATTTCACTATCGGTGAAGTGTCCGAGTTGTGCGCAGTCAAAGCGCACGTGTTGCGTTATTGGGAGCAGGAATTCACCCAGTTACGTCCGGTCAAGCGGCGTGGCAACCGCCGCTACTATCAGCATCACGAGGTGCTGCTGATCCGTCGTATTCGCGAATTGCTGTACGAAGAGGGTTTTACCATCAGCGGCGCACGGCAGCGTCTGGAGCATGACGCTGAAGCCATACCTGTAACGCCAGCACCCGTTGCTGTTGCCAGCCCGGATATGTCCGGGCTGCGTGCGGAAATATCCGCCATCCTGAAAATATTGGGTTAACAGGCTTCCGCCGGACGCGGCTCCTCTGTTAGAATGTGCGGCTTCTCGGGGCGTAGCGCAGCCTGGTAGCGCACTTGACTGGGGGTCAAGTGGTCGGAGGTTCAAATCCTCTCGTCCCGACCAAATAAATCAAAGAATCTGGGTCGGCCACGCCGGCCCTTTTTCTTTTCAGCAGTCAAAACCATGTTGTCGTTGTGACATCCGCAGTGCCCGGCAGCGGCACTATCATTCACTGTTTGTTCAATTGAAGGAGAGAATCATGGAACACACTTTACCCGCACTGCCTTTTGCCATGGATGCGCTCGCACCGCACATGTCCAAGGAAACCTTTGAATACCACTATGCCAAGCACCATCAGGCTTACGTGACCAATCTGAACAACCTGATCAAGGGCACCGAGTTCGAGAGCAAGTCGCTCGAGGACATCATCAAGAGCGCTCCGGCCGGTGGTGTCTACAACAACGCCGCCCAGGTTTCGAACCACACTTTCTTCTGGAACTGTCTGACTCCCAATGGTGGCGGCGCACCCTCCGGCGCGCTGGCTGATGCCATCAATGCCAAGTGGGGCAGCTTCGACGCATTCAAGACCGCCTTCCAGACCAGCGCCGTGGGCAACTTCGGTTCTGGCTGGACCTGGCTGGTGAAAAAGGCCGACGGCTCGGTCGACATCGTCAACATGGGTGCTGCCGGCACCCCGCTGACCACCGCCGACAAGCCTTTGTTGTGCGTGGACGTGTGGGAACACGCCTACTACATCGACTATCGCAACATGCGTCCCAAGTTCGTTGAGACTTTCCTCAACAACATGGTGAACTGGAAGTTTGTTGAAGCGAATTTCGCCTGAGTTTTATCGGGGCAGGTTGTATATGAAACCGGGGCGCAAGCCCCGGTTTTGTTTTTGTGAACGTCTGAGTTCAAGGGACCGCCGGGTTGGGCATCAACGTTCGGTTACCCATCTATACAGCCAGTAACCCACTATGAACGCCAAGAGACCAAGCTTGGCCCAAGTGATGCGGGACGTTCGCTGTTTCGGCAGAACCAGAGGCGGTCGATTTTCGGGCGGCGGTTCATACTGCCCTCTTGCCCAAGCTATGGCTTGATCCGGAGTCATTAGTGCTCCGGATTCTCCTTCAATTAGAAGACCATTGCCAATCTTGGCAAGCGTAGCTGATGCGGCTTTGACCACCGCCAGATCGCCCTCATTCTCATAGCTTAGAACTGCAACTGAATCATAGGGCCGAATGTGCTCCCAATTCTTTGGTGAGACTCCGAGGTTAGCGGGTTCTTCTTGATCAAGTGGGCCAACGGAGAACTCAAAGCCCTTGGTTGAGTCTGGGCATGGCCAATAGCCTGTGGAAGTGGCCGGGTTAAGGGAAGTGTCCAACTCTACGGGAAAGCTGAGCCTGAGCAATGTCGCTGCCCATTGCTCTGCGGACGGGATGTCTTTTCGGTTCAGCACTACATAGAGATTGAGGCTCATGATGTTGATCCGTAAGCTATATTGGTCACGTCGGTCTCTATTTTAAGTCATGAAAAGGCCGGCGCAGCCTTTTCCAATTTTATTCAGGTGTGGGTCTTAATTTCATGTCCTCGTCGCCAACCGCAGAATCTCGCGGTAGCCACTCGTAACCAGTGCCCGCACTTCTTCCAATAGTTCGGCACTGTCGGCATCAGGTATGGATTTGCCGTCGAGCAGGCGCAGCATGGCAATCCAGCGTGCCCGCTGATTCGCCACGGTCTTCGGCACCGCATGCCCGTGGCGCCGCAACTCGGCTGCACGGCTGATCAGGCGAAACTTGGCGGCCTCGAGTTGCGGCGGTAGAGGCAGCGAAAGATCGAACGCGACGTCAACGCGGTAAGGCGCTTCGACCGGCGCTTCGGCCTGCGGCGGTGGGCGCCAGGAGAGTTCGGCGGGGCCGGGTGGGGTGGTGCAATCCGGATCGAGCGGGAATTTGTAGAAGCCCCATTTGGCGCCCATCCAGCATTCGAGCAGCACGCGCTTGTCGTCGACTTTACACAATTCGCCTTCGGGCGCGGCGAGTTCGGCGTCGCCGGGCAGCGGGCCATAGGCACGCGGATCCTGCTTCCATCTCGAAAAATCCCGGTTCGGCGGGGTGCCGTAGTCGGCTTCGAGTGCGCGCCAGATCGCGATGAAGGCCTGGTAGTCGCGCCGGTAGTCCAGATTGCGGCGCAGGAATTCCCACGCCCATTGATCACGCGTCAGCGTGGCGCAGTGGGCATCATCTTCCATCAGATGGGTAGAAAGACCATGCTGGCCAGGTTGACCACGCCGAAGCGAATCGCGCGGTTGTTCTTGTTTTCGATCACTTTGGCCAAGGCATCCTGAACGCCGATGAGCTTGCCGAATTCACGCTCGAAGCTGAGGTTGGCCACGCCATTGGCGTCGGAACCATTAGAAAGCAGGATGGTTTCGCCACGCAAGTTTTTGGCGGTGGAGAGTTTCCATACCACTGCCTCGGTATTGCGCGCGGCGTTGTAGAGCTTTTGCGCGTCCATTTCAGTCAGCAGATAAAACTCGGTCTGGTGATTGAACGCCGCCATGTGCATGACCAGCAGGCCGCTCATCAGTGCCTTGACCCGGTCGCTTGCGAAATCCTCAAGCCAGAGATCGCGTAAGGTGGATTCCCAGGCCAGGTCTTTTCCCGGTGAGGTTTGCCAGTTGGGGATTGGATTGAATAAATCGGCTGTCGCTGCCTCGGCACTGGCAAAGCCGGACTTACGCCATTCGTTGGGGTTGCGGCGATAGAGCTTGAGCGTCAGTGTTTTGAGGATGCTGATGATTTCCTTCTGGTGGATTTCGATCACATCGTCGACATCGCCCTTGGCCAGATCCTTGACGCTGAAACTCCGCACGCTGCTGCTGCCGTCTTTGCGCTGGATGGGTTGCCCGCTACAGGCGGAGAGCAGGGCAACGGTTAGCAGGGAGGCGAGCAGCGGTGCGAGTCGGTTCACGAAGAGCAGCTTACCTCAATCTGCCTGGCCCAGTCAGGCGGTTCAGCGGCATAGGCCTCGAATTCGGGTTGCTCGTCGAAGGGGTGCAACAACAGCGTGTGCAGACGCGCGATTTCGCTGTAGTCGCGGTGGTCGGCCGCGCGGCGGATGGCAACCTCGGCCAGATGGTTGCGCAAGATGTATTTGGGGTTGACCGCGCGCATGGCCATGCTGCGTTCGGTATCAACTGAACCGATTGCCATGAGCGCTTCGGCATAGCGTACCGCCCACGCATCGAATGCGGCGCGGTCGAGGAACAGATCACGCAACGGCGCGTTTATTGCGCCTTCTGCACTGTCGAAGTCGCATAGGCAGCGCATGAAAATCGTGTAATCGACGTGGTTCTGCGCCAGCAGTTGCAGCGCATCCATCACGAGGGGCACGGTTTCGCCGTCCAGTTGCAGGCCGAATTTGGCGGCCATGCGTTCGATATAGGCCTGGCCGAATTGCTGCGGATAGCCGCTGATCGCCGCCGATGCGGTTTCCACCGACAGCAGCGGGACAAAGGTTTGTGCCAGCTTGGTGAGGTTCCAGGCGGCCACGTCCGGCTGCTGGTCGAAGGCATAGCGCCCGCCGGTGTCGGAATGGTTGCAGATGTAGCCGGGGTCGAAGGCATCGAGAAACCCGAACGGGCCGTAGTCCAGCGTCAGTCCCAGAATCGACATGTTGTCGGTGTTCATCACCCCGTGCGAAAACCCCACCGCCTGCCATTGCGCCATCAGCTCGGCAGTGCGGCGGGCGACTTCGCGCAGCAGTTCCGCGTAGGGTTCGTCACGTTTGGCCAACTCCGGGTAATAGCGCGCGATCACGTAATCGGCCAGCTGGCGGATCGGTTCGATCTGGTCACGGTAATAAAACACCTCGAACGAGCCAAAGCGGACGAAGCTCGGCGCCAGCCGGGTCACCAGCGCGGCGGTTTCCTCGTCCTCGCGGTAGACCGGGTGGTTGCTGCCGATGATGGCGAGCGCACGCGTGGTAGGAATGCCGAGCGCGTGCATGGCCTCGGAACACAGGTATTCACGGATGCTGGAGCGCAGCACTGCGCGGCCATCGCCACCACGCGAGTAGGGCGTGCGGCCTGCGCCCTTGAGCTGTATTTCCCAGCCTTCGCCGGCGGCGTTTTTCACTTCGCCCAGCAGGATCGCCCGGCCATCGCCCAGTTGCGGCACAAAATGGCCGAACTGATGGCCTGCATACAGTGCGGCGATTGCGTCCATCCCCGGCAGCAACTGGTTGCCCGCCAGCGTGGCGATCATCTCGGGGCGGGCGATTTCACTCTCATCCAGATCAAGCAGCTTGAGTGCCTCCGGGCTGTGGCAGACCAGATAGGGATCGGGAACCGGCGTGGGGCAAACGCGTGAGTAATATGCCTCGGGCAGACGGGCAAAGCCGTTGTCGAAGTGCAGGGATTCAAGTTTTGGCATGGGGGAATTTTAAGGCTTGGCCTGGTCTGGGCTACCCGCCTGCTGTCAGGGTTACTGGAACAGTGGCTTGCGTATCCGTTCGGGCGCTTCGTAGGCACAGTGCCCCAAGGCAATCACCAACGCGAGCGTTTCGGCGGGAGGAATGGCCAGGGCTTTTACCAGCTGACCCGTATCGAATCCCCCAATCGGGCAGCTTCCGATTCCCATGTGGGCTGCCTGCAACAGCATATGCGCCGCTGCAAAATTACATTGGCCTTGTGCCCAGGCCGCGATGGCATCGGCCTGATAGTGGGGGCGATAGGCATCATAAATCGGCGCACTATCCTGGCCGCGTGCTTCGGCTTCAAAACGGGCGCGTACATAATCCGAGTCCGGATGGAGCGCGTCTGCCAAGGCCACGATGGCGATGAAGGCGGCAGCGGTAGCGGCGGCGGGCTGGTTAAAGCAGGCGTGGGCGATGGCGGCTTTTCCCGGCGCGTCGGTCACGGTGATAAAGCGCCAGGGTTCCAGTCCGAAGGCAGAGGGGGCGAGTTGCCCGGCCTCCAGCACAGCCGACAATTCGTCTGCTGATACGGGCCGGTCGGCGCTGAACTCGCGACAGGCGTAGCGTTGTTGAATGGCGTCGAGCAGGCGGGGTTTCATGACTATCCTTTTCCCATGATGCTTAACCATAGCGCATGGCAGGCAGCTCAGTGCCCGTGCATCGCTGCCCGGGTTTGTACCAGCTTGCCGTCACGGTAATCGGCTATCGCCCGTTCGATTTCCTCGCGCGTGTTCATCACGAACGGACCGTGCTGCACCACGGGTTCGCCGATGGGACGGCCGGCCACCAGGATGAAGCGCGCGCCTTTTGTTCCGGCGCTGATGTCCACCGTGTCGCCCGCTCCCAGTACCGCCAGGGAGTGTTGGGCCAGTTCGTCTTTTTCCAGTTGGGCACTGCCTTCGAATACATACACGAACGCATGGCGTGACGCGTCCAGCGGAAACGAAAAGCTCGCGTGGGCGGGCAAGGCCACATCGAGGTAGAGCACATCGGTGGACGGGTCCTCGATGACGCCGCGGGTGCCATTGAATTCACCTGCCAGCACACGCACCCGGCCGGCCTCCAGCGCCACTTCCGGAATCGCGGCCGATGAAAACTCCTGATAGGCGGGATCGGACATTTTCTCGCTGGCCGGCAGGTTGATCCACAACTGGAAGCCGCGCATCAGCCCGTTGGCCTGGCGCGGCATTTCGGAATGAATCACGCCGCTGGCCGCCTTCATCCATTGCACGCCACCGGGCTTAAGTTCGCCCTGGTTGCCCATGCTGTCGCGGTGCTGCATGTGGCCGTCGAGCATGTAGGTAAAGGTGATGAAGCCGCGATGTGGATGGTCCGGAAAACCGGCGATGTATTCGTCCGGATTGTCGCTGCCGAAGTGGTCGAGCAGCAGGAACGGGTCCAGGTTGCGCAACGCCGGTGTGCCGATGCTGCGGTGAACCGTGACCCCCGCGCCTTCGATGACTTCGTAGGCGGGAACGCGCTGAAGGATGGTGCGTGTGCTCATGGCTGACTCCTTGGGTAGGAGTATGACTGCGATTATTGGATTGGGTTGCGGGGGTCTCAGTTCGACCCGCAAGCGTCACACGGCCTTCGACGCTTTGATGGTCGGCTATCTGTTGTTGGGCCGACATTTGAATATTCGAGGTGGAGGCCCGGTAATCGGCCTTATGTGTATGTGGAGCTCCACATAAGGCCGATGAACAGAAGTACGCGCCGACTGCGCAAAGGTAGTTTACTGATCTACACCCGCCGCCCAATAACGTGATTTCCGACTAAGCCACTGACAGTTCCTGTTGGTCGGTTATTGCTCTTCTCAATTTATTCAAAACCGTCTGCCGGTGGTGCTCAAAGTCAACTGCTGAACTAGAGCGTTCAGCCGCCCGTCATCGACATGAAGCGCAGGATCTTGTGTGGGGCTTCGTTGAATTCGTGGCGTTCGGGCTTGAGGTTGATGGCCTCGATGATCGCGGCTTCCAGTTCGGCATCGCTGCAGCCGCCGCGCAGCATGGGGCGGAATTCAAATTTCTCGTCATGCCCCAGGCACATGTAGGCGGTGCCATCGACGGCGATGCGGATGCGGTTGCAGGTCTGGCAGAAGTGCTGTGATACGGGGGTGATGAAGCCGACGTTGAAGCGGCCATCGGCTGTACCGAGATAGCGTGCGGGGCCGGCACCGGCATAGGTGGTGTCGATGAGGTTGAACTGTGCGCGCAGGCGTTCCTTGACCGGTTGCAAATCCATGTATTCGGCGTTGCGGCCGGTGCTGCCCATCGGCATCGCCTCGATCAGGCGCAGCACAAAGCCATGCTCCATGCAGAACGCGACCATTTCGTCGATTTCGTCGTCGTTGGTGCCGCGCAAGGCCACCATGTTGAGCTTGATCGGCGTAAAGCCGACGGACTGTGCGACGGTCAGGCCGTTCATCACTTTGGCGAGCACATCGCGGCCGTTGATTTTTTCCACCCGCGCCTGCTGCAAGGAATCGAGGCTGACGTTGAGCCGGGTAACCCCGGCGTCCTTCAAGGCCTGGGCGTGTTTGCCGAGCTGGGTGGCGTTGGTCGACAGCGATAGATCATCGACGCCGGGCAGGGCGGCGATGCGCCGGGACAGGCCAACGATGTCGCGACGCAACAGGGGTTCGCCGCCGGTCATGCGGATGCGGCTGACGCCCAGGCGGGCGAATGCCCCGATCAGGCGTTCGATTTCGTCAAAAGTGAGCCAGTGCTCGGGTTCTTCAAAGCCCTTGAAGTCTTCCGGGATGCAGTAGCTGCAGCGCAAATCGCACCGATCGGTGACGGACAATCGCACGTAATCGATGCGGCGGTTAAATTGATCGGTGAGCACGGGTGAGGTCATGATGTGAACAGTGGTTGGCAAGCATGGGCTATATATGAAAAAATATAACCTAATAATTCCATCCAGGCTAGCCAGTCTGATCAAGCAAACATGAAAATATTCGGCATCGCAGGTTTTAGCGGCAGCGGAAAAACCACGCTGATCGAGCGGGTACTGCCGCAACTGGCCGCGCACGGGCTCAAGGTGGGGGTGATCAAGCATACCCACCATGATTTCGATATTGACCGTCCCGGCAAGGACAGCTGGCGCGTGCGTGAAGCGGGCGCGGCGGCGGTGCTGTTGTCGTCGGACCACCGCACGGCGGTGTTGACCGAGCACCGCGATACCCCGCCGGCACTGAATGAGCTACTGGCCCGGTTGCCGCCGTGCGACCTGGTGTTGATTGAAGGTTACAAGCGCGAGGCCATTCCTAAACTGGAAGTGCATCGCGCTGAAACCGGCAAGCCCTGGCTGTTTCCGGAAGACACGCATATTCTGGCGGTGGCGTCCGATAGCCAGGCCCCCAACGATTTCCCCCGCATCGATCTTGATGCCATCCCACTCATTACTGACTTTATTCTGAACCATGCTCTCAGCTACCCAACTGCTTGAAAACCTGCTTGGCCGCGCGCGCGGCGCGACCGGAACTGAAACCGTTGCCATTACCGCTGCACACGGGCGCGTGCTCGCCGTGCCGCAAATCTCCTCGATTACCGTGCCGCCGCTCGACAATAGTGCGATGGATGGCTATGCCGTGCGGCTGGCTGATGTGACGCATGTGGGCGCCAGGCTAGCGGTGTCACAGCGCATTCTGGCGGGCGCTGTAGGCCAGCCGCTCGCTGCCGGAACGGCGGCACGCATTTTCACCGGGGCGCCAGTGCCACCCGGTGCTGACGCGGTGCTGATGCAGGAAGACTGCACGGCCGAAGGTGAAACAGTGCTGATCAACAAGCTGCCGCGACCGGGCGAAAACATTCGCCGTGCAGGTGAAGACATCAAGGCCGGCGCGCAAATCCTTGCCGCCGGCACGCGCTTTACTGCAGCTGAAATGGGGCTGGCAGCGTCAGTTGGCCTGGCCGAGTTGCCGGTATTCAAGCGCCTTAAGGTGGCCTGCTTTTTCACCGGCGACGAACTGGTGGCGCCGGGAACCCGCCTGGCGCCCGGTCAGATCTACAATTCCAATCGCTACACCCTCGCCGGATTGATCCACGACCTGGGCTGTGAACTGATCGATCTCGGCATCGTGCCCGATACGCTGGAAGCGACCGAAACCGCACTGGCCGGCGCCGCCAGTATTGCCGATGTTGTCATTACCAGCGGCGGGGTGTCGGTGGGCGAGGCGGACTACGTGAAATCGGCGGTTGAAAAATTGGGCCGCGTGGAGATGTGGAAAGTGGCAATGAAGCCCGGCAAGCCGGTGGTTTACGGGCAAGTCGATAAAGCCGACTTTATCGGCCTGCCCGGCAATCCGGTATCGGCCTTCGTCACCTTCTGTCTGTTCGTTCGGCCGTTTCTGCTCAAGCGCATGGGCGTGGTCGATGTGCTGTATCGCGCATTTGCCGTGCAGGCGGATTTTGCCTGGCCCCGGCCGGGTGCACGCCGTGAATTCCTGCGTGCGCGCCAGCAACCGAATGGCAAGCTGGCGCTGTTCCCCAATCAGAGTTCGGGTGTGTTGACCTCGTGCGCCTGGGCCGATGGCCTGGCGGATATCGGGATAGGCGAGACGGTGCAACCGGGTGACTGGGTGCGATTCATTCCTTTTTCGGAGTTGCTGAAATGAAGGTGCACATGCTGTATTTTGCCCGCCTGCGTGAGCGTTTCGGTATGGCTGGAGAAAACCTGGAACTGGCTGGCACCACCGCGGCTGACCTGATCGCGCAATTGCAGGCACGCGGTGGCATCTGGGCGGAAGAACTGGCAGCAGGCCGCGCGTTCCGGGTGGCGGTCAATCAGGACATCGTCACGCTTGATGCGGTGTTGCCGGACAACGCCGAAGTCGCGATTTTCCCGCCGGTGACTGGGGGCTGATGTGATGACGGCGGGTTTGATGAAGCCGGGTTTAATGGGGTGGGTTTGATGAAGATTGTGGTCCAGACCGAGGCATTCGATCTCGGTGCTGAAGTGAACGCGATGAGTCACGGTCGCACCGATATCGGTGCCATCGCCAGTTTTGTCGGTCTGGCGCGCGACATGAACGAAGGCAGCGGCGTGCAGGCGATGACGCTGGAACACTATCCCGGCATGACCGAGAAGGCGCTCACCGCGCTGGTCGAAGAAGCCAACTCACGCTGGGCGTTGCTCGACGTCACGGTGATCCACCGGGTGGGCCGGCTGCTGCCAGGTGATTCCATTGTGCTGGTGGCAGTAGCCAGCAGCCATCGCGGCGAAGCCTTCGCCGCCTGCGAGTTCATCATGGATGCGCTGAAAACCCGCGCTCCGTTCTGGAAAAAGGAAGAAACGCCGGAAGGCGAACGCTGGGTGGATGCACGCACCAGCGACGACACGGCGGCGGCACGCTGGACCAAGTGAGGGTGCCCGCGCACGGGATCGTGGCCGGGTAGTCAATCGATGCGTTGTAATATCAGATGCGATGCACCGATAGTGAGGACACAGCATGCGTTTGCCCGTTGCCGTATTGAAGCCCGAAGAACTCGACCGGATGGACGCGTATTGGCGCGCTGCCAATTACCTTTCGGTCGGGCAGATCTATCTGCTGGATAACCCCCTTCTCAAACAACCGCTGACACGGGCGCATATCAAGCCGCGCCTGCTGGGACACTGGGGGACGACGCCCGGCCTGAACTTCATTTATGTGCACATGAACCGGGTGATCAGGCAGCAAGAACTCAGCATGATCTATGTCACGGGCCCCGGTCATGGCGGCCCGGGCCTGGTGGCAAATACCTATCTCGAAGGCACCTATAGCGAGGTGTATCCAGACATCTCTCCAGACGAGGAGGGCATGCGGCGGCTGTTCCGGCAGTTTTCCTTCCCGGGCGGGATTCCCAGCCATGTCGCGCCGGAGACACCCGGTTCCATACACGAAGGCGGCGAACTGGGCTACGCGCTGCTACATGCTTATGGTGCGGTGTTCGACAACCCCGACCTCATCGCGTGTTGCGTGGTGGGCGACGGCGAGGCGGAAACCGGCCCGCTGGCCACCTCCTGGCATTCCAACAAATTTCTGGATCCGCGCCGCGATGGCGCGGTATTGCCGATCCTGCATCTCAATGGTTACAAGATTGCCAACCCGACCGTGCTGGCCCGCATTCCCCACGCCGAACTGGAAAGTCTGTTTGTGGGTTATGGCTACCAACCTTACTTTGTGGAAGGCGATGAGCCCGAGGCCATGCATCAGTTGATGGCTGCCACCGTCGATAAAGCGATGGCCGATATACGTGAAATCCAGCGCAAGGCACGGGAGGACGGCGAGCTTGGTCGTCCGCTGTGGCCGATGATTGTGCTGCGTTCGCCCAAGGGCTGGACTGGTCCAAAAGAAGTGGATGGCAAGAAAACCGAGGGTTATTGGCGCTCGCACCAGGTGCCGTTCAGCGACATGAGTAAACCGGAACACGTGCAGTTGCTGGAACACTGGATGCGCAGCTATCAGCCTGAAACGCTGTTCGGGTCCGACGGCCGTCTCAAACCGGAACTGGCCGATCTCGCCCCGCGCGGCGAACGGCGCATGGGGGCGAACTTGCACGCCAACGGCGGCAAACTGTTGCGTGACCTGCGGCTGCCGGACTTTCGTGAGTACAAGCTGGACGTGCCGGCACCGGGTGGGGTGGTAGGCGAAGCCACCCGAATGCTGGGAAATTTCCTGCGTGACGTGATGCGGAACAATGCCGATAACTTTCGCGTGTTTGGCCCGGATGAAACCAATTCCAACCGGCTGGGCGCCCTGTTCGAAGTGACTGACCGCGCATGGATGGCCGAACGCTTCGACTACGACGACCATCTTGCTCCGGATGGCCGGGTGATGGAGATCCTCTCCGAACATGCCTGTCAGGGCTGGCTCGAAGGCTATCTGCTCACCGGCCGCCACGGATTGTTCTCCTGCTACGAGGCCTTCATCCACATCGTCGATTCAATGTTCAACCAGCATGCCAAGTGGCTCAAGGTGTGCGGCGAGATTCCCTGGCGCCGGCCCATCGCCTCACTCAATATTTTGCTCACCTCGCATGTCTGGCGTCAGGACCACAACGGCTTCTCGCATCAGGATCCTGGCTTCATCGATCACGTGGTGAACAAAAAAGCCGACATCATCCGCGTCTATCTGCCGCCGGATGCCAATACCCTGCTGGTTGTCGCCGACCAGTGCCTGAGAAGCCGCAACCTGGTGAATGTCATTGTTGCCGGCAAGCAGCCCGAGCAGCAATGGCTGGACATGGACGCCGCCATCAACCACGCCGGCGCCGGTATTGGCATGTGGGAGTGGGCCTGCAGCGATCAGGATGGCGAGCCGGATGTGGTGCTGGCCGCAGCTGGCGACGTGCCGACGCTGGAAATGCTGGCGGCAATCGACCTCCTGCGTCAGCTCTCGCCCGAGCTGAAAATTCGCTTTATCAATGTGGTCGACCTGATGACGCTGCAACCCAATGAGGAACACCCGCACGGGTTGCCGAGCAAGGAATTCGACAGCCTGTTTACCACCGACAAGCCGATCATCTTTGCCTATCACGGCTATCCCTGGCTGATTCACCGGCTCACCTACCGCCGCACCAATCACGGCAATCTGCATGTACGTGGTTACAAGGAAGAGGGCACCACCACCACGCCGTTCGACATGGTAGTGCTCAACACCCTCGACCGTTTCCATCTGGTGATGGATGTGGCCAACCGGGTGCCGAAGCTGCAGGGGCAGGCTGCGCACATCAAGCAGCGCATGCGCGACAAGCTCAACCAGCACACGCAATACATCCATCAGCACGGCGAGGACATGCCCGAAATACGCGACTGGAAATGGCCGCAGTGAGTCGATCCATCCTCACGCTCAACAGTGGCTCATCCAGCCTCAAGGCCAGCCTGTTTCGAGCAGATGGAACGCGCCGTGACTGGCACTATAAGCAAGCAGGTCAGACTGAAGCGTTCGACTCGCTGCTGAAGGACTTGGGTGATGAGGTACCGGATGCAGTCGGTCATCGCTTTGTCCACGGCGGCGAGACAAGCGATGCAGCGCGCCTGCTGGATACGGCCGAGATCGAGCGGCTGCGCGGTCTGATTCCGCTGGCGCCGTTGCACCTGCCGGGTAATCTGCACGGGGTGGCGCTGTGCCGGGCGCGCTTTGATGTGCCGCAGGTGGCCTGCTTCGACACCGCGTTCCATCACACCTTGCCGGAACTGGCGCGCCGCTTGCCGATTCCGCAGACGTTGGGCATGCGCCGCACCGGCTTCCATGGTCTCAACTATGCGCATATCGCTTCCCGATTGCCGTCGCTGTTGGGAGAGGGCGCACGCGGCCGCATTGTGGTCGCGCATCTGGGGTCCGGCGCCAGCCTGTGCCTGCTGGAGAACCTGCGCTCGGTCGACACGACCATGGGCTACACGCCAGCAGGCGGCATCCCCATGGGTACGCGCAGCGGCGACCTCGATCCCGGCGTCATGCTCGAACTGGCGAGACGGCATGATCATGCGTCGTTGAGCGATCTGGTCTATCACCACATGGGACTGCTTGCGCTGTCCGACGGGGAAAGCAGCGATATGGCAACACTGCTGGCGAGTTCCAGCGAGGCGGCCGGTTTTGCCGTGGAATATTTCTGTCGTCAGGTACGCGCCGCCATCGGCGGGTTTGCCGCCAAGGCAGGCGGGATCGACGCGCTGGTATTCAGTGGCGGGATCGGCGAGCACGCGCCGCAGATCCGTGCCCGCATTTGCGAGCCGCTTGGGTTTCTTGGTTTTTCACTTGATGCTGAAGCCAACCGGGATAACCGGGACATGATCCATGCGGAGGACTCCCGACCCATTCTGCGGATTACGGCCAACGAGGAGGGCGTGATCCGTGAACTGGTTGAAGCCCTGTTGCGTGCAGCGCCATGACGGCTGCCGGTTTTCATCCAGGGAACAAGTCGTCACCCCGGCGAACGCCGGGGTCCAGATGCTTGATTCGGCTGGATTTTGGTGTTCGCCGGAATGACGTCGTGGACTTGTTCAGTGTCTCCCTGGAAAACCACTTTTAAAGGCGGCTCACACTGTTTCTGTCTGGTTCGTCCTGGACAAATGATTAAAGCCATAAGTGTTTATGTCGTAATGGTATGAATAGACTAGAAATTCGGGCGCTTGACGATGGGTGGAGGGGGAGCGGGAAACGGTAGTCACACCGCTGTGGAGCAGCGCTCCGGCGTGCCGGTTACGTCGTGGGCGATCGCGCTGGCAGTATTCTGGACGGGGGTGGTCGCCGTATCCCTCGTCTGGAATATCGCGCAGGTGCGCGAACTGGTGCTCGAACAGGCCCAAATCGAGTTGCGCGCAAACTTCTTCAAGGATCTCGCCTTCCGCAACTGGGCCACCCGGCATGGCGGCGTATATGTCCCCGTCACTCCCGAGACCCCCCCTGATCCCTATGTGGCCAATATGCCGGAGCGCGATGTACGCACGCCTTCGGGACGCCTGCTGACCCTCATCAATCCGGCATTGATGGTTCGCCAGTTCAATGAGATGGCCAGCAAGAATGACGGTGCACGTGGCCATCTGAGCAGCCTCAATCCCATCAATCCCCTGAACCAGGCCGATTCCTGGGAAGCACGGGCGCTGGTACAGTTCAGTCAGGGCGTCAAGGAAGTCACGGGAATTGCAGAAATCGAAGGAAAACCCTATCTGCGGCTGATCCGGCCGATGATGATGGGTCAGAAATGCCTGCCTTGCCATATCCAGCAGGGTTATCACGAAGGTGATCTGGCCGGTGGCGTCAGTGTGTCGGTGCCGCTCGCGCCGCTCAATGCGGCTGCCGACCGGCGCATCAGCGGGCTGGCGTTCGGACATGGTGTGCTCTGGTTGTTCGGCATCATCGGTATTGGTGTGAGTGTCCGCCAGTTGCGGCGGCGTATGGACGAGCATCAAGCCATTCATCAAGCACTGGAGGAGCACGAGGATCGTACGCGGGCAATCCTTGGCGCTTCGCTTGATGGCATTATCGCGATCAATGCCAACAACGTGATCATCGACTGGAATGCCCAGGCCGAGCAGATATTCGGCTGGCCGCGCGACGAGGCACTGGGGCGCTCGCTTTCGGAAACCATCATTCCGGAACGTTTCCGTGCCCAGCATGCGGCGGGCCTGAAGCGCAGCCTGGAGAATGGCGCGACCGTACTGATTGGCCGCCGTGTCGAGCTGATCGGCCTGCACCGGGACGGCCACGAGTTCCCCATCGAGATATCCATCTCACGCATCACTGCCGCCGGGGTGCCCTGTTTTAGTGCCTATGTACGCGACATCAGTGAACGCAAGGCGGCGGTGGACAAGATCAATCGGGACTTTCACACGCAACGGGTTATGGCGGAATTGCTGGAAACCGCCATGCGTCCGGATCCTTTCGAGCAGCGTTTGCAGCATTCGCTGGAGCTGGTTCTTTCGACACCCTGGCTGGCGCTGAAAGGGTCCGGCAGCATCTTCCTGGACGACCCGGAATCGGGAAATCTGCACATGGCCGCCATGCATGGCTTGTCGGCGCACATCGAGCAGGCCTGCGCCACGGTCGAGAGGGGCTATTGTCTGTGCGGGCGGGTGGCGGAAACCCGCGAATTGCTATTCGTTGACTGCATTGATGACCGGCACGAAGTTCATACTCCCGGCATGGCAGAGCATGGGCACTATTGCGCACCGATCCTGTTCGATGGAGCGTTGCTGGGCGTGTTGAACCTCTATGTGGACGCGCACCACCAGCAGACCCCCGAAGAGGTGCAGTTCATCACGGCCGCCGCGCATGCCTTGAGCGGCATGATCCAGCGGCATCAGGCCGAGCAGAAGTTACGCTATCACGCCTATCACGATGACCTGACCAAAATGCCGAACCGGATATTGTTCATGGATCGTCTGGAGCAATGCCTGAGCTTCAGCGAACGTCATCCCGAGATGCGCTGTGCCGTGCTTTATATGGACATCGACCGCTTCAAGACGATCAATGACAGCCTGGGTCATACCCTGGGCGATCAATTACTGCTCGAGGTGAGCGAGCGTGTCCGTGCCTGCGTGCGGCCCGAGGATACGGTTGCCCGTATGGGCGGCGACGAATTTACGGTTCTGCTTGAAGACGTGGTGGAGCCCGCTGATGCACTGCGTGTGTCCGACCGCCTGCACATTGCGCTGCAACCGCCCATCATGCTCGAAGGACGCGAGGTATTTGTCTCATCGAGTATCGGCATTGCTATCGCTGCACGGGGCGACCGCCATGCGCCCGACCTGCTGCGCAACGCTGACACGGCGATGTATCGCGCGAAATCCCAGGGCACGGGGCAGACGGTTTTGTTCGACGAAGGCATGCATCTGCACGCCGTGGCACAGCTGACACTGGAATCGGAGTTGCGCCGGGCGGTGGAGCGTGCGGAAATGCGCGTGCATTATCAGCCCATCGTCGAGGCATGCAGTGGCGCGGTGCTTGGCTTTGAAGCGCTGGTGCGCTGGGAGCATCCTGACCGTGGACTGGTCTCGCCCCTTGAGTTCATCCCGCTGGCAGAGGAAACCGGGCTGATCAACGATATTGGTCAATGGGTGCTGACCGAGGCCTGCCGCCAGCTTCAGGAATGGCGTCTGAGATTTCCGGAACGGCCGGATTTGTATATGAGCATCAACCTGTCCGCCAAGCAGTTTCTGCAACCGGATTTGCTGGAACGAATTGATACGGCGATTGCCGCGACCGGCCTTGAGCCGCGTTACATTGCCCTGGAAATTACAGAAAGCGTGCTGCTGCATAACCCTGAAGCAGCGAACAAAACGCTGCTCGACCTGAAGGCACGCGGCCTGCATCTTTATGTTGACGACTTTGGGACGGGCTACTCATCACTGAGCTATTTGCAGAACTTCCCCTTCGATGCGCTGAAAATCGATCGTGCCTTCGTCAGTCGCCTGATGCCTGGAATCGAGGAAGCAGAGATGGTCTCGACGATTATCGCCATCGCCCGAAATTTCAACATGAACGTGATCGCCGAGGGCGTGGAGAACGTCGGACAACTCGAACGCCTGATCGCACTGGGTTGTCGGAGGATACAGGGGTATTACTTCTCGAAGCCGTTGCCGGCGGCCGCGGCTGGTGCGTTTGTTCGGGCCAGTGGCGCGCCGCCTGATGGCCAGTAAACAGCCATGAAAGAGTGGCAGGTGGCGCAGGGATTGCCAGTCTGACTCTCGACCTGAACAGGCAGGCCGGTCAACCCAATGAGCATCCGGAAAATCGATACTCCATTGCCATTCCCCGCGTTCAGGCACGCGCCAGCCATAATTAACGGCCTTTGCCCAGGGTGCCGCCAAACAGGCTGAAATTCAGTACAACGCTTGAAGCACCGGTTTGCGGGTCCACTTCCGTTTTTTTTGTCGCGTAGACCGTCATGGTTTTGTTTTCTTCATCATAGATGGCCATCGGCACGCACCCGGCATTCACGACCTGCTGCGAGATTTCCCTGACGGCATTGAGTGATTCCGCGTTTTCTTCCGGCATGACCAGTTCTTTTTTATCCAGCATGGCTACATGCAGAAAATCAGGTATGCAGTTTGTGGGTTTGATCACGGCGATGGCCGTGATGCAACGCTTTGCACCCCATTCGGCCGGTGTGTCGTAATAATGAAAAACGGCATAGGCAAAGGTCTTTGCATCCGCATCATCCGGGCAGCTTACATAGAATATGTGCTGCATGTGTTCTGTCGAAAAACCCACTTCATAGGTTTTGCTGTTTTCTTCCGTTGCCATTTCGTTTGATCTCCAGATCATTCAGCGTGTGCTGGTGAAACTACGTTGATGGATCATTTTTGCCCGTTTCATGTTCGGGCTTGACATTGGTTCTAACACGAACTAAATTGGTTCGCGTTAGAACCAATTGGGCCTCCCGTGTCGCAACCAGCCGAATCCCTCGCAACCATACAAGCTCTGGTGAAGTGTTACCAGAGCTTCGAGGCGTATTCCGCCGCGCACATTCGCGGACTGGGGTTGACGCCACCGCAGTTCGACATTATCGCCACGCTGGGTAATACGCCGGGAATGACCGCTACTGAACTGGGCGACAAGACGCTCATCACCAAAGGCACGCTCACTGGCGTGGTTGATCGGCTGGCTGGGCGCGGCTGGGTGGAGCGCGTGGCGCACGAAAGCGATGGTCGCTGCCAGATCATCCGTTTGACGCAATCGGGGAATACCTTGTTTGCCAAGGTATTCCCGGCGCATCTCGCGCACATGAATGCCTGCTTTACCGGCGTGCCGGATGCTGAACATACGCGCTGGCAAACGGCCTTGCGCGCGCTGGAACAGATTTTTCAAAAGGAGACTGCATGAGCACCCTGTTGCGCTACCCAACCCCGGCCATCGTGTTGCACTGGCTGGTGGCCTTGTTGATTTTTGTGGCATTTCCGCTTGGCGTGTATATGCACGAGTTACCGGTGTCGCCCGACAAGCTCAAACTCTATAGTTATCACAAGTGGATCGGCATCACGATCCTGATGCTGGCGTCGGCGCGGGTGATGTGGCGGGCGACGTACACGCCGCCCCCTTTGCCGGGCAGCATGGCCCAATGGCAGCATCGGGTGACGCATATCGTGCATGGCCTGCTCTATGTGCTGATCCTGGTGATTCCGTTGTCGGGCTGGCTGATGAGTTCGGCCAAAGGATTTCAGACGGTATGGTTCGGCGTGTTGCCATTGCCTGATCTGGTCGGAAAGGACAAGGCATTGGGTGAACTGCTTGCCGAGGTGCACGAGGCCCTGAACTTTACATTGCTGGTCCTGGTCATCCTGCATGTGGGCGCAGCACTCAAGCACCATTTCATCGAACGCCAGCCTTTTCTGCAGCGCATGAGTCTGGGCAAAAAGGAGCATCCATGAAACGGATATTCAACACGTTGGCCCTGTTCGCCGTGCTGGCGTCGCCCGTGGCCGGCGCGGTGGAATACCGCACGGTGCTGCCCGCACAAAGCGCAATCGGATTTGAATTCAGCCAGATGGGGGTGCCGATCAAGGGCGGGTTCAAGCGCTTTTCCGCCCAGATAACTTTCGATCCAGCCAAACCCGAGGCTGGCCGTGCGCAGATTGATATCGATCTCGCCAGCATTGACGCCGGCTCGTCCGAGGCCGACGAGGAATCCGCCGGCCGGCTGTGGTTCAACCGCAGCGTGTACCCGAAGGCACAATTTGTCTCCAGCCGGATTCGTGCGCTTGGTAGTAACCGCTACGAGATGCGCGGCACTCTCTCGCTCAAGGGCCGTAGTCGCGAGATGATCGTGCCGGTGACTTTCAAACCCGGAAAAGCCGCGGCGGCCACCTTTGACGGTGCCTTCATCCTCAGGCGTCTGGACTTTGGCATTGGCGAAGGCATGTGGGCCGATGTCGCCACGGTCGCCAACGAAGTGCAGGTCACCTTCCACATTGCCGCCACCGGCAAGTAATCCGTTGTTCATTCATTTTCAGGAGTTCACATGAAACGTCTTGCCACACTATCTGCACTGCTTGTTTTTGCTGCTTCCGCCCAGGCCGAGCCTGTCACCTTCAAGATCGACAACAGTCATACCTATCCGCATTTCACCTATAGCCATTTCGGGTTTTCCAAGCAGACCCACAAATTCGACAAAACCAGCGGCAAGGTGGTGATTGACCGCGTGGCCCACACCGGCTCGGCTGACGTCAGCATCGACGTGGCTTCGATCAATACCGGGTTTGCCCTGTTCAACGAGCACATCCAGGGCGAGGATTACTTCCATACCGCCAAGTACCCGACGATTACCTTCAAGTCCGACAAGATGGCGTTCAAGGGCGAGCTGCCTGTGAGCCTGATGGGCGACCTCACCATCAAGGGCGTGACCAAACCGGTGACGCTCGCCATTACCCACTTCAAATGCATGCCGCACCCGATGCTGAAGGTAGAAGCCTGCGGCGCCAACGCGACAGCCGAGGTCAAGCGTTCGGATTTCAATATGGGCAAGAACGTGCCCTATGTCAGCGATGAGATCACGCTGTCCCTGGCGATCGAGGCATTCAAAGCACCAGCCACCACGCAATAAGATTGTGTCCGGCATCCCCGGCAGGTTTTCCTGTCGGGGATGCCGGTTGCCGAAAGCTCGGCAGTTCGACACCGCTTGTTGGGTTTCCGTCAGCGGAAGTGGGTCCATGCCAGCTTTAGATCCGAAAAAAAATGGCAATACATTGATTTATAAGGAAGTATGTAAATTCTGTCTTGGCCAGACAGGGTGGCATAGCGGTTGCAAGTGATTGAGCATCGCCCAACAGGGCAAGCAGCACTCAGGATCAGCCTGGCCCAGTCGTCGCCAGCGAACAATGTCCGGGTGCTCACTCACATAAGGAGCACCGAATGAAACGACTGGCCTTGCTGACTGTGCTTGTTGTCTTTTCCGCTTTTGCGCACGCCGCTCCCGAAATCTACGTCATCGATAACACCCAGACCTCTTCGCAGTTCAGCTTCAACTCTCTGGGTGGATCCAATCAGACCCACAAATTCGACAAGGTCAGCGGCAAGGTGGTATTCGACCCCGTTTCCAGAACCGGGACGGCTGAAGTGAATATCGATGCCAGCTCGGTGAATACGGGCCACCGGGTCTTTAACCATCATCTGCAAAGCGCTTCATTCTTCGATGCTGCCAATCACCCGACCATCACCTTCAAGTCCAGCAAGGCCGTATTGGATGATGAAGAAACCAGCATGGCAGGCGAACTGACGATCAAGGGCGTGACCCAGCCGGTCACACTGGCCATCAGCGGTTTTCAGTGCACGCAGGATCCGGTCTACAAGGTGGAGTCATGCGGCGCCCAGGCAACGGTGACGGTCAAGCGCTCGGATTTCAACATGGGTAAATTCGCCTTCCTGGCCAGCAACGAGATCACGCTGAACATGGCCATCAAGGCGGTCAAGATGTCATCCCTCATTCAATTAGCGAGCCGGGATATCAGCAAGTAAGTAAAATGGCGTTTTGCTGTCTGGAACGCCGCCCGTGGAACCCCATCAACTTGAACTGCTCGCACCCGCGCGCGATGCCGACATCGGTATCGAAGCCATCAACCACGGCGCCGATGCGGTGTATATCGGCGGCCCGTCGTTTGGCGCGCGCGCGGCAGCATCCAACGATGTAGCCGGGATTGCGCGGCTGGTCGCGCACGCACACCGCTACTACGCGCGCGTGTTCGTCACCCTCAACACCATCCTGCGCGACGACGAACTGGAACCGGCGCGGCAGCAGATCTGGCAGCTATACGAAGCCGGCGTTGATGCGATGATCATCCAGGATATGGGCCTGCTGGAACTCGACTTGCCGCCGATCCAGTTGCACGCCAGCACCCAGACTGATATCCGCACCCCGGAAAAAGCCCGCTTCCTGCAGGATGTAGGGCTCTCCCAGATCGTGCTGGCGCGTGAACTCGATCTCGAGCAGATTGCCGCCATACGCGCCGCCACGCGGCCCGAGACCACACTGGAATTTTTCGTTCATGGTGCGCTGTGCGTGGCCTACAGCGGCCAGTGTTATATCAGCCATGCGCACACCGGGCGCAGCGCCAACCGGGGCGACTGCTCGCAGGCGTGCCGCCTGCCGTATCAGGTGACCGACATGGAGGGCAGGGTGGTCGCGCACGACAAGCACGTGCTGTCGATGAAGGACAACAACCAGAGCGCCAACCTCGAAGCACTGATTGATGCTGGCATTCGCAGCTTCAAGATTGAAGGCCGCTACAAGGACATGAGCTATGTAAAAAACATCACCGCCCATTACCGCACCCTGCTGGATAACATCATTGAACGTCGACCCGAGTTTGCGCGTGCGTCTGCGGGGCGGACCACGTTCAGCTTTACACCCGATCCCAACCAGAACTTCAACCGTGAGTTCACCGATTATTTTGTGGATGGGCGCAAGGACGATATCGGCGCGTTCGATACGCCGAAGAATTCCGGCTTATTGATTGGCTATGTAAGCAAGGTCGGCGACAAGTGGGTCGAGTTGCACGCAGACGATTACGCCACTGTGCTGAATAACGGCGATGGCCTGTGCTACTACACGCTGCAGAAGGACCTGGCCGGTCTGGCCATCAACCGCGCCGAGAAAGTGGGCGAGGGCATGTGGCGCGTGTTTCCGAAAGATCCGATGTCGAGTTTCAAGGACCTGCGCGCGGGCACGGCGGTCAGCCGGAATCGCGACATGAACTGGACGCGCATGCTGGACAAGGCGTCCAGCGAGCGCCGCATTGGCGTGTGGCTGCGGCTTGAAGAAACGGCCGATGGATTTGCACTGACGCTGACCGACGAAGAAGGCTATGCGGTCACGACGACTGCCGCGCACCCCAAGGAGGCCGCCAAGGATGCGGCCAAGGTCGAGCTCAACCTGCGTGAGCACCTTGGCAAGCTGGGCACCACGCCGTTTGCCGAGATGGGCATCGCACTGGAGCTCACGCAGCCCTGGTTCATCCCGGCCTCATTCATCAATGCCTTGCGCCGGGAGGCCGTTGCCGGTCTGGAAGCCAGACGTGCAGACGCCTACGTCCGCCCCAAGCGTGTCTTGCCGATCGAGCCGCCCGCGATCTATCCCGAGGACACGCTGACCTATCTGGCCAATGTCTACAACCACAAGGCGCGCGACTTTTACGCCAAACATGGCGTGCAGGTGATTGCCGCTTCCTACGAAAGCCACGAGGAAGCCGGCGAAGTGTCGCTGATGATCACCAAGCACTGCGTGCGCTATTCATTGAGTTTGTGCCCCAAGCAGGCCAAGGGCGTGACCGGCGTGCAGGGCACGGTGCGCGCTGCGCCGCTGACGCTGATCAACGGCAGCGAAAAACTCACCCTGCGCTTCGATTGCAAACCGTGTGAAATGCACGTCGTGGGGAAACTGAAACCAGCGGTGGCAAAAAACAGCGTCACGCCTCTGACTTTCTACAAGGCCCGTCCCCAGGCGTGACGTTTGCGCGTTTATTCAGCGTGCGATGGCAAGGTCTTGGCCAGCTTGATGATGAACGCAGTATGTTGCGCTTCGGCTTGTTGATATGCCGTGATCATGCGTTCGGCATCATCGGTTAGATGGCTGCCGGCGGGACCGCTTTCCACCAGGGGGGATTGCCACGCAGCGTTCATCGAGTCGACTGCATCCCACGCGGCCTTGTAGCTCATTTTCATGGATCTGGCGGCTTTTGAGATTGAACCTGTCTCGCGGATGCGCTGCAGTAGTTCGATACGGCCGCGTCCAAGAAAGTTCTTGCCGTCGAGCGTCAGCCAGAAACGGCCGTCCGCCTTGAGTTGTGCTGCTTTCAATTGCTTCGCCATGCGGGCGAGTGTAGCAAACGACTCTTGCGGCCTGGTGACTGTTGGCCGAAAATCAGGGTTTGCAATTTTCAGAAGCTGTCATGAAAAAATTATTTATTGCATGGGTCATGTTCTGTCTGCCATTGCCGGCGTTGGCGGTCGAAGGCTATGCGGTGGTATTCAAGACTCAGGGAAACTATAAGGATGTGCGTGACTTGCTTGAGATTGCGATCGAAAGCAAGGGCCTGAAAATCACCAATACCAACATGGTGGCCAATATGCTGGAGCGCACCGGAGAGGTGGTCGGTTCGACCAAGCTGCTCTATACGGGCGGCGAGCAAATGAATTTTTGCAGCGCCACGATTTCGCGCCACATGATGGACGCTGATCCGCATGCGATGGTGTTGTGCCCGTATAGCATTTCGGTCTATGCGATTCCCAACGACAAAAACGTATATCTGGCCTATCGCAAGCCGGCTTCCACCAAAAATCCGGCGCTGAAAAAATCGCTGATTGAGGTGGAAAAACTGCTGGTCGAGATCATTAAAGACGTCCTGTGAATGTCAGCTGAGAAGCAGTCGGCTAAAATGGCGCATGACCCCGCCTGACATATCCCGGCCATGACGGCCTTTTTCGCGATTGGTCTGGGTGCAGCCATCGGCGCCTGGCTGCGTTGGGGATTGGGGCTCTGGCTCAATCCTGCTTTCCCTTCTGTGCCGCTCGGCACGCTGGCTGCCAACCTGATTGGCGGTTATTTCATTGGTCTGGTAATCGCCTGGTTTTCCGAACATCCCGGCCTGCCGCCCGAGGCACGGCTCTTTCTCATTACCGGCCTGCTCGGTGGGCTGACCACATTTTCCACCTTCTCGGCTGAGGTCGTTACCGCATTGATGCGTGGGCTGTGGATGACGGGCGGGTTGATCGCGTTGGCCCACACGGCGGGCTCCTTCCTGGCCACCGGCCTGGGATTTTATTCAATGAGGCTTTTCAAATGAACACGATCTGCCTGCAGGTGTTTGTGACTGAAGCGCACCATCATCATGGCAAGTTGACCTACGAATGGCTGCTGGATACCGCGCAGGCAATGGGAATCAGTGGAGGCTCGGCCTTTCGTGCGCTGGCGGGGTTTGGCCGACATGGGCGCCACGATATCGGGTTCTTTGAACTGGCGGGTGAGTTGCCGGTGGCGGTGGAATTTTTCGTCGATGCGACGCTGGCCGACCAGTTGCTGAAAACCATTGCCGAGGCCGGACTAAAACTGGTGTACGCCAGGTTGCCGGCCGAAATGGGTGTAACCGCCTAGTTCTTCGCGTGCTCGACCAACTGATCCTGTTTTTTGCCTCGCTGGCGGCCAATTTTTTCTCGGCTTTGTCAGGCGGCGGGGCGGGGCTGATTCAGTTTCCCATGCTGATTTTTCTCGGGCTGCCATTTGGCGTGGCGCTGGCCACTCACAAAGTCGCCAGCGTCGCACTGGGTTTGGGTGCCACGCTTCGGCATCTGAAAGAGTCGCATCTTGAGCGCCGTTTTTCCCTGATCATCCTGGGCGCCGGATTGCCTGGCGTGGTGCTGGGGGCGGTGACGATCCTGCAGATACCTGAACGTTTCGCCACGCTGGCGTTGGGATTCCTGACACTGGGCCTGGGCCTGTATTCGGTGTTCAAGCCCAGCCTCGGGCAGGTTCACATCCCGCAGAACCTGCATGGCCGTGCCTTGATTGGCGGCATGGTCGGGTTGTTTGTCGTGGGGTTTCTCAACGGCTCGATTACCAGCGGCACCGGGCTGTTTCTCACCATCTGGCTGATCCGCTATTTCGGGCTCGACTACACCCGTGCGGTGGCTTACACCCTGATCCTGTGCGGGCTGGTATGGAACGGGACGGGGGCGCTGGTGCTTGGGATGATTGGCACTGTCGCGTGGGACTGGATGCCCGCGCTACTGGCAGGTTCGCTGATTGGCGGCTATCTGGGCAGCCACTTGGCGATCAGGAAGGGCAATCTGTGGATCAAGCGGTCATTCGAAATCGTGACGATTCTGATCGGCCTGAAACTGATATTGGCCTGAGTCAGGCTGGCAGGCGCTCAATCGTCGCTGGTGTGGATGCGATTGCGACCTTCGTGTTTGGCCTGGTAGAGCGCATCGTCCGCAGCCTTGATCAGCTCATCGCCACTCTGATAAAGCGGATAGGTGGCGATGCCGCCGCTGGTGGTGGAAATAAAATGAGTGTTGCCATGCGGGTGGCGAATTTGTGCGAACTCCTGGCGGATGCGGTCCATGATGGAGTACGCATGTTCCGCGTCGGTGTGCGGCAGCGCGATCATGAATTCCTCGCCGCCGTAGCGGCAGATGATGTCGTGCTTGCGCAGGCGCTGCTTGAGTAGCCATGACAGGCTGCGGATGACCTGGTCGCCAACCGGATGGCCGTAGCTGTCGTTGACCAGCTTGAAATGGTCGATGTCGATCATCACCACCGACAGGAAACCGCCATCGTGCGCCACGCTGGACAGCAACAAGTCCAGCGTGTTCTTGCCGCTGGAATGGTTGAGCAGGCCGGTCAGGCTGTCGTGATACATGGAGCGGCGCAATGCCCGGTAGCGCTCGATTTTGCTTTTGACGATGGTGTTCAGGAACACCGGATTGAATGGCTTGGTGAGGAAGTGATCTCCACCCATGCGCATGGCATCAACTTGCAGGGCCACGTTGGTTTCGCCGGACAAATACACGATTGGGATGCTCAGATATTCGCTGTGCTGGCGAATGATGCGTGCCACTTCCACACCGGTGCAATTCGGCATGTACATGTCCATCAGGATCAGATCCGGGTTGAACTGCTTGAGTGCATTCAGCGTCTGGCGTGGATCGTTGACGATCTCGGAGGCAATCTGGTTTTCTTCCAGTGTGCGACGGATCATCTGCCCGGCAGTTTTTGAGTCTTCAACGATCAGCACGCGATAGGTTTCCTGCTCCTGCCGCTCGTTCAATTCGAGGATGTGCTCGACGATGGCATGCGAGGGCGTGCCATCCAGTAGACAACTGTCGCAACCGCCGCGCATGGCCTGCTGAAGCTGATCAAAATCCGAACGCACCCCGAGACCGATCAGCTGGCCCATTTCAAACTGTTGCCGCAACGCCTGGATGCGATGAGTCCATTCCGCCTCGGGCAGGCTGCTCATGTCGAGCAGGAGCACCGAGGCGCTGCTTGCATGCGCGGGCAAGGGCTCGTCCCAGGTGCTGAAGTCGGTGGACATTCCGAAATAACCGAGTTGCGCCAGCAGGGGTATCCAGGGTGCCTGATCGTGCCCGATCAGCCAGATCTGGCCGGTACGCATTTCGGGAGCACAGGGGATCAGCGGGTCAAGACGTCGCTCGGCGAGGGTGGCCGAGGCCGAGGCATGCGTATTCGCCATGCGGCCCAATGCGAGGAGGCGTTCGTTCAGATCGTTGATCGTGGCCGGAGGCAGGGGATGCTGGATGTCGTTGCTGAATAGCGTCAGCGCCACCTGCTCGAGCTGGTGGCTGGCGTGATGCAGTGCAGTGATGCCCTTATCGATTAGAAACTCAGTGAAACTGTTGATGGAAACGGCCAGTTCGACAAAGCTTTCAATGCTCGGCATCGCTTGGTAATGCTGCCAGGTGTTCGACAACGCCTGGTTTTTCTGCAGGAGTTCTTCAGGGGAACAAAGCATCAAATGGGTAGATCAGCCCGGTTGGTATTCTTGGTTAACGGGTGATTATCCCGCTTTATTGAGGCTTTTGGCCAGTATATAAGCGATTGTCGTGCCAGCAGTGGGGCGATCCGGGCCTTCGTGCCGCGAAACTTACTCCCCGCTTTCCTGCTCCAGTCGCAAATACTGGTTGTAGGCGTTGGCCCGGTTGGCTTCGTTAAAAGCCGGCATGGCGCGGTATTTCGACCAGTTGACGGCTTCATAGGCCTCATCGAACGGCACCAGATTGCGCGCGGCCTGGCCCATCTGCGTGCGCAGAAAGCGCAGATAGTCGCGGGTGAACACCAGGTCGGTGCGGGGTGTGCGCGAGGGGGCGCCATGACCCGGCACCAGTACACGCGGATTCATGGCCATGAGCGTGTCGAGCGCGCTGATCCAGGCGCGGCTATCCGCGTCGCCGACAAAAGGCACGCGACCGCGAAACACCAGATCGCCGGCATAGAGCACGCGGTCTTCCTTTACCAGCATGGCCATGTCTTCCCGCGAGTGTGCCGGCCCCACATAACGCAGCGCGAAGTGGACACTGCCCATTTCAAAGTCAGTATCGCTCTGCAGAAAATGATCGGCTTCCAGCAGTTTTGTCGTGTCGTCCACCCAGGGGAACAACGCGTCTTGACGTTGGGCCAGGCGTTGGGCTGCCTCGGTCTCGCGGGTGGCGCCCTCGGCGATGCGGTGCGCCCAGATCTCCGCGCCCAGTGCCTTGAATACCTGCAGCCCGTAGAAATGATCGGCATGGTAATGGCTGACAATCACGCGCTTGATCGGTTGCCGGGTGATCTTGCGGATCAGGCTCACCAGTTTTTGGGCCAGCGGGGGAGAAGCAAGCGCGTCGAAGACCACTACGCCATCGTTTGTCACCACAAATCCGGCGTTGGACATGAAACCCTGGTTCTCGCTGGATGCTGCTCCAGGCAGGCCCTGCACGAAATAGCTGTGGGTGCCGAGTTTCACGACTTTCATCGGAACGGTTACCTGGGTGATGTTTGCTGCTGTGTTGTCGCTCCAGACGATGGGCGGCAGGGTCAGGCAGAACAGCGCAAGCAAAAAACGGGTCATGAGCATGATTCCAGAAAGCAGTGAAGCCATTATAGGCAGCCGGTAAGGCCGTCCGTGCGCCCGCCTGCGGTGGTTGCTGTGGTATCTTCGTTCCCTTGAGAAGGGGGTCGTTTGTGTTCAAGAAACAGTGGCTGGCATTTGTGCTGGCATTCATCTTGCCGCTGCTGGCAGTGTACGGGTGGTGGGGTGGGTTCAACTCAGCCAGCGTGACCGAGACCGAAGCGGGCCCGTATCGCTATGCCTACCTCGAATACGAAGGGCCGATCAGCAATATGCGGAAATCGCAGCGCGGCGTACTGAATAAATTCACTGCTTCCAAAGTGGTGGCAGGCGACACCATCAGCGTCATTCTGACCGACCCGCGTGCCGCCAACGGCAAAGTGCGCGCCCAGTTGGGTTACACCCTCACCGATACCGCCATCCTTCCGGAAGGGCTGAAGGAAGGTCATATTGCGCAGCGCCCCATCTATGCCGCCAGGGTACAGGCAGCCGTGCTGCTGGCGCCGTCCAAGGCGTATCAGGCTTTGTCCGATTCGCTGGAGTCGAGCGGAAAAACCATCGTCATGCCTACCGTTGAGCTTTATCGTCCAGCAGGCAAAGCCAACCGGATTGGCACCTTCACCCTGGAGATGAGCCGCTGATGGCCTTCTTCTCCATTCTTACTGCCGTTGCACTTGAGCACGCGCGCCCATTGCGGCAACCGCTGCCGCACTATCAGGTGTACAAGCGCTTCACGCAATTTCTGGAGCAGCGCTTCAACGCAGGTGAATACAGTCATGGCGCGATAGCCTGGACCCTGGCCATGCTGCCCGTGGTCGTTGGTGTGTGGTTTGTATCCATGCTGCTCGACGACCTTAACCCCTTTCTTGGCTGGGCCTGGAATGTGGTCGTGTTGTATTTCACCCTGGGATTCAAATATTTCAGCGACACCGCCGAGCGCATTGCGCGTCTGCTGCGCGCCGGGGATGTGGACGGCGCGCGTGAACAACTCGGTACCTGGCGGCGTGGGGATACTAGCCAGTTCAGTGACGATGACCTGACGCGTGTCACCATCGAGCAGGTGATGGCGGCAAGTCACCGTCAGATGTTCGGTGTGCTGATCTGGTTTGTGCTGCTGGTGCCGCTGGGTCCGGTGGGAGCCGTACTGTTCCGTGCGGCCTCGATCCTGGCACGGCGCTGGTCGAACGCCCGGGGTGCCTTTGGCCATTTTGCGCAGCGCGCCTTTCATGCCATCAACTGGCTGCCTGTCCGTCTGACCGCGCTGACCTACGCCATCGCCGGAAATTTTGAAGATGCGATGTATTGCTGGCGGACCCAGGCATCGGCCTGGCCGGATGAGGAAGATGGCGTGGTGCTTGCCGCAGGTGCGGGCGCCATGGGCGTGCGCCTGGGGCAGAGCATCAATGTCAGCGATGAAACCGTGTGGCGGTCCGATCTGGGCACCGGTCAGGCCATGCTGGACCCCGACAGCATCGACAGTGCCGTCAGCATGATCTGGCGCGGACTGGTGATCTGGCTGGTGGCAGGGTTGCTGGTCGTTATCGCGGGCTGGGTGGCGTAACCTTTCATGTTGAACGCGCTCTGGATCGGTTTTTTTCTCATTGCCTTTCTGATCGCGCTGTTCAAACTGGTTTTCCTCGGCGACGCAGGAATCTTTGCTGCGCTGGTCAAGGCCTTGTTCGACAGCAGCAAGACCGCATTTGAAATCGCCCTGGGTTTGACCGGCGTCATGGCGCTGTGGCTGGGGGTGATGAAAATCGGCGAGCGCGCCGGCATGCTCGACATCCTCACACGCGGCCTTGCGCCGCTGTTCAAACGCCTGTTCCCCGAGGTGCCAGCGAACCACCCCGCGCTCGGTGCAATGACCATGAATATGGGCGCCAACATGCTCGGCCTCGACAATGCGGCGACGCCGCTTGGCATCAAGGCGATGCAGGAACTGCAAAAGCTCAATCCCACGCCCGATACCGCCAGCGATGCGCAGATCCTGTTCCTGGTCATCAATACTGCCTCGGTCACGCTGCTGCCGGTCACCATTTTTACTTACCGCGCGCAGCTTGGCGCGGCTGATCCCACCGATGTCTTTGTGCCGCTGCTCATCACCACTTACATCGGCACCCTGATCGGACTCATGGTCACCGGCCTGTACCAGCGCCTGCATCTGTGGAATCGCGTCACCATGGCCTATCTGGGCGGCGCCACCGCGATCATCGGCGGGCTGGTGATCTACTTTGGCAGCCTTGATGCGACGGAGATGACGCGGCAGTCGTCCATCCTCAGCAACGTGCTGCTGTTCGGACTGGTCGTGATTTTTCTGCTGATGGCCGTGTGGCGTCGCGTCAATGCCTATGAGGCGTTTGTCGAAGGTGCGAAAGAGGGCTTTCACACAGCCGTCACGATCATTCCGTATCTTGTGGCCATGCTGGTGGCGATTGCGGTGTTTCGCGCCAGCGGTGCGCTTGACCTGTTGATGAGCGGCATCCGTGGCGCCGTGCTGGGTTTTGGCTTTGACGCGCGCTGGGTCGATGGGTTGCCGACTGCCCTGATGAAACCCTTCTCCGGCAGCGGCGCGCGCGCCATGATGATCGACACCATGCAGGCGCACGGTGCCGATTCCTTTGCCGGGCGTCTGGCCTCCATCGTGCAGGGCAGCACCGAAACAACGTTTTACGTGCTGGCCGTGTACTTTGGCGCGGTCGGCATCAAGCGCGTGCGTCACGCCGTCGCCTGCGGGTTGATCGCCGATGTCGCAGGCATCCTGGCCGCCATCGGCATGGCCTATCTCTTTTTTGGGGCCGTGGCATGACCACTTATGACACGCTCGCCGCCGTCGACATGGGCTCCAACTCCTTTCGTCTGGAAGTGGTGCGGGTGTCGGGCGACCAGCTTTATCCGCTTGATTCGCTAAAGGAAACCGTGCGTCTGGCAGGCGGACTCACCGACGACAAAAAGCTCGATGAGGCTACCCAGGCGGGAGCATTGGCCTGTCTGCAGCGCTTTGGCGAACGCCTGCGCGGCTTGTCGCCCGAGGCCATCCGTTGTGTCGGCACTTCGGCGCTGCGCATCGCCAAGAATGCCAATGCCTTTATCCGCAAGGCCGAGGAAGCGCTGGGGCATCCCATCGAGATCGTCGCCGGACGCGAAGAAGCGCGCCTGATTTATCTGGGCGTGGCGCATTCGTTGCCCGCCTCGGAAGACAAGCGTCTGGTCGTGGACATTGGCGGCGGCTCAACCGAATTCATCATTGGCCGGGGACTCGAACCGCATGAGCGCGAAAGCCTGCACATGGGCTGTGTTAACTTTACCCAGCGCTTCTTTGCCAATGGCATCATCGACAAGGCCGCGATGAAAACGGCCGAAACGGCTGCACGTGTCGAAGTCGAACGCATCGCCAATACATTTTCCAAAGCCAACTGGCAGCAGGCCATCGGCTCCAGCGGCACCGCGCGCGCGCTGCGCGAAATCCTCGAAAAAAACGGCCTGTCGGAACGCGGCATCACCGCAGACGGACTGGCGCGACTGCGCAGCCTGCTGATCAAGGCAGGTAGTGCCGACACGCTGGAACTCGCCGGCCTGCGTGGCGACCGCCGTCCCGTCATCGCGGGTGGCTTTGCCATCATGTCGGGCCTGTTTGCCGAACTCGGCATCGAACAGATGGACGTAGCCGAAACGGCCATGCGCGAAGGCATTCTGTACGACCTGCTGGGACGCTTTCACAAGCAGGATATGCGCGCAGCCACGGTCGATGAATTCATGCGCCGCTATCACATCGATACCCGGCAGGCGGCACGCGTCAAACAGGTGGCGCTTACCCTGCTGGCGGCAAACGGGGCAGGCAGCGAGAATGATGAATGCTTTCTCGACTGGGCCGCACGGCTGCACGAAATCGGTCTTTCGGTATCGCATGGCGGCTATCACCGCCATTCCGGCTACATCCTGGAAAACGCCGATATGCCGGGATTTTCACGTTCCGACCAGGCACGGCTGGCTTTGCTGGCGCGTGCACAGCGCGGCGTGTTGCTTAAATTACCGGAGTTTGCTGCAGAGTCAGGCTTGTCGGACAACGACCGCCTGCTGGTGTGGCTGCTGCGCCAGGCTGTCATCCTCTGCCGCAGCCGTGCCGACGCGGACGTGCCTGATGTGAAAGTGGATGTCAGTGGCAGGCGGATCCGCCTGACCCTGCCTGGAGGCTGGCTGGAACAGCACCCACTGACCCAGCGCGCGCTGGAAGAAGAAGCTGTGCACTGGCATGCGGTGGGAATTCGATATCTGTTTGCCTGATAGAACTACTGGCCGGTCTGCGTTAGGGATGCACTGAACAAGTTGGTTTGCTGTGTGGTTCGACTAGATCACCACGAACGAAATCAATTACTTGCCGTTCATCCTGAGCCCGTCGAAGGGCTTGTTCAGCGTTTCCCTGGTTTCGTTCTCGACATGCTGCCAAGGGAACTCCGAAGTTTCTTTTTCCCATTTCGGCCAGTTTTCCACCCCCAGCCTGGCGAGGCGTGTTGCATCTGGATGGGCTTCAATCGTGACCTGTGTCATGACAAGCTCCCGCTTCATTGGGTTTGTTTTTATGGCACGTCACCTCCCGATTTGAGCGCAGGACCCGGAATACATGATGTTTACCCGTGAAAACAGGGCAGCCGCCAGCGCGAGGCCGAACTGCCGGTTTTTATGTCCGCAGGGGCCGCTCCGCCAACCAGCGTTCCAGCGCGTCTGCCGGTAGTGGCCGGCTAAACAGATAGCCCTGGCAGGCATTGCAGCCGTGCTGGTGCAGGAAATCAAGCTGGTGTTCTGTCTCCACCCCTTCGGCCAGCGCTTGGATATCAAGGTTGTGCGCCATCGCAATGATGGTGGCGGCAATTTCCCGGTTGCCACGATTCTGCTCCAGGTCGCGCACGAAACTTTGGTCGATTTTCAAGGTGCCCACAGCAAAGCGATTGAGATACGCCAGCGAAGAATAGCCGGTGCCGAAGTCGTCGATGGACAGTTTGACCCCCAGTGCCTTGAGAGCATCCAGGGTGGCGATCGCCTGCTCGCCCTGTTCCATGATGGCGCTCTCGGTGATTTCCAGTTCCAGCAGTGCGGGTGGCAGGCCGGTGGCGTCGAGCACGGCATGCACATGGCGAGCCAGATCCCCCTGGCGGAACTGACGACTGGATAGATTCACCGCCATGGTGAACGGTGGCAGCCCCTGGTCGAGCCAGGCCTTCATCTGGGTACAGGCTGTGAACAGAACCCACTCTCCGAGCGGTACGATCAGGCCGGTTTCCTCGGCCAGTGGAATGAACTGATCCGGCGGCACCAGCCCGAGTTCGGGATGTTGCCAGCGTACCAGGGCCTCGACCCCGATCAGGCAGCCATCGGCGACCGTGACCTGGGGTTGGTAATGCAGCAGGAATTCACTCCGCTCCAGTGCCCGGCGCAGGTGCGATTCCAGTGTCAGCCGATGATCGGCAGCGCGGGTCAGTGCTTCAGTGTAGAAGCGATACGTGTTGCGACCATATTCCTTGGCCTGATATAGCGCTGCATCGGCGTTACGGAACAGCTGCGTGGCATCTTCGGCATCTTCGGGGAACAGGCTGATGCCGATGCTGGCGGCGATGAAGACTTCTCCCAGTTCACCTAACTGGAACGGTTGCTCCAGTGTGTGCAGGACATCCTGGGCGACGATGGCTGCTGCCTCGCTGTGTTTCAAGTCTTCTATCAGGATCACGAACTCGTCGCCACCCAGGCGCCCCAGGGTGGCGTCGGGTTGCAGATGGGTGCTGAGCCGCTTGGCAAATTCCATCAATAATCGATCGCCGGCAGGGTGGCCGAGGCTGTCATTGATATTCTTGAACCGGTCCAGATCCAGACATAACACGGCGAGGCGTGAGCCGTGGCGGTGTGCACGCTCCAATGCGTGCTCCAGACGCAAACGGATCAACAGGCGATTGGGTAGATTGGTGAGCGGATCGTAGTGTGCCAGGCGTTCCAGCAAGGCCTCGGATTGCTTGATCTGGCTGAGATCCGAGAATACGCCGACGTAACTCACCAGCTTGTCCTGAGCGTCGCGCACGGCATTGATGGTCAGCAATTCAGGGTAGATCTCGCCGTTCTTGCGCCGGTTCCAGATTTCTCCACGCCAGAAGCCCTGGCTGTCGATACTGGCCCACAGGGTCTGGTAGAAGTTCTTGTCATGGCGGCCGGACTGCAGCAGGCGTGGATTGCGGCCCAGCACTTCCGTCTCCGTGTAGCCGGTGATTTCGCAATAAGCCCGGTTGACGGCGACGATATTTCGCTCGGCATTGGTGATAACAATTCCCTCGGCGCTGCTCTCGAATACAGAAGCGGCCTGGCGCAGGTGGTCTTCCGTGCGTTTGCGTTCGGTAATGTCGGAAAAAATGCCGAGGATGCCCGTCACGGTGCCCGCTTCGTTATGCACCGGCGTCTTCAGCGTTAAAGCGGTACGGATCTCACCCTGCTCCAGGTAATCCTCCTCAATTTCTTCTGCCAGGCCGGACGCCATGATGCGTTGGTCATCCTCGCAATATTTGCTGGCCAGATTGGCGGGAAAGAAATCGTGATCGGTATGGCCAACGATATCCGCCGCGGACAGACCGACCATCTTTGCGAACAACTCGTTGCAGGAGACGTATACGGACTGGCGATCCTTGAGAAAGACCTTGGTGGGCAGGTTTTCCACCAGCGTCCGGTATTTGCGTTCGCTCGCCTGCAATGCCATTTCCGCCTGGTGCCGCTCCCGGACATCACGAATCACGCCGATGAACAGATGCTTTGTGCCCATGCGTTGCTCACCAAACGAGACTTCGACCGGAATTTCTTTTGCATCGTTGGTCAGTACCGCCATGGACATGTTCTGCCAGGGCAATTGACGCTGGCCGGTACGCAGGTAGCGCGCGAAACCGGCAGCATGTTGTGCGCGGAAGCGTTCCGGCATCAGGTCGGTCATCGACATGCCCTGAAGCGTGTCGGCGTTGTAGCCGAGCAGCTTGGCGGTGGCCGGGTTGGAGAAGACAACATGGCTGGCTTCGTCGATGGCAACAATAGCGTCAGCGGCACTCTCCAGAATGATGTGCAAGCGTTCTTCGCTGGTGCGGTGAGAGTCTTCAGCCTGTTTGAGATCGGTCAGATCACGTCCGCCCACCACCACGCCGGTTATCTGCCCATCGCTGTCCCGATAGGGCGAGTAGGACACATCCATGTAACGTCGTCCCACACCCGTGAAATCGAGCCAGGTCTGGAAGCTGATGGTCTCGCCGGCGAGGCAGCGATCCAGTTTTGGCTTGAGCAGGTTTTCAAATGTTTCCTGGCCCAGCAGCTCAGCCACCGTATGGCCCATGATTTCCTCGCGCGGCCGGCCATGCGCTTTCAGATACGTGTCGTTGACTATCTGGTAGACGTAGTTGCGGTCCAGCATCGAGACATGATCCGGCGCGCTGGTGACGATGCGCTCGTAGCGGCGCAGGGTTTCGGCCTGTTGCTGGCGCTCGGTGATGTCCTGGCCGGAACTGAGCACGCCGTTGATGCGCCCCTGGGCATCGCGCAGCGGCGCGCTGTGCCAGCTCATCTGGCGTTCCTCGCCACTGCGGGTTCTGATGGGGTTGTCATGAAAGGCCAGCACTTTCGGATCGCCTGACATCATGCGCACGAACAGCGTATGTAACGCATCACGCATGCGCAAAGGGACAAAATCCGCAAACCAGTCACGCCCCAGGATGTCCTTCTCGGGCAGGCCCAGAAGTGCGCAGCCGGCCGGATTGATGCGCTGCACACGGCCCTCCGGATCGAGCACCAGCAGGGTGACACCCGCCACCTCCAGCAGTTGCTTGGCATAGTCGTGCGCGGTGTGCAGCGCCTGTTCGGCTTCCAGACGCTGCGTAATGTCCTGTGCCAGCACCATCTCGGCACGGCGGCCTTTATGCTCCAGCGTATGCGAGATGATTTCGACGAAGATGATGCGGCCGTCTTTCAGGCGATGGTGCCAGATTCCGGCCTGGTCGAGCCCTTTGGTGACGTGAGTAATGTTGTCGAGCAATGCGGGAATGTCTTCTGCCGGGCGGATATCGCGCAGCGTCATGCCGAGAAATTCGTCGCGGCTATAGCCGTAATGCGCCACGGCGGCGTCGTTCACGGCCAGGAAAGTAAGCGTCTCCAGGTCGTAGATCCACATCGGCTGTGGATTGCCCTCGAAAAACGGGGCAGTGCAGATCTCGCAATTCCGTTCGGGGGTGGCCTTGAGCCCTGATTCTGGAGACATGCTTGAGTTGCCTCATATTGACTGGTGTAGTCACAGCGCCAGCACCGCAGATCTATTCGTGAAGGCCCCCTTTAATTGCTGAATGGGGGAAGGTTAATATCCAGGCGGCCTATTCAGTTATTCGGGCGAGGCATATCGTGTTGGACCTCATTTCTTCGGATGTCCACCCTCAGCAGCGGGACGCGTTGCACCCGGATTGTCTTTGATCGTGCTGTGTCGTGACAAGCTTCCGGTCCTTAGGGAGACGCTGAACAAGTCGTCACCCCGGCGAACGCCGGGGTCCAGATGCTTGATCTGGCTGGATTCCGGCGTTCGCCGGAATGACGTCGTGGACTTGTTCAGTGTTTCCTTAGGACTTTTTATAGTACGCCATGCGCGGATTGAGAGGAACAATTGGATAAATTGCTTTCCCGGTTCTGCGCTATCCGCCATGAGAGCGACACCGGATCAGGTCCGGTGTCGATGCGCGCCTGCTTATGATCAGAGAGCCGGGGGTCTTGCAGAAGCATTTTGTCTGGCCCGGCGTGGACTCCCCTTATTGGTCAACCGCCCAGCCGGGATGCTGGAAATAATTGCCGTAGTGGCGCAAAGACTGCAACACGGCGAACGCCCCGGCCCGTTGCACCTTCACCTTCGCCGAGGTCTGCATCATTTCCGTGCTTTGTATCAGGTCGGCGAGCACGATGGTATGGAAGGCCGCATCAGCATCTTTGCTGAGCCTGCAGTTTTTTACAATGTTGGCGGTCTCTTTGCTCACGGCCGCAGCCAGCCGCTGATAATCCTGGGTGCCGAGGCGCTCTTTCTCGATGGCTTCACGATTTGCGAGCATCGTTTGCCGGATGTTGTCCATGCCCTGTCGCAACACTTCGTCGGATGCCCACTTCTGGCCCGGTTTCAACGCAGGTATAGCACTTTTCGCATCCTGCTTGTGCGCATGCTCATCCGCGTAAACCGGTGCTGCAAGGGCGATCAGTCCCGTTGCGACACATACCCCGAGTCCTGCCAATCGTAATATCGCGAGCATCATTTTTCCTTTGCAAAAGTTTGATTATCAACAAGCGACAGCATTGCGCGCAATACTTAAACATTCCTTAAGAACATACCCAAAAAGCTGATTGACTTCGTGGCGACATCAGCTTGCTCCGGGTCAAACCGTAGAAGGCTCCATGTCGTACTAGCACTACTATTTTGGCGGCTTGTGGCAAATTGGCCCGTCAACCGGACTCTCGGCGCTTTGCACAATGGCGGTGGCGATCTCGTGGACCTCGTCGGGCGTGAAGTGTTCCAGGAGGCGGCGTGCGACCGCAGGGGGAATGCGTACGGCGCGGGTCGTGCCATCTTCCAGCGTCACCGTGACGCCGAACGCGTGATGGCTGACCAGTTCCTCGTCCGCTTCGGCGAGCAGCATCTGTTCGCCCATGATCGAATCGTACTCATCATCGACGGTGTCCTGCCGATCATCGGCCAGCCCATCCGGCAGCTCGACCACAAAGCCTGCGATCGTGTCCTGGCGCATCGTGCTGGCGATACCGTGCCCCGACACAAACGCCATGAAGCGGTCGCGCAACGCCTCATTGAAAAACATGTATTCGAAACCCATTCCGTGATCCTTTTGGTTTTATTGCAGGGCCGGACGCTATGCGCCTGCGCGGCGTGCCGTCATCAGAAAAACCGGGTAGTCCTGCATCCCGGTTTCGCGAGTCTTGGTAATGGTGAACACTGTCTGAAACTGCACGTCAGCAAACCCCGCTTGTGCTGTGCGGCGGCTCAGGTCGGCCTGGTCGAAACCGTGGTGCACATCGACTTCCAGGCCATGAAACGAGCCGTCTTCCTGGTCCAGGTCGGCGATGCACAGATAACCGCCGGGATTCAGCAGATCGTGGAAGACGCGCAGGATGTGGTCGGTGTCGGGCACATGGTGCAGCGTCATCGCGGTGACGATCAGGTCAAAGGTCTGCGTCGGGGTCGGGTCGGTGAGCAGGTCCAACTTCAGCGGCGTCATGTTGGTGATCCCTTGCGCGGTGATTTTCTCGGCCACGACTTCGAGCATGCCGCCCGAACTGTCCGCCAGCAAAATTGCGCCGAGTTCATCCTTGAGCGGGAAGGAAAGCAAGCCCGTGCCGCAGCCGTAGTCGAGGGCGCTCATCTGGCGATGCAAAGGCACCGCTTGCCGGATGGCCTGCGCAATTTTCAGCCCGCGTTCCTGGAATACCGGGTTGTCGTCCCATTGGCGGGCCTTGCTGTCGAAATGGGCGGCGTCGAGTTGGGTGGATTGAGTGGTGGTCATGATGGCTCGAAGAAATGAAAGACTTGCCGCTGCCTCAAAATGAGTGAAGCCGCTGAAAAGTTCAAGTCTAACTTTTTTAAGTTTGCAGCACAGCCGCCCAGCGTGTCAGTTTTTCTTCAAACGGCATGGCCGCATGGGCTGGGCTGGTCGAGGGCAGCGTTTCAGTGCGGATGGTGCGGTCGCTGGCCGGCAAGCCGGGCAGCACGAGCCGCCGGTAGAGGTCGGCCGCCTTGCCGCCATTGAAGCAGATCAAGCCGATGTCCGGATGGGATTCGATGAACGAGGCCAGGTCATTCGGCACCACGCTGGAAAGCACAATCGAGGCGTCGAGGCTGCCCGGCCGTTTTGCAGCGGCGCACACATCCCACAGGGCGATCCCGTTCGCGACAAGGCGTTGCGCGCGTTCCGCGTAAGGCAATTCCGGGTCTGCGTCGAACAGACGGCCCATGATTTTCCAGAACGCGTTTTGAGGCTGGGCGTAGTACTGCTGCCGCTGCAGCGACATCTGCCCGGGCAGGCTGCCGAGGATCAGAATCCGCGCGTGCGCGTCGGCGATGGGCGGGAAGCACTTGTCATGCATAGGCTCTCGTCATTCCGGGCTTGACCCGGAATCCAGTCAAAAAGGGCGCGCAAGGCACGCCACTGGATACCGGCGCTTGTGCTCTCTGGGTGCTTGTGCCCTCTGGGTATTCGCCCGCAAGGGGCAGGCCGTTGTTGTTACAGCTAAAGCTGTAACAACAACGCACCGCCGGAATGACGAAATTCATACCCAAAGGACACAAGTACTATTTCCTGGCTGCATCAATTTCCCCTGTCCCGTTCAAAACACGTCAGCCGCACATCCACGCTGAGCGACAGGGCCGTCAAAGCCGCGGCCGCCGCGCGGCCCTCGGCCTTGGCGCGGAAGAGATGCGGCGTCATCGCCAGCAGATCGGCAATCTGTCCGGCATTGGTCAGCTCAATGGAGAAGCGGACCGTGTCCGTCGGCAAGCGGCTAAAGCCTGCTGGTGTCTGCATCTCGGCCGCGCGTTCCGGTTTCAGGCTGGGGTAGATGATCTCGCGCAGTTCGCGCAGATGATCCGGCCCGGCATCGACCTGCAACAGTTGACCGCCCGTCTTAAGCACGCGCGCAAACTCCGCATACACCGGGAAGCCGAACATGCACAGCACGCGATCCAGCGTGCCCGGCAGCACCGGCAGATTGGCGTTGCTGCCCACCACCCAGTTGGGTCGCTTGTCCTGCTTCGCGGCCGACAATACCGCCCATTTGGAAATATCCAGCCCCAGCACGGCGAGGGTTTGTTTATCCTCCACCGCTGCCGCCAACTGGCGCAGGTAGTAACCCTCGCCACAGCCGGCATCAAGACAACTGATGGTCGCATCAGCTGGCAGATCGGCCAGCACCGCCCGGCTCACCGCAGCGGCAATCGGCTGGTAAAAGCCGGCCGTCAGAAAACGCCGCCGCGCCGCGATCATCTCCTTGCTGTCGCCCGGATCGCGCGAGCGTTTGTTTTGCACCGGCAACAGATGGGTGTAGCCCTGACTGGCGATGTCGAAACTGTGGCCGGACGTGCAGGTCCAGGCGGAACCCGTGCAATGCAGGGGCGTGCCGTCCAGCGGGCAGGCGAGTGCCTGGAATGGGGTGATGCTCATTGGCTCGTGCCCTGACAGCCTGAGGCGCGAGTCAACGTGATGGTTCGAACGCGTGGTGCGAAAACGCGCGAGCGGGCGAAGTGGACGGAGCGCAGCACTGTATCAACGTCGGGTATTTAGAACTCGTCCTTTTTCAATTGGCCGTTCTCGATTGTTACATCGAACCCTAATTTGCAGGTTCCTGCGGGTTGCCCTCTTGGAACAATACAGAGAGTGGCTTTTGGCTGTCCGTTGTGAGTACGGTCACTTTGCTTAACAAAGTAGGAAGCGTTCTCGGGTCGTCCACCGAGTTGTTGATCCACGACTTGTCGCACACCCTCGCAATAGACAGTGAAGATTGTGCGTCGTCTTTCTGCGGGGGCTTGTGATAGTGCCTGTTCAAGGCTCTTTGATAGTAGTGAGAACATCTGCTCCTGGCTTCCGTTCCGACAGGCAGCGTACATACTCTTGAGCAGAATTTCCGGTCGGGCTGTTTTGAGATCGTTTGTCGTGATTGCTTGAGCGTGCCCGGGAATTATTAATGTTAGGGCCAGACAAGTTGATTTGACTACTGTGCGCATAGGTTCCCTTTATGTTTGGGTCTGAAATGGCTGATAACGGATTTACGCCGGGGTTTGCAATGCAGCCTGCATCGTCTGCTCAGTCACCGGGTAGGTCAACACCGCATGGAGGGGAAACAGTTCCAGCAGCTTGCCGATATGGGGTTCTTCACGGGGATGCATGAACACGATGATCTTCGCCTGCGGCGCAAAGCGTTGCAGCGACCTGATGGTGACATCCAGATTCGAGACGTTTGCGCCGGCGTAATTGTTGCCCCAGCCGTAAATGAACTCCCCCACAAAAAAGTCCGGAGGCTGTTTCTGCAAGGCCCGGTGAAGATTGCGGGCAGTGCCGAAACGCTCCGCCGCAATGCCCAGTTTCTGATACAAGGCACTGAAATCGGGGTGGAAGGGGGATTCGATCAAGGAAAAAAGGGTTTGCATGCTACTGCCGTTTGTGTGATTTGGTCCTTGCGCTCCGCCTGACGTGTTTTCCAGTCGAGGTTTTTGACTTGAGTAGGGCGACCCTATTTCTCGGCCTTGAAGGTGTCGCACTGCCCCGGGTCGCCGCTTTGCAGGCCGCGGTTGAACCAGTGCATCCGCTGCGCCGATGAACCGTGAGTGAAGGAATCGGGTACCACGACCCCGCGCGCCTGTTTTTGCAGGCGGTCGTCGCCCACGCCTGCCGCCGCTGCCAGGGCTTCCTCGACGTCGCCCGGCTCCAGCACCTGCCGCGCCTTGTCGGCGTGGTGCGCCCATACCCCGGCAAAACAGTCGGCCTGCACCTCCATCCGCACCTGCAGCGCGTTGCCCTCGGTCTTGCCCGCCTGCTGGCGCGCCGCGTGCACCTGTTCCGAGACGCCCAGCAGCGTCTGCACATGGTGGCCGACCTCGTGCGCCACCACGTAGGCCTGCGCAAAGTCGCCCGGCGCGTCGTGCCGCTGCGCCAGATCGTTGAAGAAGCGCATGTCCAGGTACAGCTTCTGGTCGGCCGGGCAGTAGAACGGCCCCATCGCCGCCTCGGCGAAGCCGCACGCCGACTCCACCGCGCCGGAGAACAGCACCAGCTTCGGCGGCGAGTAGCGCTGGCCCGAACTTTGGAACAGCGTCCCCCATACGTCTTCCGTGTCCGCCAGCACCACCGACACGAACTCCTTCAGGCGTTCCTCCTCCGGGCTGAACGCGACCGCCTGTTCCTCCTGCGTCGGCGCCAGATTGCCAGCCTGGTTCAACACCACCGCCGGGTCCACGCCGAAATACATCGCCACCAGCGCCAGGATGATCGCCCCGATGCCGCCGCCGGCCAGGCCTTTTCGACCCACACGCATGCCGCGCCGGTCCTCGATGTTATCGCTGCGTCGTCCGCGTTCCCATCGCATGGGAGGTCTCCTTCATTTTGAGGCTGATAACAAGCATTCTAGCCCGTGGACGCGGCGCCAGAGGCCGCCGGCCATGCGCAGCTATGCCAGTCCAGAACTGCTGTTTTCCGAATCGGCCTCAAGCGCTGGGGGGGGGGAAGCCATGAGCGGCGCCGGTGAGCGGCAGGGAAACTGGCCGATAAACAATTCAGTACGGCCCCTTTGATTTTGAACGGCTCAAGGTGCGAGCTAAGGTGATGGGGCGAAAGTGTGACGCGAAAACCATGGTCTGTTTTTAATTGTCCGTTAATTACACCACTGTTGTTCGCACGGCTCGCCATCATTATTTCCATCCATCTCGACGTTCGGGCAATTTTTCAGGAAAAATTCCGCCTCGGCGCAGGACGTCATTTGCGAGCAATGGGTTCGACCGTCGCAATGGAAAGGACTGGGGGCTGCCGTATCGCGGGATGGTGCTTCGTAAGCTGTTTGTGGCGTTGCGCGGTGGGTGTACTCGTTATAACCGTAGGCACCCAGCGCAACTACAAACGCAAGTGGAATGAGGCGCCCCAACAGTCCGGGTTTGTGGGGGCGTTTAGCGGGTACGCTCAGACGATAAGGTTTTTCGGTCGGGCGAGTGGGACACGCAATGTTCTTTGCCTGCTGCTTCCCATCCTTGCCGGTTCCGATCTCGAACGAAAGTCGTTCACCGAGCCGGGGCCGCTGACCGTCCCTGGGAAAGGCGGAGATGTGGGCGAATACCTCCGGCCCGCCCTGAGTGGGCGTGATGAAGCCAAAGCCGCGATCATCGTTCCATTTTGTAAGCGTGCCTTCGATTCGCATAAGAAAGCGCTAGCGTTGGGTTTGAGTGTGCTGCATGACCTGGCCGATCGAGTGCGCGCCCGGCGCATAGGATGCCATTGCCGCGCCGGTGATCGATACGAAGACGCCGGTCAGCACAAAGGGCAGGGCGGTGCGGCGTACAGCGGATTCGAGCCAGTGCGGTGAGTCGGCGGCCTTGATCCTGCGGTAGAGCGCGTAGGACAGCGCGCCGTCGACGAGCAGTTCAGCAAACAGCATCGGCGCGGCGTAGACCACATACAGCGAAGCTAGCGCGAGACCGAGCGCGAAGGCGATCACGAGGAAGGGAATCGCGAGTTCGTCGGCGTCGCCCACCGCGCTCGTCGCCTCCACTAGCGGCGAGGAATCGGATTCGATCGGCACGAATGACGCCGGCCCGTCGAACGATCCGCTGGCGCCACCCCCGCCGAAGTTGCCGCCGCCGGCCTCGAAGGTAGGGGCGCAATTACCCGACCCGCTCGGCACCAGCCCGGAAAGATCGGGGATGTCCGCGTAGTCCTCCGCCTTGGTGCGCAGCCACAGCCATAGCAGCAGGAGAAAAACGCCATACGCCATCAGCAGCGCAAGCGGATAGCGCACCGCCATGCTGGTGACGCCCAGCTCTAGCATGACGAAGGAGAACAGCAGGCCCGCCGCGCCGGTGAGACCGACGATCAGGCTCATCTGGATGCGCGGGAAACTGTCCTGTTCGAGGCGCCGCTTGATGCGCAGGATGACGTGGGAGCGGGTGAGGTGGGACGACATATATGGGGTCGGACATATGGGGTCGGACACGATTATCAGAACAAGTCTTTAGATCAGGCCGCAGCCCGCTCTGACCACGGAACAATTTTCAGTAGAGCCTTCCCGGCTTCGATTTCCGCTTTTTCCATGTCGTAATGCGATTGCAGGTTGAGCCAGGACTGCGCATCGGTTCCGAAGAAGCGTGCCAGCCGCAGCGCGGTATCGGCGGTGATGGCGCGCTTGCCGTGAACAATCTCGTTGATGCGGCGTGGCGATACGCCAATTTCAAGCGCGATCCGGTACTGGCTCACACCCATTGGTTTGAGCCATTCTTCCAGCAGGATTTCGCCGGGGGTGACCAAGGCCAGTTTTTTCATCATCGTCGCCTTTCAGTGGTAGTCCACGATCTCGACATTGCTCGCCGAGCCGTCGCGCCATTCAAAACACAAACGCCATTGATCGTTGATGCGGATGCTCCATTGCCCCTTGCGATTTCCCTTTAGGGCTTCCAGCCTGTTTTGCGGCGGAATTCGTAGAAACGCGAGGTCGGTTGCAGCATGTAACTGCTTCAGTTTGCGCCGCGCCACCTGTTCAATATTGACGAAGCGCGCGACGCGCTTGTTTTCGAACAGGGCTTGCGTGTCCTTGCATCTGAACGATTCAATCATGCTGAATGTTAACGTATGGCGTTATGGCCGACAAGCTCCGCTGCCCTGCATTATTTGTGGGGCATAAATAAAGCGCGACTGATTACTCAGTCGCGCTCGGAACAACAGGTCAGGGTCGCTCGTGTTTCGATAAGCACAACACGAACGGCCTTTTGCCTTGAATCACCCCGGCAACATCGCCAACAACCCATTCAACCGCCGCACAAAGCTCGCCGGATCATCCAACTGCCCACCTTCCGCCAGCAACGCCTGCTCGAACAGCAGGTTGGCCCAGTCGGCGAAGCGGTCTTCGTCGGATTCGCTGTTGAGCCGTGTGACCAGTGCATGTGACGGGTTGATTTCCAGCGTGGGTTTCACCGAGGGTGCGGCCTGGCCGGCGGCCTTGAGCAGGCGCTCTAGGTTGGCGCTCATGTCGGCTTCGCCGGTGACGAGGCAGGCGGGCGAGTCGGTGAGGCGGTGGGTGACGCGCACGGCTTTCACGCGCTCGCCGAGCGCGGTCTGGATGCGTTCGGTCAGCGGGCGCATGCTGTCTTCGGCTTCTTTCTGCGCAGTCTTCTCGGCTTCGTCTTCGAGTTCGCCCAGGTCGAGGCCGCCTTTGGCGACGGACTTGAGCGGCTTGCCGTCGAACTCGGTGAGGTTGCTGGAGAGCCATTCGTCGACGCGGTCGGACAGCAGCAGGACTTCGATGCCTTTCTTGCGGAAGATTTCGAGGTGCGGGCTGTGCTGGGCGGCGGCAAAACTGTCGGCGGTGATGGTGTAGATGGCGCTCTGGCCTTCCTTCATGCGGCCGATGTAATCCTTGAGTGAAACGACCTGCGCATCCGTGTCGGTGTGGGTGGAGGCGAAGCGCAGCAGGCCGGCGATGCGGTCCTTGTTGGCGTAATCCTCGCCCGGGCCTTCTTTCAGCACCTTGCCGAAGGCTTTCCAGAATTCGGCGTATTTTTCCGGCTGGTTCTCGGCCAGGTCTTCCAGCAGGCCCAGCACTTTTTTCACCGAGCCGGCCTTGATGGCGTCGATGTCGCGGCTGGACTGCAGAATCTCGCGCGAGACGTTGAGCGGCAGGTCGGCCGAGTCGATCACGCCGCGCACGAAGCGCAGGTATTGCGGCATCAGCTGTTCGGCGTCGTCCATGATGAAGACGCGGCGCACGTAGAGCTTGATGCCGTGGCGGTGTTCACGGTCGTAGAGGTCGAACGGCGCGCGTGCCGGCAGATACAGCAGCGAGATGTATTCCTGCTTGCCTTCCACCCGGTTGTGCGACCACGCCAGCGGTGCTTCGGAATCATGCGCGACGTGCCTGTAGAACTCGTTGTATTCGTCTTCGGTGACGTCCTTCCTGGCGCGCGCCCACAGGGCCGAGGCGCGGTTGACGGTTTCGTCCTCGTCGGTGGGCGTTTCCACGCCGTCCTTCCATTCCGTCTTTTTCATCAGGATGGGCAGGGTGATGTGGTCGGAATAGGTGCGGATGACCGACTTGATCTTGTAGTCGGAGAGGAATTCGTCTTCATTTTCACGAAGATGCAGCACGATCTCGGTGCCGCGTTGGGGCTTGGCCACGGTTTCCAGCGTGTAGTCGCCGGCGCCTGCCGATTCCCAGCGCACGCCGTGCTCAGACGTGAGGCCGGCGCGGCGGGTGGTGAGCGTGATGCGGTCGGCGACGATGAAGGCGGAGTAGAAGCCGACGCCGAACTGGCCGATCAGCGCGGCGTCCTTCTTCTGGTCGCCGGACAGCTGCGAGAAGAATTCGCGGGTGCCGGACTTGGCGATGGTGCCGATGTGCTCGATGACTTCCTGCCGGTTCATGCCGATGCCGTTGTCGCTGATCGTCAGGGTGCGGGCGTCGCGGTCGAAGGCGATGCGGATTTTGAGCTCGCTGTCGTCTTCGAACAGCGCCGGGTCGGACAAGCCTTCAAAGCGCAGCTTGTCGGACGCGTCGGCGGCGTTGGAAACCAGTTCGCGCAGGAAAATGTCCTTGTTGGAATACAAGGAATGGATCATCAGCTGCAGCAGCTGTTTGACTTCGGCCTGGAAGCCCAGGGTTTCTTTGGTGGTGGCGGTCATGCCTTTATCTCCCGTAAAACAAACAAAACAACGTGCGGGAGATGGGGGCGGGGCTGGCGGGTTTCAAGCCCCAGGCGGTTTATTGAATTCGCCGCGGAATCACGGTTTTATTTGCTTCATGGTCTATAAATAGAAGCTCCCTTTTTGCGTACCCGGAAGTGCCGGGTTGAGGGGCGAAGGAGGTATAGCATGACACGCAAATTCATTGATTGCCGGGAATATCCGAGTGAAATCAACTGCACGGTGTCGCTGTCTGCAGACACTGACGCAGAACTACTGGAAGCTGCAGTGCAGCACGCTGTGGCCGTTCATGGCCACACTGACACGCCCGAACTGCGTGAAACATTGCGCACGATGTTCAGGATAGAGATGAGAAAGGCGGCCTGATCATCGAGCAGATCGGCGGACGGGTGGGAGCTGAACTGACCCTTCGACAAGCCCAGGGCGAACGAATCAACCGCTAACCGTTCATCCTGTCGAAGGAAGCGAGCTCAGTCTTTTGCTATACGACGACTATTTCTTCCTGCTGCGCCGGATGCAAATGCCCAACAAACTGCTCGGTGGCTGTGCGCCAGGAGAATTTCTCGGCATGGGCACGGGCGGTTGCACGGTCGATGTGGAGCGCAGCCAGACAGGCCATTTGCAGGTCTTCGTGCATGACACCGGCAGGCGAGTCGCCCAGCACGTCGATCGGTCCGCTGACCGGATAGGCAGCCACAGGCAGGCCGCAGGCCATGGCTTCCAGCAGCACTAGGCCAAAGGTGTCGGTCTTGCTGGGGAATACGAAGACGTCGGCGGCGGCATAGACCTCGGCTAGTTCCGGTTGCTTCATCACGCCGAGGTAATGGGCTTTCGGGTATTTTGCGCGCAGGCCGGCCAGCGCCGGGCCGTCGCCCACCACCCACTTGGAGCCGGGCAGATTCAGCTTGAGGAAGGCTTCGACGTTTTTTTCAACCGCTACCCGGCCGACATAGAGAAAGATCGGATGTTCGGTGTCGAGGCGTTTTGATTCCTGAACCTTGAACACGTCGAGATCGACGCCGCGCGACCACAGCACCACATTGTCAAAGCCGAAGGCTTCGAGGTCGGATTGGACTGCGGGCGTGGGCGCCATCACCGCGCGGGCGGGGCCGTGAAACCAGCGCAGAAAGCGGTAGGTCCATGAAAGCGGGATACCGGTACGGGCCTGGACGTATTCGGGAAAACGGGTGTGATAGGCCGTGGTGAAAGGCAGGTCGTTGTTGATGGCGTAGCGGCGCGCGGCCAGGCCCAGCGGTCCTTCGGTGGCAATGTGCAGCGCGTGCGGGGCGTATTCGCGGATGCGCTTTTGTGCCGCGTTGCCGGCCAGTACCGACAGGCGGATGTCGGGATAAGTGGGGCAGGGCAGGGTGCGGAATTCGAGCGGGGAGAGGATATCCACCTCATGCCCCATGGCTTTCATTTCGCGGCGGGTGGTGGTGAGCGTGCGCACCACGCCGTTGACTTGCGGCGACCAGGCATCGGTCACGATCATGACTTTCATGGTGTCTCCATTACGGTTGCTGTGCGGGGGATGGGGGATTCGTCCAGGCAATGCGGCCAGTGAATGATTTCAAGCGTGCCGTCGGCGGTTTCGGCGAGCGCGGTCAGGCTTTCCACCCAGTCGCCATCGTTGCAGTACAAGAGGCCGTCCATGGTGCGGATTTCCGCCTTGTGGATGTGGCCGCAGATGACGCCGTCGCAATCGCGCCGGCGCGCTTCGTCGGTCATCACTTTCTCGAACGCGGTGATGAAGCTGACCGCATTCTTGACCTTGTGCTTGATGTATTGCGACAGCGACCAGTAGGGGTAGCCCATGCGCGTGCGCAGGCCGTTGAACCAGCGGTTCAAGGTGAGGATCATCGTATAGCCACTGTCGCCCAGATAGGCCAGCCAGCGCGCATGCTGCATCACGCCATCGAAGAGATCGCCGTGGGTGACCAGAAAGCGCCTGCCGTCGGCGGTGACGTGGATCACTTCGTCCGCCACCTCGATATCGCCAAAGGCCAGGCCCATGAATTGCCGCGCCATCGAATCGTGATTGCCGGGCACGTAGATCACGCGGGTGCCCTTGCGTGCCTTGCGCAGGAGTTTTTGCACCACGTCGTTGTGCGTGCGTGGCCAGTACCAGCCTTTGCGCAATTGCCAGCCGTCGATGATGTCGCCGACCAGATACAGCGTGTCGGATTCGTTGTGCTTCAGAAAATCGAGCAGATAGCGGGCCTGGCAACCGGCCGTGCCCAGATGAATATCGGAAATCCACAGCGTGCGGTGGCGGCGGGACGGACGCTCGGGAAACGAAGGCGCGCCCGGGGTTGGACCGGACGCCTGGCCGGAAGGCCAGAGGCTGGCGGCGGATAGCTGCTGGGTGGGGCCATCCGGGCGCGCGCGGAGCAGATTCGAGACGCGATTCAACATGCCGCTATCAAGTCACGCTCAGGTGACAGGGGCGTGACTTCCCGGTGAAGCTTTGTTGACGTCTTACGCGGCGCTCGTTGCGTTGATGGATTTCAAGGCCGGCCTTACCAAAAAAAACGGAGACCGAAGTCTCCGTTTTTGCGATTTGAATCAGAAAATCGAAATTATTATTTCTGTTTCTGGTTCAGTTCAACACGACGGTTCTTGAAGCGCCCCTCGTCCGTATCATTGCTTTCAAGCGGCTCGGATTCGCCATAGCCTTTTGAAGTCAAACGATCGGCCGAAATGCCCTTTGTGATCAGATAATCACGAACCGCTTCGGCGCGGCGCAGCGACAAGCCCATATTGTATTTGTCGCTTCCGACGCTATCGGTGTGGCCTGCAACTTCCACGTCGATATCGCCCCACTCTTTCAGATCGGCAGCATTCTGGTCGATGATGTCGCGGTCTTCCTGGCGCAAGACGGATTTGTCGAAATCAAAATTTACGCCTTCCAGCACGAGCCTTCTCGGGATGATCGCAGGGGCTGTTGCGCCTGTTGCATAATCACCTGCCGGCGTGGCTGCGGCCGGAGTCGCAGCAGCAAGCGGGCAGCCATTTGGCGTTTTGGCGTAGACATCGGGACAAGCATCGTCACCGTCCACAATTCCGTCGCCGTCTCGGTCCAGTTCGCATCCGTCCTCATTTACCTTGCGGCCGGCTGGCGTGTTGGGACATTTATCCTTGTCGTCGGTTACGCCGTCGCCGTCGCTATCAAGCGGTACGGGGCAGGCCTTGCCTAAAAGTTCCCGTCCAGGGCAGCCAATCGTCCGGAAAAGCTCATAACCGATCGTTTTCCCAGTGGGGCTGGCGGCATTGGAGGGATCGTAAAATTTTCCATCAGCGGCCTGTGCGCTTACCGCTCCGGCAGAAATCAGGGTTGCGGTGAGGATGCTAAGAAGCAAGGGAGTTGTACGCATGGCGAGTGTCCTTTTAATGTGAATTCAAGCAAAACCTGATCTATGCCAAGAGTGTTCATCAGCACGGTCAGTTGAGAATAGTAGGAAACGCGTGTGGGTTCTGTGCGCTGACGAACATAACGGCGCATTTTTGAAATCGGATCAGGGCTCCCAAAACGCATGGTACAGCGGAGTTGATGCTTGCCCTGGGGCTGCTGACCGTGGCTTTTTCCGTTTGTTATGGGGTTTTTGTCAACAAGCCCAGCAGCTCCGATTGTGCACTGTAGACCTTTGCACGGCGCGGGGTTCGGCGGCGGTAGTTGCCATCTGGCTGCATCTCCCAGGCTTGGACGTTGTCGCGTAGATAGGGTTTGAGACCTTCCGCAATCACGCGCTTTTTCAGTTTTGGATTGAGCACCGGGAAACCGGTTTCGATGCGGCGGAAGAAATTTCGGTCCATCCAGTCGGCACTCGACAAATACACCCGTTCGTCGCCGCCGTTGCGGAAATAGAAAATACGGGTGTGTTCGAGGAAGCGCCCCACCACCGAGCGCACCCGGATGTTGTCCGACAGGCCGGCAATGCCGGGACGCAGCGCACACACGCCACGGATGATGAGATCGATCTTCACGCCCGCCTGCGAGGCGGCGTAGAGCGCGGCGATGACCTGCGGTTCCAGCAGCGCGTTCATTTTGGCGATGATGGTGGCAGGTTTGCCGGCGGCTGCGAGCTCGGCCTCGTGGTTGATCGCGGCGATGACTTCGCTGTGCAGGGTGAACGGCGACTGCCACAGGCGCTTGAGCTTGCCTGCCTTGCCCAACCCGGTGATCTGGGTGAACAGGCTGTTGACGTCAGCGGTGATGGCTTCGTCAGCGGTGAGCAGGCCAAAATCGGTATACAGGCGTGCGGTGCGGGCGTGGTAGTTGCCGGTGCCGAGGTGGGCGTAGCGGCGCAGTTCACCGTCCTCGCGGCGGATCACCAGTGCCAGCTTGGCATGCGTCTTGTGGCCGACCACGCCGTAGATCACATGGGCGCCGACTTCTTCCAGCTTGGCCGCCCAGTTGATGTTGGCTTCCTCGTCAAAACGCGCCAGCAGTTCGACCACCACGGTCACTTCCTTGCCCGATTGCGCAGCGCGGATCAGGGCCTGCATCAGCTTGGAATCGGTTCCGGTGCGGTACACCGTTTGCCGCATGGCGACGACGTTGGGATCGGCAGCGGCCTGTTCGATGAAGTCGATTACTGGCTGGAAGGATTCGAATGGGTGGTGCAGCAGGATGTCGTTCTTGCGGATGTGCGCAAAGATATCGTCCTCCTTGGCCAGCCGGGCGGGCAGGGCGGGCGTGAAGGGGGCGAATTTCAGTTCGGGACGATCGACCCAGTCGGGGACCTGCATCAGGCGCACCAGATTCACCGGCCCTTGTTCCTGGTAGAGGTCTTCGGCGTCGAGTTCGAACTGTCCCAGCAGAAAATCCGCCATCGCCGACGAGCAGTTGTCGGCGACTTCCAGTCGCACCGCAGCGCCGTAGTGTCGCTGCGGCAGTTCGCCCTGCAGGGCCTGGCGCAGGTTCTTGGTTTCTTCGTCGTCCACAAACAAATCGGAATTACGGGTGACGCGGAATTGGTAGCAACCTTCCACTTTCATCCCGGTGAACAGTTCACCGACGTGCGCATGCAGAATCGACGACAGAAACACGAAACCGTATTCGCAGCCGGCGATTTCCTCCGGCATGTGAATCACGCGTGGCAGCGAGCGGGGTGCCTGCACCACCGCCGCGCCGGAGTTGCGACCGAAGGCATCACGCCCGGACAACTCGACCGCAAAGTTCAGGCTCTTGTTCAATACGCGTGGGAAGGGGTGGGAGGGATCGAGTCCGATTGGCGTCAGCACCGGCATCAATTCGCGAAAAAAATAATCCCGAATCCAGGCCGCCTGGGTTTCGTTCCAGTGGGTGCGGCGGAAAAAGTGAATGCCGTGTTCGGCCAGTTCGGGAATGATTTCGTTGTTGAAGAGTTCGTATTGCCTGGCCACCAGCGCGTGCGCCGTCTTCGATACCGCGCGGTATTGCTGGCGGGGGGTGAGGCCATCGGGAGAGCGCTGGGTGGATTTGGCGATTAATTGCTCTTTCAGCCCCGCGACGCGCACCTCGAAGAACTCGTCCAGGTTGCTGGCGAAGATGCAGAGAAACTTCAGCCGTTCGAGCACCGGCATGGTCGCGTCGTCAGCCTGTGCGAGCACGCGGCGCTGAAATTCCAGGATGCCGAGTTCGCGGTTGATGAGGGTGTCGGGGCTGGGAAGGTTCATGATTTGTAATAGATTGATTAGTCTTTAATGATAAGCGCCATCCTGAAACCTGATATGACAGCAATATGACAAACTCGCCGCCGTTCGAGATTGAACTCAAACTGGCACTGCCGTTGCAGCAGGTTGACGCGTTTCGCAAGCGGATGGCGCGGCGGCGCGGCCAGCCGGTGCAGCAGGATCTGGTGACCCGCTATTTTGACACCCCGGATTTCGCCTTGAGCGCGCAAGGTGTGGCGCTCCGGGTGCGGCGGATTGGACGGCGCTGGCTGCAGACGCTCAAAACCGAGGGTGAGCGATACGGTGGCTTGTCGCAGCGTGTCGAGTATGAAATGCCGATTCGCCGTGGCGCGCCGGACTGGAGCCGTTTTCCGGTCGAGGCGCTGGCCTGTGTGCCGGAAGCGTTGCGTGACGAGTTGGTGCCGGTATTTGAAACACGCTTTAACCGCACGGCCTGGCTGATCAAGGGCAAGTCGGGCGCGCAGATCGAAGTGGCGCTGGACGTGGGCGAGGTACTTGCAGGCAAACAAAGCCAGCCGATTTGCGAGATCGAACTTGAACTGAAGGCGGGCCAGGCGGATGCCTTGTTTGATCTGGCGCTGGACTGGGCGGGGCAGTTTGATTGCGTGCCGTTCGATATCAGCAAGGCCGAGCGCGGGGTGAACCTGGCGCATGACCAGGCTGAGGGGCCGGTCAGATCCGTGCCGATGACCCTGAGTCGCGGCATGAGCGTGGAAGACGGCTTCGCCGCAATGGTGCAGGTGTGTCTGACGCAGTTCCAGGCCAATTTGCCGGGCGCACTCGGCCCTCTCCCCATCCCTGATGAAACCTCTAACCATTCGACTAAGCCCGCGAGCGGGCAAGTCGCTGCTTATCCCCCGCAAGCGGGGGAGGGGGCGAACGCTGAGCCCCAACCGATTAACGACATTGAGTATGTGCATCAGGCGCGGGTGGCGTTGCGGCGCTTGCGTGCGGTGCTGCGCGTGTTCCGCCGGGCGTGCGCATTGCCGGACGAACTGATGGAGGGCCTGCACAAACTGATGGCTGCGCTCGGCCCGGCGCGTGATTGGGATGTGCTGTGCCATGAGACGCTGCCGGCGATGGCGCCGTATTTCCCCGACCCCGCTGCGTGGCAACATGATCTTGATCGGTTGGAAGCGCAGCGTGCCGAAGTCAGGGCCGCCATGCAGGCTGCAATATTGCAGGCGCGCCCCGGCGCCTGGCTGTTGGCCTGTCAACGCTGGCTATGGCAGCGGGGCTGGCAGGCAGGGCCGGAGGTGCAGCGCCTGGCCCAACTGTCCAGTCTAAAAAAATGGGCGCGCCGGGCCTTGCAGAAGGGACATCGTTCCATCGTGCGCGGCGCAGGCGAGTTTGAGCAACTACAGGCGGTACAGCGTCATGCCTTGCGTATTGCGATCAAACGTCAGCGTTACGCGGCCGAGTTCTTTTTCCCTCTGTTTACAGGCCGACGACAGGCGCGCTATCTGGCGGCGCTGCAAGCAATCCAGGACAGCCTGGGACGGAACAACGATGCGCGCGTGGCGTGGGAACTACTGTCGCAGGCACAGACACATGATGCGGCGATAAGGCAATTTGCGCTCGGCTGGCTGGCGGCACGGCAGGCAGAAAGCGCTACCGATGAAATTGTTAGGCAATTGCAAGAACTGATGAAATCAGGGCCTTGCTGGTAGATTGCGTCTAGGTGTCCTTGTTTTTCAACGCACAATCCGCGCATCCAAATAAAACCAGACACGAGCTTGCCCACATTTCCTCTCATGAAAATCGCGTTTCTCGAAGAGGATGTGGCGTTTGCCGCGAATATCATCGAATGGATCGAACAGGTCGGGCACACCGTCACCTGGTTCCGCACCGGCCGTGAATGCATCCGTGCTGCTGGCCATTTTTCTGGCCTATCCGGTGTGGGTGCAAGGCGAATTTGGCCTGCTGCATCGCGCCATGCTGAATCTGATTCTGAACGCAGTGCATTACGCACCCGAGCGTTCCCAGGTGCTGGCTCGTGTTGCGGGTGAAAACGGAAACGTGGAGGCGAGCGTGACCGACTTTGGCCCGGGTATTCCGCTGGAGAATCAGGCGCGCCTGTTTCAGCGTTTCAGCCGCGGGGCGAGCGGGCAGACCACCGGTACCGGACTGGGTCTGTATTTCGTGCGGACCGTAGCCGAAAAACACGGCGGCTCCATTGCGGTGGAAAGCGAACTGGAGCGGTTTACCTGCTTCAGGTTGCGTTTGCCACTGGCGCAGACAGCGCTGCAGTGAATTGTGTTTGTCATATTCCGTACACAGAACCGTCGCACAATTGCCATGTTTGGCATCTTGAATCCAGGCCCTAGCAAAGGACACACTGAATGGAACTCATCTTATGGCGGCACATCGAGGCGGCGGATACCCATCCGGACATCGAACGCGAACTGACTGACCGGGGACGCAAGCAGGCGGCGCGCATGGCCGACTGGCTCAACCCGCGGCTGCCGCCGGATATCCGCATTCTGGCCAGCCCGGCGATCCGTGCCATACAAACCGCGCAGGCGCTGGGGCGTGATTATGACGTCGTCCCCGAACTGGCGCCCGGCGCGCAGGTGGCTGATGTACTGGCCGTTGCGGGCTGGCCGGATGCGGCTTATCCGGTGCTGATTGTTGGGCATCAACCCACGCTGGGTCAGGTGGCAATACAAATTTTGACTGGCCAGCCGGGCGATACGGCGGTGAAAAAGGGGGGCGTATGGTGGTTTCAGAGCCGTGAACGCATGGGGCAATTACACGGCGTATTGCGCGCCGTGGCAGGGCCTGACTGGTTATAATCCCTATGTGACTATCCAGCCCAACAAGCGTGCATCGATCGCGCCCAGTTCAACCCCGCAGACGAGGTGTGCGCAGTGCCGGGTTGGCTGAGCAGTCTGCGTGACCTGATTGCAGAAGCGAGTCCGTTGCGCCGCTTCATGCTGGCCCTGCTGCTGTTGCTGCCCGTGGTCGCGCTGACTGCGGCGTATGTATGGTTCAACCCACCGGCGTATCGCGTGTTGTACTCCCAGCTTTCCGATCGCTCGGGCGGTGAAGTCATCACCGCGCTGGAGCAGCTCGACATTCCCTATCGCCTGACTGCCGCCGACGGCACCATCGAAGTGCCGGCCGATCAATTGCACGCAGCGCGCTATCGTCTGGCTGTCAGGGGTCTGCCCAAATCCGATGCGGATGCAGAAGATGAGGTCGATCGCGCGCCGCGTTTTGGCGCGTCTTCATTGCAGGAGCAACAGCGGTATCAGCGTGCCCTCGAAGTCGATCTGGCGCGCTCGATCCAGAAACTCGAAACAGTCGAACTGGCGCGTGTCCATCTGGCGCTGCCCAAAGTGTCGCCGTTCCTGCGTGACGCCCCTCCGGCAACCGCTGCTGTTCTGGTCAGGCTGCGTAGCGGCGCACAGTTATCGCAAGAGCAGGTCACCACGATCCAGACGCTGGTGGCAGCGGGCGTGCCGCGTTTGAAGCGGACCGAGGTGCAGGTGCTGGATCCGAGTGGGGTGCGACTGGGAGAGGTCGAGCCTGAGGTTGCGCAGTCGCAGCGTCTGGCGCTGGAGCAGGATCTGGTGCAGCGGGCATTGGCTGTGCTGACGCCATGGCTGGGCAAGGACCGGGTCAGCGTGCAGGTGACCGCCACGCTGGATGACAGTGAAACCCGGCAGACCGTTGAGCAGGTACGTAATGTGATCGTGGATGGCAAGGCGCGCCCGCTGGAAAAAACCGTGCGGACCACGCGTGTGCCGGAAGGCCATATCCAACGTATCAATGTGGTCGTGATCCTCGGGTTTGATGCCAGCGTCAAGGAACGCTGGCGTGCCGGCCAACTGGCGCGGCAGGCTCTGGGCCTGCAGTCATCACGCGGCGATACCCTGAATGTGTATGCACTGCCGTCTACCCAGGCTGCAAGCGTTCAGGACACGTCCGAGTCGGTTGCGGCGAAGCCTGTGGCTCCTTTGCCCTCGCTGCTTCCGCCACCCGTTTCGATCCCGCAGGGTCAAGCCCAGGAAACACCGTCTCCCCAGCCAGGCTGGATGGGGGTCCGTTCGCCCTGGTTGCTGCTTGCGGGTGGGGTGGGGGTACTGTTGCTGGGTTTGGCGTGGCAGCGTTTGCGTCGTCCATCCGCCCCCGAACTGGATGAACCGGAAGACTTTGATAGCGAACTCGAAGCGGCGCGCAGTCAGGTGCTGGCAGATCCGCGCGTGACGGCGGATGTTATCAAATTGTGGATGCGCGCATGAGCCAGGCCGGAATCGAAAAATCAGCAGCACTTTTGCTCGCACTTGGTGAAGAGGCTACTGCTGCTGTGTTTCGCTATCTGAGTCCGCTGGAAGTAAGTCGGCTGGGCAGCGCGATGCGTGAGTTGGAAGTGTTGCCGCGCGAGCGTGTGATGACCATCTTGCGCGAACATGCAGCCGAAGCCGCCGAGCAGACCGGCTTTGCCGCGGATACCGGGCGTTTCCTCGACGAAACCCTCAAGATGGCCTTGAGTCCGGAACGGGCGCAGGCCATCCTGCAGCGTCTGGGGGCGTCGGGTGCGCAGGCACTGGAAAAGCTGTCCTGGCGCGAGCCGGCTGAAATTGCCGGCATGCTGGAGCAACAACCACCACAGTTGATTGCGGTGGTATCGGCACAGCTGCCGCGTGATGTGGCCGCAGCCGTTCTCGATGTGCTGCCGGCCGAAACGCGTGCGAATACCTTGCAGAGCCTGGCGCACAGTCAGGCACCCAGTTCGGACATGCTGCGCGATCTGGACGACTGGCTCGGCAGTTTTGAATCCGATGAAACGCCACAGGGCGAGGCTGCCGTGGCCGGTCTGCTGGGGCAGATGAGCGTGGGCAGTGCGGCGGCGGCATTGAGCCAGCTCGATCAGAACGACGCCGACCTGGGCGCACGCTTGCGGGCACGCAAACTTGGATTCGAGGATTTGGCGCGGCTGCCGGAAGCCAGCCGCAAGACCTTTTTGCGCAACATAGGCGCGCGTACCTTGCTGCACGCGCTCAAGGGCAGTGACGGACAGGTGCTGGATGCGCTGACTGCCGTGATGAGCCCCACCGCAGCACAGCGTATGCGTGATGATCTGGATACGCTGGGCGCGCTGCCGGTGACGATGATCCAGGCTGCGCAGGAAGATGCGGGCGCCAGTTTGCGGCGGCTGGCCGCTGAAGGCGCGATTCTGTATCCGGAAGAGGAACTGGCATGAGCACGCAAGACGACATTTCGGCCAAAGATGCGACCGCCTTTGAGCAGTGGGAAGTGGTGGAGCTGGCCGCATCGACAAGCGATCCTGTTCCGACCACGCTGGACACCGAGGCCGAGCTGGCCAGGTTGCGTGAGGCGGCGCGTGCCGAAGGCTATGCCGAGGGGGTGGCGGCTGGAAGGGCCGAAGGCGAAAAGGCGGGGGGCCGTATCAAGCAGCTGGCGGAAAGTTTTTCTTCGACGCTGGACAACCTCGATTTCCGCCTGGCCGACATGGTGCTGGAACTGTCGCTCGATGTGGCACGCCAGGTGGTGGCAGGCGAACTGGCGGCGCACCCCGAACGCATACTGGACGTGGTCAATCTGGCGTTGAAACAAATGGCAGAAACCAGCCGCGAAGCGCGCCTGCTGCTGAACCCGGACGATGCCGTGCTGGTGCGGCCGCATCTGGATCAGGTGCTGGACAAGAACCGCCTGCGCATTGTCGAAGATGCCCGCATCGAGCGTGGCGGCTGCCTGATCGAAACCACACAGGGTGATCTCGATGCGTCGCTGCCTGCGCGCTGGCGGCAGGTGGTGCAGGTGCTGGGTTCCAATCAGAACTGGATCGAATGATGAACCGCATCGTCCGCCTGCGTGAATACCTGGCCGACTGCCGGCGCGCGGTGAGTTGGGCGACGCCGATTGCGACCAGCGGACGTCTGACCCGGGTATCGGGTCTGGTGATGGAAGCCGTGGGCTTGCGCTTGCCGGTCGGCAGCCAGTGCCAGATACACATTCCGGGTGGGCAGAGTATCGAAGCCGAAGTAGCCGGGTTTTCCGGCGACCGGCTGTTCATCATGCCCGCTACCGATATTTATGGTGTGATGCCGGGCGCGCGCGTGGTCCCGGACAACCCGATGGCCGCACAGCCGCCGCGTCTGGGCACCCGTTATATTCCGCGTCGTCGTGCGCAGGACCGGGTGCGCCAGGTGCCGGTCGGGGATCTTCTGCTCGGACGCGTACTCGATGGCGCGGGCCGGCCGCTCGATGGCAAAGGTTCGCTGTCGCTGGAACGCCGGGTGCCTCTGTACAGCCGTCCGATCAATCCGCTGGAACGTGCACCGATCCGTGAAACGCTTGATGTGGGCGTGCGTGCGATCAATGGCTTGCTGACGGTGGGGCGCGGGCAGCGCTTGGGCCTGTTTGCCGGCAGTGGTGTCGGAAAAAGCATTTTGCTGGGTATGATGGCGCGTTATACCGAAGCCGATGTGGTCGTGGTGGGGTTGATCGGCGAGCGTGGCCGTGAGGTCAAGGAGTTCATTGACAGCATCCTGGGTACCGAGGGCATGGAGCGTGCGGTCGTCGTCGCCGCACCGGCGGATCATCCGCCGCTGATGCGGCTGAACGGCGCGGCCTATGCGATGTCGATTGCCGAGTATTTCCGGGATCAGGGCAAGCATGTGTTGCTGATCATGGATTCACTCACCCGTTACGCCATGGCACAGCGCGAAGTGGCGCTGGCGATTGGCGAGCCGCCCGCCACCAAGGGTTATCCGCCTTCTGTTTTTGCCAAGCTGCCGCAGCTCGCGGAGCGTGCGGGCAATGGCCGTACGGGCAGCGGTTCGATCACGGCGTTTTTCACGGTGCTGATGGAAGGCGACGACCAGCAGGATCCGATTGCCGATGCGGCACGCGCGATTCTGGACGGTCACATCGTATTGAGCCGCGACCTGGCCGATGCCGGTCATTACCCGGCCATCGATATCGAAGCCTCGATCAGCCGGGTTCAGCCCGACTTGCTGAGTGAGGAAGAACTGGAACGTACGCGCCGTTTCAAATATCTGTATTCGCGCTACATGCGCAGTCGTGATCTGTTGGCAGTCGGCGCCTACGTGCCGGGTGCCGATCTGGTGCTCGACGAAGGCGTACGGCTGTACCCGAAAATGCAGGGTTATCTGATGCAGGGCATGCGGGAACATGCCACGCTGGATGCGGCACGTGCCGGTCTGGATGAGGTGCTGGCATGAAACCGTTTGCATTGGCGCGGGTGCTGCAACTGGCCGTGCGGGAAAGCGAGACGCAGGCGCGCGCAGTCAAACTGGCGCATGGTGTCTGGCTACGGGCGCGGGGTCGCCAGGTACAATTGAAAGGCCTGCGCGATGCGCATATAGCGCACCTGGCAGTCGAACTGCGCGGTGGGGTGGCGGCCGAACAGCTTCAGGAAAAAAATCGTTTGCAGCTCGCTCAGGCGCTTGAGTTGCAGGTCGCGCAGACGGCGATCGACGACGCACACCGCGAGTGGCAGGCGCGATTGGCTGAGTGGATGCAGGTGGATCAGCGCGTGAAGGCTTTTCGCATGTTGGAGCAGCGGCATCTTGCGCAGATGGCCATCCAGCAAAGGCGTCTCGAACAACGCGAGCACGACGAGTTGGCGGAAGTCACACACCGGCATGAATCGGAACACAGGGGTCGTTAAGCGCTGCCATGAAACTGCTTGAACTCACGCCTGCGGAAATCGATTTTCTGACGACGCCACCGGTTGCGCCAAATGGCCTGCAAACGCGCTTGACACAGCGTCTGGCTGCAACCTTGACAGCGCGTCTGCGTGTGCCGATTCAGTTGATCGAACAGCCGCAGGCTGCCCCCGCCAACTTTCCTGAGACGCCGCAGTGGCAGCCGGATTGCGGACTCTCGACCTTGTGGCTGACGCGTCGTCTGGGCGGGCAGCAGCTCATGTCGGGCAACACAAGCTTTGTGCCGCCCACCCTGATACACACCCTGGATAACGCACTGGCAGAATGCTGGCTGGATGCACCCCTGAACACAGCGCTGCCCTCTGTACTGGCATGGCGTCTGAGCTGCCATCTCACACGGGCGACGTTTGCCGTGCACTTGCCACACGACATAACCGACATGACGCGCTGGGCGCGAGGAGTGATACGGCATGCTTAAAATCGTTTCAACAGTAGCGTTGCTTCTGGTTCCGTCCTGGGCATTTGCTGCAACCGATACCACATCCAGCATGCTCACCGTGTTGCTGAGTCTGGCGCTGATCCTGGGCGGCTTTGTTGCGGTGGCGTGGTTTGCACGCCGTTACCTTCCCGGCATGGGGGCACAAGGTGCCGTCAAGGTGGTGGGAACAACCGCTGTCGGCACGCGTGAGCGCGTGGTCGTGGTGGAGATGGACGGCACCTGGCTGCTGCTTGGCGTGGGCGGGGGCAATGTGCGGCTGCTGCACACCCAGCCCAAACCCGTCAATGCGACCAACCTTCAGGCAGCAGGGCGCGCATGATGAAAAAATTGTTGGGGGGCGGACTGTTTCTGCTGGCCACCGCTGCGTGGGGAGCCGACAGCAGCGTGCCGTTGTTGAGCGTGAGCCCCGGCGCAGGCGGACAGGTGATTGGGGTGCCCGGTGCCAGCCTGCCCTGGTTGCTGTTGTTCCCTTTTTTGCCAGCTCTGCTGCTGGCATTTACGGCCTTCACCCGTATTGCCGTGGTGTTGTTTCTGCTGCGGCAGGGCCTGGGCAGCCACACTGCGCCGCCGAACCTGGTGTTGATGGGGCTGGCGGTGTTGCTGACGGTATTCGTGATGTCGCCTGCGCTCAAGACCATCAATAGCGATGCCTACCAGCCTTTTCTCACTGGCGCGTTGAGCTTTAATGATGCGGCCGAAAAAGCGGCGCTGCCATTGAAAACCTTCATGCTGCGCCAAACACGTGCCGAAGATCTGAGCTTGTTTACCGAAGGTGACAAGACCATCGACGTCAAGCAGGTGGACAGCGTGCCGCTGGCCGCATTGGCCCCGGCGTTTCTCACCAGCGAGCTCAAAACCGCTTTCCAGATCGGCTTCATGGTCGTGCTGCCTTTTCTGGTGATTGATCTGGTCGTCGCTGCCGTGCTCACTGCGCTGGGTATGATCATGCTGCCGCCGCAACTGGTGTCGCTGCCTTTGAAGCTGTTGCTGTTTGTTACGGTGGACGGCTGGCACCTGCTGGTCGGTTCCCTGCTGGGTTCCTTCTGATGGAAGGCCTGGCCCGCGACGCGCTCTGGCTGGTGGCGATGCTGGCTGCGCCGATGTTGCTGGCGGGGCTGCTGGTTGCGTTTGCCATCGGCCTGTTTCAGGCCGCGACGCAAATCCTCGAACCCACGCTGTCCTTTGTGCCCAAGCTCATTGTCGTGCTGATCGTACTGGCCTTGCTGGGCAGTTGGATGGGTGGGCAGCTGGTCGAATTTGCGCGCACCATGTTGACCGATTTCCCCGGCCTGCTGGAGTGAGTGGATCGGCATGCCGCTGAGCGAAGCGAGTCTGGCTGTCTGGGTATTTGCTTTTGCCCGTTTGCTTGGCTGGACCCTGCTTGATCCGCTGACGGGTCGTCTGCCGGTGTCGCTGCGTGTGTTGATCGCAGCCGTGCTGGCGGCGGTGCTGGCGCCGGGTCTGTCGATTCATCCGGTTGCCCCCTTCACCGCGCAAGGCATGTTGATATTGAGCCTGGAAGTAACCTGGGGGGCTGCACTGGCGCTCTGCGTGCGACTGGTGTTTGCCGCAGTCACCGCTACGCTGGTGTGGACGGGGCACACGGCCAGCGGCGGCTTGCTGATGCTGACCGGCGAACAAGCCGGCCCGGCGGATGCCGCGTGGCGTGCTCTGGCGTGGTGGCTGGCGGCAATGGCTTTTCTCGGGGCGAGCGGGCATTTGCTGATAGTGGATGCGCTGCGAGACAGCTTTGTGGTCATGCCGGTTGCCTCGTTGCCTGCGGCCGGGGACTTACGTCAGCTCGGCGAATCCGCCAGCTGGTTGTTCGCCACCGGTGCGCAACTGGCCTTGCCTTTGCTGGCCCTGGCGCTATTGATCCAGCTTGCATTCGGCATTGTCGCGCGCACCACGCCGGGACTGGACATGTTTTCGGTGGGGCTGGGCGTGGCGGCACTGGGCCTGACGGCGGCCTGGGTGTGGGCCGTGCCGCTGGTCGCGCATGGGGTAGGGCTGGGCCTGGAACAGCTGGCGGGCTGGATCGGCAGACTGGCTTCGAGATGACGCCAGGCCAAGTCAGATAGATTAGAATGGCGGGATTTATCGTCAACCCGCCGAATACGCGGTGCATTACTGAAAGACTGAAAGTCGAGTGGCGGAAACAACATGGCAGAAATGAATATGGCCAGCGGAAGTCTGGTTGCGATTGTCACCCCCATGTCGGACGATGGGGCGCTCGACCTCGACGCGCTGCGCCGTCTGGTCGACTGGCATATCGCCGAAGGAACAGACGGCATTGTGATCGTGGGCACCACAGGCGAATCGCCGACGGTGACCTACGACGAACATTGCTTGCTGATCCGCACCACGGTTGAGCAGGCTGCCGGACGCGTGCCGGTGATAGCCGGAACGGGTGCGAATTCAACGACTGAGGCGATCGAACTCACCGAATGCGCAAAAGCCGCAGGTGCGCAGGCCGGCTTGTCGGTGGTGCCGTACTACAACAAGCCGACGCAGGAAGGCCTCTACCAGCATTACAAGAAAATTGCCGAAGCGGTCGATCTGCCGTTGATTTTGTATAACGTGCCCGGTCGCACGGTGGCCGATCTGTCCAACGACACCACCGTGCGACTGGCAGGCGTGCCGGGCATTGTCGGCGTGAAGGACGCGACCGGCAGCATGGAGCGCGCAGCCGATCTGCTGTGCCGCGTGCCCAAGGACTTCGCGCTTTACAGTGGCGACGATGCCTCGGCCATGCCGTTCATGTTGCTGGGCGGGCATGGCGTGATTTCGGTTACCGCCAACGTCGCGCCGAAACTGATGCACGAAATGTGCGTGGCCGCACGCGCAGGGAACCTGGCGCGTGCGCGTGAACTCAATAACACGCTGTTGCCTTTGCACAGCAAGTTGTTTGTGGAAGCCAACCCGATTCCGGTCAAGTGGGCGTGCATCGAGATGGGCCTGATCCCATCCGGCATGCGTTTGCCGCTGACCCCGTTGTCTGCCGGATTGCATGACACCCTGCGTGGTGCGTTGCGCCACGCCAATTTGATCTAGTGCGGCGCACTGCCTTGCAGATTTGATATAGCCCATCGATTTAGGATACTTATGCGTTTATTACCCCTGTTTTTGATGGTTACGCTGGCCGCATCGGGTTGCGGCCTCGTTGAATCCAAAAAGATCGATTACAAATCGGCGGGCAAATTGCCGACGCTGGAAGTGCCACCCGATCTGGTGGCGCCCTCGGCAGATAATCGCTACGCCATCCCCGATACGCAGGGCAGTGGCGCCGCCACTTTGTCGACCTATAGCAAGGAGCGCAAGGCTACGCCTGATGCATCCAGCAGCTTGCTGCCCGCGCAGGAAAAGGCGCGTATCGAGCGTGCCGGTACCCAGCGCTGGCTGGTGGTGCAGGCTACGCCGCAACAGGTATGGCCGGTGATCAAGGATTTCTGGCAGGAAACCGGTTTTATCGTCAATCTGGAATCACCCGAAACCGGCGTGATTGAAACTGACTGGGCGGAAAATCGCGCCAACATCCCGCAGGATACGATTCGTCGCACCCTGGGCAAGGTGCTCGATGGCCTGTATTCCACTGCCGAGCGCGACAAGTTCCGCAGCCGCATCGAAGCGGGCAAGGACGGCACCGAAATCTACATCAGCCATCGCGGCATGATGGAAGTCTATGCCACCGAGGGCAAGGACAAGACCGTGTGGCAGCCGCGCCCGGCTGATCCCGAACTCGAAGCCGAAATGCTGCGTCGTTTGATGCTGCGTTTTGGCGTGGAACAAAGCCGTGTTGAAACGCTGCTGGCCAAGCAGCAGACACCGGAGCAGGCGCGTGTCGTCAAGGATGCGGGTGTGGCTGTGCTGGAAATGGATGAAAGCTTCGACCGTGCCTGGCGTCGTGTCGGCCTCGCACTGGATCGCGTTGGCTTTGCGGTGGAAGATCGCGACCGCTCCAAGGGTGTGTATTTCGTGCGCTATATCGATCCCGAGATCGACAACAACAGCAAGCGTGATGAGGGCGTATTTGCTAAGTTTGCCTTCTGGCGCAGCAAGAAAGAGCAGTCTTCGCCGCAGCTGCAGATCGTGGTGAATGAATCAGGTGAGAAGAGCCGCGTCAGCGTGAGCGGGGCCGACAACAAGCCGGTCGATGCCAGCACGCAGACCCGCATCATCAACCTGCTGCATAAAGAATTGAAGTAATGCGGGACTGGGTTTGATGCGGTTCGCCAGTCTCGGCAGCGGCAGCGAAGGCAACGGCCTGGTGGTCGAGGCCGGCAGCACCCGGGTGCTGATGGATTGCGGATTTGGCTTGGCCGATAGCGTGGCGCGACTGGCCCGGCTGGGATTGCAGGTTTCCGACCTGGCGGGCATCGTGGTCACCCACGAGCACGGCGACCACATCGGCGGAGTGGGGCGGTTGGCCCGCAAGCACAAGCTGTCGGTGTGGCTGACTGCCGGTACGCTGGCCATGGCGCAGGATCTCGATGGCGTGGCGGTGCAGGTGATCGACAGCCATGCAGCGTTTGCGGTCGATGATCTGGAAATCCAGCCTTTCCCGGTGCCACACGATGCGCGTGAACCGGTGCAGTTTGTGTTTGGTGATGGCAATCGCAGCCTTGGCGTGCTGACCGATACGGGGTGCAGTACGCCGCATATCGAAACCATGTTGAGTGGGGTCGATGCGCTGGTACTGGAATGCAACCACGATGCCGTGATGCTGGAAAACGGGCCGTATCCTGTGGGCCTCAAGCGTCGTGTCGGCGGGCGTTTTGGCCATCTGGAAAACAGCCAGTCGGCGGCGCTGCTGGAACAATTGAAGCACGACAAGTTGCAATGCGTGATGGCTGCTCATGTATCACGCAAGAACAACACCTCCGCCCTGGCACAGCATGCGCTGGCCCAGGTGCTGCATTGCGCGGACGAAGACGTGCGCGTGGCCTGTCAGACGACAGGTTTTGACTGGATCCGGATTTGACCGGGTCAGATTTAAATGGACAGGCTTTGACAACTTTTGCTGAACTCGGGCTTGCCCCCGACATCCTGCGTGCCCTCGACGAGATGGGTTACGCGACACCGACGCCCATTCAGGAACAGGTGATTCCCCTGGCCTTGCAAGGGGGCGATATTCTGGGCGCGGCCCAAACCGGCACCGGCAAAACGGCCGCGTTTGCGCTGCCGCTGATCCAGCGCCTGCTGCCGTTTGCCAACCATGGCACCTCGCCCGCCAAGCATCCCATCCGCGCCCTGATCCTGACGCCCACGCGCGAACTGGCGATCCAGGTCGAAGAAAGTGTGAAGGCCTATGCCAAGCACGTACCGCTGCGCTCGCTGGTGGTGTTCGGCGGAGTCAACATCAATACGCAGATCCCCATCCTCAAGGCGGGCGTCGAAATTCTTGTGGCCACGCCGGGCCGGCTGCTCGACCATGTGCAGAACAAGACGCTGATGCTGAACCAGGTGAACACCCTGGTGCTCGATGAAGCCGACCGCATGCTCGACATGGGCTTCATGCCCGACCTGAAGCGCATCATCGAACTGCTGCCGCCGCAGCGGGTGAACATGATGTTCTCGGCCACCTTTCCGGAAGAAATCCGCAAGCTGGCTGACACCATGCTCAAGAACTCGACCTTTATCGAAGTGGCGCGCAATGCCACCGCAGTCACGGTCACGCAGGTGGTTCACCCGGTGCACCATGAGCGCAAGCGGCAACTGCTGGCGCATCTGATCAAGAGCCGCGATCTGAGCCAGGTACTGGTATTCACCGGCACCAAACTGGGCTGCAACCGCCTTGCCAACGAACTTAACAAGCTGGGACTGCACGCCGATGCCATCCATGGCGATAAAACCCAGCAGGAGCGCATCAAGGCCCTCGATGCCTTCAAGGCTGGCACCATTCGGGTGCTGGTTGCCACCGACGTGGCTGCGCGTGGCATCGATATTGAAGCATTGCCATTTGTCGTCAACTATGACTTGCCGCACAACGCCGAGGATTATGTTCACCGCATCGGTCGCACCGGCCGCGCCGGCGCACTGGGCGAAGCCATCTCGCTGGTGAGTGAGTCCGAAACGCGTTATCTCAAGGATATCGAAAAGCTCATCGGTTGCTCACTCCCACCCGTGATCGTTCCGGGATTCGAGCCGGGTGTGGCGGATGTCCCTGCGTATGACTCTCGCCCGCCCCGTCATTCAGATCGGCCGTCGGAACGCCCCGAGCGTGCAGCACGACCTGAACGACCTGAACGCCCCGCCCCGCGGAGCCAATCGGCCGCGTCGCGCGATACGCTGTTCGACACGCCCTATGTGCCAAGAGAGGCGCCGCGTGCAGACAGCATGCCCGTGCCCGCGCGTCAGTCGTCCAAAAAACAGGTGGCGGCGCTGTTTCGCAGCCCGGTCAAATCCGACTCTTCCGAGTAGTGAGCTGGGAAATTTTTTTGCTGGGTGTATTTGGCGCAGTAGGCTGGTACTGGTATGCCGGTATGCAGGTGCGTGAGCAGGCTATTGCCGTTGGCCGCCGCGCTTGCACAGATTCCAGTTTGCAGTTCCTGGATGAGAGTGTGGCCTTGAGTCGAACCCGCTTTGCACGCAACAGCAACGGTCAGTTGCAGTTCCTGCGTGATTATCGATTCGAGTTTTCCGATACCGGCAACAACCGCCGTCCTGGCGTGGTTCGTATGCTTGGTAACCGCGTCGAGTGGGTCAGCCTGGACGGTGAATGGCAGGCGGGCCGGGCGGCGAGCGTCACCCGCTTAGGGGATTGATCGAGCGCTGAATCCGGCCGCAGTCATCTGTTTGCGGCTCGCGCCACGGCTTTATTCCTGCTCGATTTCCAGAATCGCCAGACTGATCTGCGGGCCAAAATTGATATTCCATTCAGCCCAGTTCTGGTAGGCCTTGAGCTTTGCCGCCAGGATGGGTTTCATTTCGAAATCGCTTTTGCCCTCGTCGTACATGCGCCGCACTTCTGACATGAGCGTGTCGAAATAGGTTTTCTGCGCCACGATCAAGGTGCGGTCGCCGGTCTTGCCATGGCCGGGCACGTAGATCCTGGCGTTGAGGGCGAGGGCCTGGTCGGTGGCTTTCATTACCCCCTTGAACGTGCCGTCGCGCAGATTCATTACCTGACGGTTCAGCACATTGTCGCCAGTGAACAGGATGCGGTCTTCGACTATCTCGAGCATCAGGTCGGTCTTGCTGTGCGCATCAGTCGACGAATGAATCCGGAAAGTCTTGCCACCAATTTTAAACGCCTGGCCATTGGCCGCTTCGACGGTTGGAATCTCGGCGCGTGTGCCGTCGGTATACCCGCCGGTCATATCCGACATCATCTTGAGCCAGAAGGCGTCGGCCCCATTCTTGGCCTGTTTGATCATGTCGGGGTGAGCGATGATGGTGGCCTGGGGCCAAGCTTCCAGAATCGCCTGATTGCCGAGCCAGTGATCGCCGTGAACATGGGTGTTGAATACGTGGGTGACGGGTTGCTTCGTCGTCTTGCGCAACTGGGCCACGACCATGCGCCCAGCCTGTACGCTGGAACCCGGATCAATCACCACCACGCCGTCTGCCGTGATGACCCAGGCCGGATTGTTCATGAAACCCTGATTGGCCTTGGATGGCACGCCTTGCGGGCCATGGATGACATAGGTGTCGGCACTGACCTTTTGTGCCGGATAGGTGCGGACGACATCTTTGGGTCCTGCCAGCACGGGGCTGCAGAAAATGAGGGCTGCAAGCAGGGAAACAAGGCGCATGGTTATTCTCCGTTCAGGGCGAAAGCCAAACATACACAGGTTGGAAGGCGGGTTGAATGGTTAAAAAAACTACCACCACTTCTCGAAAATGATGCGGTTCATCGGCACGCCCAGATCATGCAGCAGCGTACTCATGTCCTCGACCATGCCCTTGGGGCCGCACAGGTAGTAGAGCGTATCGTCCGGCACATCGAGCGCATGCAGCTTGACCGGATCGATGCGGCCGGTGAGGCCGTGCCAGTTGGTGTCGGGTTGCGTTACGGTAATGCTGACGTGCAGATTGTCATGCGCATGGACGGCGGCATCAATCTCGTCGCGAAACAGGATTTCGCGACTGTTCGACACGCTGTAAACCAGATGCGTCCGGGTCGGCAAACCCGCATCGCGCACATGACGGAAGATGGACAGCAGCGGTGTGACGCCCACGCCGCAGCCAATCAGCACCACGTTGTCGCTCATCTCGGGCAGATACACAAACGGCCCCTGGCCCTGCGAAATACGCACGTGGTCGCCTACCCGGGCACGCTCGTGTATCCAGCGCGACAGCGGATGCCGCGTACTGGCCTTGATCGCCAGTCCGATCTCGCCCGTATGCACAGGTGAAGTCGTGATCGAATAGCCAGAAGTGTGCGCGACCCCGTCAATTTCAACGCCAAGATCCACCCATTGCCCCGGCAAGAACCGGAAGCGCGCATCGGGAACGGTCAGCCGCAAAGCGTGGATGCTGGGTGTAGCAGGTGTAATCGCAGCAATCTGCGCATCAAAGAGTTGCAAGGTTCAGCCCTGGTCTGGTTTGGAATTGGCTTTCTGAAAATTCAGCGAAGCCGAGTTGATGCAATAGCGCTGCCCAGTGGGTGCCGGGCCGTCGGGGAACACGTGGCCCAGATGTGAACCGCAGCGGCGGCACAAGGCCTCAACGCGTTCCATCCCATGGCTGACATCGTGTTTTGCCGCCACTGCATCTGCGTTCAGTGCCTCATAAAAGCTTGGCCAGCCGGTGCCGGAATCAAACTTGGTATCGGACGCAAACAAAGGCTCGCCGCAGGCCGCGCAGCGGTATTCGCCTGATTCATGGTTGTCCCAGTATGCCCCGGTGAATGCGCGCTCGGTGCCGTGTTCACGCAGGATACGATATTGTTCGAGGCTCAGTTCAGCGCGCCATTCGGCGTCAGTTTTGGTTTTGTCAAAACTCATGGCGGGTCTCCTTTGATCCGAGAGTGTACCCGCAGGGGTAGGCCGTGGCATGTAAAGCCGCTGAAGCGGCAACATCCACGCTCTACCTGCGAGTGCTCTAAAGGGTGGACTGAGGCAGTCACCACGGAATATCAACCATTCCAGCTATCTCCCTCAAGCGCTTGCATCGTGCTTGACACCGATCAATCCCGCCCTGTAGATTTCGCCCACAAATAAGTTGCGGGGTTTAGAAACCTGACAACCACCCCAGCCTAAGCAGACATCTCCGGGGATAAACAGTTTGTGCAAAGTACACAAACGCGCATTGCGGAAGAACATAAGAAAACGAAACACCGTAGTTGCAAGGGGAGGGGAGCCATGTCGAATGGAATGGATGCATGCGCGCAAGGCGTGCGAGTGGGTGATCAATCAAACCAGAACCGGGTTGCTCAATCCCAATCCGGAAACCAAGGATTACTCAGTCGCATGCTGCGTAAATGGTGTCTGACCCCACTGACCCCACTAAATGGTGTCTGACCCCACTGACCCCACTAGCCGGGTTGTTCTTCTTGTCATCTACTGCTTCCATCGCTGGGATTGTGCAGCCCATTCCCCCATCGGTTTACTTTACGGGGCTTACAAACCCCAATGCACCTCTCTCATGCCAAGGGGGGGTTAATAGAGAAGCGATAGGACAGGCTTGCGCGCAATATATAAGCAATAACCTTTGGCAGTCGATCTATACGTATATAGGTTATTCCGGTGAAACCAATCCCTTCATTTATATTTTTAGCCATACCTCGTATGGTGTCGCAACGGCTAATTATGAAATAGGTGGCTGGGTACAATCGTCTTGCGACAAGGGTGGTTACTCCCTCAGCGGCAATACTTGCATTCCCAATGGCGGTCCTATTCCTGCAAAGAACGAAGGACCCAACTGCAGCCTTTGGGCAGGCAATCCCATCCATATCGGAATTGGTGGTAAGCATCAGATCGAGATCGATTATGGTGGAGTCAATAGTTCGCCTCTGGTTTTTAGGCGTGACTACAGCAGCACCATCACAGGAAGCACTGCGCTAGGTGTTTCCTGGCGCAGTCATTATGACCGTTCTGTCTTGCTCTCATCGAATGCCAGTATCAGTACCGCTTTTGTTAACCGGCCGGATGGAAAATCCAATTTCTTTACGCTAAATGGCAGCGTCTGGGTTCCTGACTCTGACGTTCCCGACCGTGTGACCGAACTCAAAGACGCGTCTGGAACTCGCACCGGCTGGCGCTATTCCGTCGCCGACGACGACTCCGTCGAATCCTACAACGCCGACGGCAAGCTCCTGTCCATCGCCGACCGCACTGGCCGCACCCAGACCCTCGCCTACGACGTACCCATTGCCAATGGCGGCGACAACGACCCCGATACCCTCGACACCGTCACCGACGACACCGGCCGCCAGCTTGCCTTCACCTACGACGCGAACAAGCGTATTGCCACCGTTACCGACCCCGCAGGCGGCGTCATCACCTACGGCTACGACGCCCAGAGCAACCTCGTTTCCGTCCAGTATCCCGATGGCAAGAGCAAGACTTACCACTACAATGAACCCGAGAACACTGCCGGTGCCAACCTTCCGCATGCGCTGACCGGCATCACCGACGAGAACGGCGACCGCTACGCCACCTATCAATACAGTGCAGACGGCAAAGCCATCGCCACCGGCCACGCGGGCGGAGCGGATTTGCACACGCTCGCCTACGGCACCAACAGCACCACTGTCACCGACCCTCTCGGCACCCAGCGCACCCACAATTTCACCACCATCCTTGGCGTCGTCAAAAGCACCGGCCAATCCCAGCCCGGCGGCTCCGGCTGCGGCGCGGCGTCTTCCGCCACCACCTACGATGCCAACGGCAACGTCGCCAGCCGCGCCGACTTCAACGGCCACCAGACCTGCTACGCTTACGATCTGACGCGCAACCTCGAAACCGCGCGGGTCGAGGGCCTGGCATCCGGAACAGCCTGCCCAACCAATCTTGCCACCTACACTCCCGCTGCCAACAGCGCTGAGCGCAAAATCCTCACCGCCTGGCACGCTACCTTCCGCCTGCCGATCAGGATCACCGAAGCCGGGCGCGAAACCAGCACCGTCTACGATACGCGCGGCAACGTCACCAGCACCAGCATCAAGGACACCGCCCTCAACAAGACCCGCAGCTGGACCACCACTTACACCTATCACGCCACTGTTCCCGGTGTCCTCGTCCGGAAAGTCGACAACGGCCCGCGCATCGACGTCAGTGACCTCACCACCACCGACTACTACGCCCCCGACGCAGCTTGCCCCGGTGCCGCGCTTCTAGGCTGTCGTGGCCAGATCAAACAGATCACCAACGCCCTCGGTCATATCATGACGCTCAACGAATACGATGCCCACGGCCATGTGCTCAAGATGACCGATCCCAACGGCCTCGTCACCTCGCTCACCTACACCCCGCGCGGCTGGCTCAAGACCCGCACAGTCGGCGGCGAACTCACCACCTTCGACTACGACAACGTCGGCCAGCTCACCCAGCTCACCCGCCCCGATGCCAGTTATGTCGGCTATGAATACGACCCCGCCCACCGTCTCACCGCGATCATTCAACAGGACGGCAGCCGCCTCACCTACACCCTTGACCCCGCAGGCAACCGCACCA
>JASJPE010000019.1:0-64805 GCA_031426895.1 Thiobacillus sp. | reverse complement strand
GCGAGCGGGCGCTCCACCAACTCGCCCTGGCACGGGGCACAAAACGCCCCGTGCTGCGGAGCTCGGACACGGTTCCGCTCTCTTCCCGCCCACCCGAGCCAAATCGGCAGCGCTGAAGGGGAACAACCCCCTGTGCTGTCATCGCGTAAAGCCACTTGGTAGCCAAGCGCTGACGCCCGCATGGGTTCCCCTTGTGTGTCGCCGAGAAGCGCAGCCGTGCGGGGCATACGAGCTTTCATGGGTTTCAGCCCATAGAAAGTCGGAGTCCCCTTGTGGGAAAAAGAGAGGCTGGGTGTCTGAGCTCCGCAGTAGGGCACGTTTTGTGTGCCCTGCCAGGGCGAGTTCCAGCCTCGCCCCGTGCGGCGAGCATCGCAGGGAAGCCGCAGGCCGACACAGTAGGGGTGGCTTTTTCTTTGGTCACTTTCTTTTGGCCACGCAAAAGAAAGTGACTCGCCCACAGGCGAAAAGCGAAGCCGCTGCAAAACGAGATAAGCCATCAATACACCCTCTCCTTTGGCCGTATCGATTCCACCGTCAATGGCTTCAACCGCACCGGCTTGGTGTCCACCTGATCTCCCTCCAGCGAATACAGGGAGTGCTTCAGCCAGTGTTCGTCATCCCGCTGCGGGAAATCTTCCCGCGTATGCGCACCGCGACTCTCGGTGCGATTGATCGCCGACACCAGCGTTGCCCGCGCCACCCCCATCAGGTTTTCCAGTTCCAGCGCCTCGATGCGGGCGGTGTTGAATATGCGGCTCGTATCCTGCAAGCCCGCCTGTGCCAAACGTGCTTCCAGTTCATTCAGCATAGCCAGGCCTTCGCGCAATACGGCATCCGTGCGAAACACGCCGGCATGCTTCTGCATCATGCGTCGCAAGTCGTCGCTGATCGATGCCACGCGTTCGGTACCGGGCTGCTCCCAACGCTGCAGGCGTGCCAGGCTGGTGTTGGCTGCGTTTTCAGGCAACGTGCGTGAATAGGGCGTGTCGCGCAAATACTCCAGCATGTGCAGCCCGGCTGCGCGGCCAAACACGATGAGGTCCAGCAACGAATTGCCACCCAGCCGATTCGCACCGTGTACCGAGACGCAGGCACATTCGCCCACAGCATAAAGGCCCGGCACAGGTTCTTCCGGACCAAACCGCGCCGGCGCGACCACCTGACCATGCAGGTTGGTGGGGATGCCGCCCATCATGTAGTGTGCAGTGGGGGCGACGGGGATCGGAGCCTTGACGGGATCGACGCCGGCAAATCGAATCGACAGGTCGCGAATGCCCGGGAGTTTTTCAGTAATCAATTTCTCGCCCAGATGGTCGAGTTTGAGTTCCACATAGTCCCCACCGCCTTGATTAGAGGCAGCGCCGCAGCCGCGGCCTTCGGCGATTTCAATGGCAATGGCGCGCGCCACCACATCACGACCTGCAAGATCCTTGGTATGCGGCGCGTAGCGTTCCATGAAGCGCTCGCCGTTTTTATTCAGCAGATAGCCGCCTTCGCCGCGCACGCCTTCGGTAATCAGGCAGCCCACTCCGGCAATGCCAGTGGGATGAAATTGCCAGAACTCCATGTCCTGCAATGGCAGCCCGGCGCGCAACACCATGCCGAGGCCGTCGCCGGTATTGATCATGGCATTGCTGCTGTTGCCAAACACGCGCCCTGCTCCGCCGGTGGCAAGCAAGGTGGTGCGTGCCTCGATCAGCAGCGGCTCGCCGGTTTCGATACTCATGGCGGTGGCGCCGAGACAGTAGCCCTCGGCATCGCGCACCAGATCGAGGGCAAAGTATTCATCAAAGAACTGGGTGCGGTGCTTGATGTTCTGCTGATACAGCGTGTGCAGCAGCGCATGGCCGGTGCGGTCAGCAGCGGCACAGGTGCGCGTGGCTTGTTCGCCGCCGAAGTTTTTCGACTGTCCACCGAACGGGCGCTGATAAATCTTGCCGTTGTCGAGTCGCGAAAACGGCAAGCCCATGTGCTCAAGTTCATACACTGCGTGAGCGGCTTCGCGACACATGAACTCGATCGCGTCCTGGTCGCCCAGCCAGTCGCCGCCCTTGACCGTGTCGTACATGTGCCATTCCCAGCGATCATCGTCGACATTGGCGAGCGCGGCAGTGATGCCGCCCTGCGCCGAGACCGTATGCGAACGTGTAGGGAACACCTTGGAGACTACGGCAACCGTAAAGTCCGAGCGTGCCAGTTGCAGCGCCGCACGCAAACCTGCCCCGCCGCCGCCGATGATGAGTGCGTCAAACCGGCGCGTGTTCATGCCCCGCTCCATGTCCCTGCGCCAAACAAAATCGCGGCCAGCCACACCACATTGCCCGCCAGCGTCAGGATGACCAGCAGAACCAGCGACAAGCGCAGTCCTATCGGGTGAACATAGTCCATGAAAATGTCGCGCATTCCCACCCAGGCATGCAGTGCCAGTGCCATGCCGGTCAGCAACATCAGCACGCGATTCCACAACGGCGCAAATAGCGCCTGCCAACTAGAAAAGTCGAGGGGCAAGGCCATCAGGAAAACCAGCATCAATCCGGGCAAGCTCAGCGCCAGCACGATTGCTGTCGCGCGTTGCAGCAACCAGCTTCCCGTACCGGTATGTGAACCCGTAGCTGACTTCATGCGAACAATCTCCAGGCCGCAAGCAAGGTGGCCATCGCCGTCAGAAGCATTACCGCCATGCTGGTCTGACGAGCCTGGTGTCGTTCTCCCCCCCGGTGTACATCCAAAGCCAGATGCCGCACACCCGCCAACAGGTGATGAATAAATGCCCAAATCAACGCGAGCACACCCAACTTGCTCAGCGGGTGCGTCATCCAGTCAGCCATGCGCTGAAAACCGGCTTCATCTGACAGTGAAACCGACAAGGCCCACACACCCAACGGAAAAACCAGGAACAGCAACGCGCCCGACAGTCGATGCAGAATCGACACCCAGCCGGCCAGCGGCAAGTGAATGCGAAAAAGATTGAGGTAAACGGGGCGTGAGTCTGATTTCACTGGTTATTGATTCGGCCTGATGACGTTTGAAGTGATATTGAAAGCTGGCTTGCCCGACTGTATAAAACCGTGCGGGAGGCCGAATCAATAACCATTAAAAACAGCGTCCTATTGAGGCGGCTCAACGGTCTGGTCCACTCAAGACGACGCGAAAAACACTTTACAGGTTCAAACATTACCTGGCCGTCTCAATAGCCAGAAAACCGGATACGGGCTTAACGACGCTTATCCAACACGCTCAGCTTCCGCGCACCCGGTTTAATAAGCTTCTTAGCCGTCTTTTTCACGCCATTTTTTGCAGCAGCAGCCACCGCAGGCGGCACCCGCTCGAGCAAACGCGGGTCAAACGGCTTGGGCAGGATGTAATCCGGGCCGAAGGCCAGCTTCTTCAGCTTGTAAGCCTTTAAAACCGAGGCAGGTACCGGTTCGCGCGCGAGTTCGGCCAACGCACGCACGGCTGCAATCAGCATGTCCTGGGTGATTTCCTTGGCGCGTGCATCGAGCGCACCGCGGAAGATGAAGGGAAATCCCAATACGTTGTTGACCTGATTGGGGAAGTCCGAGCGCCCGGTTGCCATGATGAGGTCGCTGCGCGCGGCCTTGGCTTTTTCCGGCAGGATTTCAGGGTTGGGATTAGCGAGGGCAAATACCACGGGCTTGTCGGCCATGCTTTTGACCATTGCCTGATTCACCAGGTTGGCGCCCGATACGCCGACAAACACATCCGCGCCGGCCATCGCATCGGCCAGCGTGCGCAGTTTGGTCTTGCGCGCAAATGCTTTCTTGAAACTGTTGAGGTCGGTACGTTCCTTGTGGACCACGCCCTTGGAATCCACGAAAAGAATGTTGCTCTTTTTGGCCCCCATTGCCACCAGCAGATTCATCGAAGCGATCCCGGCCGCCCCCGCGCCCAGACACACAATTTTCGCCGTTTCCAGCGCCTTGCCCTGCACGTGCAACGCATTGATCATGCCGGCACAAATGATAACGGCGGTACCGTGCTGGTCGTCGTGGAATACCGGGATATCCAGCTTTTTGCGCAGTGCCGCTTCGATTTCGAAGCAATGCGGTGCGGCAATGTCTTCGAGGTTGATGCCGCCAAACGTAGGCGCGATGGCCTCAACCACTTTGATGAATTCCTGCGGCGTCTTGGCCGAGACTTCAATGTCGAACACGTCAATGCCGGCAAACTGCTTGAACAACACAGCCTTGCCCTCCATCACCGGCTTGGCGGCGAGCGGGCCACGGTTGCCCAGCCCCAGAATCGCAGTGCCGTCGGTGATCACGGCAACCAGGTTGCCCTTGTTGGTGTAGTCGTATGCTGTCTTGGGATTTTTGGCGATTTCCAGCACCGGCTGTGCCACGCCGGGCGTGTAGGCCAGCGACAAATCATCCTGGGTGGAACAGGGTTTGGAGGATTCAACCGAGAGCTTGCCCGGCTTGGGCAGGCGGTGGTAATCGAGGGCTTTTTTCTTGAGGTCGGCTTGGCTCATGAGGACAGATGCAGGTTGGATAAACAAGCGTCCATTATCGCGGATTTATGGGTAATCCGCCCTGCCTTGGTCTGCGTGTCCGCGCCGCTTCAGTTTTTCCAGATTTTGAGCTGGGCGCGCAGACGGGCTACGGCTTGAGAATGGAGCTGACAGACGCGCGATTCAGAGACACCCAAAACCAGGCCAATTTCCTTCAGGTTCATGTCCTGTTCGTAGTACATGCCCATCATGCTGCGCTCACGTTCAGGCAAGTGGTGAATCGCACCCACCAGGCTGTCACGAAAACCTTCGTCTTCCAGCACCGCGAGCGGATCGCTACTGCCATCAACAAGGTAGCGCTCCAGAAAACTGGCGCTGTCCTCGTCCGAGAAGTCTTCGTAATACAAAAGCTGGGAGCATTTCACATCGCCCAGCATGGATTGGTATTGTTCGATCGGCATATCCAGCTCGGCGGAGATTTCCTGCTCGCTGGGAGACTTGCCGTTGCGCTGTTCCAGTCGATTGATCGCCGACTCGATTTGCCGCGATTTCTGTCGGACGTGACGGGGAAGCCAGTCGGCTTCGCGCAACTCGTCGAGCATGGCGCCGCGAATGCGCTGGGTGGCATAGGACTCGAACTGGGCGCCCTGGGTGCCGTCAAAGCGTCCAACCGCATCCATCAGGCCGATCAGACCTACCTGGATGAGATCGTCAACCTCTACGCTGGCGGGCAGACGCGCCATCATGTGATACGCAATGCGCTTGACCAGCGGCGCATATTTCGTGACTTGTTCGTCTTGCGACGATTGTTTACCGACCATGTTTCAGGTTTTTCCTGTTATGCAACGAGTCGTCAGGCTCGCCTCCTCAACGCACATTCTAACGGCAAGCGCAGCAAATGCATCACCTTCTTGTGCGAGGTTGTAAATGGCTTGTGCAAGAGATGGTTCAAGAAAATGTTGGCCCGCCATTCGAACCTGTTCGCATGCGGCTGGATCGCCCATCAGGCCCACACTAAAAACCGTGCGGGAATGGGCCAGAGTTTTAATCAGCGTGTAGGCGCGCAGCTTCGATTCCTCTGTGGAATGAACATCCACGAGCACGGTCTGGATCGCGTCTGTCATCAACGCCAGTTCGTTTCTGGCCAGTTCCAGATCAAACACCACATGGTCGTAACCATGTGCTGCATGACGCAAGGCAGGTTCTGCCGCGCTGACACCGGGCGCATACCAACCCTGACCCTGCGCCAGGGGCAACGTCTGCAATTGACCGCGTTCAAGTTGATGTTTCCAGTCGAACAGGCTGCGCGTCGAGTAATGACCAAACAAACGTCCACTCGTATCCACCAGCAACGCCGTCTCACCCCGCTGGTGAAGTGTCTGCACCAGCTGAAGCGTGTGGTCTGCGGAATCAAGGAAACAATACATGCAACGCAACGGCTGCTCGGCTCGCCGGCGTCTGAGTCCCGCCGCCTGATCAGCCGGCACTTGTGCCCTTTAGGGGATGCATATCCTTCTGGGTGCGTTGGTGTTCTGCGCGCTCTGATTCGACACCGGCAAACAGCGGCCAATCCTCGGCGGCCAGCGCATAGGGCGTGGCGAGTTGCCCCCCTTTGAGCGCGCGATCAATGAGATAGGGGGCGTTGGGCACGTGGAGGTCTTCCGGCACCCGCTGACCGCCGCTGATGTACGCCAGTGGCAGGCGATGGCGGATCAGGCTATCGAGCGCTGCGCCTGGTTGCGGTGCTTCATCGAGCTTGGTAAGGAGGCAGGCAACCGCGCCTTCGCCAAAACGAGTCATGGCCTGCTCGATTGCTGCACTCTGCTGGTTGGCGGCAATCACGGCCAGCCGCTGCACACCCAATGCGTCAAGCGAGCGTCCCTCGCGGGTACGCGGGTCGGATGGAGCAAATCCGGCGGTATCGATCAGCACCAGTTTTTTGGCTGCCAGTTGGGGCAGCAGCTGGGCCAGCTTGTCATGGTCTTCCGCCACATGCAGCGACACACCCAGCAAGTCTGCATACACCGTCAATTGCGCTGCCGCCCCAATCCGGTAAGCATCGGCTGCGATCAGGGCGACCTGCCCGGCACCATGAAACTCAACGCCACGCGCAGCAAGCTTGGCCAGCGTAGTGGTTTTGCCCGATCCGGTGGAGCCGACGAGCGCATAGCGGCCCCCCTTGATCAGCAAATCAGCGTCGCGAGACTGCATCGGCAAGTTACGGATCAAAACCTGGCGCAGCCAACGCTGGGCGGCATCGGCGTTGAGTCCGCGCGGCAGGCGCGCAGCCAGTGTGCGGGCGAGTGAACTACCGAATCCGGCGGCAAACAGGGTTTGCATCACGGCCACTCGCGCCGGATCACGACGCCGGTTGGCACCCCAGGCAAATCCGGCCAGCTGATTTTGCAACATGCCACGCAAGCGCCCCAGTTCGGCCAGGATACGAGAACTGCCGGTGGTGTCCTGGATATCGTTGGCAGCAGGCGTAGCTAACGCGCCATAAGCGCTGGCCAGCAGTTCAACGCCCTGTGGGTGGGGGCGGGTGGACAGGACGACTGCATCATCACCCAACTCGCGACGAATGCGTGCCAAGGCATCGCGTGCATTCGCCGCCACGAAAACCTGCACACTCATGCATTCCCTCCAATGGTCAGTTCTGTACTCACCTGCACGATTTTATCGGCTGGCACCTCGGCATAGGCAATCACCGAAAGCTGCGGCAAGTTCCGTCGCAACAATCGTGACAGGATAGCGCGCAGCCCGGGCGAAGTCAGCAACACGGGCGGGTAGCCTTCGCGCTCCTGCTCAGCCAGCGCACGCTCCGCTGCATCGTTCAGGGCATCCAGTGTGGTGGGCGACAATAGTGCTTCACCTTCATCTCCCATTTCGTTTAACAGGCGAGTTTCAGTCGCTGCCGCCAAACCCATCACATTCAGCGTATTGCTACCCTCAAACAGGCGGTCGACAATGCTGCGCCCAAGCGCCGCACGCACTGTTTCCACCAGTTCGTCGATAGCCTGGGTTTTCGGTGCACGCGCAGCCAGGGTCTCAAACAAGGTTCGACTATCGCGGATCGAGACATGCTCCTCAATCAAGTGCTGCAAAACGGTTTGTACGCTGGTCAACGGTAAATGGCGCGGTGTCACGTCTTCGACCAACCCGGGATGGCTGCGAGCCAGCGTGTCCAGCAGCTGCTGGACTTCGGTACGCCCCAACAGCTCGGGCGCGTGCTGACGGAAGACTGCCTCGACCTGGCGCGCAATCAGTTCGGCCGCAGTCAGCACCACGAAACCACGTAGCTCGGCTTCCTCTTCCCGGCCCGCCTCGATCCAGATGCCCGTGAACAAAGTCAGTGGATCGACCCCTGGTGGGCCATCCAGTTTTCCCAGCACATCGCCCATATCCACAGCCAACACCTGGCCGCCGGGGATTTCGCCGTGTGCCACGTCTACGCCCTTAAGCGTGATTCGGTAACTATTGGGTTTAAGGTCGAGGTTATCCCGGACGCGAATGAGTGGTACCACCAACCCCATGTCAGTAGCAAAGCGGCGACGTGCCTCGGTAATTTTGGTGAGTGCCGCCCCGCCCTGATTGCGATCAACCAACGGGATCAGGCGGTAGCCAACCTCGAGCGCCAGCACGTCAACCGGCGGAATATCCTCCCAGGTGACGTCGGTCGGCACGGACGCGTCTTCACTTATTTCCAATGATTCAACGTCAAACACGGCAGTGCGTTGACGACGCATCAACCAAAACCCCAACCCACCCAACACCGCTGCGATCATCAGAAATGCCAGATGGGGCGTACCCGGGATCACACCCAATGCACCCAGCACGGCTGCGGCCACATAAAGCGTTTGTGGGCGGCCAAAAATCTGGGTGGAAAACTCGTGTGACAAATCCTGGTCACTGGACGACCGGCTCACCACGATACCTGCTGCAGTCGAGATGATCAGCGCGGGAATCTGTGTCACCAATCCATCGCCCACTGTCAACAATGCATAAAGCCCCAGCGCTTCCGTCACCCCAAGATTATGCTGCAGCAGTCCCACCGCTACGCCGCCCACCAGGTTGACCAGCAGAATAATGATTCCGGCAATGGCATCGCCGCGAACGAATTTGGAGGCGCCATCCATGGCACCATAAAAGTCAGCTTCACGGCCAATCTCGCTGCGGCGCGTGCGTGCTTCGCCTTCATTGATGAACCCGGCATTCAAATCGGCATCAACGGCCAATTGCTTGCCCGGCATCGAATCCAGCGTAAAACGCGCCGCCACCTCTGCAATGCGCCCCGCTCCCTTGGTAATCACCACAAAGTTGATGATGACCAGGATCAGAAACACCACAAAGCCCACTGCAATATTGCCCCCCACCAGGAAACTGCCGAAGGACTCGATCACCTTGCCCGCTGCATCCGGGCCGGTATGACCCTGCATCAGGATGATGCGGGTCGAAGCCACGTTAAGTGACAGGCGCAACAGCGTGGTAAGCAGCAACACCGTGGGAAATACCGAAAACTCCAGCGGGCGCCGTGCGTTCAAGCTCACCAGCAACACAATCATCGCCAACGCGATGTTGAGCGTAAATAGCACGTCGAGCATGAAGGTGGGCAATGGCAACACCATCATTGCCAGTATCAGCAATACAAGCATCGGCACGGCCAGCCGATTGGCCGGCATCCCCATCACCATTACGCTCTGCGCGCTCATCCGATCACCTCGTCAACATGCCGGCCCTGCCCCGCCTGCTGCTGACGACCACGCAGCTGCGCGCGCATTTCGGGACTGCCTTCAGACTCACGTGCCTCAGCCAGCACTTCCTGCCAGGTCATCGCATGACGCCGCAGATAACGCCACCAACGCCAGCCCGCATCCAGCGCAACGACAAGTGTCAACACTGCCGTCAGTGCCAGCATGCCACGCCCCACCCAGGCCGCGGTGGCAAGTAGTGCATCACGTATGTCCCCATCAATCAGGCTCTGCAACTCCGGCCACCCACTTGCCAGTGCCCATCCAATTGCAGCAGCAACCAGCACCAGTTTCATGAACGCCTGCAAACCATCAAACAAGGAATCTGCTGAGAGCAGGCGGGACAGGGCTTTGAATGGGGAGGCACGTGCCAAATCCCCCTGCGTTATATGTGGCGCATACACCCACCCTGACAGCAGCATAGGGGCCAGCAGTGCAGCAACAAAAATGGCAATGAACACAGGTAAGGCCGTCCACAATGTAGTGGATGCTGCCTCCAGAAAAACCGGGGAAAGCGGGTTTGTTGCGTGGAGAAATGCCATCTCGATCAGATTCTGCAAGACACCAAGCAAGCGAGGCGCCAGCCAGCCTAGCGTACCCAACGCCGACAGCAATACCACCCACGCTGTGAGCTCGGCAGAACGCGGCACATCACCAGCAACACGCGCCTGTTGCAGGCGCTGCGAACTTGCCGGTTCAGTACGGGAAAGATCAGTTTCCTCGGCCATATTTATCTCGTGATTTGGCCTAGTCTAGCACGGGCAAAGCCCCTGAAATCGCTGCATTCATGGGACGAATGGTGCTGATTTATGCTTTGAAGCATTCACGCGAAGACAAAACATGGTTTATCAAAATGACCACGAATTGCCAATTATCGACTGGAAAGGTGTCTTCCATACACAACACCCGGCTCCATTAAATAGCACATACAGCTTGATTTGCCTGGCACTGCGCTATACTTCTGCGCAGCATTCAGGTTTAAACCCGGCATCAGACCGAATAAAACCATTAACAAGCACTTACAGGAGGAGTTACATGAAAACGATGTTTGCCGTTGCGGCCGTGGCGTCCGCTTTGTCCTTATCCACACCGGCCACAGCCGGCTTCTTCGATTTGACCCTGGCACCCTACCTTGGCGGCAGCCTGGGTCAGGCCACCTCTGACATTAGCTGTACAGCGGGCACCTCGTGCGACGACACGGGCAATGCCTGGAAAATTTTTGGCGGTCTGGAAGTCAACGAATACATTTCCATGGAAGTGGGCTACGCCGACATGGGCGAAGCCAAATATACCGGCACGCTGACCGGCACACGCGAAGTCAACGGCCTCACCATGCAAGTGGTTGGCACCTTGGCGCTGAACGAAAAATTCACCCTGATCGGCAAAGGCGGCTTTGGCATCCTGCACTCTGATGTCAAGGGGAACGTAGCTCTTGCCGGTGCCACGCTCAACAAGGAAGACACGGACCTCGAATGGATGCTGGGCCTGGGCGCTCAGTACAACTTCACCCCGTCGGTCGGCTTGCGGCTTGAGTGGGAACGCTACTTCGAAGTGGGCGGTAAAGATGCCAGCAGCACGGGTGAAGCCGATATTGATCTGATCACGGCCGGAGTGGTATTCAAGTTCTGAATACAATCCCCGTGCAATAAAAAAGGGGCTTTGTGCCCCTTTTTTATTGCCTATTTTCCTGCGACATCCACCGGTCATGCGTGTCGGTGTTTAGCTCACTTCATCGATCCACGCCATCTGAATCGCTTCGAGAATTTTCTCACCCGAGTGTTCGGGTACATCGTCAAATTCTGGCAGTTCCGTCACCCAGCGATGCAGGTCGGTGAAACGGATGGTGCGCGGGTCGATTTCCGGATGCGCTTCGGATAGCTCTATTGCAATATCGAAGGAGTCTGTCCACTTCATATCAATGACCTTCCTTGACCATGTTGATGGTGTACTTGGGGATTTCAATCACCAGGTCGCTGGTGTTTACGCGTGCCTGACATGACAAGCGGGACTGCGGCTCCAGTCCCCATGCCTTGTCGAGCAGATCATCCTCTTCTTCAGTCGAAGCATCCAGAGAATTGAAACCTTCACGCACCACCACATGGCAGGTGGTGCAGGCGCAGGATTTCTCACAGGCGTGTTCAATTTCGATACCGTTGGCAAGCAAGGTGTCGCAGATGGTTTCACCGGACTTGGCATCGATCACAGTGCCTTCCGGACAGAGTTCTACATGGGGCAGTACGATGAGTTGGGGCATGGTTTGAATCACTCGCAGTCAGGCTGCTGGGGAATATTGATTTGGAAGAGTGGCGAAAATGCCGTTCTTGAATTGTAACCGCGCATTGGCTGCTGTTTCTGTCGCAGGCCGGGCTTCTCGCCATTTACATGAAAACCGGCATTCGATTTGGCCACAGGTGGCACCACATCGCTCAACCGAATGTTTCCAGTTTCTGTCCGGCCATGGCACGGCGCACGTTCTGATCCATACGGCGCTGCGCGAATTCTGTGCTCGCAGCATTCAATACTTCGATCCCCCGCTTGATCGCCTGATGGTCTGTTCTGGCCAACAGGCTTTCCAGCACGACAATACCTGCATTGATCGCATCAGTTTCAGTTGAATCAAGCAGTGTACCGTCTTCCTGCATGGCCGCTCGGGTAGCTGCGATCAGACCCTGTGCATCGACGATTTGCTCGTTAAGCGCGCGGGCATACATGTCGTCCTTGGCATGGGTAAACGCATCTTTCAGCATGCGGGTGATTTCATCATCACCCAGGCCATAGGATGGTTTGACCTGTACGCTGGCCTCGACACCAGAGCTCTGTTCGCGAGCTGCTACTGACAACAGACCGTCTGCGTCGACCTGGAATGTGACGCGAATGCGCGCGGCACCGGCAACCATTGGCGGGATGCCACGGAGTTCAAAGCGCGCCAGTGAACGACAGTCTGCTGCAAGCTCACGCTCGCCCTGCAGCACATGCACACTCATCGCGGTCTGGCCATCCTTGAAAGTCGTGAACTCCTGAGCACGCGCGGTGGGAATGGTCGTATTGCGCGGGATGACCTTTTCGGTCAAGCCTCCCATCGTTTCCAGGCCCAGCGACAAGGGAATCACATCAAGCAGCAGCCAGTCGTCACCGGCACGGTTTCCAGCCAGCACATCTGCCTGCATGGCTGCGCCAATTGCAACGACCTTGTCAGGATTGAGGTTGGTCAACGGTGTCTGCTTGAAAAAATCGGCTACAGCATGGCGCACACAGGGCATCCGCGTCGATCCACCCACCATGACGACACCCTTGATATCGCCCACGCTCAAATCTGCGTCTCGCAACGCCTTGCGGGTTGGTGCCAGGGTCTTGTTGACCAGGCCAGCCGTCATGGAGTTGAAAGCGGTTTGGGTGAGTGTCGCATCCATCATTTCACCGGTCGACAACACAGCGGTAACACGCACCTCTGTATGCTCGGTCAGTGCTTCCTTGGCGTCGCGCGCCTTGGTGAGCAACAGACGCATGTCGCCCGCCGACAACGGTGAAAAACGGCCTTGCTCAACCATCCAGCAAAAAATACGTTGGTCAAAATCATCCCCACCCAACGCCGAGTCGCCATTGGTGGCAAGCACTTCGAACACCCCTTTCGACAGTTTCAGAATCGAAATATCGAACGTACCGCCTCCCAGGTCATACACAGCGTAGACACCTTCTGACGCATTATCAAGGCCATAGGCAATGGCTGCCGCAGTCGGTTCGTTCAACAGGCGCAACACGTTCAAACCCGCCAGTTGCGCGGCATCCTTGGTGGCCTGACGCTGGGCATCGTCAAAATACGCGGGCACGGTAATCACCGCGCCCACCAACTCGCCGCCCAGTGCTTCTTCGGCACGATGGCGTAGAACCCTGAGAATTTCGGCTGAAATCTCAACCGGGCTTTTCACGCCAGCAACCGTTTTCAGCTGCACCATGCCAGGTGCGTCAACAAAGCGATACGGCAAGCTGGCGCTGTCATCAATATCAACGATGCCGCGCCCCATAAAGCGCTTGACCGACACAATCGTATTGTGGGGATCACTGTTCTGCGCAGCCTGGGCGGCATACCCCACATCGACATCGCAATTGGCGTGATAACGCACCACCGATGGCAGCAGCGAATGCCCCGCTTTGTCGTCCAGTACCAGCGCAAGGCCCGAACGCACCGTGGCCACCAGTGAATTAGTCGTGCCCAGATCAATGCCCACCGCCAGCCGATGCTGGTGTGGGGCTGTGGACATGCCGGGTTCGGCAATTTGCAGTAGAGCCATATTCTCTAGGTTTCCAGTTCTTCGTAGACATCGCCTACTTCTGCAATAAGTTTGTCCATGAAACGTAGCTGGCGCACAGCTTCGGAAGCTGCTGCAAAATCATGCGCCGTATCGATCAGATCGGTGAGCTGTGTCTCGATGCGTCGATGCGAGGTGCGCAGGTCAGCGGTCAAATCATCCAGCGCTGTCATGTTTTTTCCAGCGCGGGCCTCCTCGATGGCCTCACGCCACTCCATTTGCTGCATCAGGAAATCCGGCGCCATTTTGGTGTTGCTGGCATCGAGTGCGTCAAGCCCCTGCAGCCGCAACAGATACACACCACGGTTGACTGGGTGCTTGAGCGTCTGATACGCCTCGTTGGCCAGCGTGGCCCACTGCATCGCTACCCGTTGCTCGGCTTCAGGCTTGGCTGCGAAACGATCCGGATGAACGGTATTCTGCAATTCCCGATAAGCCGAATCTAGCCGATCCCGATCAAGCGCATACGATTGCGGCAGGCTAAATAATTCAAAATGATTCTGGGTAAAGTCCATGTCAGATAACCAACGCCAGTCGTTAGATACGCCTGGCGCTTTTCGCTTCAAACCAATTCAAGCGCGCTGCAATCAGACGTTGAACGACTCGCCGCAACCGCATTCATTCTTGACATTCGGATTGTTGAATTTGAAACCTTCGTTCAGGCCTTCACGGGCGTAATCCAGTTCGGTACCGTCAAGATAAGTCAGGCTTTTCGGGTCAACAAATACCGTCACGCCGTGGCTGGTAAAAACTTCGTCACCCTCAGGCACCGCATCAGCAAACTCCAGTTTATAAGCCATACCGGAGCAGCCAGTGGTACGCACGCCGAGACGGATGCCGATACCACTGCCGCGTTTGGCCAGATAGTTGGTGACGTGTTGTGCCGCGCGCTCGGAAAGAGTCACCGCCATGATTTACTCCAGACCTTTTTTCTGCTTGTAATCGCTGACCGCAGCCTTGATGGCATCCTCGGCCAGAATCGAACAGTGGATTTTCACCGGCGGCAACGCGAGTTCTTCAGCGATGGCCGTGTTCTTGATTTCCATGGCCTGGTCAAGTGTCTTGCCCTTGACCCACTCGGTCACCAGCGAGGACGAAGCGATCGCCGAACCGCAACCATAGGTCTTGAACTTGGCGTCTTCAATGCGGCCGTCGGCACCGACCTTGATCTGCAGTTTCATCACATCGCCGCAGGCGGGCGCGCCCACCATGCCGGTTCCCACACCATCGTCATCCTTGGTGAACGAACCCACGTTGCGGGGGTTTTCGTAATGGTCGAGTACTTTATCGCTGTAGGACATTATGTGTTCTCCTTTACTTCAGATTCAGTGTGCGGCCCACTGCACACTATTAAGATCAATGCCTTCCTTGAACATTTCCCACAGCGGGGAAAGTTCGCGCAATTTGCCGATCTTTTCATGCAACAGCTTGATGGCGTAGTCGACTTCTTCTTCCGTCGTAAAACGACCGATCGAGAAACGAATCGAGCTATGCGCCAGTTCGTCGCTGCGGCCCAGTGCACGCAGCACGTAGGAAGGTTCCAGGCTGGCCGAGGTACAGGCCGAGCCACTCGATACCGCCAGATCCTTGATCGCCATGATCAGCGATTCACCTTCAACAAAGTTGAAGCTGACGTTGAGGTTATGCGGCACCCGCTGGTCCATGTCACCGTTCAGGTGGACTTCTTCGATGTCCTTGAGGCCGTTGTAAAGACGGTCACGCAGCATGCGGATACGCTCATTTTCGGTCGCCATTTCTTCCTTGGCGATGCGGAAGGCCTCACCCATGCCGACGATCTGGTGGGTGGCCAGCGTGCCCGAACGCATGCCACGCTCATGGCCACCGCCATGCATCTGTGCTTCCAGGCGCACGCGCGGCTTGCGACGCACATACAACGCGCCGATGCCTTTGGGTCCATAAGTCTTGTGCGCCGAGAACGACATCAGATCGACCGGCAGCTTGGCGAGGTCGATCGGCATCTTGCCGGTGGCCTGCGCTGCATCGACATGGAAAATCACGCCTTTTTCACGGCAAATCTTGCCGATGGCTTCAATATCCTGAATCACGCCAATTTCGTTGTTGACCGCCATCACCGAGACCAGCACGGTGTCCGGACGGATCGCCGCGCGCAACACATCCAGATCAAGCAGACCGTTTTCCTTCACACCCAGATAGGTTGCCTCAAACCCTTGACGCTCCATCTCACGCACGGTGTCGAGCACCGCTTTGTGCTCGGTGCGCACGGTAATGATGTGCTTGCCCTTGGTGCCGGAATAGAAATGTCCTGCGCCCTTGATGGCAAGGTTGTTCGATTCAGTCGCGCCTGAAGTAAACACGATTTCCTTGGGGTCAGCCCCGACCAGCGCAGCCACATGGCCACGCGCCTCTTCCACCGCCTTGTCAGCCGTCCAGCCATAAGGGTGTGAACGCGATGCCGGGTTGCCGAATTCCTCGGTCAGATAAGGAATCATCTTCGCGGCCACGCGGGGATCGACCGGAGTGGTCGCGGAATAATCGAAATACAGTGTCTTCATCGTTTTACCCAAGTTGAATCATTCAAGCGGCCAGCGTCATCTTAGATGTGCGGCGGTCCTGCAATACCTTGTCCTTGCATTCATCCTGTCTGGCCACCAGCGTGGCTAGCGTCACGTTGTCCAGGTAATCGTAGATGTGGGCATTGAGCCCCGTCCACAAGTCATGCGTCAGGCAGCGATGTTCATCGTGGCAATTTTCCTTGCCGCCGCACTGGGTAGCATCGATCGGCTCGTCCACGGCACGAATGATATCGGCCACACTGAGTTCGGCAAGCGGGCGAGCGAGGTAATATCCACCGCCAGGACCGCGAACGCTTTCAACCAGTTCATGGCGACGGAGGCGGCTAAACAGCTGCTCCAGATACGATAGGGAAATATCCTGGCGCTCACTGACTCCAGCCAGCGTTACCGGGTTTTTACCGCCACGCAAAGCCAAATCCAGCATTGCCGTGACTGCGAAGCGACCTTTGGTGGTCAATCTCATGACTCATTCTCCTGAAATTTCGCCCGGTACTATAAAATTCCCGAGCATTTCAGTCAACTATTACTTACCCGAGCAAATTAGTCAACTATTTTATTCAAATAGTTCGGATCGAAATCATCCGGTTTGTCCTGATCGGCAGGCATTTCCACCCCGAGCTTCTGCAATTGAGCCAGGATCAGCTCCAGCCGGTGATCGATGTGGGCCGAATGGTCAACCAGGCCATGAATGGCCTTCACCACCGGGTCATTCATATCAGCCGATATGGCATAAGCTGAAAATCCAAGCTTTTCAGCTTGCCGGTTACGTTGTTTCTCTGCACTGCTGTCCAGAATGCGCGCGGGGATGCCCACTGCCGTCGCATCGCCCGGTACATCTTTCACCACCACGGCATTGGACCCGATACGCGCATTGGCACCGATTATAATTGGTCCCAGAATTTTGGCGCCTGCCCCTACCACGACGCCTGGCATCAGGGTGGGATGGCGCTTGCCCTTGTTCCATGAGGTGCCGCCGAGGGTCACACCGTGATAGAGCGTGCAATCGTCACCAATTTCGGCAGTCTCGCCCACCACCACCCCCATCCCATGGTCGATAAACACGCGGCGGCCAATGGTCGCACCGGGATGAATTTCGACGCCAGTCAGCCAGCGGCCAATATGGGAGATAAAACGCGCCAGCCACTTCCACTCCATGCGCCACAACTTGTGCGACAGGCGATGAATCACCATGGCGTGAAAGCCAGGATAGGTCGTGATGACTTCAAATGTCGAGCGCGCCGCAGGGTCGCGGTCAAACACCACGGCAATGTCTTCCTTGAGTTGGCTGAGCAGGTTCATGCGTTTGAGGATGCTATTTCCGAGTTATTTAGTCAACTATTCCGGATTGCGGTTCCGTAACTGACCGGAAAGCCTTTTGGCTGTTTGCGCAGCGGTCAAAATCCCGCGCAGGATATTCACTTCCTCCTGCGCCAGGCGGGTGCGTGCGAACAGCCAGCGCAGCTTCAGCATCAGTTTTCCGGGCGAGCCCTGGTTGAGGAATTCCAGTTCGGTGAGTGCTGTTTCCAGATGCTCGTAAAACCGCTCGACATCGTCCAGCCTGGCAGCATCGATCTCGGGTGGCGGCCAGGATGGGTGTTGAAGCCAGGTCTGACGAATTTCGTAACTCAAGACCTGTACGGCCGCCGCCAGATTGAGCGAGCTATAGTCCGGGTTGGCGGCAATGCTCACCAGCCCTTGACACAGGCTCAGCTCCTCATTCGACAATCCACTGGTTTCATTGCCGAATACCAGCGCCACCGGCGCAGATTGCGCTTCAGTCAGCAAACGGACGGACGCCTCGGGCGGTGTCAGCACCTCGGTCACAATATCGCGTCGGCGCGCCGACACACCGAATGCCAGGACGGTGCCGGTGAGAGCTTCTTCCAGCGTGTTGCAAACATGGGCCTGCGCCAGCAGGTCACCCGCACTCGCAGCCATCGCATCGGCCTGGCTATTCGGAAAAAGATAAGGCTGGACAAGATAAAACTGGGACAGTCCCATCGTTTTCATCGCCCGCGCCGCAGCACCGATATTGCCGGGGTGGCTGGTACGCGCCAGAACAATTCGGATATTGGCGAGAAGTTTCGGATCAGCTTGCGTCATACATCAAGTAAAATGCTCGTTCGTTCTTTGAATTTATAGCCAGACACCATGCATCCCATGCTCAATACGGCGGTGAAAGCCGCGCGCAAAGCCGGGGCGATCATCAATCGCGCCTCACTCGATCTCGACCAGCTCACCGTACGGAGCAAGCAGGATCGCGATTATGTCAGCGAAGTCGATCAAATGGCCGAACGCGCCATCATCGAAACCCTGCTCGATGCCTACCCGAACCATGGGATTTTAGCAGAGGAGTCCGGCCAGACCGACGCCAAGAACAACGAAGACTATCAGTGGATCATCGACCCTCTCGACGGCACCACCAACTTCCTGCACGGTCTGCAGCAATATTCGGTTTCCATCGCACTCAAGCAAAAAGGCCAGATCACTCAGGCCGTAGTGTTTGACCCCGCGCGTAACGAACTTTTCACCGCCAGCCGTGGGCGCGGCGCCATGCTCAACGACCGGCGTATCCGCGCCAGCAAACGTAACAAGCTCGCCGAATGCCTGATCGGAACAGGCTTCCCTTATACCGATTTCACCCATGCAGAAGCCTATATCAACATGTTCCGCGACATGATGCGTGCCACCTCGGGCCTGCGTCGCCCCGGCTCGGCCGCGCTTGACCTCGCCTACGTGGCTTGCGGTCGTTACGACGGTTTTTGGGAAATGAACCTGAAACCCTGGGATCTCGCTGCCGGCAGCCTGATCGCACAGGAATCCGGCGCACTGGTCGGCAACTTCATGGGCGATGAAGGCTTCCTGGATTCCGGCAACATCGTCGCCGCCACGCCAAAAATCTTCGCGCAAATGCTGCAAATCCTTGCGCCGCATCTGCCGCCTGAACTGAAAGTCTAAACAACCCGCCAGCCTGCCCATGTCCATCGCCAAGGAGCCCACTGCCCATACGCCGATGATGGTCCAGTACCTTGGCATCAAGGCACAGCATCCCGATATGCTGCTGTTCTACCGCATGGGCGACTTTTACGAGCTGTTTTTCGACGACGCCGAAAAAGCGTCGCGGCTGCTCAACATCACCCTCACCACGCGCGGCGCATCCGCTGGCGAACCGATCAAGATGGCCGGCGTGCCGTATCACAGCGCCGAACAGTATCTGGCGCGACTGCTGAAACTAGGCGAATCGGTGGCGATCGCTGAGCAGGTGGGGGACCCGGCCGCCAGCAAAGGCCCGGTCGAGCGGCAGATCATGCGCATCATCACGCCGGGAACGCTGACTGACTCAGGCCTGCTGGACGAGACACAGGACACCCTGATTCTGGCCATCGCTCCAGGCCCCGAGTCAATCGGCGTGGCCTGGCTCAATCTGGCTGCTGGACGTTTTCAGGTTACCCAGGTTGATCCTGCCGCTCTGCCCGCCTTGCTTGCGCGCATACGCCCGGCCGAAATCCTGGCACCGGACGATTTCACCCTGGCAGGCGCTGCCTGTGCGGTCCGCCGACTGGCACCCTGGCAGTTCGACGCAGGCGGCGCGCAAACCCGGCTGGCGCAGCAATTCGGCAGTCGCGATCTAAGCGGGTTTGGCGTGGCAGACCTGCCCCAGGCGCTTGCCGCTGCAGGTGCCCTGCTCGATTACATCCAGAACACGCAGCGCACCGCGCTGCCGCACATTCAATCCATTCAGGCCGAGCGCGACAGCGATTTCGTCCAACTCGACGCGGCTACCCGACGCAACCTGGAACTCACCGAAACCCTGCGTGGTGAGGCATCGCCGACCTTGCTGTCGGTACTCGATACGACCGCCACCGGCATGGGTACACGCTTGCTGCGTCACTGGCTGCACCACCCGCTCCGTGATCGGGTGGTGCTCAACAAGCGACGCGATGCCATCGGTGTACTGGCCGAAGTGCCGGACACCGCAAAAGCGATCAGCCAGCTACTCAAAAGCTGTGCCGACGTCGAGCGCATCAGTGGCCGTATTGCACTGAAGAATGCACGTCCGCGCGACCTCTCCGGCCTGCGCGACACGCTGGCGCTGTTGCCCGATCTGGCTGCTGCCTTGCCCGACGACCATGCTCGTTTGTCTAAATTGGGCGTGGCGCTTGCCGCCCGTCCCGATCTGCACACCCTGCTCGCTCAGGCCGTTCAACCCGAGCCCGCCAGTGTGCTGCGCGAAGGCGGTGTCATTGCCGATGGCTACGACGCCGATCTCGACGAACTGCGCGCACTGACACGCGACGCCGGCGCTTTTCTGCTGGAACTGGAAACGCGCGAGCGCGCCCGATCGGGTATCAGTACGCTGAAAGTTGAATACAACAAGGTGCATGGTTTTTACATCGAAGTCAGCCGCGCGCAATCGGAGAACGTCCCAGACGATTACCGCCGCCGCCAGACGCTGAAAAATGCCGAGCGCTACATCACGCCGGAACTGAAAGCCTTCGAAGACAAGGCGCTGTCCGCACAGGAGCGTGCACTGGCGCGCGAGAAGGCGCTGTTCGAGTCGCTGCTGGACACACTCACGCCGCATGTACCGGCATTGCTGGTTCTGGCAACAGCACTGGCCGAATCCGACGTGCTGGCGAGCCAGGCCGAGCGCGCGCGCACTCTCAAATTGAGTGCGCCTGAATACAGTCACGAACCCGGCATCGTCATCCGCGGCGGCCGCCACCCGGTGGTCGAAGCGCAGGTCGCGCACTTCATCGCCAACGACGTGACGCTCAGCCGCAGCCGCCAGATGCTGCTGATCACCGGCCCCAACATGGGCGGAAAATCGACCTATATGCGGCAGGTCGCGCTGATTACGCTGCTGGCCTGCTGCGGCCTGTGGGTGCCGGCCAACACGGCGAAAATCGGCGACGTCGACCAGATTTTTACCCGCATCGGCGCGTCGGACGATCTGGCCGGCGGGCGTTCCACCTTCATGGTCGAGATGACCGAAACCGCTCACATCCTGCACAACGCCACTTCCAGCAGCCTGGTCCTGCTGGATGAAATCGGCCGTGGCACCTCCACCTTCGACGGCCTCGCCCTGGCCTGGGCAGTGGCGCGGCATCTGGTCAGCGCCACGCGCGCTTTCACTTTGTTTGCCACGCATTACTTTGAGCTGACGCAGCTTGCCAACGAGTACAAGCAGCTCGCCAACGTGCATCTGGACGCCAAGGAACACGGCGCCGATCTGGTCTTTCTGCATGCGGTGGAAGAAGGCCCGGCCTCGCAAAGCTACGGCATCCAGGTTGCCCGTCTGGCCGGCGTGCCCAGCCCGGTCATCCACGCTGCACGGCGCCATTTGCGCGAACTCGAAGACGCGCAGCTGCAACCCGGTCCGCAGGGCGATCTCTTCGTCGCCCATATCCCCAACGATGCGCCGCCCCCGCATCCCGCACTGGATCAACTGCGGGAACTCGACCCGGACGCCCTCACCCCGAAGGCAGCGCTGGATATACTCTATGCTTTAAAGGCGCTGACCCATTCCGAACCATGAAGACGCTCTATCTTGATACCCGCGAACTTGGCCTCGACTTCAATGCCGCATTGAAGCTGGCGAGTGCCGCCGCGCAGCAGCAGTTGGGTGAAGACACCATGTTGTTGAGCTGGTATGACCGCGAACGCGATCTGGAGTCCCCGGCGGGGGTAAGCGAATGCCACGAAGGCTGCGCCACCAAGGGGTCATGGGACTATGCGCTGAATCGCGGCGCGCGACTGGCCGTGGAGTTTGATTCGGGCCGATTCTTCTTCTGTTTTCTTTAATCTTGAGCCGCCACAACCAGCACGCTCTGTCCCAAGCACCGCACCGTCTGATTTGCCCGTATCTTCGCTGTCTTGCGGCTCTCGGGCTGGCCGTCCACGGTGACTTCGCCATTGGCGATCATGAGCTTGCCCTGCCCGCCACTGTCGGCTATGCCGGTAAGTTTGAGCAAGTCGCATAGCGCAACGTATTCGCCGCGAAGCTTGAATTCCTGAGTATTCATTCTTGATTTCGGCACGCCTCAGGCGCCCCGCCTCCGCCACAGATAGCGATACACAAACCCCGGATAGGCAAACACCACGAATAACGAGGCGTTCACAGCGTAGAACTCCCAGTTCTGCCTGTGCACGTCGCCGAGCTTGCCTTCCAGCAGCCATGCGATGCCGCCGACCACGAAGAACAAAACAACCAGTTCCAGAAGGCGCCAGGCAACATTTTTGCTGCCCAGCTTGGGTTTGACGATGAAGAAAATACGCTCGGCGAGGAACGGCAGGTTGGCGGCGATGAACGCCAAGGTTAGCAGCAGAGTAGTAGAGAAATTCACGCTCGATCCGAAAGCAAAGTAACGCCGGAGCTGACTTGCTTCGGCTGGGTTCAGTTCATATCAGCCACAGTTTGTGGCAATGCAACCCTTCGACAAGCTCAGGGCGAACGGCTGTAAGGCTAATGGACAATCTTGATTCAGAACGATGCGCCAATGGCGTGCATGCAGACAGCCATCAAGGGCTGCGGCAGAATGCCCACCACCAGCACGGCCAGTCCGTTGGCTGACATGATGACGCGGGTGTCGGGGCTGATGGTAATCGGCGTGGTGTCGTGTGAGGTATCGAAATACATCAGTTTGACGATGCGCAGGTAGTAGAACGCCCCCACCAGCGAGAACAGCACGGCGGCGACGGCCAGCCACACATAGCCGATTTCGACGACGGACTGCAGCACGGCGAGCTTGGCATAGAAGCCAACGGTGGGCGGCACGCCGGCCATCGAGAACATCAGCAACAGCATCAAAAAAGCCAGCCACGGGCTGCGCTGATTCAAGCCCTTGAAGTCTTCCAGCTGGTCGGATTCGAACCCCGCGCGCGACAGCAGCAGGATCATGCCGAAACTTCCCAGGCTCATCAGCGCATACACCAGCACGTAGAACATCGCGCTGCCGTAGCCGTTTTGCGAGCCGGCCAAAATACCGAGCAGCATGAAGCCCATGTGCGAGATGGTGGAATACGCGAGCATGCGTTTGAGGTTGGTTTGCGCGATGGCAGCAATGTTGCCAACGGCCATCGACAGCACGGCCAGGATCACCAGCATGTCGCGCCATTCGGTCACCTGCGATTCCAGCCCTTGTCCAAGGATGCGCACGACAAAGGCAAATGCGGCGATCTTGGGCGCGGAGCCGATGAACAGCGTCATCGCGGTCGGCGCGCCGTGATAGACGTCGGGTACCCACATGTGGAATGGCACTGCACCCAGCTTGAATGCCAGACCGGCAACGATGAAGACCACGCCGAACACCAGCGGAATGCGCAGGTCGGTGCCGTCCTGCAGGGCAATGGCGATGTCGCCCAGTGCGAGCGAGCCAGTGACACCGTACACCATCGACATGCCGTAGAGCAGCATGCCCGAGGCCAGCGCGCCGAGTACAAAATATTTCATTGCCGCCTCGGTCGCGATGCTGGAATCACGCTGCAATGCGACCATGGCATACAGGGAGAGCGACAGCAGTTCGAGGCCGAGATACAGCGTGAGGAAATGGCTGGCTGACACCATCACCATCATGCCCAGCAACGCAAACAACGCCAGCACAAAGAACTCGCCCTTGTAGAGTCCGCGTTCGGTCAGGTAATCACGCGAATACACCAGCACCACGGCCACAGTCAGGTACAGGAACAGTTTCAGCACGTCCGACAGGGGGTCGTCGACAAACAGGCCGCCAAGCGTCAGCACCGGCATGGTGGAGAAATTACGGGCAGTCAGGTAAGCCGCACCCGCCAGGGTGACCAGCGACAAGACATAAGCCAGGTAACGCTTGCTGTCGTCTACGGCCGCATCGATGACCAGAATCAACGACACCATGGCCAGCACGAAAATCTCTGGCAAGGCGGGGGCGAATTGGGCGAATTGAATTGAGGCGGTGCTCATAGTCGTGCGCTCACGGTAATTTGCTTTGGGCGACGTGCGCCAACAAGTCGACCACGGATACGTGCATCACGTCGGTGAACGGCTTGGGATACAAACCCATGGCCAGTACGCAAACAGCCAGCACACCGAGCAACAAAATCTCGCGCGCGTTGACGTCGCTCATGTCCTCGACGTGCGGGTTGGTGACCGATCCGAACACCACGCGCTTGTACATCCACAATGTGTAAGCCGCGCCAAAGATCAAGGTGGTGGCGGCGACGAAGGCAAACCAGAAATTAACCTTGACCGCAGCCATGATGACCATGAACTCCCCAACGAAGCCACTGGTGGCGGGCAAGCCGGCATTGGCCATGGCAAACAGCATGAAGAAGGCGGCGAACACCGGCATCTTGTTCACCAGCCCGCCGTAATCCTTGATCTGGCGCGAATGCAGGCGGTCATACATCACGCCAATGCAGAGGAACAGCGCGGCCGAAACAAAGCCGTGCGAGATCATCTGCACCAGGCCGCCCTCGACACCCATCGGGTTGAACATGAAGAAGCCGAGGGTAACGAAGCCCATGTGGGCAATCGACGAATAGGCGATGAGCTTTTTCATGTCAGCCTGCACCAGCGCGACCAGACCGATGTAGGCCACGGCAATCAGCGACAGCATGATGACAAACCAGGCGAACTCGTGGCTGGCGTCCGGCAATATCGGCAGGATGAAGCGCAGGAAGCCGTATGCGCCGACTTTCAGCGTAATCGCCGCCAGTACCACCGAGCCGCCGGTGGGGGCTTCGACGTGTGCGTCGGGCAACCAGGTGTGCACCGGCCACATCGGCACCTTGACACCGAACGCCAGCAGGAAGGCGAAGAACATCAGCGTCTGCGCTGTCATGCCGAGCGTGGTGGCATGCCAGGTCTGGATATCGAAACTGCCGCCCGACTGGAAATACAGATAGATCATCGACACCAGCATCAGCAGCGAACCAAGCAGGGTGTAGAGGAAGAACTTGAACGCGGCATAGACGCGGTTCGGTCCGCCCCACACGCCGACGATCAGATACAGCGGAATCAGCATGCCTTCGAAGAAAACATAGAACAGGATGCCGTCCAGCGAGGCGAATACGCCATTGATGAGGCCGGACATGATGAGGAAAGCCGCCATGTATTGCGCAACCTTGTCCTGGATGACCTGCCAGCCGGCGATCACCACCAGCACGGTGATGAAACTGTTCAACAGGATCAGCGGCATGGAAATGCCATCAACACCGAGGTGATAATGAACATTGAAAGCCGGGATCCACGCGGCCTTCTCCACAAACTGCATGGTTGAGGTGCTGCTATTGAAATCGCTCACCAGCGGGATCGCCACGATCAGCCCAAGCAGCGCCCCCGCCAATGCTACCCAGCGGGCAAGCCCCGCGTTGCGATCCGAGCCGGTGGCCAGTACCGCCACTCCGGCCAGAATCGGAACCCAGATGACGAGAGAGAGAATCGACTGTCCGAACATGAGTGGGCTTAGTTGAGTCGCGCGAACCACGTCACCAGGGCAAATACCCCGATCAGCATGGCAAACGCGTAGTGGTAGATGTAACCGGACTGGAATGCACGCACCAGTCGGGACAAGCGTTCGACCAGATGCGCCGAACCATTGATGATCAAGCCGTCGATGATCGCCTGGTCGCCACGCCGCCACAGGCTGCCGCCCAGCAAGCGTGCGCCTTTGGCAAAGACGGCGCTGTAGAACTCGTCAAACCAGTACTTGTTGACCAGCATGCTGTGGATGAAACTGAAGCGCTTTTGAATCGCCGCGGGGATGTCCGGACGCTTGAGATAGAAGAACGCGGATAGTCCAACACCTGCAGCCGCCAGCCAGAAAGGCAGCGTCGTAACCGCGTGCAGAGCCATTGCCACCGCACCGTGAAACTCCTGATTGAGTTCATGCATCACCGGATGACGGTCGGCTACGTAAATGGCATTGCCAAAGAAGTCACCAAACAGCATCGGCTCGATGGTCATGTAGCCGATCGCCAGTGAAGGCAAAGCCAAAGCGAGCAATGGTCCGGTCACTACCCACGGGGTTTCGTGCGGCGTGCCGCCATGATGTCCATGATCGTCGTGCCCATGACTGTGAGGCGCCTGGTGGAAACGCTCCTTGCCATGAAACACCAGAAAATACATGCGGAACGAATAGAAGGCGGTAACAAACACGCCAATCAGCACGGCCCAGTAAGCCAGATTGGCCACCGGCAGATGCGACAACTTGACTGCTTCAATGATGCTTTCCTTGGAATAAAAGCCCGACAGGAACGGCGTGCCGATCAACGCCAGCGAACCGATCAGCGAGGTGATCCAGGTGATCGGCATGTATTTCTTCAGACCGCCCATGTAGCGGATGTCCTGATTGTGGTGTACGGCGATGATGACCGAACCCGCCGCCAGGAACAGCAGCGCCTTGAAGAAGGCGTGCGTCATCAGGTGGAACACCGCAACCGAATAGGCCGAGGCGCCAAGCGCAACCGTCATGTAGCCCAACTGCGACAGCGTCGAATACGCCACCACCCGCTTGATGTCGTTCTGCACGATGCCGAGGAAACCCATGAACAGCGCGGTAATCGCGCCGATGACCATGATGAAACTCAAGGCCACATCGGACAGTTCATACAGCGGCGACATGCGCGCGACCATGAAGATGCCGGCGGTCACCATCGTCGCTGCATGGATCAGCGCGGAAATCGGTGTCGGGCCTTCCATCGAATCGGGCAGCCAGACGTGCAGCGGGAACTGCGCTGATTTACCCATCGCGCCGATAAACAGCAAGATGCCGATGACGGTCATCAGCATCCATGGCGAGTCCGGCCACAGGGTAATGGTTTCGCGAGCCATCGAGGGTGCCTTGGCAAACACCGTGGCGTAATCGAGTGTGCCGAAATGCGCCAATACCAGGCCGATGCCCAGAATGAAGCCAAAGTCGCCGACCCGATTGACCAGGAAGGCCTTGAGGTTGGCGTAAATCGCGGTTTCCCGGGTGTACCAGAAGCCGATCAGCAGATACGAGACCAGACCCACCGCTTCCCAGCCGAAGAACAGTTGCAGGAAGTTGTTGCTCATCACCAGCATCAACATCGAGAAGGTGAACAGCGAGATGTAGCTGAAGAATCGCTGGTAGCCGGGGTCGTCTTGCATATACCCGATGGTGTAGATATGCACCATCAGCGAGACGAAGGTCACCACCAGCATCATCATGGTCGTCAGCGAATCGATCAGGAAGCCCACCTCCAGGCGCAGATCACCTAGCACCATCCAGGTGTAGACCGTGCCGTTGTAGGTATGGCCCGCGAGTACATCCTGAAACACCAGCACCGAGGCGATGAACGACACCGCCACACCGGCAATGGTCACGACGTGCGACAGGCTGCGGCCGATGACCCGACCAAACAAGCCGGCCACAATTGCGCCAAACAGAGGCGCCAACGGCACGATGAGATAAAGCGTCTGCATATCCATCCGCATCAGCCTTTCAGTTGGTCGAGATCATCGACGTTGATTGTGCGCAGGTTGCGGAACAACACCACCAGGATCGCCAGACCGATGGCGGATTCTGCCGCAGCGACGGTGAGGATGAAGAAGACGAAGATCTGGCCGTGGATATCGCCGAGATAATGCGAAAACGCGATGAAGTTCATGTTCACCGCCAGCAGCATCAGTTCGATGGCCATCAAGAGAATGATTACGTTCTTGCGGTTGAGGAAAATGCCCAGCACGCTGATGGAAAACAAAATCCCCCCCAGCACCAGGTAGTGCGATAAGGAAATCATGCGTGCGCTCCTCTGGAGCGGTAAAAGGTAAAGGGTGAAGGGTGAAGGGTGTGGCTCATGCTTTTTCCTCTCCCTCCCCTGCGCCCGGCTTCATCACTGCCTGCATTTTCACGATGCGCAGACGGTCGTTGCGCTTGACCTTCACCTGCTCGGCCGGGTCGATGTACTTGCTGTCCTTGCGGCGGCGCAGCGTCAGCGCGATGGCAGCGACAATCGCCACCAGCAGGATCACTGCAGCCAGCTCAAACGCATAGACGTAGTCGGTATAAATCAGCCGCCCGAGCTCCTTGGTATTGCTGTAGTCGGCGGGATGTGGCGCAGGCGTACCCATTACCTCCAGGCCGAAATGGCGGCTGCCCAGAATCAGGGCCATTTCAACCATCAACATCGCAGCGACAAAGCCGGCAAGCGGCAAATAATCCCAGAAGCCTTCGCGCAACTGCTCCAGGTTGATGTCAAGCATCATCACCACGAACAGGAACAGCACCATCACCGCGCCAACGTAAACCAGCACCAGGGTGATGGCGAGGAACTCGGCTTCCAGCAGCATCCATAAACCGGCCGCGGTAAAGAACGCCAGCACCAGAAACAGTGCGGCATGTACCGGATTGCGCGCGGTGATGACGCGCAGCCCGGCAAGCACCAGAATGGTGGCAAGAAAATAAAAGATCGCTGTCGTATAAGTCATGTTGGTGTCATCAATACTCGACGTTAGCGGTACCTGGCATCGGCGGCGCGGTCTTTCGCAATCTGTTCTTCATACTGGTCGCCAATGGCAAGCAGCATGGGTTTGGTGTAATACAGGTCGCCGCGTTTTTCACCGTGGTATTCGAGGATGCGGGTTTCGACGATGGAATCGACCGGACAGGATTCCTCGCAGAAGCCGCAGAAGATGCACTTGGTCAGGTCGATGTCGTAGCGCGTGGTGCGGCGGGTGCCGTCGTCGCGCTTTTCCGATTCTATGGTGATGGCCAGCGCCGGGCACACCGCTTCGCAGAGTTTGCAGGCGATGCAGCGCTCCTCGCCGTTGGGGTAGCGACGCAAGGCATGCAGGCCACGGAAACGCGGTGATTGCGGGGTTTTCTCTTCCGGATACTGTACCGTGATCTTGCGCGCAAACAGGTGACGCCCGGTGAGCATCATGCCGCGCAGCAATTCGATCAATAGCAGGCTGCCGAAAAATTGGGCCAGTCTTTTCATGGCGCGCTCAATGGAAGAGATAACCATACGGCGTCTGCATCATGCCGCCGACGACGACGATCCAGACGATGGTGATGGGAATGAACACCTTCCAGCCGAGACGCATGATCTGGTCATAGCGATAGCGCGGGAAGGTGGCGCGGAACCATAGAAACATAAACAGCGCGAAGCAGGTTTTCAGGAGCAACCATACGATGCCATCGGGCAGAAAACCCACTGGCGATAACCAGCCGCCGAGGAACATGAGCGCGGTCAATGCGGCGACCAGAATCATGTTGGCGTATTCGGCGAGGAAGAACACCGCAAACGCCATGCCGGAATATTCGACGTGGAAACCGGCAACGATTTCGGATTCGCCCTCGGCGACGTCGAACGGCGCGCGGTTGGTTTCGGCAACCCCCGCAATCAGATACACCACGAACAGGGGGAACAGCGGCCAGATGTACCACTGATGCATGCCGCCCGCCTGGCCTTGCACGATGTCGATGATGTTCAGCGACTGCGCCGCCATCAGCACGCCGACCAAGGCAAAGCCCATGGCAATTTCATACGACACGATCTGTGCGGCCGAACGCATCGCACCGAGGAAGGCATATTTGGAGTTGGATGCCCAGCCCGCGATGATGACGCCGTAGACGCCCATCGAGGTGATCGCCATCACGTACAACAGCCCCGCATTGATATTGGAAAGCACCAGCGTATCGGTAAACGGGATCACCGCCCATGCGGCCAGCGCGGGGGCGATCACCAGGATAGGCCCGAGGATGAACAGCCCCTTGTTGGCACCGGAAGGAATGATGATTTCCTTCATCAGCAACTTCAAGCCGTCGGCAATCGGCTGCAGCAACCCCTGGAAGCCGACCCGGTTCGGGCCGATACGCACTTGCATCCAGCCAATGATCTTCCGCTCGGCATAAGTCAGATACGCCACGCCCAGCATCAACGGCACCACGATCGCCATGATCTTGATCAGCGTCCAGACGACTGTTTGAATGACAGCCCAGTCCAGGCTTTGCATGAGTCCAGTCTCCATCAGACCGGCTCCGCCGTGATTGCGCCGAACATGGGGCCCAGGCTTGCCGTCAGCGGGTGACCACAGGGAATACGCACACAGTTGTCGGGCAGCAAATCATCGCGCTCGACTTTCAGGGTCAGCGCACGGGTAGTCTGGCGCACCGATACGCGGCCGTTTTCCTTCAGTCCGAGCCTGGCAATCAGGTCACCATGCATTCGTGCCACGGGCAAGGCCGCATCCAGCGTCAGTTGCAACGAAGGCGCACGCCGCACCACGGCATCGGTTTGATAAATCGGCACCTCGGCTACGCGCTCCAGGCCACTGACAGCCTGTGGCGGCACCACCGCCACGTTGCTGACCTCATTGGTCAGGAAAGCCTGCACCGACCCGATGGGCGTCTCGCCCAGCGCATCGCGCAATACTTCCCTGGAGTCGTTGTGATCGAAGCCAGCCAAACCCAGCAGATTGCCCAGCACACGCAACACCTTCCACGCCGGCCGCGCCTCGCCGAGCGGTTTCACCACGGCATTGAAGCTCTGCACCCGGCCTTCGGTGTTGATGAAGGTTCCCGAGGTTTCTGTCCACGGTGCGATCGGTAGCATCACATCAGCGTAGTCGAGCGATTTACCTTTGTAGGGCGACATCAGCACAACCAGTTCAGCCGCGTTGATGCTGGCCAGGGCTGTCACCGGGTCATGAGTATCGAGTTCGGCCTCAACGCCCAGCATCAGATAGGCGCGTAGTGGCTGGGCCAGCATCTGCTGGGCATTCAGCCCCTTGATGGCGGGCTGTCCCAAGGGGCCGCAGCCCGGAACCGCACCGACTGCCACTGCACCAACGCTGTTTGCTGCCTCGCCCAGCACCCCAAAGCTTGCCCCTGCAAGCCGGGCCACTTCCTGTGCCAGTGCGTAGATTTGCGAATAGCTCGGGTGGTGCTGGGCCATATTGCCGAGGAAGACCGCGCGCGTTTCGCCACCCGCCAGACTCTCAGCCATCTTGCGGGCGATGTCATCGACCATGCCACCGTCATCAAAATACGGCGCAGCCCGGTCCGGGACGGGCAGGTTCTTCATTTCGGCCAGCGCACGACACACGCCCGCCAGTGCCGCCGCAAGTTGTGACGGCGCGACGATGCGCTTGGCGTGTACCTTGCCGAGGAATTCATCCTCGGCTGCGTTGATCAGGTTGAGTTGACCATGCCAGCGCACCGACTCGCGGATGCGGTGGGCCATCAACGGGTGATCCTTGCGCAGATTGGAACCCACCACCAGCATGCGGTTCAAACGCGACATATAAGTCACCGGCATGCCCAGCCAGAATCCTCCATGCGTGTTGTCATCGAGCGAAAAATCGGACTGCCGCAAACGATGATCGACATTACCGCTGCCCAGGCCACGCATCAGTTTCTGCAGCAGGAAAAGTTCCTCAGCCGGACGATGCGGCGTGGTCAAGGCACCAATCTGGTCGGCCGGAAGCGCTTTCAGTTTGTCGGCAACAAACTCAAGCGCAGTCTGCCAGGTGGTTTCAACCCATTGCCCATCCTGCTTGATCATCGGCTGGGTTAGACGCTCAGCCGTATTCAGGCCTTCGTAGGAATAGCGGTCACGGTCGGCCAGCCAACATTCATTCACATCCTCGTTCTCGCGCGGCACCACCCGCATGACCTTGTTGTCCTTGACGTGGACTTCAAGGTTGGAACCCAGGCTGTCGTGCGGGCTGATCGAATGACGGCGTGACAATTCCCAGGAACGGGCCTTGTAGCGGAAGGGTTTGCTGGTGAGCGCGCCCACCGGGCACAGATCAATCACATTGCCCGACAACTCGGACGCCACCTGATTGGCCAGAAATAGCATCACTTCGGTATGTTCGCCGCGTCCAGGCATGCCCAGTTCCATCACGCCGGCAATTTCCTGTCCAAAACGTACGCAACGGCTGCAGTGTATGCAACGCGTCATATCGGTGGCAATCAATGGGCCAAGCGTTTTCTCGCGCACCACGCGTTTGACTTCCTGATAGCGCGACGACGAGCCGCCATAGCCGACGGCCAGATCCTGCAACTGGCATTCGCCGCCCTGATCGCAAATCGGGCAATCGAGCGGGTGATTGATCAACAAAAACTCCATCACGCTTTTTTGCGCGTTGATCGCGTATTCCGAGCGCGTGTACACCTTCATGCCATCGGTTACAGGCGTGGCACATGCGGGCAGCGGCTTGGGCGCCTTTTCCACCTGCACCAGACACATACGGCAGCTCGCTGCGATGGAAAGTTTCTTGTGATAACAGAAATGGGGGATCGTGATGCCGGCCTGATTCGCCGCATCCATGATGGTGTCGCCGCTTTCAACCTGAAGCGCGCGTCCGTCGATTTCGATATTAAGCGTAGCCATTCCTAAAGCCCTGTTCCGTCCATGCAACGCTTGTGTTCAATGTGGTGCTCAAACTCACGGCCATAATGCTTGAGGAAGCTTTGCACCGGCAAGGCCGCTGCATCACCCAGCGCACAAATCGTATGGCCACCGATACGGCTCGCCACGCTATTGAGCAGCTCCAGATCATCCGGCCTGCCCTGGCCATGTTCAATGCGGTGAATCACCCGGTACATCCAGCCGGTGCCTTCGCGACACGGCGTGCACTGGCCGCACGATTCCTCGAAATAGAAATAGGACAGACGCTCCAGCGCACGCACCATGCATACGGTCTCGTCCATCACGATGACCGCGCCGGAGCCGAGCATGGAACCCGCCTTGGCAATGGAATCGAAGTCCATGGTGCAGTCCATCATGATGCCGGCCGGCAGAACCGGGGCAGACGAACCACCCGGAATCACGGCTTTCAGCTTGTGCCCGGTGCGTACGCCGCCAGCCATTTCCAGCAGCTCGGAAAACGGCGTGCCGAGCGGTACTTCGTAGTTACCCGGCTTGTTGACGTGGCCCGACACTGAAAACAGCTTGGGGCCGCCGTTGTTTGGCTTGCCCAGTTCCAAGAAAGCCTGGCCGCCATGCTGCATGATCCACGGCACCGAGGCCAGCGTCTCGGTATTGTTGATGGTGGTCGGCTTGCCATACAAACCAAAGCTCGCGGGGAACGGCGGTTTGAAGCGCGGCTGGCCCTTCTTGCCTTCGATCGATTCGAGCAACGCCGTCTCTTCACCGCAGATGTAGGCACCGTAACCATGATGCGCATGCAGCTGGAAGCAGAAATCGGTGCCGAACAACTTGTCGCCGAGATAACCTGCTTCGCGCGCCTCGTTCAAGGCACGTTCGAAAATAGTGTAGCAATCGAAAATTTCGCCATGGATATAGTTATAGCCCACCCGTGCCCCCAGCACGTAGCCGGCAATGGCCATGCCCTCGATCAACTGATGCGGGTTGTAGCGCAGGATGTCGCGGTCCTTGAAGGTACCCGGCTCGCCCTCGTCACTATTACAGACGATGTACTTGTCGCCCGGGAACGCACGCGGCATGAAGCTCCACTTGAGCCCGGTTGGAAAACCCGCGCCGCCACGTCCACGTAACGCGCTGGTCTTGAGTTCGGCAATGATGTCGTCACCCGGCATCTGCCCGGTGATGATCCGGCGCAACGCCTGATAGCCACCGTTCGCAACGTAAGTCTCCAGCGATGCGGGATGAGCGTGTACCTGAGTCCAACTGCAGACTTGTTGATTGGGGGTAAGCAAACTCATTTCAGCTTATCCAGGAGTTCGTCCAGTTTTTCGGGTGTGAGATGCGTGTGCATGGCATGGTTATTGTGCAGACACATCGGTGCATCGCCGCAGGCACCCATGCACTCGCCCTCTTTCAGGGTATACCGCCCATCTTCGGTAGTTTCGCCAAAACCAATGCCGAGCTTCTTTTTAAGATGTTCACCCAGTTCACCCGCACCCATCAGCATGCACGGCAGATTGGTACACAGCGTGATTTTGTGCTGACCGGTAGGCGTGGTGTCATACATGTTGTAAAACGTGGCCACCTCATACGCCGCGATGGCCGGCATGTCGAGATAATCGGCAATGTACTCGATCAGTTCCGGCTTCAGCCAGCCGCGCTCAACCTGCGCAATACGCAGTGCGGCCATCACCGCAGACTGCTTCTGATCTGCCGGATATTTGGCGATCTCCACATCAATCTGCGCAAGGGATTCAGCACTCAGCAGACGGCTGTTCGAATCAGGATTGGCCATCAGCGGTCGATCTCCCCAAAAACAATATCCTGCGTGCCAATGATGGCCACGACGTCGGCGATCATGTGGCCGCGCGACATTTCATCGAGCGCGGCCAGATGCGCATATCCGGGCGCACGAATTTTCAGGCGGTAGGGCTTGTTGGCGCCATCCGATACCAGATAAATGCCGAATTCACCCTTGGGATGCTCCACTGCGGCGTAGGCTTCGCCCGCCGGAACATGCATCCCCTCGGTGAAGAGCTTGAAGTGGTGAATCAGCTCTTCCATGTTCTGCTTCATGTTGATGCGCGACGGCGGCGCAACCTTGTGGTTTTCGACGATGACCGGACCGGGATTCTTGCGCAGCCAGTCCACGCACTGCTTGATGATGCGATTGGACTGACGGAATTCCTCGATCCGAACCAGATAGCGGTCATAGCAGTCGCCATTGGTGCCGACCGGAATATCGAAGTCCATGCAATCGTAGACTTCGTAAGGTTGCTTCTTGCGCAGATCCCACTCGACACCGGAACCTCGCAGCATGGGCCCGCTGAACCCCAAAGCGAGCGCGCGTTCGGGCGATACCACGCCAATGCCCACCGTGCGCTGTTTCCAGATGCGGTTGTCGGTCAGCAGGGTTTCGTATTCGTCAATGTAGGTCGGGAAACGCTGGGTGAAGTCGTCGATGAAATCGAGCAGCGAACCCTGACGGTTGGCGTTCATTGATTTCATCGCTGCGTCATTGCGGGTGTGCTGCGCCTGGTATTGCGGCATCGTGTCGGGCAGATCACGGTAGACGCCCCCTGGACGGTAATAGGCCGCATGGAGTCGCGCGCCGGATACCGCCTCATAGCAGTCCATCAGGTCTTCACGTTCGCGGAAGGCATACAGGAACACCGTCATTGCACCCACGTCCAGTGCATGCGCGCCCAGCCACAGAAGGTGATTGAGCACACGGGTGATTTCATCGAACATCACGCGAATGTATTGCGCCCGCTCCGGTACCTGTATGCCCAATAGCTTTTCAATCGCCATTACATAGGCGTGCTCATTGACCATCATCGACACATAGTCGAGGCGGTCCATGTAAGGAACAGACTGCAGGAAGGTCTTGTGTTCGGCCAGCTTTTCGGTGGCCCTGTGCAGAAGACCAATGTGCGGATCGGCGCGCTGGATCACTTCACCATCCAGCTCCAGCACCAGGCGCAACACACCGTGTGCCGCCGGATGCTGTGGTCCGAAGTTCATCGTGTAGTTCCGGATTTCAGCCATTTGAACGCTCCGGGGCTACATCCATTAATCTTGCGTAGTTGCAGAGTTCAGACATCAGCGCCCTTCCCCGTAACTCTCGTCACGCACGATCCGTGGCACGACCTCGCGCGGCTCGATGGAAACCGGCTGATAAATCACGCGTCGCTGAGTCGGGTCGTAGCGCATTTCGACATTGCCGGACAAGGGGAAGTCCTTGCGGAACGGATGGCCAATAAAGCCATAATCGGTGAGGATGCGTCGCAAATCCGGATGCCCTTCGAACACGATGCCATACAGATCAAACGCCTCGCGCTCGAACCAGTTGGCTGCCGGCCAGATATCGACCATCGAGGCCACAAGTGGCAGATCATCCTCAGGACAAAACACGCGCACGCGAACCCGCTGGTTGTTTGACACAGACAGCAAATGCACCACCACAGCAAAACGCGCGCCGTTGCCACCTTGATTAAAACCAGCGCCGTTACCGTAGTCGGAATAATCCATCCCACACAAATCAATCAGCTGTTCGAAACGACAATCAGGATGATCGCGCAGCGCAATCATTGCGGAGGCATAGGCATGCGGCTTGATAACCAGCGTCAACTCATCCAGACGTTCGGTGGCCTGAACGAGCGCGTCGCCAAGAACACCTTTCAGGCAAATAGAGAGAGACTCCAGTGTCGCGGTCATAGGGTCCAATTAGCGAGCGATGGTATTGGTGCGGCGAATCTTGTTCTGCAGCTGGATAATGCCAAACAGCAGCGCTTCCGCCGTGGGGGGGCAACCCGGGACGTAAATATCCACCGGCACAATGCGGTCGCAACCACGTACAACCGAGTAGGAATAATGATAGTAACCGCCGCCATTGGCACACGAACCCATGGAAATCACCCAGCGCGGCTCGGCCATCTGATCGTAAACTTTGCGCAGTGCGGGGGCCATTTTGTTGCATAGCGTGCCTGCCACAATCATCACATCGGACTGACGGGGACTTGGGCGGAACACAATCCCAAAGCGGTCCAGGTCGTAGCGCGACGCGCCCGCCTGCATCATTTCCACCGCGCAGCACGCCAAACCAAAGGTCATTGGCCACATTGAGCCTGTGCGCATGTAGTTGATCAGTTGATCGGCCTTGGTCGTGACAAAGCCCTGCTCAAGAATGCCTTCGATGCTCATTCTGCGCTCCTTGCGCATACCCGCTCTGCAGGTTCATGCGAATGTCCGATCGCCCGCTCGTCGCGCACAGGCCTTTTCGCCGGGTCGATCCCCGTGCCGTGCACGTGGCCCCTCGCCCTGCGGCTCAAAACCCTTACTCCCATTCCAGCGCCCCCCTCATCCATTCGTAGATGAAGCCAACAACAAGGATGCCGAGGAATACCATCATCGCAACAAATCCTGCCAAACCGATTTCTTCGAGCACGATCGCCCAGGGAAATAGGAAAGCAATTTCCAGATCAAACAAGATGAACAGAATGGCAACGAGGTAATAACGCACGTCGAATTTCATGCGTGCGTCTTCAAAGGCCTCGAAGCCGCATTCGTAGGGTGAAAGCTTTTCGCTGTCCGGGCGATGAGGCGCCAGCAGGCTGCCAGCAATGATCGGGCCGATTCCAAAAGCCAGACCAACCAGGATGAACAGCAGAATAGGGAGGTAATTCTCCAGCACCGGTTCCTCCGACTAAACCCTTGCAGGCTATTGAGTAGTTATGGGCTGAGTGTATTAGCGCCAAGCATGGGCTGTCAAGCCGTAATTATGTACTTTTGTCTTGATAATCAAAAGCTTATAAATAGTTATTGCTAATGATTCAATCAGGAAATTTGATGGTGCCGACGGCGAGACTCGAACTCGCACAACCGAAGTCACTACCCCCTCAAGATAGCGTGTCTACCAATTCCACCACGTCGGCCAAAGCGTTTGCACACTTTAGAGCGGCCAGGCGCCAGGCGCCAGGCCAGGTACTTCTTTACTGCGGGATATCGCTTGCTTTAGAGCCGGCGTTTTGATCACCTGCCTGCGCAGGTGCTGCAGGCTGTGTCGTTGCGGGCCGAGTCGCAGGCTGCGTCGTTGTAACTGGCACACCCGTACGATCCAGCACACTGTTTGATTTATGCTGCTGAAGGCCAAAATAAGCCAAGGCCAAACTGGTCAAAAAGAACAAGCTTGCCAGTATGGCTGTGCTGCGGCTCAGGAAATTGGTCGATCCCGTGGAACCAAACAAACTGCCTGACGAGCCACCGCCAAATGCTGCGCCCATGTCAGCGCCCTTTCCGTGTTGCAACAGCACTAATGCAATCACGGAAACAGCAAGAATAATGTGAACAACCCAAACCAATGATTCCATAATTTTGACTCTTACTTGGCAGCTGCCTGGCAAATTGCCACAAATTCGTCGGCAACCAATGAAGCGCCACCAATCAGTCCGCCATCGATATCCGGCTGAACCATTAATTCTGCCGCATTCGAAGCTTTTACGCTACCCCCATACTGGATCACCAGCTGGTCAGCCACGCCGGCATCGAGTACGGCAATCTTGCTGCGGATGAAGGCGTGTACCGCCTGCGCCTGTTCTGGAGACGCGGTTTTGCCTGTGCCAATCGCCCATACAGGTTCGTATGCGATCACAGCTTTTGACAATGAACTGACTCCTGCTACTTTAATCACCGCATCAAGTTGACGCGCCACGACAGCTTCCGTCACACCCGACTCACGCTCTTCCAGGGATTCCCCTACACACAGAATCGGGATCAAACCAGCTGCCTGGGCAGCCATGTACTTGCTTGCTACCAGTGCGTCGGATTCACCATAGAGGCTGCGTCGCTCCGAGTGGCCGACGATGACATAGGTGCAACCAAACTCAAGCAGCATGGCAGCCGATACTTCGCCTGTAAACGCGCCCCTGGCTTGCTCGGACACGTTTTGAGCCCCCCATGCAATCGAGGAGTCAGTCAACTCAGCCTGTGCCTGCGCCAGAAAGGGGAAAGGCACGCATACCACAGCCTCGATTCCGGCCAATGCAGGTTTGAGTGCAGACAGCAACGCGGCATTTTCTGCCAGGCTACCGTGCATTTTCCAGTTACCGGCTACGAGCTTTTTACGCATGGGAGTCCGCCAAACAAAAGTGCGCGATGGTAAGCGCAACGCGAGCCACGGTCAACCGCAACCGGCAATGCAGGCATGCTTGATCAGCCAAAACGGCCGGTAATATAGTCTTCCGTCTGCTTTTTGCCTGGCCGCATGAAGATGGTGCCGGTTTCATTGAACTCGATGAGCTCCCCCAGATACATGAAAGCAGTGAAATCCGAAATCCGGGCAGCCTGCTGCATGTTGTGGGTCACAATCGCAATGGTGTACTCCTGCTTGAGTTCAGCGATCAATTCCTCAATCTTGGCTGTGGAGATAGGGTCCAGCGCTGAAGTTGGTTCATCAAGCAAAACGATCTCGGGTTTGACTGCAACAGCGCGCGCAATACACAGTCGCTGCTGCTGACCGCCTGACAAAGACAACCCATTCTGCTGCAATTTGTCCTTCACCTCACCCCAAAGAGCCGCTTTTTTCAACGCCCATTCGACGCGATCATCCATGGCGCTTTTTGACATGCGCTCGTACAAACGCACTCCAAACGCAATATTTTCATAAATCGTCATGGGGAACGGGGTCGGCTTCTGGAACACCATGCCGATCTTGGCACGCACCAGGTTCACATCCTGGCCCTTATCGAGCAGGTTTTTTCCGTGAAACAGTATCTGGCCTTCGGCACGCTGCCCCGGATACAAGTCATACATACGATTGAATGTACGGAGCAGCGTCGATTTGCCGCAACCTGACGGACCGATGAAAGCCGTCACTTTTTTATCGGTGACATCAAGATTAACGTTTGTCAGGCCTTTGAAATCACCGTAGAAAAAATCCAGATTACGGATTTGTAAAGCAGCATTTTCGCCGGTTGGCATGGCTTGATTGGACATCTATGAAGCTCCGGAGAAATTAACGTTTGTCTTTGTTGCGGAAAACCACGCGTACGCCTATGTTGACCGCCAAAACCAGCATGGCGATCAAAAGTGCCCCGCCCCAGGCCAGATTCACCCAGTTGTCATACGGGCTCAACGCAAACTGGTAAATCACCACGGGCAAGTTGCCCATGGGTTCCGACATGTTGGTGCTGAAGAACTGATTGTTCAATGCAGTAAACAGCAAGGGAGCTGTTTCACCGGTGATACGTGCCATGGCGAGCAACACGCCTGTCACCACGCCGGATTTCACCGCGCGCAGCGTAACCCTGAGCGACACCTGCCAGCGCGGCGCACCGACAGCAAAGGCGGCTTCCCGGAGGCTGGTCGGTACCAATTTCAGCATGTTTTCAGTTGTACGCACCACCACCGGGATGGCGATCAGCGCCAGCGCCAGTGACCCTGCCCAACCAGAAAAGCCTCCAGTAGTTACAACAAACAGCGCATACACAAACAAGCCAATCACGATCGACGGTGCCGACAGCATGATGTCGGTCATGAAACGGGTAAAAGAAGCAAATTTGGAAACGCGACCATATTCAGCCAGATAGATACCTGCCAGGATGCCGACCGGCGTCGCAACCAGCATGGAAAACAGCAAGATGAGTCCGCTACCAACAATGGCATTGCGTAGCCCGCCTCCTTCCGAACCAGGGGCTGGCGTGTCCTGGGTAAACAACTCCCAACTCAGCGCTGCAAACCCCTTGGAAAACAGGGTCCACAAAATCCACATCAAGGCGATGAGTCCCAGACTCATCGCCAACATGGACAGGGTAATGCCTATACGGTTTGCCCAGATGCGGCGTTTATAGAGGTTCATCAATACGCCTTACAAACCTTCGGAGCCCATGCTACGGCTGATGAGCCAGCGTGAAATCGCCAGCACGATAAAGGTGATCACGAATAACACCAAACCCAATTCAAATAAAGAAGCAATGTGCAGACCGGGATCCGCTTCACCAAACTCGTTAGCCAGGGTTGAGGCAATCGAAGTGCCCGGCGCAAACAAGCTGCCATTGATTCGATTGGCATTGCCAATAACAAAGGTAACGGCCATGGTTTCGCCCAACGCGCGACCCAGCCCGAGCATGATGCCGCCGATGACCCCAACCCGTGTGTAAGGCAGCACAATGTTGCGCATGACTTCCCAGGTGGTACAGCCCACGCCATAAGCAGACTCCTTCAGTACGTGCGGCACCGTTTCGAATACATCGCGCATGACCGATGCAATAAACGGGATGACCATCATTGCCAGCACGATACTGGCAGTAAGGATCCCCACCCCGATGGGCGGGCCGGAGAACCAGCCACCAATCACTGGCACATCACCCAGCAAGGCCTGCAAGGGTGGCTGAATGTATTCGGCAAATAAAGGCGCAAAAATGAACAGGCCCCAGATACCGTACACAATGGATGGGATGCCCGCGAGCAACTCAATCGCCGTACCCAAAGGGCGGCGCAGCCAAACAGGACAGGTTTCAGTCAAAAATATTGAAATGCCAAAACTGATTGGCACCGCAATCAACAACGCCAGCACAGACGTCACCACCGTGCCATAAATGGCGGCCAGCGCCCCATATTCGTCGTCCGGCACACTCCAGATATTGGTCCAGAGAAAAGAGGGGCCGAACCCCTTGATGCTGGGCCAGGCTTCGATGGTGAGTGAAACGAGAATACCCAACAACGCCACCAGAACGACCAGCGCAAAAAGTTGGGTAACGTAGTGAAAAAGCTTGTCTTGCAGCCAGAATTTACGGACCTGCAGGGCATGCAGATCGACTCCGGCGAATGTACTGGGTTCGCTCAAAATTTGTGCCTATCGGTTTTGTTTTTACCTGCGAAAGCAGCCGTTAACAATGGCAGCTGCTTTCGTAGATTGGCCGGAGGCAACACGCAGCCTCCGGCCAACAAGCAAAGTCAGTTTAGTTCAAGTAATTTACTTGATGTTCTTCATTTCTGCTTCGACCATCTTCACGACGCTGGCGGGCAGCGGCACAAAGCCCAGTTCTTCAGCCATTTTCTGGCCGTTGTTCAACGACCACTTGAAGAAATCCACCACGCCTTTTTGCTTGACCGCGTCAGCGCCTTTTTCATACGCCAGCATGTAGGTGGCCGTGGTAATGGGCCAGGCGTTTTTGTGTGCCTGGTCCAGCAGGTCAGGCGCCATGCCCCGTACCTTGAAATTGGCGCCGGCGGCTGCATCCGCCACGGCATCCTGATTCGGCACGATGTAGTTGCCGGCACGGTTCTTCAGCGCAACGAAATTCATCTTGTTCTTCATCGCATCGGCAATATCCACGTAGCCAATCGCGCCCTTGATCTTCTGCACGTTGGCTGCGACACCCGGGTTGCCCTTGCCGCCCACCGCGTTGGCTGGCCAGTTCACCGTGTTGCCTGCACCGACTTCGCGCATGAAGGCCATCGACTGCTTGGCCATATAGTTGCTGAATGCATAGGTGGTGCCGGAACCGTCCGAACGGTGCGACACGGTGATGGCCAGGTCCGGCAGGGTAACACCCGGATTCAGCCTGGCGATGGCGGGGTCGTTCCACTTGGTGATGGCACCACGGAAGATGTTGGCGGCTGTCGGGCCGTCCAGCTTCAGCTTGCCGGATTCGATGCTGGGAACATTCATGACGATGGTGACGCCACCCATCACGGTCGGCACCTGCACCAGATTTGCCGCATCCAGGTCTTCCTCCTTGACCGGCGCATCGGTGCCGCCAAAGTCAACGGTCTTGGCCTTGATCTGTTTGACGCCGCCCGACGAGCCGATGCCCTGGTAGTTAACCTTGTTGCCGGTGGCGGTCTGATAGGCTTCTGCCCACTTGGTGTAGACAGCGTAGGGGAAGGTTGCGCCCGCGCCCGTGATGTCGGCGGCAAGCGCGCTGACCGAGAAAGCCAGACCCATGGTCGCAACCAGTGTACCTTGGGCCAGTTTATTAAATGTATGCATGTATATCTCCGGTAGTAATTGACATTGCCGCATGGGCGACGCCGTCATACTAACGGGCGAATATTACAGCTATATTTCAGGACAGGAAATCACCCGCCTGCAGCGGCCGCCCTCACGGTAGCCGCGATTGTTTCAGCCGTATGACTAACCAGATCGGCATCCCGCCCTTCGACCATCACACGAATCAGTGGCTCGGTGCCAGACGCACGCAGGACAATCCGGCCACTGCCATTCAATGCGGTTTCGGCCTTCTCGACAGAATCATTCACTGCGGCCGACGCGTCCAGTTTGAAACCTTTGGCTACCGGCACATTGATCATGACCTGCGGGTAGGTCTCCAGGTCTGTTGTAAACGCATCCAGCGTCTCGCCGGTTTCACGCAAGGCACGCAGTACCTGCAACGCTGAAACAATACCGTCACCAGTAGTATGCTTGTCCAGGCAAAGGATATGCCCCGAGGTTTCACCTCCCAGCGTCCAGCCGTTGGCGTGCAAGCGCTCCAGAACATAGCGGTCACCCACCTTGGCGCGCTCAAAGGGAATTTGAATGCGGCCCAGTGCGTGCTCGGTACCCAGATTGGTCATCAGAGTGCCTACCACCCCCCCCTTCATGTAGCCAGTTTGAATGCGATGACGCGCAATCACGTAGACCAGCTGGTCACCGTCATATATCCGCCCCATGGCATCCGCCATCATCAGCCGGTCACCATCGCCATCCAGCGTTATACCCACATCCGCATGGTGCTCACGCACCGCATCCGATAGCGTTTTGGTATAGGTAGCGCCGCACTGGTCGTTGATGTTGAGCCCATTGGGCTCGTTGCCAATGGCAATCACCTCGGCCCCCAACTCATGCAGCACATGCGGTGCGATGTGATAGGTCGCACCGTTCGCACAGTCCACCACAATACGCATCCCGCGCAGATCGAGATGGTTGGGAAAGGTGCTTTTGCAAAATTCGATATAACGCGCCGCAGCATCCTCGATACGCCGTGCGCGCCCCAATTGGCGTGCTTCGACCGTCACAATCGGGTGATCCATCCGAGCTTCAATAGCCTCCTCCACGCTATCGGGCAATTTCTCGCCACTGGCCGAAAAAAACTTGATGCCGTTATCCTCAAACGGGTTATGCGAGGCCGAAATCACCACGCCCGCCTGCAACCGCAAGGCGCGCGTCAGATACGCCACGGCCGGGGTCGGCATCGGGCCGGTCATCAGCACATTCACGCCTGCAGCGGTAAAACCCGCCTCCAGGGCCGCTTCCAGCATATAGCCCGAAATACGAGTGTCTTTCCCGATGAGCACTGTCGGGTGCTGATTTGGCGGCAAACTGCCACGATCAGCCACCAATACTTGTCCGGCCGCGTAGCCCAGGTGCATCACAAATTCCGGGGTAATGGGGGATTCGCCCACTTTGCCCCGCACACCATCGGTACCAAAATATTTACGTCCCATCCCGTGATTCCTCCACTGCATTCCAGATTGCCAGCGCATCGCGCATGGCGGTTACGTTATGTACCCGAAGCAGCTTTGCACCATGTGCCACTGCACTCAAGTGTGCCGCCACGCCAGCAAATTCCCGTGCCTCGATGCTCCGTCCGGTCAAGGTGCCCAGCATGGACTTGCGCGACAGTCCGGCCAATACCGGCACCCCCCGGTCTGCCAGGCGATATATGTGCTTCAGCAAAGCCAGATTGTGCTCCAGCGTTTTGCCAAAACCAAAACCGGGATCGATCACCAGCCGTTCACGCGCAATCCCGGCCGCCTCACACGCTTGCACCCTGCCAAGCAAAAACTGCTTCACTTCTTCGACCACATCAGCGTAATGGGGGGCTTGCTGCATATTCTGCGGCTCACCCTGCATATGCATCAGACACACCGCAGCCTCGGACGCAGCAACCGCTTCCAGCGCACCAGGCGCACGCAAGGCCATGACATCGTTCACCATGGCTGCGCCTACCTCCAGCGCAGCCCGCATGACCTCGGGCTTCCTGGTATCGATCGACACCACACAACCACGGCAGACAAGCGCCTCGATCACGGGTAACACCCGCCGGATTTCCTCATCGACCGGCACCGCCACCGCACCGGGCCGGGTGGACTCCCCTCCTACGTCAAGGATATCGGCACCCGCTTCCTGAAGCTGAAGCGCATGCTGAATGGCCGCCTCCGCATCATGCCAACGTCCTCCATCCGAGAACGAGTCCGGTGTGGTATTGACAATGCCCATGATGAGGGGCCTGGCTAAAGAGAGGCGATGTGGGCCTGCATGGAGAACGGACATAAAAACAGAGGGGCCAAAGCCCCCCGGTTCCAATTCTGGATTCCTGATAATACTCAGGCTTCCTGTGCGGGCTGCGTAGTGGGTGCAGGTGCGCTGGGTTTATCCCCACCGCTCGCCGGTGGCTGCGGTGTGGCTGACGGCTTGGGCGGACGGGCCGGACGCCCCGCCATGATGTCACCAATCTGCTCGGCGTCGATGGTTTCCCATTCCATCAGAGCGGCCGTCATGGCCTCGACCTTGTCGCGGCCTTCAGTGAGGATTTTCTTGGCCAGCGCATACTGCTCGTCCAGAATGCGGCGGATTTCAATATCGACCTTCTGCATGGTGGCTTCGCTCATGTTCTTGTGCGTCGTCACCGAGCGCCCCAGAAACACTTCGCCCTCATTCTCGCCATACACCATGGGACCCAGCGCGTCGGACATACCGTAACGCGTCACCATGTCGCGTGCGATGCTGGTGGCGCGTTCGAAATCGTTCGATGCGCCGGTCGAGATGCTGCCGACAAAGAGCTCTTCCGCCACACGTCCACCAAACAGCATGCTGATCTGCGACAGCATCTGATCCTGATACAGGCTGTAACGATCCAGTTCCGGCAAGGACATGGTCACGCCCAAGGCACGGCCGCGCGGAATCACCGTCACCTTGTGCACCGGATCGCAGCCCGGCAGCGTCATGCCGATCACCGCGTGTCCGGACTCATGGTAAGCCGTCTTTTTCTTGTCCTCTGGCGTAATCACCATGGATTTGCGCTCTGCGCCCATGAAAATCTTGTCCTTGGCCTGCTCAAAGTCGTCCATGTCCACCAAGCGCTTGTTGCCGCGTGCGGCAAACAGGGCGGCCTCATTGACCAGATTAGCCAGATCGGCGCCGGACATGCCCGGCGTACCGCGCGCCAGAATGTCGGCGCGCACGTCGGGGGCAACCGGCACCTTGCGCATGTGCACCAGCAGAATTTGCTCGCGACCCCGAATATCGGGCAGGCCCACCACCACCTGGCGGTCGAACCGGCCCGGGCGCAGCAGGGCGGGGTCGAGCACGTCGGGGCGGTTGGTCGCAGCGACCACGATCACGCCGGCATTCGCTTCAAAGCCGTCCATTTCAACCAGCAACTGGTTCAGGGTCTGCTCGCGTTCATCGTTGCCACCACCCAGACCGGCGCCGCGCTGGCGGCCGACTGCGTCAATTTCGTCGATGAAAATAATGCAAGGCGAACTTTTCTTGGCCTGCTCGAACATGTCGCGTACGCGTGCGGCGCCAACGCCGACAAACATCTCGACGAAGTCGGAACCCGAAATACTGAAAAACGGCACCTTGGCCTCGCCTGCGATCGAGCGCGCCAACAACGTCTTGCCGGTTCCGGGCGGCCCCACCAGCAATACGCCGCGCGGAATCCGTCCGCCCAGCTTCTGGAACCGGGACGGATCTTTCAGGAAGTCGACCATTTCAACGACATCTTCCTTGGCCTCGTCGCAACCGGCCACATCGGCAAACGTGACCGGGTTGGTGTTTTCGTCGAGCAGGCGCGCCTTGCTTTTGCCGAACGAGAATGCCCCGCCCTTGCCGCCGCCCTGCATCTGGCGCATGAAGAATATCCACACGCCGATCAGCAGCAACATGGGGAACCACGAAATGAACAGGCTCATCAGGAAAGACGGCTGCTCTTCTGGCTTGGCCTCGACCGATACCCCATTTTTAAGCAGGTCGGACACCATCCAGGGATCGCTCGGCGCATAGCTGGTGAAGCGCTGACCATCGCTGCGTTCGCCTTTCAGAACGTTGCCCTCAATCACCACTTTGGTGATCTGCTGCTGACGTACCTCTTCAATGAACTGCGAATACGGCACCTGCGTCTGCGCGGTACGCTGCGCGCCGAACTGGTTGAAGACCGTCATCAGGACGACGGCGATAATCAACCAGACCGCGATGTTCTTGGACAAATTGTTCACACTTACTCCTTAAGTGCTGAGTTCAGCACGTTTAGACTGATTCTAAGCCTTATCCAGCAGGCTTGTCACGGCAGCGCTACCGCTGCCAATGGACTCGACAAGCGGATGCCGGCCCAACAAAAATACTTCGGAACTACGATCACGTGAAGCACCAGGTTTGCGGATCAGGACTTTTTCAAATGACTGATGCATCAGTGCGCGAAAATCCTCAAACCCAACCCCCTGAAATGCTTTGACGAGAAAAACGCCATCGGGTTTCAACCAATTCACAGCAAATTCGAGCGCCAGTTCACACAATTCATAATGTCGAGCCTGATCGCGCAGCATCACTCCGCTCATATTGGGGGCCATATCACTCAATACAAGGTCAACCCGCCCTGATTGCAACCTTGCTTCCAGCCAGGCCAGTGCAGCCGGTTCGGTAAAATCCCCCTCCAGGCTGTCCACACCCGGCATCGGCGCCATTGGCAACAAATCAATTGCCAGTACTCTGCCCTGCTGTTTTATTTTCTGCACCACAACCTGACACCAGCTGCCAGGAGCGGCGCCCAGGTCCACAACGGTCATCCCGGGACGCAACAGACGGTCGCGCGCGTCAATTTCCAGCAGTTTATAGGCTGCGCGCGAACGATAACTGTCCTGCTGCGCCTTTTTGACGTAGTGATCCGTCACGTGCTCGTGCATCCAGGCACCGCCCGATTTGGTTCGCTTCGCTTTCTCCACCATATCTATCGGCTACAATCCGCGCTCAGTTTAAGGAAACAGCATGAAAACACTCACGACCGCACATCGGCAGCACCTCAAGGGACTGGCACATAGTCGCCAACCCGTGGTCATGATAGGGAATAACGGGTTAACCCCTGCCGTATTAAAAGAAATCGATCTTGCGCTCAATGCACACGAACTCATCAAGATCAAGGCAGCCAGCAATGAACTGGACGCGCGCAAGGCCTGGATGGAAGAAATATGCACCACCACCGGCGCATCGCCCGTTCAGCAAATCGGCAAGGTTCTGGTCATTTATCGTGCGGCTGAGAAGCCTGTGATTGTTCTGCCAAAATAAGTACTTGCGGCTTGGCTTATCGCGCCAGACCCGAGCGCCAGACCAGTAACAGCCCGAGCGCGCTCTGAATCAGGTACAGAATGCTCGAAATGCCATGCCAGCGCGCAAAACGGTCAGCAAACACGCTTTGCATTACCGCTTGCGGCATGGCCGCATTCTTCAAACCCTGCATGATGGGCTGAATGCCAAAGTGACCCGCCAGGGTTAATGCCAGCATCAGCACAACCACCCAGAAAAACAGGGTTTTCAATGCGGCACCGCCATCCCGCGCAATGCGATAGATCAACAGATAGACCGCTGCAGCCATGCCTATCCATGCCATCAATTCAAACAACTTGCCAGCCAGCAGGCCCGCCAGTTGTTTATCGCCCAGGCTGGTAAATAAAACCGGTGCAGCGACATACCCCACCGCCCACATGCCGCCTATCCACAGTACCAGTGATACACCGGCCAGGCCGTCCCAAAAACGCCGCATGTTTATTTGTACAGCACGTCCAGTACTTCGTACTGGCGAACGCCACCTGGCGCCTGCACATCCACGGTGTCACCGGCGTACTTGCCGATCAGCGCACGAGCGATCGGCGACGACACGGAGATTTTTCCTGACTTGATGTCCGCTTCATCGTCACCGACGATTTGATAGGTTACGGCATCACCTGAATTGGCATCTTCAAGCTCAACGGTGGTGCCAAAAACAATGCGGCCTTCTGCGTCCAGCGTGGTCGGGTCGATGATCTGCGCATTCGATAACTTGCCCTCCAGGTCGGCAATCCGGCCTTCGACGAAGCCCTGTTTTTCCTTGGCCGCATCGTATTCGGCATTTTCAGAGAGATCGCCCTGCGCACGTGCCTCAGCTATCGCCTGGATCACAGAAGGCCGCTCTACACTTTTCAGATTCTGCAACTCGGCGCGCAGCATGTCGGCGCCCACTACGGTAAGAGGATATTTGTTCACAGCCTTGCCTTATTCAGATCAGTGCAGACGTTGATGCAACGACTGCAGGGAGTACACCTCGAGTTCGGTGCCGTGCTGCATACCCATGCAGGCCGCCGCCGCACCCGCCAGCGTGGTGAAATACACTACCCGGCGCGATAAGGCTTCAGCTCGAATCGCGTAGGAATCTTTTACCGCTTTCTTGTCTTCGACCACATTAACGATAAAGTCGATATCGCCGTTCTTGATCATGTCAACAATATGCGGTCGGCCTTCCTTGACCTTGTTCACCACAGCCACCGGAATTCCTGCCGACTCGATCGCCTGTGCAGTACCACGCGTAGCGACAAGATTAAAGCCCAGGTCACGCAGTGCCTGCGCCAGCTCGATCACGGCCTCACGGTCCGTGGATCGAACGCTGACGAACGCACGGCCGCCCGGCTTCGGCAGTTCCGAACTCGATGCCAGTTGTGACTTGAGAAAAGCTTCTCCAAAATTATTGCCCACGCCCATGACTTCACCGGTCGATTTCATTTCCGGCCCCAGAATAGTGTCAACACCGGGAAACTTGCGGAATGGGAACACGGCTTCCTTCACCGAGAAATATGGCGGGATGATTTCTTTTTCGAATCCCTGTGACTTGAGCGAAATACCGGCCATGGCGCGCGCAGCAATCTTGGCCAGCGGTGCGCCTATTGCCTTGGACACATAAGGCACAGTACGAGATGCGCGTGGGTTCACTTCCAGCACATACACCGTGTCACGCTGAATCGCGAACTGCACATTCATCAGGCCAATCACTTTCAAGGCTTTTGCCATGGCCACGGTCTGGCGGCGCAACTCGTCCTGCACGTCTGACGACAAACTGTACGGCGGCAGCGAACACGCCGAATCGCCTGAATGCACGCCCGCCTGCTCGATGTGCTGCATGATGCCGCCAATCACCACCTGCTCACCATCGGACAGTGCATCCACGTCGACTTCGACGGCATCGTTCAAAAACCGGTCGAGCAACACAGGTGACTTGTTTGACACCTTGACGGCCTCGGTCATGTAGCGGCGCAGATCCGCTTCCTCGCGCACGATCTCCATGGCGCGGCCACCCAGCACATAACTTGGGCGAACCACCAGCGGATAGCCAATTTCCTCAGCCATGCGAATAGCACTCTCGGGATTGCGCGCAGTGCGGTTGGGCGGCTGTTTCAGCCCAAGATCGTGCAACATCTGCTGGAAACGCTCACGGTCTTCGGCCGCATCGATCATGTCCGGACTGGTGCCGATGATGGGCACGCCATTCCGCTCCAGATCACGCGCCAGCTTTAACGGCGTCTGACCGCCGTATTGCACGATTACACCAAAAGGCTTTTCGATGCGCACGATTTCAAGCACGTCTTCCAGCGTCAGCGGTTCGAAATACAGGCGGTCGGATGTATCGTAATCGGTGGAAACGGTTTCCGGATTGCAGTTGACCATGATGGTCTCGAAGCCGTTTTCCCGTAGAGCCAAAGCGGCATGCACACAGCAATAATCAAACTCGATGCCCTGACCGATCCGGTTCGGTCCACCACCCAGCACCATGATTTTTTTAGCATCGGTCGGCTTCGACTCGCACTCTTCCTCATAGGTCGAGTACATGTACGCCGTTTGCGTCGAAAATTCCGCCGCACAGGTATCCACGCGTTTGTAGACAGGGTGAATATTCAGTTCCTGGCGACGCGCGCGTACCGCATGCTGGTCAGTGCCGAGCAACTTGGCCAGCCTTCGATCGGAAAAACCAGCGCGCTTGAGTTGACGCAGTTCGTCATGGCCGATATCGATCAGCGAACGACCCGCCAGCGAGACTTCCTGTTCAATCAAAGTCTGGATCTGATCGAGAAACCACGGATCGATTTTTGAAACCGCATGAACCTCAGCCAGGCTCATGCCAATGCGGAATGCATCGCCCACATACCAGATGCGCTCGGGACCCGGCGACATCAACTCAGCTTCAATTTCTTCACGGTCAGTCGTTTTGGGGTCGAAGCCATCCGCGCCGACTTCCAGACCACGCAGCGCCTTTTGCAGCGATTCCTGGAAGGTGCGGCCAATGGCCATGACCTCGCCAACGGATTTCATCTGTGTGGTCAGACGGTCATCCGCTTGCGGAAATTTCTCGAAGGCAAAGCGCGGAATTTTGGTTACAACGTAATCGATCGACGGCTCGAACGATGCTGGGGTTGCGCCGCCAGTGATGTCGTTCTGCAACTCATCGAGTGTATAGCCGACCGCCAGCTTGGCCGCCACCTTGGCAATGGGAAAGCCGGTCGCCTTGGATGCCAGCGCAGATGAACGCGACACGCGCGGATTCATCTCGATCACCACCATGCGCCCATCATCCGGGTTGATGGAGAACTGGACGTTGGAGCCGCCAGTTTCCACACCAATCTCACGCAGCACTGCCAGCGAGGCATTGCGCATGATCTGGTATTCCTTGTCGGTCAATGTCTGCGCGGGTGCGACCGTGATGGAGTCGCCTGTATGCACGCCCATCGGGTCAAAGTTTTCAATCGAGCAGATGATGATGCAATTGTCCTTGCGGTCGCGCACCACCTCCATCTCGTATTCTTTCCAGCCGAGCAGCGATTCCTCGATCAGCAATTCATGCGTCGGCGAGGCTTCCAGCCCACGCTCGCAAATTGCAACGAATTCATCGCGGTTATAGGCGATACCGCCGCCCGAGCCACCCATGGTGAACGACGGCCGGATAATCGACGGAAAGCCCAACGCGGCCTGCACCTGCAAGGCTTCTTCCATGCTATGGGCAATCGACGAGCGCGCTGAAGCAAGACCGATCCTGGTCATTGCCACCTTGAATTTTTCGCGGTCTTCGGCCTTGTCGATCGCCTCCTTCGATGCACCGATCATCTCGACACCGAATTTCTCCAGCACGCCATGCTTGGCCAAATCAAGTGCACAGTTCAGCGCGGTTTGCCCGCCCATGGTTGGCAGCAGCGCGTCGGGGCGTTCCTTCTCGATGATCTTCTCGACCACCTGCCAGGTAATCGGCTCGATATAGGTGACATCAGCCATGTCCGGATCAGTCATGATCGTCGCCGGATTGCTGTTGACGAGGATGACCTTGTAGCCCTCCTCGCGCAAGGCTTTGCACGCCTGTGCGCCGGAATAGTCAAATTCGCAGGCCTGCCCGATCACGATCGGGCCGGCACCAATGATAAGAATGCTTTTAAGGTCTGTGCGCTTGGGCATGATCAGTGTGCTCCGGCGTGATCGGCCATCAGCTGTATAAATCGGTCGAACAAATAGCTCACGTCATGCGGGCCGGGGCTGGCTTCAGGGTGGCCCTGAAAGCTGAATGCGGGCGCGTCGGTACGCGCGATGCCCTGCAACGATCCATCGAACAGCGAGACATGGGTGCTGCGCAGGGTGGCCGGCAGGGTCGCCGCATCCACCGCAAAACCATGATTCTGGCTGGTGATCGCGACTCGCCCGCTGTCGAGGTCTTTGACGGGATGGTTGGCGCCATGGTGGCCAAATTTCATCTTGACCGTTTTGGCGCCTGATGCCAGTGCAAGCAACTGATGGCCCAAACAGATGCCAAATGTCGGTACGCCTGCCGCCACCACTTCCGAAATCGCCTGAATGGCGTAATCACACGGCTCCGGATCGCCTGGACCATTCGACAAAAAAACACCATCGGGCTTGAGCGCCAGCGCATCGACTGACGTGGCTGTGGCCGGCAACACGGTCAACCGGCAACCGCGCTCCGCCAGCATACGCAGGATGTTGCGCTTGACGCCGTAATCAAAAGCCACGACGTGAAAACGCGGCTCGCTCTGCTGGCCATAGCCACGCCCAAGCTTCCATTCGGTTTCAGTCCATTCGTAAGCAGTAGGCGCAGTGACTACTTTGGCCAGATCCATGCCCGCCAGCCCCGGGAAGGCGCGCGCGGCTTCGAGCGCCCTGGCCTCGTCCAGCGCACCTGCCATGATGCAACCGCTCTGTGCACCCTTTTCACGCAGGATACGGGTCAACCGCCGTGTATCGATATCGGCAATCGCCACGATATTCTGGTTTTTGAGGTAATCGGGCAATGAAGAGCCCGCACGGAAATTGGAATGCAAACGAGGCACATCGCGAACGACCAGGCCGGCCGCGTGAATACGCTCCGCCTCGACGTCTTCGATATTGATGCCGGTATTGCCAATATGCGGATAGGTTAGCGTAACGATCTGACGTGAATAGGAGGGATCTGTCAGGATTTCCTGATAGCCGGTAAGCGCGGTGTTGAACACCACCTCGCCGGTTGTGATACCGTCGGCGCCGATGGACAGGCCGCGAAACACCGAACCGTCAGCTAAAACAAGGATGGCGGGCTGGGCACGTGACAAGGAATACTCCGGAAAGCAGGTGACAAAATTCAGGCGAGCCGCTTACGCGTACCCGCCTGAACTTGAATATGGCAATTGTAGCCGATCCGGGGTCCCGCTTCAATGCTTAAGCAGGGAAATCGCCTCAAAATCAGGGATGAAGATGATCCAGACCACCATCCATGTCGAGTTCGGTCAACTCGGTAAAGCCACCGACACAAGTACCCTCAACGACAATTTGCGGCACGGTGCGCGCACCGTTGGTCACCACGGCGAATTCTTTCATCGCTTCCCGGTCGAGATCAATGCGAACTTCGTCATAGCCGATACCGCGTTTATCGAGAAAAGCTTTGGCCTTGACGCAAATGGGGCAGGTGCCGGTGCTGTATACCTTGACGGCGTTCATGGTGTTTCCCTGTTCAAAACGATTAATTCAAATTCAACACGTCACGCATGTCATACAGGCCAGGCGCACGGCCTTGCAGCCACTTGGCAGCACGTAATGCACCCTGTGCGAACGTGGCACGGCTGCTGGCTTTGTGGGTGAGTTCAATCCGTTCGCCTATACCGGCAAACAACAAGGTGTGATCGCCGACAATGTCTCCGCCGCGAACCGTGGCAAAACCGATTGTGCCGGGGTCACGTTCGCCGGTTACGCCCTCGCGCCCGTACACGGCGCAGGTTGAAAGATCGCGGTGGATGGCATGTGCAACGGCCTGTCCCAGGCCCAGTGCCGTACCTGAGGGTGCATCCACCTTGTGGCGGTGGTGGGCCTCAATGATTTCTATATCGTAGCCCTCCTGCAGTACCTGAGCAGCAATCCCGGCCAACTTCATCAGCAGGTTCACTCCCACGCTCATATTGGGCGCAAACACGATAGGAATGTGCTGTGCAGCGCTTGCAATGCGAGCCTTTCCCGCATCATCAAAACCCGTCGTACCGATCACCAGCGGCACGCCTGCCGCAGCACAGGCCTCCAGATAACCAAACGTGGCTTCAGGGCGAGTGAAATCAACCAGGGCATGGGCACCATTCAAGGCAGCAACCGTCTGGTCTGTGACGTATATCCCGCTCGCCGCCCCCCAGGCAGCACCTGCATCCTGCCCCACCAATGGGCTGCCCGGACGATCAATCGCAGCATGCAAACTGCAATTCGCATCCGCTGCCACGGCTTCCAGCAAGGCACGTCCCATGCGACCGGACACGCCGGCAATTGCAGTCTGCACGATCATGGTTTGGTGCCGCGCAGGACCGACAACACTTTTTCCTCGGTGATCAGCCAGCGACCGTCACGCTCAACCAGGCGCAACTGCTTGACGACCGAATCACGATAGTTGTCCGATCGGTAATATTGATTGAAGGTCGCCGTGGCCGTGCTTTCGGTTTCCCGATTGACAGAGGGCGACTCAATTTTAAGGTCGATATTTTTGGCGACGCCAAGCAGCAGGCGTCGGCGCTGCTCCCACTCACTGCGGCTCCCGCCGCCCTCTGGAACAAAGCTGGCATCGTATGCGGCCAGATAGGCGAGCTCATCACGTCGCCCCCAGGCATCTGCCCAGGCATTGAGCGACAACAACACCGGATCGTCGCTCGCGACGGCTGCTCGATGCGGTTCCGGAAAAGCAGGAATCACATCCGGCTTGATTTGTTCCACGTCGGTTTCAGGTTGAAGACTCAGTTCAGCCGGTGGGCGAGGGTCGACATACGCAGGTACATTTTTAGGGCTGGGTAGCGGTGGAACAACCGTAGTCGTAGTCGTAGTCGGAGTCACAGGAACAGCCACTGGCACCGATTCCGGCGGCGCTTTCGATGCTGGCATCATCCTGGTGGCCGCAGCCACAACGGCTGGTGCAGCCGCTGCTGGAACGACTCGCTCTGATGCGGCAGGAACCGCGACAGGCTTGGGTACAGATGCTACGAACGGCTTGGCCACTGGCGCGGGCGCTACTTGAGATGCAAGCGGTACCGGCGCGGGCCGGGTTTCGGCAACCGGCGGCAAAGTCGATATTTCGACCTTGGGCTTGGGTTCAACGGCAGGCGCAGGAATGGACGTCGGGACAGGCAGCGGCGCTTTCTCGACCGGCTCGGCAACGGGCACATCGCCTTCAATGCGCGCCAGCGTATCGCCATCGAAAAATAGTGTGATGCGCTTTTGCTCGGCCAGTTTCCCGGACTTGTAATTGACGTACACATAATCCCAACGGTCCGTGCGGAACGGGTCGACCACCAGCGGGGTTCCCAGCAGGAAGCGAACTTGCGAGCGGTTCAGGCCAGGCTTCAATCGGGACACATTCTCCTGATCAAGCGCATTACCCTGCTGCACATCGATACGATGGGGTCCGATATTGATGCTGGAACACCCGGCAACCAGGCTCAACAGCAGGGTGGAAATCAGGAAATGACGCATAGCCAGGGAACCGGAAGGGTTGGGGCGGTTGGAAAAAAACGTATCATAACGTATTCGTGTACCCATTCTGGAGACCCCATTGAGCAATCCATCCAATCTCAAGAGCATCGGTCTCAAGGCAACGCTGCCACGCCTGAAAATCCTCGATTTGTTCGAGCAAAACAACAAGCGCCACATGACGGCCGAGGAGATCTACCGGTTGTTATCCGATGAAGGCCAGGAAATTGGCCTGGCTACGGTTTACCGCGTGCTCACCCAGTTCGAGCAGGCCGGCTTGCTGATGCGCCACCATTTTGACAGCGACAAAGCGGTGTTTGAACTCAACCAGGGCGACCACCACGACCACCTGGTCTGCATCCAATGCGGCAAGGTTGAGGAATTCGTCGACAGCGAAATCGAAAAACGCCAGCACCGCATCGCCAAGGAGCGCGGCTTTGCCATCCATGACCACTCGCTGCAGATCTACGCCGACTGCATCAAGGAAAACTGTCCCAACCGCAAACCTGACTCGCGTCACCGGGCATAAGCCGTCACCGCCGCGCACAACTCGGCCACGCCCTCAATCAGACGCGGCGTGAGTCGATGCAAACGATCCGCATCCAGGCGCACAAAAGCCTGATTTTCAACAGCCGGTAAACTGGCATAACGTTGCCACTGGCGCCGCATATCCGGCGCATCGGTTCCACTCACAATCAGTCCGGGTGCCCGCTGCAGCACGGCTTCAAGTGATACCGCCGGGGAAAGCGCACGCAGATCGGAAAACACGTTGCGGGCACCGCACAGCGTCAGCGCATCGCTGATCCAGTGTGTACCGCCCACCGTCATCAACGGGCGATCCCACACCTGATAGAACACCTTGACCGGCGGACGCGGCGGTGATTTGACCTGCAATGCCGCCAGTCGCGTCATGAAATCGCGAGCGGCCGTCTCGCCCTGCTCTGCATGTCCACTAACGTTCCCGATCAGGCGCAGCAGCCGCGCGACATCCTTGAGTTGTGTCGCTTGCGTGTGCAAGACAGGCAAGCCCATTTTTTTCAGGCCATGTATATCCGCCGCACGGTTGCCGCCCACCCAGACCATCACCAGATCCGGTTTCAAGGCCAGGATGCGTTCGAAGTTGATGCGGCTGTAGTCACCCACGCGCGGCAACGATTGCGCTGCTTCCGGGTAATCACTGGCGCTGTCCACGCCCACCACCTGCGTCCCGGCGCCTACGGCAAACAACAGTTCGGTGAGATGCGGCGTCAGCGAAATGATGCGCTGCGGCGGATGCTTGAATTCGAGCGTCTGCCCTGCATCATCGAGTACATGAATTGCCTCTGCCTGTGCAGGCAGGGTCAGCAACAGGCCCAGAAACAGATAAAACCAGCGGCTCACCGTCCAGCCAGACTGCCGCCATGAAAGACCAGGCTCGCGCGCCCGTCATCAAAACGCAAGCGTGTCAGCGAGGCCGTTGCCACTTCAATGCGATAGGCATGTTCCAGCGGGATGTGCAGCGCCCAGGCAAATGCCATCCGGATCACGCCGGCATGGCCCACCAGCAATACATGCTGCCCGTCGTGTTGCACAAGCATATCTTCAAGACCGGCAGCCACCCGCGCATGAAACCCGGCCAGCGACTCGGCCCCCGTCGGGCGGGCGTTGACCGGATCGGCCTTGAAGCGCGCCAGGGTGCCAGGCGCATCTGCTTCGATTTCGGCAGCCGATTTACCTTCCCAGACGCCAAATCCAACTTCCATCAAGCGCTCGTCCAGCGACAACGGCAGGCCATGACGGTCGGCCAGCGTCTCGGCAAAGGCTCGGCAGCGAGCCAGGGGGGAAGACACGATACGGCTCCACGGTGCATTGTCCCCCACCGCGCCTCGCATCTGGGCCCAGCCTTTTTCCGACAGGGGATCGTCGATCTGGCCACGGTATTTGCGCCCGCCGATGGGCTCCCCGTGGCGCATAAGATCCAGCGTAGTGGTCACGCCAGCATTACCAGATTGTCGCGATGGATCAGCTCAGGTTCATCAACATAGCCAAGTTCAGCCTCGATTTGAGTGCTGGGCTTTCCTGCAATCCGGCGCGTTTCACTTGCATTGTAATTAGCCAGACCGCGCGCAATTTCCTTGCCTTCCGAATCGACAATCGCGACCACTTCACCACGCTGAAACTCGCCAACAACGCTCTTGACCCCCACTGACAGCAGGCTCTTCCCCTCCTCTTGCAGGGCGCGCACCGCACCGCTATCAAGTACCACGCCTCCCCGGAGTTGCAAGTGATCGGCCATCCACTGCCGTCGCGCTGCCAGGGTTTCCTGCCGCGAGATCAACTGGGTTCCAATCGCCTCACCTGCCGCCAGCCGCAACAACACATTTTCTTCACGCCCGCTACAGATCACGGTATGGGCGCCGCTGCGCGCCGCGCGCTTGGCGGCGAGGATTTTGGTCAGCATGCCACCGGTGCCGACGCTGCTGCCCGCTCCGCCCGCCATGCGCTCGAGTTCGGGATCGTCGGCGTGGGCCTCCATCACCAGCGTCGCCGCCGGATACTTGCGCGGGTCGGCGGTATAGAGGCCGGGCTGGTCGGTGAGGATGATGAGGCAGTCGGCCTCGATGAGATTGGTCACCAGCGCGCCCAGCGTGTCGTTGTCGCCGAGGCGGATCTCGTCGGTGGCAACCGTGTCGTTCTCGTTGATGATCGGCACCACGCGCAGTTCCAGCAGCGTGCGCAGCGTGGTGCGCGCATTGAGATAGCGCGTGCGGTCGGCCAGGTCTTCATGGGTCAGCAACACCTGCGCGGCGTGCAGGCCATGGGTGCGGAAGATCGATTCGTAGGCCTGGACCAGCCCCATCTGGCCGACCGCGGCGGCGGCCTGCAGTTCGTTGACCGCCTTCGGGCGCTTCGTCCAGCCCAGCCGCGCGATGCCCTCGGCAATCGCGCCGCTGGATACCAGCACGACCTCCTTGCCCTGCGCCGTCAGCGCCGCGATCTGCCCGGCCCAGCGCGACAGCGCGGCGTGGTCGAGGCCACGCCCTTCGGCAGTGACCAGGCTGGAACCGACCTTGACGACGATGCGTCGCGCGTGTCTGACGACAGACCCGCTCATCGTGCGGCCCGCTGCAGATTCTGCACGGCTTCCTTGCCGTCCCTGACGCGAATACCGTCAGGGCAAAAAAGCTCCTCGAACAGCGGTTTCCTGTAAGACAGCAGTGAACGGAGCTTGATGTTTTCCCAACCCGCATCGCGCGCCTTCGACCACGTCCCATCTGCATGACCATAGGCGTACAGGCGGCGCTCACCCGATTCGCAACGCAAGCCTTCGAACGACACGTTCCGCGCTCCCCCCGCAGCCTCGATCACGACGGTGTAGCGAACCACGTTATCCGCACCGACGCTGATCGATTCCTTGTCGATGAAATGCCGGTTGCGGGTGGCCGACGACACGTTGAATTCGATCAGGTTTTCAGCCTTGGGATAGAGGGGCAATTGCGTGGCAACCTCAACCCAGGGTTTGTCCTGCTCAAATTCATGTTCGAACTCACCCCATTCCGCATGAGCGACAATGGGCAGGCACAGCATCAGGACAGGGAGCATTTTCATGTCGGCATTTTATTGTTTCAGCCACGGGATGTCTGCAAGAAAAGCTCAAACCGGCCTCGCCTGATTTCAGACCCACCCCTCACCTGGGATAAAATCAGGCGACTTTTCCATGGCTCCGGACCTCACGCCCCGGGCCCAGCCCGCCTATAAAACACCATGCTGCCTGCCTCACTCAAACGCTACGCCTGGCTTTCCATTGCCGCCGCCCTCGCCACCATTGTGCTCAAGGGCTGGGCCTGGTGGGTCACCGGTTCGGTCGGCCTGCTTTCCGATGCGCTCGAATCCTTCGTCAACCTGGCAGGCGCCATGATGGCGCTGGCCATGCTGTCCCTGGCCGCCATGCCCGCCGACGACAATCATGCGCACGGACATGGCAAGGCTGAATATTTTTCCAGCGCCTTTGAAGGCTTTCTCATCCTGATCGCCGCAGCCGGCATCAGCTACGCAGCCATCGAACGCTTCCTCAACCTGCAACCCCTCGAAGCGGTCGGCATCGGGCTGGTGGTGTCTGCCATCGCCTCCGTGATCAATCTGGCCACTTCACGCATCCTCATGAAAGTGGGCCGCAAGCATAAGTCCATCACGCTTGAAGCCGATGCCCACCATCTGCTCACCGACGTCTGGACTTCCGCAGGTGTCATTGTGGGGGTCGGGCTTGCATGGCTCACCGGCTGGCTTTGGCTCGACCCTGTGATCGCCTTGCTGGTGGCCCTGAATATTGTGTGGACCGGCTGGCAGTTGCTGCAGCGCTCTGCCGCTGGCCTGATGGATGTGTCAATCCCGGATGATGAACGCCAGGCGATTGAAGCCATTCTGGATAGATATCACCAGCAGGGCTTGCGCTTTCATGCCCTGCGCACACGCCAGGCGGGCACCCGTGCCTTTATCACCCTGCATGTTCTGGTACCGGGCGCCTGGACGGTCCAGCAAGGGCACGACTGGCTGGAACACATCGAAGCGGATATTCGTCAGGCGATTGAAAACGCGCACATCACCACGCATCTGGAACCCATAGAAGATCCCGTTTCCCTCGCTGACCAAGGGTTGGACCGCCACGAAGACTGACCCATTCGCTAGCGTTTTACCGCGCGCTGGTCCTGTTGAAGCCCTCAATACAATTCTTGAGATTTTTAATCACACTTGCCTGGTCCGTCACCACGCAGTCACCTGCATCAACACCCGAGGGACTATCCGCCCCGCCTTCTGCGGATACGGGCATTGAATTCTCTCCTGGCTCAAGCGTATCGTCCTTTTGCTTCTTTGCAGTCTGGCTGGCGCTTAACTTTTTTGCGGGATTAGGCTGCTCCAGTTTCTTTTGTGCTGCCTGCAATTCCACTTGCAAACGTGCTTTTTCCTGAGCCGACTGCATTAGCATCAATGCCATGACCACAAACGGCACCAGCACGATGATGCTTACACCCGGAATCCACACCCACTTGTTCGATAACCTGGCCAGCACACGCTGAAAGCGGCCCACTTCAACCACCTCGCCATCTTCAGCAGGCGCCGCTTCACTATGTATGACGGTCTCGTCGCCACTTTCAACGTCAGGGCCGGATTTCCGGCGCAGCCCCTTCTTCAGCCGCGTCAGCAAGGACAATTTCTCGGGTGCGGCCTCTGTTGGTGCGTCAGCACTCACAGAAGGGCTAGCCTGATCGGGTTTCCGTCTATCCGACAAGTCGGATTTCGGCTGCCCCAGTTCCGCATTTTCTTCAGTATCCGGGTCAGTCTTCCGACGAAACACCTTCTTTAGCCGCGACAGTAAGGGTGGTTTCTCGGCCGCATCCTCTGCCGGTGCGATATCTCTCACAGAAAGACTAGCCTGATCGGGCTTCCGTCCATCCGACAAGTCGGATTTCGGCTGCCCCGATTCCGCATTTTCTTCAGTACCCGGGTCAGCCTTCCGACGAAAAACCTTCTTTAACCGTGCAAGCAAGGGCAATTTCTCGGGCTCGGCGTTTGCTGATGCGACTACCCCGGATTGCATCCGAGCAGGGAGTGGCTGATCTGGGGCCGCGACTACAGCCCCTGCAGAGGAAACCGGCTCTCTTGGTTCCCCCCTGCTCACCGTCACGGATTCGGGCTGTTCGGGCTGTTCGGGCTGTTCGGGCTGTTCGGGCTGTTCGGGCTGAACTGAATGTTCAGACAGTTCCAGTAGCTCTGTACTCATTGCTTCTGAGATCGAGTGATCAGGAGCCGTGGTCTCAGGCAATGGAGAATCCTGGATAACAGCTTCCGCAGCAGAAATGGAAGCAGGGGCAAGCAGTTCAGTGAGAACAGGTATTGGACTTCCCAGGCTTTCCTGAATGGCCGACGCCGACTTGCGCCAAATAGCCAACCGGGTAAGCCCATGCACAAATTTTTCGATCAATCGCTTCACAGAAGGCCCTATGCCGACGCGCCCTTTCGACGCTGCACGTCATCTAACGGCCAATACGGGGCCAAACTGAGCCAAATCCCACTGAACAGGCGACCAAGCCATGCTCATACCTTACCGGCCTGCTTTTGAGGGAAACAAGCTCCGGTTATGTGGACAGGACGGACGGCTGCTCAGGCCAGATCAAGTACCAGCGCAGCGCGGGTGTTTTCCGTCAGCGTCATGGGCTCCACCTTGTAGGCATCAAGGTCGATTCCCATGTGGATTGGACTGCCGGCCTTGGCCGCGGCAATCGAGGCGGCATCAAGTTCAAAACGCAGGAAATGCACCGCCGAGGTTTTCTCGGCATTCTCGCGTTCCATGTCTTCGTCGGCAATCGCATGCGCGCGTGGCTGATCAGCCACCTGCACCCACACGCGATCCTCGATACCTTTCAAATTTCCCAGCGCCACCTTGCGCTCATCCGGATCGGAATACTGGATCATCATGGTCGCTTTCCAGTTGCTGCCATCTGGCACCAACGGATTGTAGGCATCGAGTTCATCCTGGATACCGGCATCTTCGAACGTGCGCTCGGCGCGCAGCATTTCCTGAATCTGGTAACACATGGTTTTCTCGTCTTCGAAAATCAGCGTGACGTGATCGCCCAGCTCAACCATGCGATTCTTTTTGTGCGCCATGATTTCGGCGCGCAATGTGGTACGTACCTTGGCATAACTCTCAAGAGTCATCAGGCTGTCACGGGTAATGTGCGGCATATTCATCTCCTGGCTCATCCATGGTAAACGATTCATTCCAGACCATAGGCAATGCGCAACAGCGTGATCGGATGCTGTTTCTGCGCCGTGGATTCGCCCATGCCCTGCAGGATGTGACGCGCGGCAATCGCACAGTCCGAACTCACATAATCGGCTTGTGGTTCGGCCATCTGCCGGAACACCGGCTTGCCGATTTTCATCGACTTGTCGAAATATTCGCTCTTCACGCCCCAGGTGCCGTCGTGACCCGAGCAGCGTTCCACCAGTGTCACTTTGGCACCGGCCAGCTGCAGTGCATCGCGCGTCTTGTTGCCGATGTTCTGCACGCGCTGGTGGCACGGCACGTGATACGCCACCTTGCCAAGCGGCATCTTGAAATCGGTCTTCAGCAAGCCATCGACGTTACGCGCCATCAGGTATTCAAATGGGTCCCACATCGCCTCCTTCACCGCCTGCACGGCGGCATCGTCGGGGAACATCAGTGGCAGTTCCTGCTTGTACATCAGCGTGCATGACGGCACCGGGGTAAGGATCGCGTAGCCCGCGCGCGCCAGTTTGACCAGATGCGGGATATTAATTGCCTTCAACCTGGCCACCGCATCGAGATCACCCAGCTCCAGCTTGGGCATGCCGCAGCACGATTCCTTGTCCACCAGCACGGCGGGGATTTCGTTGTGAGCCAGCAGTTTCAGCAGGTCGTGGCCAATGCCAGGCTCGTTGTAGTTCACGTAGCAGGTCGAGTAAATCGCCACCTTGCCGGGCGTACGCTCGCCGGATTTCTCGGCAAAATCACCGCGCGGTTTTGCGGTTGAACGGAATTTGGCGCTGTCGTATTCCGGCAGTTCGCGGTCGGCATGGATATGCAGCACGCTGTCGATCATCTTGCGAATCGGCTTGACCTTCAGGCTGGCATTCACCGCCTGCACCACCACGGGAATCGACGCGAGTTTGCCCATCGCGTCGGTCGAAGACAGCAACTTGTCACGGAACGTCGTTCCGCCTTTCTTGAATTTGATTGCCTTGGCACGCAGCATGACATGCGGAAAATCGATATTCCACGGATGCGGCGGCACATACGGGCATTTGGTCATATAGCAGAGATCGCACAGGTAGCACTCGTCCACCACTTTCATGTAGTCGGACTTGGCGACACCATCCACTTCCATCGTCGAGGACTCGTCCACCAGATCGAACAGCGCCGGAAAGGCAGTACACAGCGACACACAGCGACGACAGCCATGGCAGGCGTCAAACACGCGCTCCAGTTCATTGTTGAGCTTGTCTTCGTTGTAGAAATCCGGATTTTTCCAGTCTAGCGGATGACGGGTAGGGGCTTCCAGGTTGCCTTCGCCTATGCTCATGCAAACTCCAATTCAGACGTGGTACGAACAGAACAGCAGACTCAAAAAAAGCGGGCCGAACCCGACCCGCTTTTGTCTCAAGCCTAATTACGCGTCAAGCGAGTCCAGCGTCTTCTGGAACTTGTTGGCGTGCGAACGCTCGGCCTTGGCCAGCGTCTCAAACCAGTCGGCGATTTCATCGAACCCTTCCGCACGTGCATCCTTGGCCATGCCGGGATACATATCGGTGTACTCGTGGGTTTCGCCTGCAACTGCAGTCTTCAGGTTGTCGGCGGTCGGGCCAAAAGGCATACCGGTGGCGGGGTCACCACACTTTTCCAGATACTCCAGATGGCCGTGCGCGTGACCAGTTTCACCTTCAGCAGTGGAACGGAACACAGCAGCAACGTCGTTGTAGCCTTCCACGTCGGCCTTTGCTGCGAAATAGAGGTAACGGCGATTTGCCTGCGATTCGCCGGCAAAAGCGGCCTTCAGATGGTCTTCGGTTTTAGAACCTTTGAGTTGCATAACCTGGTCTCCTTGGTTGAATAGACATGCTTTGCAGCACTGATTTTTTCATTACCGCCCATGTTCGGCCAAGTAGTTATAGCAGACAGGTCGGCGGCTGAAGTCTTGATTTTAGACTTGGTCTAATACCTGAACGAAGATTAAACTTACCTCAGGGCAGTGTCAACCTTGTTTTCCTGTATTGCAATGATTTCAAGGACTTCCACCTACATCTGGACAGATTGTGGCCTATATTGCCTGTAGCCAGGCAAGGCTTGGCATGAAACTAGCTGAATCCAGGGTGTTCGATCCTTGGAAGCCTAGCCATGATCATGACCCGAAATACCCCTCCACCCGCCGCACACGGCGACATCGTGGAATCCGAACTGCTCGACATCCTGCAGACGGTGATCGAAGCCCGTTGTGGTTTGTCGGCAATTCATCAACTGTTAGACGAAGCCAAGACAATGTCCGACATCCGCACCCGCTTCAGTCAATGGCAAACCAACCAGCGCTCGATCAAACTGCAGCAGACGAACGGCGCACCAAACAAATCAGTAAATAGTGCCCCAAAAACTACCCGACGCTAATAATCGCTTTAGCCGGAACAGATTTAATCCTGTCCCGAGGATTCCTCGGGTAGCTCAGATACCATTGTTGCAACTCACAGCTTACGGCCTGCCCTTTGTGCCTGCCGGGGTGCTCACAATAAAGCGTGGGGGTTACCCCGCTTCAACAGCTCTCAATCCAAAGTCCGCTCTTCATAGGAAGTGCGTGGATGTTGCCGCTTCAGCGGCTTTACATGCCACGGCCTACCCCCTGCGGG
>JASJPE010000018.1:0-18200 GCA_031426895.1 Thiobacillus sp. | reverse complement strand
CTACCAACAGCGCCCCGTTGCCGGGGGGAGGCGTCCATACCATCTGAACAAGTTGCTCCACTGTGTGGCTCGACAAGCTAACCACGAATAAAATCAAACACTTGCCGTTCGTTATGAGCCTGTCGACGGAGTAGTCCAGTGCTCCCCTAACAAACATTCAAAAAACATTTCACACAATTGATTTCATTGGATTTATTCAAACCATTCTCCAGCAGGTTCATCACGAATGGAATAAATCAGCGTTTCCCTAAGGTTTTGCGGATAGATGCCGTTTAGTCATCTAACAATAAGCACCCCCCTATCGGAAAACAGGCCAACAGGTATCAACCCAGTGAAAATCGACAAACGCATCACCCCTCCCGCCGCCTCCAAAGTATCAGCCACCCAAGGCAAAGGCGCAGGCAAATCGTCCGCCCCGACGACGGGCGGGGGTGATTCGCTGACGCTGACTGAATCCAGCACCCGCATCCGCTCACTGGAATCTCAATTGGCCACAGTCGATATCACCGACGTGGGCAAGGTTGAATCGGTCAAGGCTGCACTCGCCGACGGCACGTTCGCTGTCGATGCCGAAGTGGTGGCCGACCGCCTGATTGACCACACCAAGGACGCCCTGCGTAAGCGTCCTCGCAAAAAATAGTTCCCCACTCAGTCAAGCCACCCATACAGCCCTTTGCTGGCAGCAACCGTCAGGTCTGAACCGGCGGCACGCAGTTTGATTGGATTGCAATAGAATCAAGCCTCGACAGTTCTTTCGAGGCTTACCATGAACACAATCACCTTGTCCGTAACCGGCATGACCTGTGGTGGCTGCGTCAACAGCGTGCAGAAGGTGTTGTCTGCGCACCCTGGCGTACAAAGCGCCGAAGTCACACTCACCCCCGGCCAAGCACACGTTACCTACGATCCGGCACAGGTTCAGCGTGCCGAACTGGTGAAGGCAGTCGTTGACGCCGGGTTTGGTGTCGAAGACAACCTCACCTGACTTCCGGCGGCGCCGGAGACTGGCCGCACAGATTTTCCAGGGGTTCGGGGAAATGCACGCCGTTGCCCTGCACATAATCGACACCAATCTGACGCAACATGGCCAGCGTCTGGTCGGTCTCGACATATTCAGCGATGGTTTTGAGGCCCATCTGGTGGCCGATGCGATGAATGGCCTCGACCATGGAGCGATCGATCGGGTTGCTCGTAATGTCGCTCACAAACGCACCGTCTATCTTGAGGTAGTCCACCTTCAGATTTTTCAGGTACATAAAGGATGACAGGCCACTGCCAAAATCATCCAGCGCAAAGCTGCAGCCAAAATCACGCATGGCATCAATGAAATCATTGACGACCGCCAGGTTGCCGATTGCAGCTGTTTCCGTGATTTCAAAGCACAGATGCGGCCCTGCCTCCGGATTGTCCTGCAAGTGCGCCAGCAACTTGCTGCGGAACGCCGGGTCTTTCAGCGACGCGCCAGACAAATTCACCGCAAACAGGCAATGCTGCTCGCGCTCACCGGACAAATACCGGGTGCACAGACGCAAGGCTTCCTCGATCACCCAACTGTCGAGCGAGGGCATGATGAAATAACGCTCAGCAGCCGGAATGAACGCCATCGGCAGTATCTCGCTACCGTCATCATCCACCATGCGCAACAGCAACTCGACATGCCGGTGGGCTCCTGTCGCCCCATCCGTGCGGCGGATTTCCTGCCATGACAAGCGCAATCGATGTTCTTCCAGCGCCCGGTGAATCCGCGTCACCCACTGCATTTCACCGCGATGGCGCACCAGGTCGGAGTCGCGAATTTCATAAACGTGGATCTGGTTGCGGCCCCGGTCTTTTGCCACATAACACGCAGCATCTGCTGCCGACAGCAAGTTCGCTGCCGTGCCACTGTCGCGATTGATCGCCACCATGCCCACGCTCATGCCAACGGCAAAGATGCGATCGCCCCATTTGAAGCGGAAACGCTGCACTTCGGCGCGGAAGGTATCCGCTACCTCCAGCGCGTCCTGAACGTTGCAGTTTTCCAGCAGCAGCGCAAATTCATCCCCGCCCAGGCGTGCCAGGGTATCGCGCTCACGCAGATTGGCTTTGAGCAGCAAGGCCAGTTGGCGCAGCAATTCATCACCCGCCGCGTGGCCACAGGTATCGTTGATCACCTTGAATTGATCGAGATCCATGTAGCACAGTGCATGCTCCCGGTCCTGTTGCAGGGCCGATAACAGTGTGCGCTCCAGCCGCTGTTCAAACTCGCGGCGGTTGATCAGCCCCGTCAATGCATCATGGCTGGCTTGATAAACCAGACGGGCAGTCGCCTGGTCGATTTTCTCCTGCATCTGATCCTGCATGGTCTGCAAGTGCGCTGCCATGTGATTGATGCCATGCTGCAGCATGCCTAGTTCCGCCTGGCCGCTTTCCTCTACGCGCTCATCCAGATGGCCTTCACCAATACGGCTCACCGTATGGGTCAAAGCCAGAATCGGCCGGGTAATCTGGCGGCCGATACGCCAGGCAAGAAAGAGACTGACGCCCAACCCCGCCAACAAAATAAGCAGGCTACGCTGAATGGCATCACGCTGACTCTTGAGCGTGGCGCTGCGCGACACGTCCAGCCCCACCCATCCCAGCAAATGGGTCTGCCCGCTGATTCGCGTGGCCTGCTCAGGCTCGGACTGAAAATCATCCACCACCACTTCTGTACGGGTGATCGGCGCGTAATAAACCAATCGGTTCTGATATTCAGCCTGATGAATCCGGTCAGAAGGCAACTTGTCCCGGACAGGATTGACCCAAGCACCCCGCCCAACCTGCGCCAGCCACTGACCGTTATCGGAAAACACCGCCACGCCGCGAATATCCGGCTCGATCGCGGCCTTTTCGAGCAAGGTTTGCAACACGTCGATATTGCCGGAGGCCACGCCATATTCGGCTGCCGGCGCCAGTTGCCGGGTAATCGCTATCGCACGGGTACGCAATGACTGATCGAGGTCGTCAATTTTTGAAGTAATGAGCTGGAACAGCAGCAGCACGCCAATGATGGCCACTGGCACGATGCTCAATCCAATGACGCGACCCCGTATTCCCAATGAAGCGAGCATCAGCGCCCCCCTCCCAGTCGCTTTTCCAATTCGCTTTCGGAAGGTAACGAAATTCCGAGCGAACGCGCAACCTGCTCATTGATCGAGACACTGAAATACGTCGGATAAGTGGATGACGGCAAGCGTATGGACGGGGTGCTCAGGGCGCTGCGCACCCATTCCGCAGTCTGGCGGCCAATCTGTGCCGGACTGGAGTGAAGCGACAACAATGCACCCGCACGTGTCAGCGAGCGTGAATAACCCAGCACCGGGTCACGGTAGCGATACGACGTCAGAAGCAGACTTTGCGCGGTGTTGCGGTTGAATATCAGCGTATCCGGCACCGCCAGCAACAAATCCACTTCCGACAGCACGGTTTCGAGCGGCGTAATCAGCCGATCGTTTTCATCCAGCAACACATGCATCAGTCCCAATCGCTGTGCACGCAGGGATTCGCCCAGCTCGCTCACAATCCCTTCCTGATCATCGCTCAACAGTACACCCACGCGTCGTACGTCGGGCAAGGCCAGCCGGATCAACTGCGCCTGGCGGTCGAAGGGCTGATCGATATAGATGGCAGATGCACTGTGACGCCCCCCTGTCAAACGGGTACGCCCGGTTTTGAGGTACCACGCCCGTGGCACCAGCACCGCCAGCACAGGTGGGTGATTGTCCAACTCAGACAGCGACTCTGCCGACCGCACGCCGACCGCAACTGCCAGGCGCGTGTCCTGCAACGCATTCTGTGTCAGTCCCTCGGCGTATACCCGCTCGACTTCATGGCCGCTATCGTCGAGATAGGCGCGTACAACCTGATACACCTCCTGATAGGGGGCCGAATCATCGCTCAGCACCACTGTGACCCGTGCTGCAGCCGACAGCCCCGCCATCCCCATCAAGCAGACAAAAACCAGCAACAGCCCGGACAGGCGCTGCCATTTCATCCGGGTTTGTGACGACCCAAGCGTCAAACCGCGCCCCCGCTTGCGGTCGGATCATCCGCCCCTTGCGCCGCGCCCCACAGGCACGCGCCCTTGCTTTCCTTTGCAATGGCTTCAAGCAGCGCTGCGTGTGCGTCCAGGTCGTCACTCGATGCCTGCAACAGGACGGGCTTGGGACGCATCCGTGCGGCCGCCTGGTCAGCCTGGGCGCTACGCGCCTCCAGGCCAATCGACAGGCTTTCCTGCCCCCGCGTCAAAGCCAGATACACCGCCGCCAGCAGTTCGCAATCGACCAATGCGCCGTGCAGGGTACGCGCCGCGTTATCGACGCCGTAGTGTTTGCACAATGCATCCAGATTATTGCGCTGCCCCGGACGCAGGGACTTCGCCATGGCCAGCGTGTCGATCACGCCATCGCACCAGGTATTCAGCGGCTGCATCTCGAGCAGGCGCAATTCCATGTTGAGGAAGCCCACGTCAAATGGCGCGTTATGAATGATGAGCTCGGCACCCTGAATAAAATCGACAAACTCGCGCGCGATATCGATAAAACGAGGCTTGTCCTGCAGGAATTCGGGGGTAATGCCATGCACCTGCATTGCGCCGGCATCAATATCACGATCCGGGTTCACATAACGGTGCAGATGGTTGCCGGTCAGCCGCCGGTTGATCATTTCAACCGCTGCGACTTCGATGATGCGATGCCCCTGATTGGGATCCAGGCCGGTGGTTTCAGTATCGAGGATGATTTGTCGCATGGGTCGATATCAGTAGAGTTATGCCTGCAATACACCCTGGTTGGCCAGGGCATCCGCGCGTTCGTTTTCCGGGTGGCCGGCATGCCCGCGTACCCACTTCCATTCCACCTGATGCAACTGACTCAAGGAATCCAGTTGCAGCCATAAATCCTGGTTTTTCACCGGCTTGCCATCAGCGGTCCGCCAGTTGCGTCGCTTCCAGCCGGCCATCCATTCACTGATGCCTTTTTGCACGTACTGCGAGTCAGTATGCACTTCAACTGTGGAAGGACGCTTCAGTGACTCCAGTGCACGAATCACCGCCATCATTTCCATGCGGTTGTTGGTGGTATTGGCCTCGCCCCCGCAAATTTCCTTGCGATGCCCAGCCGATATCAACAACGCGCCCCAGCCACCGCTGCCGGGATTACCCTTGCAAGCGCCATCGCTATATATATAGATAGTGTCAGCGTTCACGACGTGTCCGATATTGTTTGAGATTAACCACTTTGGCTGCAGGTGATAATAAACGCTGCGCCACCGGCGTTTTCCACTTTGGCTGAATAATATTCATGCCCTGCACCCGCTTCACCGCCTGCAGAAAATAGACGCCGCCACCCATGGCCCACCAACGATCCCCGGCCGGCTCCATGAAACGTAGACGTCGCAACCAGTTCTCACGGTTGATGGGCGGACGATAACAACACATGCTGCCCGCCGCCACCTCAAGTCCCAGTAGTGCCATCCAGTCTTTCACCCGTGAAATATTCAGGAAATTGCCGTTCCATGGGTAACCCCGCTCCCCGCCCTGCAAGGCCCGCGCCAGCCCCCACAAGCTGCGCGGGTTGAATCCCGCCATCACCAGGCGGCCTTCCGGACGCAGCACGCGCTCGGCCTCGCGCAACACCTGATGCGGGTTGGAACTGAACTCCAGCACATGGGGAAGCAGCAACAAATCGAGCGACTGGCACTCAAATGGCAAAAACATGGGATCGGCCCGAGCTTGGGCCGGCGCCTCCACCGCACACGTCACGCGCAGCGGGATGCGGCTGTTGCGCAAAAAATCAATCTGCGGCAGGCCTACCTGAACGGCGTTAAAGCCGAACACATCCGATACGGCATGGTCAAAGTAACGCAGTTCACGGAACAACAAATGCTGTCCAAGCGGTGTTTCGAACCATCCTGCGTCGAGCTTGGATAACATAGTCATCTCTCCTGTCTGACTGCCCCACCATGTTGACTCTCAAACCCCTGCCTGCGTTCGAAGACAATTACATCTGGGTCCTGCACGATGACCAGCACGCCATCGCGGTCGATCCGGGTGATCCGGCGCCGCTCATCGCCTACCTCGACGCGCATCAACTCACCCTGACTGCTGTACTGATCACGCATCACCACCGCGATCATACGGGCGGCAACGCCACCCTGCGTCAACGCTACAACTGTGCCATCTACGCGCCAGACAATCCGCGTATTCCAGCTGCAACCCATACGCTGCATGGCGGCGACTCTTTAAGCCTGACCGCGCCCAAGCTGCATTTCAATATTCTGGCCACACCCGGTCACACGCTCGATCACATCAGCTATGTCGGCCACGGATCACTATTTTGTGGCGACACCGTATTCGGCTGCGGTTGCGGAAAATTGTTCGAAGGCACACCCGCCATGATGGCTGCGAGTCTCGATACCATTCTGTCTTTGCCTGATGCTACCCGAGTCTGTTGCGCACATGAATACACCTTGAGCAATATTGACTACGCCAAAACCATAGACGGCACCAATCCGGATTTGCTTGAACGCGAACGAAACGACCGGGCGACCCGCTCGAACAATCAGCCCACCCTGCCTTCAACCCTGGCGCTGGAAAAGGCCACCAATCCATTCCTGCGTTTTCACACACAGGACATGATCGCTTTTGCCGCCCATTATTTGAATCGCCCCAATCCCGATCCAGCCGAAGTATTTGGCGCGATTCGCGCGGCCAAGGACGCCTGGGACGGTTGACCGAACTCACCCCGGCCATTACGATGAGACCATTATTGAGCACGGAAGAGCGACTTGCCCGGAATCAAAGTGGCGAAAATCAAAATCAGACGGTTTGGCCTGGCACTACTGCCACTGGCATTCTGTTTACCTGCCCATGCAACTGAATCCCTTGCCCGCGTCCAGACCCTGGAATGGCGCGGCGACAGCGCCAACGGCCAGGTTGGCAACGAACAACCCGAAGAAATAAGCCAGGAAGACGTCTGGCAGCGCATCCGCAGCGGTTTCAAGATCGACCCCGCCGCCTCGCTCAACCCGCTCGTGGCGACCCATGAATCCTGGTACGGATCACGCCCGGATTACGTTAAACGCATGGTGGAGCGCTCGCGGCGTTATCTGTTCCATATCGTGCAGGAAGTGGACCGCCGTGCGATGCCAATGGAAGTCGCGCTGCTGCCGATGATCGAAAGTGCATTCAATCCGACAGCCCTGTCGACTTCCGATGCTTCCGGCATCTGGCAATTCATTCCATCTACCGGGCGCCACTACGGTCTCAAGCAGGACACGTGGTACGACGGCCGCCGTGATTTCACCGCAGCCACCAATGCCGCGCTTGATTATCTGGGCAAGCTCTATCTCGATTTTGGTGACTGGCAACTGGCGCTGGCGGCCTACAACTGCGGTGAAGGCTGCGTTGCGCGCGCCATCCAGAAGAATGTCGATCAGGGCTTGCCCACTGATTACGCCAGCCTGACGCTGCCCGGCGAAACCCGGCACTACGTGCCCAAGCTGCTTGCAGTCAAGAACCTGATCAGCCATCCCGAACAGTACGGCATCGAAATCAGCACCCTGCCGAATGAGCCCTATTTCAACCAGGTCAGGGTCCACGCCAATATGGATATCCATTCCGCTGCGAAGTTGGCGGACATGAGCAGCACTGACTTTATTGCCCTTAATGCCGCTTTCCCACGCAATCTGATCCGCTCCGACACACCAGTCAACCTGCTGGTCCCAGTCGACAAAGCCGATAAATTCCAGCGCAATCTGGAAACCGGAACCTGGGACAGCTGGCAGCCCCAAACCGTGAAAAAAGGCGCGCGCCCGGAAGCGATTGCCAAGCGATTCGATATCAGCATTGACCGACTGAAGGAGCACAACCAGTTTCAGCTCAAGCGCGGAAAACTGGTGCGCGACCAGATCATCCTCATCCCGATCAAGGGCCGTGGCGTGATGGCCTCGCCAAGTCCTGCTTCGGTACCCATAGCAACCGATTCAAATGAGCATCAGGTCGAGCGTGGCGATACGCTGTTCAGCGTGGCACGCCGTTACGGAATGACCGTCATCCAACTTGCCCAGGCCAACCCCAACCTGGGCAGCAGCATCAGGCCTGGCCAGGTGCTGCTGTTGCCTGTAAGCGAAAACATCACCCCAAAACCTGCAGCCATCCGGCACGTCGCCTTCAAGCCGAGCGTCAGGAAACCCGTCAAACCCACCCGCTATACCGTCAAGCGTGGCGACACCCTGCATGCCATTGCAGATCGCTTTGGTGTCACGCTGGCAGAACTCAAAACCTGGAATCGAGTATTCAGGAAAAGCAGCAGCATTCGCCCGGGACAGGCTATCGTTGTCAGAAATCCCTGAAAGCACGACGGTCCAGCATGGACTTCAGTACAGGGTGCGCCGCATGCCAGAGCCGGGGTCACACTCAATCAGGCGCGGGCGGCTCCTCTGATTTGTCCGACATGATCAGGCCCATGCCCACAGCGGCCAATATCATCCACAGCACCGCCGCCCAAATACCGAGGGCATCGGACAGCGGCCCCATGAAGAACATCAGCAGCATGGCCACCGCCAGCACCGCGTTGCCGATCCAGAAATTGCGACTGTGTTTGCCTGTATTCAATTCATATTCCATCTAAAAATTCTAAAGCTGACCCGCAACCCAATGGCATCGCGACCAGTGCCCATTTCCCAGTGGAGTGGGGTCAGGATAGGTTTGCCGACACGCCTCGCTGGCATGCGAACACCGTGGATGGAAATGGCAGCCGCTGGGCGGATTGAGCGGTGACGGCTGATCGCCTGCCAGACGAATAATGCCCTGCCCGGTCTGCGGCTCGATACGCGGCACCGCGCTCACCAGTGCCTGCGTATAAGGGTGGCGCGGCGCGCGCAGCACATCAGCCGCCGCACCCTGCTCGACGATGCGGCCAAGGTACATCACCGCCACGTCATGCGCCAGATAATCGACCACAGCCAGATTGTGCGTAATGAACAGATAGGTCAGCCCCAGACTGTCCTGCAAATCTTTCAGCAGATTCAGAATCTGTGCCTGCACCGACACATCCAGCGCGCTGGTGGGTTCGTCGCAGATCACCAGCCGGGGCGACACCGCCAGCGCCCGCGCAATGGCAATGCGCTGGCGCTGGCCGCCCGAGAAGGCATGGGGATAACGCTCACCTGCATCTTCCGGCAACCCGACCTGCCGCAATAGCTGTGACATCGCCTCGCGGCGATCCCTGGCCACGCCCACGCCCAGCGCATCCATGCCTTCGAGCAGAATGTCCGCTACCCGCATGCGTGGGTTAAGCGAGCTGAACGGGTCCTGAAACACCATCTGCGCCTGCCGCCGCAGCGTGGCCACATTATTTGCGTGTATGGTTTCGCCACCCAGTGCGATCGTTCCTGCCGTCGGCTCGATCAAGCGCAGCAACGCCTTGCCCACGGTGGTTTTACCGCAACCCGATTCGCCCACCAGTGCCAGCGTGCGGCCCGCCTGTATCGACAGCGTGACATCGTCCACCGCGCGCACATGGCCGACTGTGCGCTGGAAAAAGCCGCGCCGGACCGGGAAATACACTTTCAGTCCATCGACCTGAAGCAAAGGCTGTGTGATACCCCCCGACTTCGCATGGGCGGTCATCCCGCGTTCGCCAGGTGCCGGCAATTCGGTCGCCAGATGGCAGCGCACCCGTTGGCCATTGACCGTCTGCCAATCCGGCGATTCAGACCGGCAACGCGTAATCGCGAACGGACAACGTGGTGCAAAACGGCAACCAGGCAGTGTCTGATCAAATCCGGGAACCTGTCCGGGAATCGTGGTCAGCCGCCCGCCATCGCCGGGACGCGGCAGCGCCTCGAACAGCATGCGGCTGTAGGGATGTTGCGGCGCCGCGAAGAACGCATCGCGTGCGCCCTCCTCCACCAGTTCGCCTGCATACATCACGCCAACCCTGTCGGCGTTCTCGGCCACCACGCCAAGATCGTGCGTGATCAGCAACATGCCCATCTGCTGCTCGGTCTTGAGCCTGCGCAGCACGTCGAGCACCTGGGCCTGGATGGTCACATCCAGCGCCGTGGTCGGTTCATCGGCAATCAGCAGTTTCGGCTTGCCTGCCAGCGCCATTGCAATCATCACCCGCTGGCGCAGGCCGCCCGACAGCTCGAACGGATAGGATTCGAGCCGCCGTGCCGCATCCGGCACCCCAACCGAATCCAGCAGTTCACGCACCGCGTCCCACGCTGCCTGCCCGGCAAGCCGCTGATGCAACTCCAATGCTTCGGCAATCTGCGTGCCCACCTTGATCACGGGATTCAGCGCCAGCATCGGCTCCTGGAAAATCATCGCCATGCCGCCACCGCGCACGCTGCGCATGTCGCGCTCGGGCAGCGCCAGCACATCCAGACCATCCAGTTGTATCGAACCCGCCGCGATATGACCGCCATCCGGCAGCAGCCGCATCAGCGACAAGGCAGTGATCGATTTGCCGCTGCCAGATTCACCCAGCAACGCATAGGTTTCACCCGCCGCAACCTGGAACGAGACCCCGTCGACGACCCGCAGGGCATCGGTACCGTGGCCAAATTCAGTCACCAACTTGTCGACACTGAGCAAGGGTTTCACCGATGGCCTCCCTGGCGCGGATCGAACGCATCACGCACACCATCAGCGAACAGATTGGCCGCCAAAACCAGGGTGAACATGAAGGTGAACGCAGCGCCGAGTTGCCACCACACCACCGGCTCGCGGGCGAGTTCGAGTCGAGAGCCATTGATCATGTTGCCCCAGCTGTGCATGCTGGGATCAACCCCCACCCCGACATAGGACAGCACCGCTTCGGCCAGCACCAGCCCGGAGAAATCCAGCACGATGGCAATCAACACCAAGTGAAACACGTTGGGAAAAATGTGGCGGCTGATGATACGGGTATGCGACACGCCGAAAGCACGGGCGGCCTCGACATAATCGAGCGTACGCAGTTTGAGCGACTCGCCACGCAGCAACCGCGCCAGCCCGGTCCAACTGGTCACCCCCATGATGAGGCACAGCGCTAGCAGGCGGATATCAGCGCGCCGGGCAGCCGTGTCGAACAGGTCAGGATTGGATTCAACGTACACCTGCACGATGAGCACCGCCGCCGCAATCAGCAGCACGCCCGGGATCGAGTTCAAAACCGTGTAGACATACTGGATCACGTCGTCGATCCAGCCACGGAAATAACCCGCCGCGATACCCAAGCTAATCGCCAGTGGCAACGTGACCAACGTCGTGAGTGTGCCAATCACCAACCCGGTACGGATACTCTTGAGGCTGATGTAGAGCACATCCTGTCCCACCTTGTCGGTGCCGAACACATGGTAGGCCGAGGCCAGATGCACCAGTACGCCGCCCAGCATCAGCAGCAAGGTCACAATGAGAACGACTGTCCGCCCCGGCCAGTCGAGCCGACCTGCTCCCCATGCCACCAGCCATTTTCCAAATGATGTTTGCGAACTTCGAGCCTGCCAAACGGCCAGTAGACCGAACAGCAACAGACTGGTTGCAAGACCTTGCGCCAAGCCCGTCAGGCTGCGCCGGGTGATGTCGGGAATACGTTCCGCCTCCGTCTGCAGGTGTACTCCTCCAAATTTCAAACGTGGATATTCGCGCACAGTCACGCCATCACGCTGCACAAACTCCTTGGCATACAACTGCATCGCCAGCGGTTCAGAATAGGTTTTCTCCTGCCGGGTGCGCAGTTCGCCAACCAATCTGTCAAACACACTCAACACGTCGACCGAATAATGTGGCTTGTCTGCCGGACTGTCGGGCAGCTTTTCACGGTAATGCAGCGAATCGAGCAAGCCAATCACCACGAACACGCTCAGCACCAAGGCTGCTCCCATCGCCATCGGACGTTGTGCCACAGCACGCCACGGCGCCCGCAAGTGTTCCTGACGACGGATCAACCAGACGAGCACCAGCACACCTGCCAGCAGTGCAAAAATCAGGGCATCGGTCCACAACAGGACGAAATCCAAGCTGTCCCAGGTGGTCATTGCAGCCTCACCCGGGGATCCGCCCACGAGTAGGAAATATCGGTCAGGATCAAGCCAACGATGTAAAGGAAGGAACCGAGGAACACCATGGCACGCACCACAGCAAAGTCCTGCGCCTGAATCGCATCGATCGTGTAACTGCCCAGACCGGGAATACCGAAGAACGATTCGGTGATGAGGCTGCCCATGAACAGCAACGGCAGCACCACCACCGCACCGGTCAGAATCGGAATCATGCCGTTCTTCAGCACATGGCGAAACAGCACGCGAATCTCGGACAGGCCCTTGGCCCGTGCAGTACGCACATAGTCCTTGCCGATTTCCTCAAGGAAAATCGTGCGATACCAACGCGCACCGCTGCCGATGCCAGCCACCACCCCGATCAGCACCGGCAACACGATGAAACGGAAGCCATCGATACCACCGGCAAAGCCCGAAATTGGCAACAGGTTCCACAGCTTGGCGATAAAGAACTGCCCGGCAATGATGTAGAACAAGCCCGATATCGACATCAGCACCACGCACAGCACCACCCCCCACAGATCGAGATAGGTGGAGCGAAAAAACACCATCAACAAGGCGAAGGTGATGTTGACCATGAGGCCGATGACGAACACCGGCAGCGCAATCGCCAGGCTCGGCCCCATGCGGGTGCGGATTTCATTGCCGATGTTGCGGCCGTCATCACCCTTGCCGAACTCGAACACGAACATCGCGGCCGAGTGCTGGAAGAAGATCGTATCGGTGAGTTGCGCACTGCCGCTGGCCTGGGCGTTCAACAGCAATGGCTTGTCGTAACCATGCTCGACTTTCCAGCGTTCGATAGCGTCCGGCGTCACATGCTTGGCACCGAGCTGCAGCCGCGCCATGTCATCCGGCGTGTTGACGACAAAAAACAGGGTGAACGTCAGCAGGTTCACCCCGATCAGGATCGGAATCGCATACAGCAGACGGCGCAGGATATAGGCCAGCATCAGGCGGTTTTCCTTTCACGGCGACGCCAGGCGATCACCGCCGGCGCAATCACGACCACCATTCCACCCACCAGCAGGGCAATCGGCCACAGCATCGGCCGGTTCCATTCGGCGCGCCGGGTATCGCGCAGCGCCGGATCGACGCGGCGGTATTTGAGTGTATTGTTGGCCATCAGATTGGGTTTGACGTTATGCACCCAACCGTGGCGCAGTCCAAACGACTTGGGATAATAGGCAAAGATCCACGGCGCATCGCGCCGCACGATCTCCAGCATGGCGTCGATCACCTGCTGGCGCGCGGGGCCGTTGTCCATGTCCTTCATGCGCTCGAACAATAAATTGAATTCAGCGCTGTCGTAATTGGCCGCATTCTCGCCGCCGCTGGCGACTTTTTTGTGAGGGCCGTACAACAGGAAAAAGAAATTCTCGGGATCAGGATAGTCAGCATTCCAACCCCACTCGAACAGTTGCGCATTGCCCTTGCGGATCTTGTCCTGGAAGCGGTTGTAGTCAGTGCCGCGCACCACCAGTTGCACATTCAGCTTGTCGAGCTGCTTCTTCATCCAGTCGAGCCGAGACTTGGCATCGGGGCCGGAAGCCATGGTATCGAAATACACCACCAGTGGTGCGCCGGTTTTGGCATCGCGACCATTGGGATAGCCCGCCTCGGCCAGTAGTTTTTTCGCGGTATCAATCGAGCGCCGGGCGATCTGGCCATCCCGATTTTCATACACATACGGATTCAGACCTGCCACGCCATCGACGTAACCAAAAAGTCCCGGAGGAATCGGCCCCTGTGCCGGAATGCCGCGGCCGTTCAGGAAGATGGAAATGAACTCGTCGTAGTCGAATGCGATGGACAATGCCTGCCGCAGTTTCTGGCGATCCTCGCCCAGCCCCCCCACCACCGGGTCGAGCATATTGAAGCCGACATACCAGATCGTCGCCGCCACGGTGGTGATCAGGTGAATGTCCTGTTTGCGCATGCTGTCGGTCAACTGCGGATCGCCACCCACCGAAAACTGCACCGCCTGGTCGAAGCTGTCTGAACTGATACCGGAACTGTCGTAGTAACCCTGCAGAAATTTGCTCCAGTAAGGAATCGTTTCTTTTTCCAGGCTGAAGACCGCCTCGTCCACGAGCGGTAGCGGTTTACCGGTATCAGCCAGCAATCCGGCTTGCCGATCAGCCGCATCGCCGTCTGCGGGGTAGGTTTCGCCATGGAAATTCGGGTTCTTCCTCAACACCATGCGGCGATTGGGATCATTCTCTGCAAGGTAAAAGGGGCCGGTTCCAACCGGTTGCCAGTCAAGCGTCAGGTTCTTTTCCACCATGCCCGGCTGCGCATAAAACACATCAGCCTCCCACGGGACCGGTGCAAAAAAAGGCATCGCCAGCCAGTAGATGAACTGCGGATACTTGCCCTTGATACGGATGCGATACGTGTAGCGATCCACTACCTCAGCACCGGCCAGCGGAAATTCATTCAGATTCAATACTGCATCGGGTTGCGCCTTGAGCGTTTTTTCCAACGATTCGCCCAATGCCTTCAGGCCGACGATGTGCTCCGCCATCAACCCAAAGATCGGCGAGCTGAGTTGGGGGTTGGCAAGACGCTTGATTTGATACACATAATCGGCCGCGACCAGTTCGCGAGTCCCCGTGTGCTCAAAATCACTGACCTGGACTTTGGCTGCCACATCAGCGGCAGCCATTGCATGGTAGCGATAACGCCCTGCTGCATCGCGCGCAAAAGCCGGATGCGGCTGGTAGCGGATGCCGGGGTGAATGGGGATGTCGTACACGCTTTCAGCAATCCGGGCGGATGGCGCATCGCCCGGCAACGCATTGCCGGCCGCATCCAGATAACGCGGCTGAGGTACCTTTTCTGCGGTAAGCGGAATCAGCGTGTAGGGGCGTTTGAGAAAGTGATACTGCAGCGGCGGCTCATAAATCTGACCGGTGAATTCAACTTCGTTCGAACTGTAGGAGCGTGCCGGGTCCAAGTGTTTGGGACGCTCAGCAAAGGCGCTGTACAAGATATTGGCTTGCTTCGCACTGCCGGGGTAGGGGTTGTTCCAGCTGTCGGAGCATCCAGCCATCAGGCTCAGGCTTATTCCCGACAGAACGGTTTTCAACAAAATAACCCCAATACGCTTCATCCCGCCAGTGTACCCAAGCACGTCACCAACGTCAGCCGTTATAATCTCGGGCAACACCACTCTTCGAGACCATCATGGGATTTCTTGCAGGAAAACGTTTGCTGATCACCGGCGTGATATCCAACCGATCCATCGCGTACGGTGTAGCTGCCGCGTGCAAGCGGGAAGGCGCCGAATTGGCCTTCACCTACCAGAATGAGCGTATCAAGGACCGGGTCACTGAATTTGCCAAGGAATTCGGCTCCGATCTGGTGTTCCCCTGTGACGTTGGTAGCGATGAGGAAATCGACACGCTATTTGCAGAACTCGGCAAACACTGGGACGGCCTGGACGGTTTCCTGCATTCGATCGCATTTACACCCCGGGAAGCTTTGGCCGGAGATTACCTCGACTGCGTCACCCGCGAAAACTTCCGCATCGCCCACGACATCAGCTCCTACAGTTTTGCCGCACTGGCCAAGGCCGCGCTGCCGATGATGAAAGGCCGCAATGCCGCAGTGTTGACGCTGACCTACCTGGGCGCCATTCGCTCCATCCCCAACTACAACGTAATGGGCTTGGCCAAGGCAAGCCTTGAATCCAATGTCTACTACATGGCACAGAGCCTGGGTCCCAAAGGCATTCGCGTCAACGCGGTATCAGCCGGCCCGATCAGAACGCTGGCCGCCAGCGGAATCGCCAAATTCAACGAAAAGCTCGACGTTGTCGCCAAGAACGCACCGCTGCGTCGCAACGTCACCATTGAGGAAGTGGGCAATGTGGCGGCCTTCCTGATGAGTGACCTGGCTTCCGGCATGACCGGGGAAATCACTTACGTTGATGCGGGGTTTAATACCACTGCCGGCGCTGGCGAGGACTAGCCTGATCGCAGACAATAAAAAACGCGCCTACCGGCGCGTTTTTTATTGTCTGCTTGATTTATTTATCGACCATCAATCGCATTCGGCTTGATCGTGACCTTCTGGCTCGACGTAATCAACGTCACCATCGCCTTCATGTCTGCACGTTGTTGCGCCTGCGTCACGCCTTGCCCAATGGATGACAGCAGCATCGGGTCCAGGGTGGTTGCCTCCAGCACACGGCTCACCCGGACAATGCGATACGAACCGTCAGGACGGGTTGTGCTGGCATAGCCCGGAAGTTTGTCGGCATTCACCCGGAATACCGCCTTGGACCCTGCTGCGTCCAGCACGGCCGAAGGCTGACGGCCCACCACCTGAAACGCCGACCAGTTCAAGCCGGATTCCTCACCTTTCATCAGTGCCTGAATCGTTGACTCGCCTTTTTGCGTCAACAAACGTGTACTTTGCTCAGCACGTAATTTGGCTTCGATTGCCTGGGACGCTTCAGCCAATGGGCGTAATCGCGCTGCGCGGTGCTCTGCGACCCGAGCAGCCACCAGCATGCCGGGCTGCACCTCAATCGCCTCTGTATTTTGCTTGGACTTGATCGATTCCGGGCTGAACAATGCAGCCGACAAGCCCGCATGATTGAAAGGCGGCGAAGCAGTCTTGGCGGTCATCCAGCTGCTTTGCTGCAGCGCCAGCTTGGTGGCTGCCGCTGCTGGCTGCAAGGATGCGGCATTTTCATAGACCAGATTGCTGAAATTGTCAGCCAAACCAGCAAAGATTTTTTGAGCCTGCTGCTTGCGCAATTCATCCACCACCGCGGCCCGCACCTGGGCCAAGGGCACAGTCGTGGCGGCCTGAATCCCATCCAGACGAATCACGTGATAGCCAAAATCGGATTCCACCGGCCCGCGAATTTCATTGGGCTTCATCGTGAACACCGTGTCTTCGAAGGGCTTGACCATCATGCCCCGGCCAAAGGTCCCCAAACTGCCATCTTGCGCGGCTGAACCCGGATCCTGTGACTGTGCACGTGCCAACTCGGCAAAACGTCCAGGGGTTTTCAACAAGGTTTGATACAGTTCGGTAGCTTTTGCTTTGGCCTTGGCACGCATTGCTGCGTCTGCGTTGGCATCCACGGCAATCAGAATGTGGCTCGCACTACGCTGCTCAGGCTGCCCGAACTGTGCGGCATGTGAAGTGTAATAATTTGCCACGTCCTGCTCGCTTACCGCGATACCTACCGCAACAGCGTTCCTGTCCAGCACCAGATACTCAGCACGGATTTGTTCCGGCTCAGTAAACTCGGCCTTATTGGCTGCGTAGTAACGTTCCACATCGTCAGAAGTCACCTTGATCTGCGAAGCAACACTCGAAGCTGGCAGATCAACCCAGGAGACTTCACGCTGCTGCGCCACCAGACCTGCTATCTGCGAAAGCGATGCGCTGGATGGAAAGGCTGCGAGCGATACCGGGCTGGTGATGGCTTCCAGCATGAATGACTGTCGCAAGTCGTTTTCAAATTGGGCCGGCGTGCGCCCGTTCTGGCGCAGGATTGCTTCATATCGTGGTTGTGAGAATTTTCCATCCTGCTGGAAGGCAGGGATTTGCGCCAACACGGATGCCAGATAGGCATCCGGCGCCAGAAAATTGAGCTTTTGCGCATCCTGTAACAAAGCCTTGCGTTCGATCATGCTATCGAGCACCTGCTTGCGGAAATCAGCGGTTTCAGTGACAGCAGGATCAAATGCTGGCCCGAGTGACTCACGCATGCGATCACTCTGCGTTTGAATCTCTCGCGTTAACTCCTCACGCGAAATTCCAAGCTTGCCAACCTCGGCAACCACGTTACTGCTACCGTCACCCTTCATGTAAGAGTCCACGCCAAACAGGGCAAAGGTAATTGCGATCAAGGCCAGGATGACTTTTGCCAACCAACCCTGTGCATGCTTGCGGATTGCTTCGAGCACGGTTCCACTCCAGAAATAACGTCAACGCGAATTCTCGCGCACTTTGCCCTTCGCGTCATCGCCCTGATGCCAGATAAATCGAAGCGATGAAAAAAGCGCCGAGGCTGAAATGAAAAAAGGCGAACTTGCGTTCGCCTTTTTTGGTGTTGGCGGAGTGGACGGGACTCGAACCCGCGACCCCCGGCGTGACAGGCCGGT
>JASJPE010000017.1:0-60921 GCA_031426895.1 Thiobacillus sp. | reverse complement strand
TCCGTGTGCCGCAAGGTGTGGAGGTTCGAGTCCTCTTCTGGGCACCAGTTGTAAGTAAAAAGCCGACCTCGTGTCGGCTTTTTACTTTTATAGCCTTAATAACAGGCATTACACCTCATAAGGATGGCGACGCACAATCGTCTCCACCCGATCCGGTCCGGTCGATACCACATCCACCGGCACTTCGCACAAGGCTTCCATCCGCTTCAGGTAGGTTTGCGCCTTCTGTGGCAGCTTGTCGAAATCCTGCACACCGACAGTGGTATCGGTCCAGCCCGGCAGATCTTCGTAGATCGGCTCAACCTGGGCAATCGACTCCGCGCCCACCGGCAGGATGTCACACACTTCGCCATCGATCTTGTAACCGACACACACGCGCACGGTTTCCAGACCGTCCAGCACGTCCAGCTTGGTCACACACAGGCCCGACACGCCGTTGATCTGGATCGAGCGCTTGAGCGCCGCCGCATCAAACCAGCCGCAGCGACGGGCCCGTCCGGTGGTGGCGCCAACCTCATGTCCCTTTTCCCCGAGATACTGTCCGATATCATCAAACAGTTCGGTCGGGAACGGGCCGGAGCCGACACGCGTGGTGTAGGCCTTGGTGATGCCCAGCACGTAGTGCAGCGAATTGGGGCCGACGCCCGCACCGGTAGCCGCGCCACCGGCCGTACAGTTGGACGAGGTCACAAACGGGTAGGTGCCATGATCAATGTCGAGCAGTGTGCCCTGCGCGCCCTCAAACAGCAGGTTTCCGCCCGCCTTGTTGACTTCGTAGAGACTGCGCGGCACGTCAGCGACCATCGGCTTCAAGCGATCGGCCATGGCCATCATGCTGTCGAGTGTCTGGTTGAAATCGACCACTTCAGCCTTGTAATAATTCTTCAGCATGAAGTTATGGTGGTCAAGGACTTCGCCCAGCTTGGCGGCAAAGCGCTCGCGGTGGAACAAGTCCTGCAGGCGCAAGGCGCGACGCGCGACCTTGTCTTCGTAAGCGGGGCCAATGCCCCGCCCGGTGGTACCGATCTTGCCGGCGCCCTTGGCGATCTCGCGTGCCTGATCGAGCGCGATATGGTGCGGCATGATGAGCGGGCAGGCTTCGCTGAGCTTGAGGCGGGTCGAAACGTCCACTCCGGCGACCAGCAGCATGTCCATTTCTTCCAGCAGTGCTGTCGGTGACAACACCACGCCGTTGCCGATGTAGCAGGTGACGTTGTCGCGCAGAATGCCGGACGGGATCAGGTGCAATACGGTCTTCTTGCCCGCCACCACCAGGGTGTGGCCCGCATTGTGGCCACCCTGGAAGCGCACCACGCCTTGTGCGCGGTCGGTCAGCCAGTCGACGATTTTGCCCTTGCCTTCATCGCCCCACTGGGTGCCGATAACGACGACGTTTTTTGCTGCCATGGTGCAATCTCCCTTTATGAATTCGAGCTGACGATGGCCAACTCGCGTAAATCCAGACTGAAACCGGTGGCCGGACGCGCCCGGCCAAATACCCGCCCTACCTCGTCGTAGCGTCCACCCTGCGCAATCGCATGACTGCGCCCGCCGGCGTAGGCGGCAAACACGACGCCACTGTGATAGCCATAACCCCGCAGCTCGGCCAGATCATAGGCAGCGTCAGTCTTGCCCAGACCCTGGTCCAGCGCATCCAGCGTATCCAGTGCGGCCTGCACTGCGGGCAGCTGGGGCAGCCTCATCCGCGCCTCGGCCAGCACGCTGCGATCGCCGTACAACACCGGTAGTGCAGCAAAAGCCTCGCGCAATGCGGCAGACAGCCCTGCTGTCAGTACGGCCACGGCGCTGCTGTCCTTGGACTGCAATGCGCCGAATAATTGATGCTCAACCTCGCCGCTCAAGCCGGCTTCCTGCGCCAGGGCCCGGTAGACCCCAACATGGCCGATATCAAGCTGCAGCGAGTTCACGCCACACGCGGACAAGCCCTGCAACATCAGCGTCAAGATTTCGAGATCCGCTTCAGCGCCGGCTTCGCCATACAACTCCGCACCGATCTGGATCGGTTCGCGCGAGCGGTGAAAGCCATCTGACTGGGTGTGCAGCACACTACCGGCGTAGCACAACCGGTTCACGGCATTGGCCGCCAGCAGATGTGCGTCGATGCGCGCCACCTGCGGCGTGATGTCCGCACGCACACCCATCAGCCGGCCGGACAACCGGTCGACCAGCTTGAAGGTTTTAAGATCGAGGTCTGCGCCCACACCGGTCAACAACGAATCAACGTATTCCATCAGCGGCGGAATCACCAACTGATAGCCACGGCTGCGGAACAGATCGAGCAGTGCACGCCGCATGTCTTCCATGCGCCAGGCTTGCGGCGGCAGGACATCTTCTACATTTTCAGGGAGTAACCAGGCGGCCATCTCTATTCAACAATTCAGCTCAACATCATCAACAAAAAAACGCCGCCCAGCATCGAGGCAGCGCCGATAAAACGCAACTGGCCGTCGGTGAGTTCCAGCATCCGGCGAAAGCCGTCTCGCCAGAGGGCGGGAGCGGCAAACGGCATGATCCCCTCAATCACCAGCAACAATCCGACTGCAGTCAGCCAGTCAAACCCGGTCATTTACCGCCAGCGGCACGCGGATTCTTCATGTATTTGAAGAAGTCGGCACTGGGGTCGAGCACCATCACGTCGCTCTTGCTTTTAAAGCTTTCGCGATAGGCCTGCATGCTGCGGTAAAACGCATAAAACTCGGCGTTTCGTCCATAAGCCGAAGCATACAACGCGGAAGCCTTGGCATCGCCCAGACCCTTGACGCTCTGGGCATCACGATAGGCTTCGGCAACGATCACATCCTTCTGCTTGTCAGCATCGGCCTTGATTTTTTCAGCTTCGGCCGCACCGGTCGAACGCAACTCGTTGGCGACTTGCTTGCGCTCAGCCTCCATCCGGCGATAGACGTTTTCCGACACCGTTTCCGGCAGATCAACCCGCTTGATCCGCACGTCCACCACCTGGACGCCGATTTTTCGCGCGTCCTGGTCGGCTTTGGCACGGATGATCTTCATGATTTCCTCACGACGCCCCGAGACGACTTCATTGATGGTGCGCTTGCCGAACTCGGCACGCAGGCCATCGTTCACCGTCTGATTCAGACGAATCTGCGCTCGGGTCTCATCGCCGCCTACCGACACGTAGAACTGCCGCGCATCGATCACGCGCCATTTGATGAACGAATCCACCAGCACGTTTTTCTTTTCCGAGGTCAGGAAACGTTCGGGGTCAGCCGCGTCCAGCGTCAGGATCCGGGTATCGAAGTACCGTATGTTTTGCACCATTGGCAGCTTGAAATACAGGCCGGGGCTTTTCTTCACTGCCACCACTTTACCGAGCTCAAACACCATCGCGTTCTGCCGCTGGTCCACCGTGTACATGCTGCCGCTCATCACCACCAGGGCAACCAGCAGGACGATCAGTAAAAACCCAATACTCTTGTTCATGGCCGATCCTCCCGGTCACGGTTGCGGAAGGCGTCGCGCGATCGCGTATCGACCGATCCAGGCGTGGCAGCCGGTGGCTGAGCTAACACCTCTGGCGCGCCACTGTAGGGCTGGTTGACGATCTGCTGCAGTTTATCGAGTGGCAGATACAAGAGGCTGTTACCGCCTTTCTGGTCCACCAACACTTTGCTGGTATTGTTCATCACGGTCTGCATGGTGTCGAGATAGAGTCGCTGGCGCGTGACTTGTGGCGCTTTCTGATATTCGGTCAGGATCTGCACAAAGCGGCTGGCCTCACCGTCAGCGTTGGCAATCACCGACAGCTTGTAACCTTCGGCTTCTTCCTTCAGGCGCGATGCCACACCACGTGCACGCGGCACCACGTCGTTAAAGTAAGCTTCCGCCTCGTTTTTCAGGCGTTCGCGATCCTGCCCCGCTTTCACTGCATCGTCGAATGCAGCCTGCACCTGTTCGGGCGGCTGGATGTTCTGCAGCGTCACCTGGCTGATGCTGATGCCGGTGTTGTAGCGATCGAGAATCTGCTGCATCAGCACCTTGGCGCGTGCGGCAATATCGGCACGGCCTTCGTACAGCACAAAGTCCATCTTGTTCTTGCCGACGATTTCGCGCATCGCAGTCTCGGCCACCTGTAGCACCGTGTCTTCCGGCGCGCGGTTCACAAACAGGAATGCCTTGGGATCTTTCAGGATGTACTGCACCGCGAATTGCAGATCGATGATATTTTCATCGTCCGTCAGCATCAGGGACTCTCTCAGCACCTTGCTCTTGACGTTGTTGCGGTAGCCAATTTCGGCCGTGCGCACCTGATCGACGTTGACGATTTCACGCGATTCGACCGGCCATGGCAGATGCCAACGCGGGCCCGGCTCGGTGGTCTCGATATATTTTCCAAAGCGCAGCACGACACCACGCTGGCCGGTATCGACGATATAGAACCCGCTTGCCACCCACACCAGGACCAATGCGCCGATCAGCAAGCCAACCAGATTGCCACCGCCCGGCACACCACTCGGAGACAAGCCATCTCCACCGCCGCCACTGCCGGAATCCTTGTTGCCAAACACGCCATTGAGGCGCTGGTTGAAGCGCCGCCAGAGCTCGTCCAGATCGGGCGGGCCACTATTTTTGCGGTTGTCTTTATTGCCCCATTGCGGGTCGTTCCAGGCCATATCGTTTTATGTAGAGAGAACAGTTGGTTGGGGGGATGATTCGTCTGTTGCACCGGCTTCGTCCTGAACCCGGTTGGCGAGCAGGATTTCTGACAGCGCTTCGCGTAAAAGTTCAAGTCCCGCGCCAGTTTGCGCGGACACATACACGCTCTGTAGTCTACCATATTCGTCACGCCCGACTCCCGGCGCAACACCCGTCAAATCAAGCTTGTTGTAGACACGAAGCTGCGGCGCGGCATCCGCCCCTATTTCCTGCAACACCTTGTCGACCGCCTCGATCTGGCGCTCTCGGCCAAGGCTGGCGGAATCGATCACATGCAGCACCAGATCAGCCTCGGCTGTCGCTTCCAGCGTAGCGCGAAAGGCCGCGACCAGATCATGCGGCAGATTGGTGATGAAGCCAACCGTGTCCGATAGAACCACCTCACCCACTTGTGGCAGGTATATTTTCCGGGTGGTGGTATCCAGTGTGGCGAATAGCTGATCAGCCGCATAGGCGCCAGCACGCGTTAGCGCATTGAACAAAGTGGACTTACCCGCATTGGTATAGCCCACCAGCGCGACTGACAACACTTGCTGGCGTGAGCGCGAGCGTCGCTGGGTGCGGCGCTGCTTGCCCAGTTTGGCGAGCCGTTCGCGCAGCGCCTTGACTCGTACACCAAGCAGGCGACGGTCGGTCTCCAGTTGTTTCTCGCCCGGACCCCGCATACCCACGCCGCCGCGCTGGCGCTCCAGGTGGGTCCAGCCCCGCACCAGACGGGTGGACAAATGTTGCAATTGCGCCAACTCAACCTGCAATTTGCCCTCGGCGCTACGTGCACGGCGAGCAAAAATATCCAGAATCAGGCTGACCCGGTCGACCACCCGGCAGTGCAGGCGGCGCTCCAGGTTGCGCTCCTGTGCGGGTGACAACTCATGATTGAAAATCACGACATCGGCATCTGTGGCCGCAACCAGTGCGGCAATCTCATCGGCCTTGCCGCTGCCAACAAACAACGCCGCATCCGGACGACTGCGTTTACCCTGCACCTCACCCTGAATGTCCAGTCCGGCACCGCTCGCCAGCAGACGCAACTCGGCCACCCCTTCTGCAAAGTCCGGCTTGCCGAAATCGAGCGACACTAAAATGACGCGCTCGCCGCCTTGGTGCCGGTCAAACAAGCGGGGCTCTCCACTCGCAATACGCTTGAAGTGTTTTTGTCCCGGGTGCACCCTGCCCATTCCCTCCGCCGAAGCGAAAGAAGCAGGGGGAAGACCCATCAGGGTCATGGCGTGCAGCAGGGTATTGGATAAACACGGGAGTCCTGGGGATAGGCAGGGTATCAACCAGCCCCCATTCTAGTTCAAGATCACAGCAACGCCGGATGGGTGGATTACAGCTCCACCGCACGCAGACGTTCAGCTGCCTGTTCCGGATTGACGGTATTCACAAACAGGCCAGAACCCAATTCGAACCCGGTAGGAATCGAGGTACGTGGACAGATTTCCAGATGCCAGTGATAGCTGGGCGCGTGTGCTTCTCGCTTGGCGTCATGCGGCACCGAATGCAAGAAGAAGTTGTACTGCGCGCCGCCAATGACCGCATCCAGCCGCGCCATGGTGCGCTTCATTACCCGCGCCAGGTCAGCCATGTCCTCGGCTCGCATGTCGACAAAATCGGCCTGATGCTCCAGTGGCAGGATGTGCACTTCCCATTCGTAACGGCTGGCGAAAGGCTTGATGGCAATAAACTTTTCACCCCGCTCGACCACGTACTGACCGACGTTTATCTTGCGCCGCACGGCTCCCGAACTGCGATCATAAATTGTCGCTTCAAAGGTCAGGGCCTCGTCGATCAACGCGCAGAAAATGCAGTGGTGATGTTTGGCAAAATGCGCCGCGCTATTCTTCACCTCGGCATCAACGTTTTCCGGCACCACCGGCATCGCGATCACCTGACTGTGGGTATGCGGGATCGATGCGCCGGCCGCCGGGCCGAAGTTCTTGAACACCAGCACGTATTTCAGGCGCTCATCCAGGGCAAACAGCTGCCGCATGCGCAGTTGATACACGCCGAACAATGTCGCCAGATGGCTTTCCGCCATTTCATGGATGGCAATGCCATGTTCGTGGTGATCGATGATGACTTCATGCCGGCCATAACCGTCGATGGTCTGCTGCAGTCCAAAGGTGAAATTGGCCTGCGACCGGTCATCGCCCAGCACCGGGTACAGGTTTTCAACCATACGAATATCCCAGTCGCCTTCTGGCGGTACGGCCAGAATCAATGGCGGGGTTTTGTGCTCATTACCGCGACAGAATGGGCAGGTCTCGACGTGTTTACGGGTATCGCGTGGCGCCAGCTCCTCGGCCTTCTTGGGGCGCATGCTGCGTGCAGTGGCCACCAGCACTGACTCACTTGGCACGATAGGATTGGTGCGAATTTCGCGGACTTCGTTTGACTCGGGGGTATTTGGATCTGACATTCGGGTTCTCCTCAAGCGGCTAGCTTAAATCAGCCTGAACCTGCTGTCGGATCATAATATTTATGCCCCCTGTCATGCTTTTTATCCTTGCCACCACCAAGGCCTTGCGTTGACGAAGCCCGGCCCGGCGCCGACAATAACCTCCCTTTACCGCACCTCCGGAGCTTTTTTCCCCATGGATATCGATAAAACCCTGCAAGACGAGCAACGCATCATGCGCATGATGCGCAAAACCCTGACCTCGATCGTGCGCGATACGGCGCCACGTGATGGCAACCCCAGCCCGCTGTCCGAAGCCACGGTACTCGGCATCAAGGATTGCCTGGTGGTGATTTCAAGCCGCGAAGCCGAACTGGCCCAGCTTACCGGGCGCACTCTGGAAGAGCGTCCGCATTTCACCGACGAAACGCCTAATTCCCACGCGGTCAAAATCAGCAGCATCCCGAAAAAGACGCACTAACGCCCGTGCGACTTGCAATGCTTCACTGAGACCGCCATGCCGCAAGCAACCAGCCTGTTTACCGATATTGAATCCAGAGTCGTCGGCACCTCGGCGGTGGTCATCTATTCGCCGGCAGGCAAAAAACGCAAACGCTTTCCCGAAGGGGTGGTGGAAGTCTACGCCAGCGAAGCCGACGCACGGACGCATGCCGATCCGGACAACAACCGCCACGCTGCCATTGCCAGCGGACCTGCGCGTTCATCCGAAGGTTTCAAACTGTTTTATCTGGTGCGCTGGCTGGATTGAATTACACGGGAAGAATCCCGTGTAATTCAACTGCTGGCCACGCGCTCACTTTGAACCGTGAACCTTGCGGCGGATCCGTTTCTGGCGCCGCGCTCGTGTGGCTTCGCTCTCGGTGAGTGGGCCGCGCGTTTTCCCCTCAAACGGATTTTTACTGCCGTCTTCCTTGATCTGGATGCGCAACGGCGTGCCCTGTAGCTTGAACGCCTTGCGGAAACTGTTTTCCAGATAGCGCTTGTAATCGTCGCGCAAGCCTTCCAGCGCATTGCCGTGCAGCACGATCACTGGCGGGTTTTTGCCGCCCTGGTGGGCATAACGCGGCTTGGGGCGGAACAGTCCGCTCTTGGGCGGGGCGTGTTGCTCCACCGCCATTTCCAGCACCCGTGTCAGCTTGGGCGTGGTCATCTTGATGAACGCAGCAGCATGCGCGGCTTCGACATCTTTCAGCAAGGTTTCCAACCCCTTGCTCTTCAGCGCCGAAATGTAATTGAAGCGGGCAAAATCAAGGAAGGCCAGTTTGCGCCCAATATCGCGCTTGATATCTTCGCGCTGATCGGTACTGAGCCCATCCCATTTATTGACCGCGACCACGAGCGCTCGCCCGGTTTCCAGCACGAAGCCCGCCAGATGCGCATCCTGATCGGAAATATTTTCGCGCGCGTCGAGCACCAGCACCACCACATTGGCGTCTTCGATCGCCTGCAGGGTCTTGATGACGGAGAATTTCTCGAATGTCTCGAACACCTTGCCACGCCGCCGCACACCCGCGGTGTCGATCAAAACGTAAGGCTTGTCGTCGCGCTCAAACTCGACATAAATCGAATCGCGCGTGGTGCCCGGCTGATCGAACGCGATCACGCGTTCCTCACCCACCAGCGCGTTGACCAGCGTGGACTTGCCCACATTGGGGCGTCCGACCAGCGCAATTTTGGGGATACCAAAATCGTCTTTTTTCTCTTCTTCATCAGAAAACGGCGCCAATGCCTCGGCTACCAGATCAGAAATGCCATCGCCATGGGCGCCGGAAATCGCCAGTGGCTCACCCAGTGCCAGCTCATGGAATTCGGCCGTGACCACGGAGCGGTTCATGCCTTCGGCCTTGTTGACCGCGAGCAGCACCGGGCACGTCGCACGTCGCAGCCGATCCGCGATGACCTTGTCCTGCTGCGTCAACCCGGACCGGGCATCAACCATGAAAATAATGGCATCGGCTTCGTCAATCGCCTGCAGCGTCTGACGCGCCATTTCGGCCATGATGCCTTCCTTGGCAACCGGCTCAAGACCACCTGTGTCCACCACCAGATACGGCTTGTCGCCGATGCGGCCACGCCCGTAATGACGATCACGCGTCATCCCCGGCATATCGTGCACCAGGGCGTCACGCGTGCCCGTGAGGCGGTTGAATAAGGTGGACTTGCCGACGTTAGGGCGTCCGACAAGAACCAGAGTGGGAAGCATGGCTATCCTTGTTAACCCGCGGGGTCTGCCCGCGCGTCGTTATTTAAGTCTGAAAGCGACAACACTGCCTTTGGCAGTCTGCACCACAAAGCCCGGCCCGATGTCTGCCGGCGCCGTGCGCACACTGCTGTCTACCTTGGCACGCGCAACAAAACTGCCGTCCTCGGATGACAGCACATGCACGTATCCTTCTGCGTCAGCCACCACCACCCAAGCGCCCAGCGCCAACGGCGCGGTCACCTGGCGGCGAGCGAGCTTGTCCTGACGCCAACCTGCGCGACCCCCGCTTTTATCGTAAGCGGTCACGGCATCCTTGTCGTCGGTAACATAGACATTGCGATCATCCATCGCCAGCCCGCTGTTGCTGGAAATATCACGTGCCCACAGCGGTGCACCGTTACGACGGTCAAAGCAGGCAACGCGTCCCTGATAGGCCACCGCGCACACCTGACGTTCGTCCACCACAGGGTTACCCATTACATCGGCCACCCGCTCAAGTTCGGTCGCGCCACGTGGCAAAGCCACGGTAGCTTCCCACAATTGAGCGCCGTTAGCGGCATTCAATGCGACCAGTTTGCCGCCGGGAAATCCGGTATACAGAACGTTGTCGCGCACCACCATACCGCCCGACCCACGCAGGCTCAATACCGGAAGATTGCGGCTATACAGCCACTTGCGACTACCATCGGCCACCGCCAGGCCGTGCACACGACCATCGCCGGTGCGTGCGATCACGATTTCGTTCGCCGCCAGCAACTGTCCGGTCACCTCACTTGAAAGCGCGACTTTCCAGCGGAGCTGTCCATTGGCCAAATCCAGCGCCAGCAACTCACCCTTACCCCCGCCTGCCAATACCAGCCTCTCGCCAACCCCCGCCCCAGCCGACAGCTTGACGCCCGTATCGGTTTTCCACACAGTGGCTCCGGTCGGGATGGCTATGCGCGCCACCTTGCTGCCACCTGCAGCCAGCACATCGTCGCCTTCAGCTTGCGGATGAAGCAAATACCCACCGGTATCGCCCGTGTCGCCCTTCCAGGCTTCGATCAGGCTTGCTGTGGGCTTGAATTCAACCAGTTCGGCGGGTTTGGCTTTGCTTGGTCCGGCTCCAAACCAGCCGCCAACGGTACTGCCCATTGAGTTAACCGTTCCGCACCCGGATAAAGCCAGCGCCAGGCTGGCAGCAATCAAGCGCTTGTTCACTTGGTAGCTCCTCCCAATGCATCCAGCTTTAACTCGACAATATTGCGATAGGGATTGTCTTCCTGCATTTTGCCGTATGCCGCCTGATAAGCCGCACGTGCGTCTGCAGCTTTACCTTGGGCCAGCAACACATCGCCCCTGAGATCATTGAAACGGAAAGCAAACGCATCACTATGCGAACTGGCAAGCGTTTTCAACGCAGCATCATATTGCTTCTGGTCGAACTGAACACCCGCCAGGCGCAGGCGAGCCAGATCCTTAATCGCAGGCTCCTTGCTGTTGGCCGCCACCCATTCCAGCTGGGTCTGCGCACTCTTCAAATCCTTGTTCACCACATTGAGCTTGGCCAGCAATAGTGCCGCCCGGGGCGCATAAGCCGTGCCCTTGTATTTATCGATCAGCATGGCACCGGCATCACGCGCACCCTTGGCGTCATTGGCAGCCAGCGATTGAGTCAGCTTTTCGTACACGGTGGCTGCTTCCAGACTTTGCGTCAACGTGTGGCTCTGCCAGTAGCGCCAGCCAGCCGCCGCGGCAATGACCACTGCCAGGCCCATCATCACCAGGCTACCCCAGCGTTTCCACCATGCCTTCAGTTCGTCGAGTCGTTCCTGCTCATCAAGATCGTAGGTTGCCATTGAGCTATGCCTTTATTAAGTTGAAGCCTGTTTCAGAAATTCGATTGCCAGCGGCACCTCGACACGGGTCTGCTCAGCCGTGCCACGCAGCGGTTTCACCGTCACCTGCTGCGCAGCCGCTTCGTCGTCGCCAATGATCAGCGCAAAACGTGCACGACTGGCATCGGCTTTTTTCATTTGCGATTTGAAGCTGCCGCCCCCGCAATGCATCACCGTGGCCAAGCCGGCACTCCGCAACGATGCCGCCACCTGCCAGGCAAATGCCTGCGCCGCTTCGCCCGCATGAACAAGGTAAGCGTCCGGCACCTGCGGTGCCAGCGTGGCACTGCCCAGTTCCATCAGGGACAGCAAACGCTCAATCCCCATGGCAAATCCGGCTGCAGGGGCAGGTTTGCCCCCCAGCTGCTCAACCAGACCGTCATAACGCCCACCCGCACATACCGTGCCTTGTGCACCCAACTGATCGGTGACCCACTCGAATACGGTGCGATTGTAATAGTCGAGGCCACGCACCAGACGCGGATTGATCTCGAAAGTGATGCCGTTTGCACGCAGCACAGCTTGCAGCGCCTCGAAATGAGTCAGCGCGGCCTCGTCCAGTTCATCCATCAGCTTGGGCGCGGCTTCGTTCAGCGCCTGCATCGCCGGGTTCTTGCTATCGAGAATGCGCAAGGGATTGCTGTGCAGCCGCCGCCTGGCATCTTCGTCCAGCCCATCCTGATGCGCCTCGAAATACGCGATCAGCTTGGCGCGATGCCGTTGACGCGATTCAATATCGCCCAGCGTATTCAGTTGCAGCGTTGGTGCAATGCCGAGTGCGCGCCACAGGTCAGCGCACATCACGATCAGTTCGGCATCCACATCCGGCCCGGCAAAACCCAGCGCCTCGACCCCCACCTGGTGAAACTGCCGATAACGGCCTTTTTGCGGGCGCTCGTGACGGAACATCGGGCCCATGTACCACAGGCGCTTTCCGCCGTCGTACAGCAAATTGTGCTGAATCACCGAACGCACGGCAGACGCTGTACCTTCAGGGCGCAAGGTCAGCGACTCGCCGTTCAACTCATCGACGAAGGTATACATCTCCTTCTCGACAATATCGGTCACCTCGCCGATGGCGCGCTTGAACAGGCCGGTGTGCTCGAGAATCGGCGTACGCATTTCGCGGTAGCCATAGCGGCGCAGCCAGTCGCGAACAATGGATTCAAATACCTGCCAGGTGTCGGTCACCTCGGGCAGACAGTCGTTCATGCCGCGTACGGATTGAATGTTGTTGTTGCTCATGATTAAAAGTCTTTGTTGTCCGCGAAGAACGCGAAGGGACGCGAAGTAAAAATCAAGAGGAACAGGTTCAGGTTTTCTTCGTGTGTCTTCGCGTCCTTCGCGGATAAATATTTTTCAATGTCCATACCGCCGCCGCACATAATCCTCGACGATTGCCTGGAAATCCGCTGCAATTTTGTCGCCTTTCAACGTCACGGTTTTTTCGCCATCGACATACACCGGCGCAACCGGCACTTCGCCGGTTCCGGGTAGCGAAATACCGATATTGGCGTGCTTGGATTCGCCCGGACCGTTGACCACGCAGCCCATCACGGCCACCTGCAGGGTTTCGACGCCCACATACTGTGTGCGCCAGATCGGCATCTGGTTGCGCAGATAGGATTCGATATCCTGGGCCAGTTCCTGAAACACGGTTGACGTAGTGCGGCCACAACCGGGACAAGCGGTGACCTGCGGAGTGAACGCACGCAGCCCCAGCGATTGCAGGATTTCCTGGCCCACCCGCACTTCCTGGGTACGATCGCCACCCGGTTCGGGCGTCAGTGAAATTCGAATCGTGTCGCCGATGCCTTCCTGCAGCAGCACAGCCAGCGCGGCGGTCGAAGCCACGATGCCCTTGCTGCCCATTCCTGCTTCGGTCAGCCCCAGATGCAGTGGGTAGTCTGATTGCGCAGAGAGGTCGCGGTACACCGCGATCAAATCCTGCACCCGGCTCATCTTGCACGACAGGATGATTTTGTTGCCGCCCAAGCCCAGCGCTTCGGCCTTGCTGGCTGACTCGAGCGCGGAAACCACCATCGCACGACGCATCACCACTTCGGGGTCTTCCGGCTGCGCCAGACGCCCGTTTTCGTCCATCATGCGCGCCGCCAGTGACGGGTCGAGGCTGCCCCAATTGACACCAATACGTACCGGTTTGTCGTACCGGCATGCGATATCAATCAAGGTGGCGAATTGCTCGTCACGCTTGTTGCCCCGGCCGATATTGCCCGGGTTGATGCGCAACTTAGCCAGGGCCTCGGCACACTCGGGCACCTGAGTCAGCAGCTTGTGGCCATTGAAATGGAAATCGCCAACCAGCGGCACGCGACAGCCCAGCACATCGAGTCGCTCACGTATGCGCGGTACCGCTGCCGCTGCTTCGAGCGTATTGACCGTGATGCGCACCAGTTCCGATCCGGCCTCGGCCAGCGCCTGGACCTGTTGGGCAGTTGCGGTTATATCGGCAGTATCGGTATTGGTCATCGACTGCACCACGACGGGCGCATCACCACCAACCAGAACTTGGCCAACCTGCACCTGGCGGGTGGGACGACGGACAATCTGAGACATCATTCTTCCAGTGTGAAACGGGCAACCGTCACATCGATAAACGGCTTCAAATCGATAGGACGACCGTTATACGTCATACGCGCTTGTGTCGCGTTGCCGATGATCATTTCAAACGGGGGCTGACCTCGAACCTCGATGATGCTGCCAGGCTGATTCAGTTGGCGATGCAGCATGCGTCCACTGGCATCCTTGATTTCGGTCCAGGCTGCATCGCCAAACTCCAAGCGGACCACGCCGCTGGCAACATGGGGCTCAGACGCAACAGGTTCGGGCGTCGCGGGTGCAGGTGCACCCGCTTCAACCGGAAGCTCAGTCCCGGCAGGCTCAGCGGGTGCAGCAGGCGTCTCGACAACGGGCGATGCAGGAGGAGGTGGAACAGCAGGCGCGGGACGCGGCTGTACCACGGACGCCTGGCTAACAGGGCTTTCGTCCACGTCACTGTTCAACCACAAATACAGGCCAACCGGCACCGTGACCATCAACAATACGCCCAGCATCAACAAAATCAGCCAGGGTGATGTCAGCCACGATCGTGGCATGGGTGTCTCAACAGGATGAACGACTGCAGGCTCGGCAGGTGCGCCCGGCATCCGGGCCAGCAACTCGTCAGGCACCAGACCCAGCAAACGAGCGTAGTTACGTACAAAACCACGGGCAAATACAGGCTGACCCAGACTATCGAAATCGTCTGTCTCCATTGCCTCAATCTGGCGATTCATCAGACGCAGACGAACGGCTGCATCTTCCAGTGCGATGCCCTGTTCTTCACGGGCATCACGCAGAATCTGCCCAACCGAAGATTGCCCACTCTCGCTCATTCGTATTGCCCCGACTGCAGTTGCCGGGCTTCATTCGAATCCGCAAAGCGCTTGCGCAGTTGCAAACCATAAGCGGCCTCCTGCGCGCGATCACCCAGCTTGCGTTCCAGCCTGACACCCAGCCACAGGCTTTCTGCAGTCGGCGGCGCAAGTTCGGCATGGCGACTCAACAAGCGCTGTGTTTCGGCCAGTCTGCCCTGTCGAAACTGCAGTCCAGCCATTTTCAACACCGTGTTGGAATTATCAGGCTGCAGCTTGAGCGACTTGGTCAAATTGGCTTCGGCCAGCGCAAGATCGCCTTTCATCTCGGCGCACAAGCCCGCATTGGCCATAGCCTGTTCCGGTCGCGTATACAACGGATTGCGCAAGGATATGCTGAACTGCTCCAGACCTTCGTTGTGACGTCCACGCGTGCAAAGGAACCAGCCAAAATTGGTGCGGGACTCAGAGTCATTACGATCCAGTTCGATGGCTCGACGAAAGTTTTCTTCAGCGAGTTTGTCCTCAGCCAACTCCATGTAGATCAAGCCATAGATATTGTAAGCAGGCCCGTATCGATTATCCGCAACAATAGCTTTGCGCAATTCATCCAGTGCGATCTTGTACTGGGCACGCGAAAAATAAGCACCTGCCAGATCAGTAAAAGCGCCTGCACGCTGACGGCTTTCGCTGTCCGCTACCCCGGCCATGCTACTGCTGCCACCACCATCTGTCGGCTGTACAGCACAACCCGCCAGCAGCACAGCCGCCAGCATGCCTATTCCTCTTTTCACGCCGCCTCCTTGTGTATTCTCTTCATGACTCGCCCGCTCTTGTCAGCCACCTTGCCCGCCAACTGGCCACAGGCCGCATCGATATCATCCCCGCGGGTTTTGCGCGTCGTCACCACATAGCCGGCATCCTGCAGAATCTGACGAAATACGCGCATCGGCTCGGCATGCGGTTTGTCATAACCGGAATCCGGGAATGGATTAAACGGAATGAGGTTGAATTTGCACGGCACATCACGCGTCAGCTCAACCAACTGGCGCGCGTGCTCGGGTTGATCGTTCACCCCGGCCAGCATCACATATTCAAACGTAATGAAGTCACGTGGCGCATGGACCAGATAGCGCCGACAGGCCGCCATCAATTCCACCAGTGGGTATTTCTTGTTGATCGGCACGATCTGGTCGCGCAGCGCGTCGCTGGGTGCATGCAAACTCACCGCCAACGCCACCGGGCAGCGCTCGGCCAGGCGATCCATCGCCGGCACCAATCCGGACGTCGATACCGTCACTCGCCGTCGCGACAAGCCATAGGCATGGTCATCAAGCATGATGCCAAGGGCTGTCACCACATTTTCGAAATTTGCCAAGGGCTCACCCATGCCCATCATTACCACATTGGTAACCGGCCGATCGGATATCTCACCTGCGCCGTGATTAGGCGTGGTGCGATTGACCTCACCGCGCAAGCCATGATGCGCCACCCACAACTGTCCAATGATTTCGGCCACCGTCAGATTGCGATTGAATCCCTGACGCCCAGTCGAGCAGAACGTGCACTCGAGCGCACACCCCACCTGGGATGACACACACAGGGTGCCGCGATCTTCTTCGGGAATGAAAACGGTTTCGATGCCATTTCGCCAAGCCTGATCATTTGCGGCTCCGCCACCGGGCCCCACATCAAACAACCACTTGCGGGTGCCATCGGTTGATGTGTGGGCATAGTTGACGGCCGACGGCGCCACCACTGCATGCTGCTGCAATTTTTCACGCAGGCTTTTGGCGATATCGGTCATCTGTGCAAAATCCGCCACCCCGGCTTGATGCACCCAATGAAACACCTGCCTGGCGCGAAACGGCTTTTCGCCGAGTTCCGTGAACCAGGCGGTCAGTCCATCGAGATCAAAATCAAGCAGGTTTTGCGGCATGCGTGCTTAACGGCCTGCGTAGACTTCGCTGGCCGGGAAAAAGAAAGCAATTTCCACTGCAGCAGTTTCAGGGGCATCAGAACCATGCACTGCGTTGGCATCAATGCTCTCGGCGAAGTCGGCGCGAATGGTGCCGGCATCGGCTTTCTTCGGGTCGGTCGCACCCATCAGGACGCGATTCTTGGCGATTGCATCTTCACCTTCCAGCACCTGCACTACCACCGGGCCGGAAATCATGAATTCAACCAGATCCTTGAAGAAGGGACGATCCTTGTGCACGGCGTAAAAACCTTCGGCTTCCTGACGCGACAGGTGCTTCATTTTCGATGCGACGACCTTGAGGCCATTGGTCTCAAAACGGCTGACGATTTTACCGATTACATTTTTGGCAACAGCATCGGGTTTGATAATGGAAAAAGTACGTTGAACTGCCATGTTTATGCTCCAGAGCGGTAGGGGTAAGAAAAAAGGATAAAATCCATGAAAATCAGCCCGCTAGAGTACCACGAGGCACCCCGTCTTGTCTTCAGACAAGCGTCTCCCACAGCAGAGATTTGACACCCACCTTCGCCATCGCACAGGCACAGCCGGCCCGCCAATCAGGCAGACACTTGCCGCCCCATTTTGCCTTTTTCGCCACAGCCGTCAGTACAAGGGGGTTGGCAATCCGGCTCGCACCTCAACGTGAGTCCAACGTCTTGGGGGCCAGCCTGAAAATCCGCATCCATTCCGATTCCGTCCGCCCAGACGAGGCGTCCATCGCACACCAGCAATGGCAGGCGATCCCGTTCCCATGGCCGGACGGCCGACTCCTGCAACAGATTCTTGAGCGTGCGATGCGGGCCGCCGGGGGTCAGGCGTATCCGCTCGCGCCCCGCTCTCAGGCGCAATTCGACTCGCCCGGCATCCAGCAAGGCACGTTTCAGGCCCGCGCCTACCGTAGGCGTGAACATCACCCGAACGCCAACTGCATCCATATTCAAGAAAGGCTCGCCCCGCCACTCAATCGGAGCCTGTCCGGGATGAATACGCACGGGAACCAGATAGGCGCCCCCCCGAAAGCGATGTAATGCCGCCCCATTCAACCTGACACACACACGTGCAGCCTGGCTTGCATCCAGCAACTGGTGCAGCGCCTCGTTCAGGCGCCGCGCACTCGGCATGGGCCAACCTTGCAAACCAATAAAGTGACGTAACAGGTTGCGTGCGCGCGCAACGGGCAAGGCACCCAATGCCAGGCAATCGAGGCGTTCTCCTTGAATGGCCATCTGCGCATCGAGCCGCGCCAGATCGTCCAGCAACCCGGATGCCTCGGCCTGCAACGCCGCTGCGCGCGCGAGGGTGACAGTCGCCCCTGGAAAATGCGACTCCAGCAAGGGCATCACTTCCTGGCGCAAGGCATTACGCCGATAACGTGGATCAAGATTGCTCTCGTCTTCGACCCAGTCAAGGCCATGCGCCTGTGCGTAGTCCCGCAATTCAGCGCGGGCAATGTTCAGCAAAGGCCGAAGCTGCGCCCCCCGCCAGTCCGGCAGGTATTGCCACTCAGCCATTGCAGACAGGCCTTTGGGGCCTGAACCCCGCAGCAACTGCAGCAACAGGGTTTCGGCCTGGTCGTTCTGATGGTGTGCGGTCAGGAGAAAATCCGTGTCCAGTGCCGCAAAAATATGGCGGCGCTCGCGCCGGGCGGCTGCCTCAACGCCCGCTGGATCATCAGTGGCAAGGCACACATGATGAACAGCCAGATCAATGGTCAGGCCTGTGCAGGTTTGCGAACAAAAATCCACCCATTCGTCGGCTCGGGGCGACAGCCCGTGGTGGACATGCACGGCCCGCAATTCAAATGGATGGCGGTGCTGCAGCACGCTCAAAGCATGCAACAAAACAATTGAATCGAGTCCGCCCGACAGCGCCAGAGTCAGACGTGCAGCCGCTGGAACATGACGGACCAGGCAGGCCGCCACATTCTCGACAACATCTTTATTTGACAGGAACTTCCTTGAAGCTGCCATACGAACGCAAACGCTGATAACGGGCGCTCAGCAAGGTGTCAGGAGACTGTTTGCGCAATTCAGAGAGGGTATCGGTCAGCGCGCGGCGCATCGACTGGAACATGGTATCCCAGTCACGTTGCGCCCCACCCAGCGGCTCCTCGATGATGCGGTCAACCAGTCCGTTTGCCTTCAAACGATCGGCGGTAATGCCCAGCGTTTCAGCAGCAACCGAAGCCTTGTCCGCACTCTTCCACAGAATCGAAGCGCAGCCTTCCGGCGAAATCACCGAATACGTGGAATATTGCAGGATCAACGTACGGTCGCCCACACCAATCGCCAACGCGCCGCCCGACCCGCCTTCACCCACAATGGTGCAGATAATCGGCGTCTGCAGTTCAGCCATCACATACAGATTGCGCGCAATGGCTTCGGATTGACCACGCTCCTCGGCACCGATGCCCGGATAAGCCCCTGGCGTATCAATGAAGGTAAAAATAGGCAGGCGGAATTTTTCAGCCAGGCGCATCAGGCGCAGCGCCTTGCGGTAGCCCTCCGGGCGCGGCATGCCGAAATTACGGTAGATTTTCTCTTTGGTATCCCGGCCTTTTTGATGGCCGATCACCATGACGGGTTCGCCATTGAAGCGCGCCATGCCGCCGACAATCGCAGCGTCATCCGCATACGCCCGGTCGCCGCGCAACTCGGCAAAGTCGGTGAACAAGCCCTGCACATAATCCAGCGTGTAGGGGCGCTGCGGATGACGCGCCACCTGCGACACCTGCCATGCATTCAGCTTGGCATAGATGTCCTTGGTCAGCGTCTGGCTCTTTTTTTGCAGGCGACGAATTTCCTCCGAGATATCCAGGGCGGAATCATCCTGCACAAAGCGCAGCTCTTCGATCTTGGCTTCAAGCTCGGCGATCGGTTGCTCAAAGTCGAGGAAAGTGGTTTTCATTAAACAGTCTTAGAAAACGAGTCAGCCGGGCATTTTAACAGCCCGGAACCATTTACCGCGCAGATCAATGATGGTGGTGACCGTGAGCACCATGCGCATGACGATGGGAGACTTCGTCTGCTGTTGCTGCGCGTACTTCGGCTACTTTGCACTCAAAATGTACCGCCTGACCCGCGTAGGGGTGATTACCGTCCACCACCACCTTGTCTTCGGCAACATCCGTCACGGTATAAAGCATTTCTTCAGCACCATCGTTCGGCGAACCAACGAACTGCATCCCAACCTCAATGTCCGCGGGAAAAGAGTCGCGTGCTTCCAGGCGCACCAGGTCTTCATCCATCTCGCCAAAGGCATCGACAGGCTGCAATTTAAGCTCGACTTTCTCACCAACAGCCTTGCCCTCCAACGCCGCTTCCACCAGAGGGAAAATATTGTCATACCCGCCATGCAGATAGCTGACCGGCTCTTCACTTTCTTCCAGGAGTTTGCCGTCCATGTCGCGAACGATGTACGTAATGGTGACGACGGTGTCTTTAACGATATTCAATTCAGTTCCTTTGCTGGTTGATGCCTTTCCGCTGCATGGCCACATCCGGAAGTGCCGTACAGAGCGCGGCAAATGACGCCCTGTTTGTCGATAGAGTCTTACCCTGAAACCGGAACAGATAAACGATAGTCATGCCTGCAGCCGGATCAGAAAAAATCGGATGCGCGATCTCCTGCCATCAACCCTAGGGGGCGCTCCGTCATTTTCGGCCCGTATTTTAACAGGCCCAAACCAGCAACATCGTCATGCCGCATCGTTATAATCAATTTTATGATGAAGACCCTGCTTGGCGGCCTGAGCCCCACCCGTTTCCTGCGCGACTACTGGCACAAGCGTCCGCTGCTGATTCGCAATGCCGTCCCCGCGTTTCAGGGCCTTTTGACGCCGGATGACATGATGCATCTGGCCAGTCGCAACGATATCGAATCACGTCTTGTCCAGGGCAGTGGCACGCACTGGTCGCTGGATGACGGACCATTCAGGAAAAGTGACCTCAAACGCCTGCCGAAAACCGAATGGACGCTGCTGGTGCAATCACTCAACCACGTTCTCCCGGAAGCCGACGCCCTGCTGGCACATTTCAACTTTATTCCACACGCCCGACTGGATGATCTGATGGTGAGCTATGCGGTGCCAGGGGGCAGCGTGGGGCCACATTTTGATTCGTATGATGTCTTCCTGCTGCAAGGCCAGGGCCATCGTCGCTGGCAAATCAGCACCCAATCCGATCTGGGGTTGCTGAAGGGCGCTCCACTGAAAATATTGAACCAGTTCAAGCCTGAGGAAGAATGGACCCTTGGCCCCGGAGACATGCTCTATCTGCCCCCTCATGCTGCGCATTTCGGCGTGGCTGTAGATGACTGCATGACGTATTCAATCGGTTTTCGCGCGCCCACTACCGAAGAACTGGCGCATGGCTTTCTGACGCACCTGCAGGACACCCTTGCCATGGAAGGCCGCTACGCCGACCCTGACCTGCGCCTGCAAACCCACCCCGGTGAAATCAGCCGGGCCATGCTGGCGCAAATCGGCGAGATGGTCGCCCGGATTCAATGGGGCAAGCGTGACATTGCCGAGTTTGCCGGACGCTACTTGTCCGACCCCAAACCAAATGTGTTCTTTGACGCCCCGGATGCCCCGCTCAATCGCACCGCCTTTATCAGGCAAGCCGATAAAAATGGGGTGGCCCTCAACCCGAAATCGCGACTGTTGTTTGCAGGCGGTCGTTTTTACATCAACGGTGAAGCGTTCACCCCGGCCGCCGGCGAAATTGCAGGCTTGCAGCAATTGGCCGACCACCGCATGCTTGCCTCACCCCTGCCCGTTGCTCTGCGTGAACGCTTGCATGCCTGGTATGAATCCGGATGGCTGGAGATCGAACCGCTATGAATACTTTTGAAACACCCAGTGAATACCGAACCGCTTTCGATACATTGTTAAGCCACACACAACGCCAGATACGCCTGTATGACCACGACCTGAGCCTGTTTGATATCGACCAACAGCCGCGCCATGCCAGCTTGCGCGCACTGTGCGTGGCTGGCGGGGGGCGGCGTATCGAATTGCTGCTCGACGACATTCAACACGTCGCGCGCAACTATCCCCGTTTGATGCAACTGGTACGCGACTTTGGTCACGTCATTGAAGTTCGCCAGGCCGATCCTGTCGCCCCACGTCCCGACCAGGCCTTTGTGCTTGTCGATCGCCAGGGTGTCCTGCTGCGTGCAGACAAAACAGCTATGCACGGAACACTCCACCTGGATGACCCTCACACAGCCGTCGCACTGAACCACGATTTTGAGGCCATGTGGCAACGCTCACAGACCAGCGTAACGGCGACTACCCTGGGCTTGTAAACGCTACAGGGTTTTCAGCCAGTTCAGTTCAGGCTCGCTGAAGCCCGCTGCCCGGCGAGCGGCCAGGTTGAATGGTGGTTTGAGTGGCGGCGCATCGTAATCGACCAGCAACTGGCGGAATGTTGCTTCCGGCTCCAGTCCACGCGCCTCGCACAACCAGCCATACCAGTGGCTACCGATTGCAACGTGACCAATTTCATCACGTTCGATCATGCCCAGAATCTCGACCATGCGCGTATCGTTTGCTGCCTTCAGTTTGTCCACAATAAGCGGCGTCGCATCCAGCCCACGCGCTTCCAGCACCCGAGGCACTAGCGCCATGCGCACCAGCGGATCGTGTGCCGTTTTCAGCGCCATGTCCCACAGGCCGTTGTGGGCGGGGAAATCGCCATAGGCATGGCCAAGCGTTGCCAGGTGCGCATTCAGCAGCTCGAAATGCATGGCCTCTTCGTCTGCCACCCGCAGCCAGTCTGCGTAGTACGCAAGGGGCATACCCGAGAATCGATGCGCTGCATCGAGTGCCAGATTGATCGCATTGAATTCGATATGCGCCAATGCGTGAATCAATGCAGCACGACCGGGCAGGGTATCGGCCCGACGACGTGGCACCTGCTGTGGCGAAACCAGGATGGGTTTTTCGGGATGCCCCGGCTGATCGATGGGCATGCGTGCGGTATCTGCGGAGACATCAATCCGACTGCCTACCCAATCCGCCTGAAGCACATGGACGCAGGCCACCTTGTCTGCCGGCAGACGCGCATGCAGGCAATCTGCCAGGCGCTGCGGCAGGGAGGCTAACGCCGATCCGACCACCGGATCCCGATCAGCGCGATCGTCAGAAAAATCATCAACGGCAGACCGGACACCAGCACCACGGGCCAGTCATTCAGCAAGCCCAGATGGCCAAAAAGCCGGCTCAGCAAATGGAAGCCCAGCCCGACCAGAATGCCGATAAAAATCTTGCTGCTGGCGCCCCCAGATCGCGCACCCTGGGTCGCGAAAGGCATGGCAATCAACATCATGATCGGGATCACAAACGGACTGATAAACTTGGACCACAAAGCCAGTTCATAACGCGCGGCTTTCTGGCCGTTTTCCTTGAGGTGTGCGACATAACGCCAAAGGGTGCGTGCCGACATCTTTTCAGGCGCAACCAGCAAGACGCTCAGAATATCGGGGGTCAATACCGATTGCCAGTTTTCACGTGCACTGCGGGTAGAGCGAATACCTGCTGTTTCAAAACGTGTCTCCAGAACCTGCTTTAAATCCCAGGTTTGATCGCCGCGCCAGCTGGCTTCTTCAGCCGTCCGGATCCAGCCCAGGCGCCCCTCTTTGTCAAAACCATATATCTCGAGGCCGCGCAGGGTGCTGTCAGGCATCACCTCGCGCACATTGATAAAGGTATGGCCATCCTTCACCCATAACCCGGAACGGAATTGCTGCGCCACGACGGATTGAGTCGCCAATAATTTATAACGCTGCGCGGCCTGCTCGGACCAGGGTGCAACATACTCACCCAGCACCAGCAGCAGCAGCGACAGCACCACCCCCACCCCGGCGAAATAGCTCGCAACCCGCCAGCTGGACAAACCCGAAACCCGCATCACGGCATATTCCGAATTCCCCACCAGACGGGACAATGCGAACAGCGTGCCAATCAGTGCCGCTACCGGCAGGATTTCATACAGATGGCCGGGCAAGTTGAGCAACACCACAACTACAGCCTGGGACAGGCTGTAGTTGTTACGGCCCAGACTTCCGAGTTCCTGGATGATGTCAAAAAAAGCAAATAACACCAGCAACGCCAGCAGCACGAACGCTGAAGCCGCCAGAACCTGCCCGATCAGATAGCGCGCCAGCAGCTTCATGATCGCTTCCAGCGTGGGAGGCGCAACTGCGTGCGTAAATAAAACAGGGCCAACACAGCCAATACCATTGGCAAGTGCGAAGTCAGCACGCCCATCCACAGACTCAGTTTGCCCTGCGCGACCCAGACTTGCGATAAGGACAGCAGGTTGTTGTAAACAAAATACAGGAGCAGGGAGATCACCAACCCATAGGAGCGCCGCGCCCGGGTATTCACGAAGCTAAGGGGGATCGCCATGGCCGCAAGCACCAGCGCACTCATGGGCACACCCAATCGCCATAACAGCTCGGCGCGTGCCTGGGTCGAGGCGTCCTGGAGCAACTCGGCCACGGGCGCCTGGCGCACACCGGTTTCCTTGCCATTGACCGCAATGGGATCGAGTCGCATCCAGTAGCGTTCAAACTGCACAATGCGGTAATCAAGTTGTCCCGGCGTCCCTTCATAGCGTCGCCCATCCTTGAATACCAGATAACGCGAGCCATCCTTAAGTTCGGTGTGACTCCCTTCGCGTGCAACCACGAGCCCCAACTGGCCGTCGATACGCGACTGCATGAACACATTACGCACGATACCGGTCAGCGGGTTCAGCGATTCAACGTAATACACGCGCTGACCCGCATTGGATTCAGCAAACAGGCCGGGGGCAATCAATGAACTTTCGCTGCGACTGCGCAAATCCTGGCGGTATTCACTTTTTTTGGTTTGTGCCCAGGGATTGAGCACCAGCGTCAACAACAGGATGATCAATGAAAAGGGAATGGCGAAGGTCAACACGGGGCGCAGCCATTGCGTGAGCGACACGCCGGCGTTAAACCAGATCACCATTTCGCTCTCGCGCCACATGCGCGACAAAGGCAGCAACACGCCCGCAAACAGCGCGATGGTCATCAAGACCGGCAGGAAATACAGCAAGGAGAAGCCGAGAAACGCGAACACCGCTTCATTTGCGAGTTCACCACGCGCCACATCACCCAACAAGCGGATGAACAGCACCACCAGCGCAATCGCAATCAGCACTGTCAACACAGCGCCGGTAGTGAGGCCCAACTCGCGGGTTAACGCGCGGCGATAGAGCATGGAAAAACCCGGGAATCAGTCGGGACACAAACGGACTTTTGACATTCCGCCGCGCCTGCGCCAATAATCACCTGACCGGCAAATTGTATTTTTTTGAGCACTGACATGGAAAACAAGGAAATCGAACTCGAATTTAGCATAAAAAGCGGCTCGCCCGAAAAGCAGCGCACTGCTTGCGTAGTCGTTGGCGTATTCGAAAATCGCAAACTATCTGCGCCTGCAATCGACATCGACCGCGCCAGCAACGGCTATCTGTCGGAAATCCTGCGCGGCGGCGATATGGAAGGCAAGGCGGGCAGCACGCTTTTATTGCATAAGGTGCCCCATATTCTGGCCGATCGCGTGATGTTGATTGGTCTGGGCAAGGAACGTGACTTCCATGAGAAAGCCTACAGTGAAGCCATCGCCTGTGCCGTCAAAACTCTGCGCGATACCGGTTCGATGGAAGCAGTCATCACGTTAAGCGAAATTCCAGTCAAAAAACGCGATGTCACCTGGAACATCGAACAGGCGGTCATCGGCGCCCATGACACGCTGTACCAATTCGACCGAATGAAAAGCAAGCCGAGCGAAACACGCCGCCCGCTCAAGCGTGTGATTTTTGCCGTGTCGCGACGCGGCGAACTGAAATATGGCGAAATCGGCCTGGCACGTGGTCTGGCGATTGCGCACGGCATCACCCTCGCCAAGGATCTGGGTAATACGCCATCCAACATCTGCACCCCTGAATATCTGGCCAATGAAGCCAAGAAAATGGCGAAAACGTATGGTTTCGACTGCGATATTCTGGATTACGCCGCGTGCGACAAACTGGGCATGGGTTCCTTCCTTTCGGTCGGCAAGGGCAGTGACAAGCCACCACGCTTTATCGTGCTGAAGCACGAGGGCGGCGCCAAAAACGACAAGCCCGTGGTGCTGGTCGGCAAGGCGGTCACTTTCGACGCCGGCGGCATTTCCCTGAAACCACCTGCCGACATGGACGAGATGAATTACGACATGAGCGGCGGTGGCGCAGTCATTGGCTCGTTCCGTGCCATCGGCGAACTGAAGCTTCCACTCAACGTGATTGGCCTGATTCCCGCGTGTGAAAACATGCCCAGCGCCAACGCCAACAAACCGGGCGACATCGTCACCTCGATGTCTGGCCAGACCATTGAAATCCTCAACACCGATGCAGAAGGCCGCCTGATTCTGTGTGATGCGCTGACCTACGCCGAACGCTTTGAACCCGATGCCGTCATCGATTTGGCCACGCTCACGGGCGCCTGCGTGATTGCGCTCGGTGCACACCCCAGCGCACTTTTCAGCAACCACGATCCACTGGCACGCGAAATCGAACACGCCGCTGATCATGCCTGGGACCGCGTCTGGCGCATGCCGCTGTGGGATGACTACCAGGATCAGTTGAAAAGCAGCCTGGCTGACATGGCGAATATTGGCGGCCGTCCCGCTGGCTCGATTACCGCCGCCTGCTTCCTGTGGCGTTTCGCCAAGAAATACCACTGGGCACACCTCGATATCGCCGGCACCGCGTGGAAGGGGGGGCGCACCAAAGGCTCGACTGGGCGCCCGGTCTCGCTACTGGTGCATTTCCTGTTGAACCGTACGAATAGAGCCTGATTCAGTGGGAATCATGCCCTAATGACCGAGATCATTTTCTACACCTTCGCCGACAATCCGCTTGATGTTGCCCGGCGCGTGGCAACCAAGGCACACGGCCAGGGCAAGCAGGTGATGATCTTCGCGCCGGACGACACGGTAGCCGACAGCATCGACCGCCTGCTGTGGACCACGCCTGTACTCGGTTTTGTACCGCACTGCCGTGACACCCATGCGCTGGCAAGCGAAACGCCAGTGCTGATCGGCTCAAACGTCGACACGCTGCGCACCGCAGATATCATGATCAACCTGCATCACGAACAGCCACCTGCCTTTGCACGTTTTGAACGGCTGGTCGAAATCATCGGTCAAGATGACGCAGGGCGCGAACAAGGGCGTGAACGTTACCGCTTTTACCAGGCACGTGGCTACGCCCTGAAAACCCATGACCTGCGCCAGCAAGACGGATAACGAGGCCACAATGAGCGACAGCCCCCTGATGAGTAAGATGGATGCGCTGCTGAAGAAGCATCGCGGAGGCGGTGACGAACCGCCCAGCGTTCCCGCTCACGTCGAATACGTATCTCCTGCCGCTCACACGCCGCCGGCCAATGCCTGGTTGCCCGTTCTGACTCAGGTCATCGAACGCGGCACCCCTCCACCCGTTGTGCGGGAAGAGGTTCACCCAACTGCGGCCGAAACAGTGCCAGCGCCATCCGTGATCGAGCCGCCAGCACCCGTAGCCAGTACACCTGTATCACAGCCGCCCGAACCCGACATACCCGCGCCCGAAGCTGAGCCGGATTCCGCCGTAAGCGACACCCTGGCCGAACAGTTGATGAGCGAACTAGCCCCGCGATTATCTGAAGTCATGGAAAAACAGGTCGCGGCCGAACTGCGCAAAAATCTCGACCAGACTGTGGCCAATCTACTCAGCCAGCTGGATGTCAACGTACGTGAAATCGTGCGTGATGCCGTCACCGAAAAACTCAAGCAACCACGCGATCCTTCAACCTGAACACCTGCTTCAGTAGCATTTGAGCCTCAAATCTCGGTATTGAGCGCGATGCTTCTGCATACTTTGGTCATGTATCCGGATTTTCTGAACATGCCCCGGCGTTTTTTGGGACGTGTCCCAGGATTTTTTGGGATAATCGAGGTTTTGCATGCTCGCCATGGAACTCGCCAAATCCTTCGAACCGGCTGAAATCGAAAAACGCTGGTACGCCCAATGGGAAAGCGCCGGCTACTTCAAGGCCGGCGCATACGACTCCACACGGGCTTCAGCCCATAGTGGATCGGAGTCCCCTTGCGGGGACAACGCCGAAGCTCCCGCCTACTGCATCATGCTGCCACCGCCCAATGTCACGGGCACGCTGCACATGGGCCACGCCTTCCAGCACACGCTGATGGATGCACTCACCCGCTATCACCGCATGTCGGGCGACAACACTCTGTGGCAACCGGGCACCGACCACGCCGGCATCGCCACCCAGATCGTGGTGGAACGCCAACTCGACGCACAGAACATTTCACGCCATGACCTCGGACGCGAGAAATTCCTGGAAAAAGTCTGGGACTGGAAAGCACACTCCGGCTCCAGCATCACCCAGCAGATGCGCCGGCTTGGCACCAGCCCCGACTGGAGCCGCGAGCGCTTCACCATGGACGAAGGCTTATCAAAAGCAGTCACCGAAGTCTTCGTGCGACTCTATCGCGAAGGCCTGATCTATCGCGGCAAGCGACTGGTGAACTGGGATCCGGTGCTGCAAACCGCCGTCTCCGACCTTGAAGTCGTCAGCACCGAAGAAGAAGGTTTCATCTGGGAAATCAACTACCCGCTGGAGGATGGCTCCGGCTTTCTGACCGTCGCCACTACCCGCCCGGAAACCCTGCTCGGCGACACCGCCGTCGCGGTGCATCCGGAAGATGAACGTTACGCCCATCTCATCGGCAAGCAGGTTCGCTTGCCCATTGCCGAGCGCAGCATCCCCGTCATCGCCGACGACTACGTCGACCGTGAATTCGGCACCGGCGTAGTCAAAATCACTCCGGCGCACGATTTCAACGACTGGCAGGTAGGGCAGCGGCACAAACTGGTGGCCATCAGCGTACTCACGCTCGACGCCAAAATGAACGAGCTCTGCCCGGCTGAATACCAAGGGCTGGATCGCTACGCGGCGCGGCAGAAGCTGCTCGATGCCTTGCAGACAAGCGGCCAACTGGTCTCCGCCAAACCGCACAAGCTAATGATTCCGCGCGGCGACCGCACGCACGCGGCGATCGAGCCCATGCTCACCGACCAGTGGTTCATGAGCATGGACGGCCTGGCCAAGCAGGGCCTCGATGCAGTCGAATCCGGCGAAGTGAAATTCGTGCCCGAGAACTGGACCACCACCTACCGCCAATGGCTGGAAAACATTCAGGACTGGTGCCTGTCACGGCAGTTGTGGTGGGGGCATCGCATCCCGGCTTGGTACGACGCAGACGGCAATTTCTACGTCGCCCATACCGAAGCCGAAGCCCGCAAGCAGGCCGGCGGACGCGAACTCACGCAGGACAACGACGTTCTCGACACCTGGTTCTCGTCCGCGCTGTGGCCGTTTTCCACCCTGGGCTGGCCCGAGCAGACGCCTGAACTCGAACGCTATTTGCCGACCTCGGTGCTGGTCACCGGCTTCGACATCATCTTCTTCTGGGTCGCGCGCATGGTGATGATGTCCAAGCATCTCACTGGCAAAGTGCCCTTCCGCGAAGTTTACGTCACCGGTCTGGTGCGCGATTCCGAAGGCCAGAAGATGAGCAAGTCGAAAGGCAACGTGCTCGATCCGATCGATCTGATTGACGGCATCGCCGTGGATGATCTGGTCGCCAAGCGCACTCAAGGTCTGATGAACCCCAAGCAGGCAAGCAGCATCGAAAAGCGAACCCGTAAGGAATTCGCCGAAGGCATTCCGGCGTTTGGTACCGATGCCCTGCGCTTCACCTTCGCCAGCCTGGCCACGCATGGCCGCGACATCAAGTTCGATCTGCAGCGCGCAGAGGGTTACCGCAACTTCTGCAACAAACTGTGGAACGCCACCCGCTTTGCCCTGATGAACCTGGAAGGCCACGACTGCGGCCAGGATGCCAACACGCCCCCCTCCCCCTCGGGGGGAGGGGCTGGGGGAGAGGGAAGAGTTGAATACTCCGATGCTGACCGCTGGATTGTCGCGCGCCTGCAGCAAGCCATCGCTGAAGTGCATGCTGCATTCAGCGCCTACCGCTTCGACCAGGCCGCGCGTGCCGTATACGAATTTGTGTGGGACGAATACTGCGACTGGTATCTGGAACTCGCCAAGGTGCAGCTGAACAACGGCACGTCCGAACAGCAGCGCGCCACTCGCCGCACCCTCGCCAGCGTGCTCGAGGCCACCCTGCGCCTTGCCCACCCCATCATTCCCTACATCACCGAAGAATTGTGGCAGAAAGTTTCCCCGCTTGCGGGGATCACGGGCGACAGCATCATGCAGGCCCCCTATCCGCAAGCCGATGCAGTGCAGCAGCACCCCGGCAGCGTTGCGCGCATTCAGATATTGAAAGAAGTTGTCAGCGCCTGCCGCACCTTGCGCAGCGAAATGAACCTTTCACCCGCCCAGCGTGTGCCCCTGGTGATTGAAGGCGACGCTGCCGTAATTGGCACACTCGCGCCCTACATCAGCGCGCTCGGCAGGCTCAGCGAAGTCAGCGCCGTAGCCACGCTGGCAGATGCCGACGCCCCGGTCGCCCTGGTCGGCGACATGCGGCTGATGTTGGTGGTGGAAATCAACAAGGATGAAGAGCGCGCCCGCCTCGCCAAGGAAATCGCCCGCATCAAGGGCGAAATGACCAAAGCCCAAGGCAAGCTAGGCAATGCCAGCTTCGTCGACAGAGCCCCCGCCACCGTGGTGCAACAAGAGCAGGCTCGGTTGGCCGACTTTGCTGCCATGCTGCAAAAGCTGGAGGCGCAGCACGCGCGGCTAGGCTAAATACCTGCGTGTTTCCCCCAACAAAAAAGCGCGGTTGAAGCCCTAGGCGTTAAATTAACGTGTTGCTGATTCGTTAACGGCATTAACAATCCCTCATAGGCTCTTGGCTTATGGGGGATTTGTTTTGACAGCGAATTTGCGAGAGCCGCTACCGGCCCTTCCGCCTGTGGTAATGGGCATCAACGTCAATCATTGCAAGAATCCGGCCTGCCTCAACTTTGGGGTGCCGGCTGACGTCGTGAAATGGCGCCGGAAAGCCAAAACCACCCTCGCCACTACCCCTGGAACAGCCTACAAACTGACCGCCGTTGGCGGATACCCACCTGAACAAGACCATCCTGTTGGCGCTGGTCAACAAGATGCCGATCCGTCGAATCATGAAGGTCACCGGGCTCAATGCGCCGGTCTTGTACGGCAAGATCAATTTCCTTTACCGGCAGTGCCTGGCATTCGCTGGGGATCGCGAGAGGGATCTGCTGACCTTGGCAATTCCCCGGCTTTACATCAGCGTGGACAGGCAAGAGTACATGGTGAACTGGAGCCGTTATACCGACCGGCGGAACATCATACTGCGCGCCGCCGGCAGCGCGGACAATGCTTCGGGATACGTGTTCAGTATGAACCTGAACTTTGACCCGGATATGGATCCGCTCGAGGTGGAGCCTGATGCGCTGGCAGTTGGGGATGCCGATCGGTCGTACCCGCACCGCAAATACGCCAGATTGTGGCTGCAGCCCGATTACACGGAATCAGTGCTTGCCTCCCATACCGAACGGGCCCGGAAGCTGGCGGCTGGCGCCTCAACAACCCTGGGGGACGAGATTCAGGACACCTACGAGGCGGCCGCTGCCCGTGAGGACTCAGAAGCGTCGGAAGACAAGGATTCGGACCAGCGGCTCCCCGAGTCCAAGGGCATGCAGGTCCACGAGGAATACTCGCTGTACGGGCATTTCTTCTTGCTGAAAAACGTGCTGCGTTGCGTTGGCAAGATACGGTTCTTCCTGGACCAGGACTCCGGCATACGCGCCGCCTGCCTGTCGGCATTCGCCCAGGACATCAAGATCAGGCGAGTGGAAGCGTTCTATGTCAGGACGGCTAAGGACTTGACGGTACAGACCAAGCGTACCGAACTCTCAAAATCCAAGGCGGCCTTCAACCGGATGCAGGAGGCCAATCCCGAGTTGCGGGCTGACGAGGTCAAACTGGAGATGATGAAACAGGAGATTGCGCGCTCGGCGTCATTGGGTAAGTGGAAGGACCGCTGGTGCATGCACCCGTTTCCGAACATGTCTGAGCCTCGGAAAGCCATTTGCTGGCTGACTGATATTCGCGATCCAATCGAACCTGCCCGACCACCGGTGGTGGCCGGCAATTCGGCTACCGCCCTTGTGCTTGCCGATGAGCAGACAGTGACCGAAATCAGCGAGGATGATCACCGGGCCAGGTTGTTCCTGAAGGCCAGTGTGGCCGGGATAGACAACTTCTTCCAGCGGGTACGCCGCAGCTTGAATCCGCTGGAACGGGCCCACCGCACATCGAGCAAAAGCGGGCGGACCTGGTACGGCTACAGCCCGTACAACCCGGCCATGGTGGAAAAGCTGCTGGTGATTTACCGGGTCATGCACAACTTTGTCGAGACCGGCAAGGACGGCAAGACCCCGGCGATGCGGCTGGGGCTCGCGAAGGCGCCGGTGGATACCGACGCCATCCTCTACTTCACGCCGTAGGCGGTTAGCTCGGCTTCCCGCAGCAAGGGGACCCAGCAAGCATCTTTTTAGCCTCCAGCAGGACAGCCAAAACGGCCTTGGCGTCGTCCAAGGCTCGATGTGTGGGTTGGGATGCCACCCGCAGGGTTTCCGTCAGCCTGGCAAGTTTGTAGGAGTCCAGTCCCGGCCACGCGGCCTTGGCCAGATAGATCGAATCATGCATGGGATTGGCAAACGGCAGGTCTGTGATCTGGGCGGCTCGGGTCAGGAACGCCTGATCGAAGGCCGAGTGATGGGCGAATAGCGGTAGATTGCCCACGACGGCTATCAAGCGGCGCATGCCCTCATCCAGGGTCCGCCCTCTTTCATTCAGATGCGCCTGTTCGATGCCCGTGAGCCGGGTGATCTCCAGGGGCAACGGGCGCTGAGGTTTTATCAAGACGCTGAATTCCAGCACTGGCACGTAGCTTTTGGAGGAAACCACCAGAGCAGCGATTTCAACGATTTCATCGCGGTTTGGGTCGAGGCCCGTGGTTTCGATATCAATTACGGCGAATGATCCGCTCAGCATGGCGAGTGATGGCGCGAAGGCGGGCTTCTGAATCACTTGCTGCTTACCTGGCGGTCTTGGTGTCAAACTTAGGTCTGGAGCTATATCAGGACGGTTTAATTGGTCGGCCATGGTCTGCTGTGGGCTAAGTTAATGTTCCAGGATTTTAAGATCGCTCAATGTGGCGGCCTTACCAAGCCCCTTCCGTTTAGCAAGAGGCTTACGCTACCGTACCCTCTCGACTGAACTACGCCAAATAGAGGATTATCACGGTTGAGGTCACCGAAGGATAAGGCAAACAACCTTCGCCCACTCCGTAGCTATACTTCTATTTGGAGACTATTTGCCATGGCGAACGTTGCCCTTGCCCTTGCCTTTCTGATCTCAATGCTGTTTTCTCCGGGAGGTCGAATTCTCCGCAGCGTGCTAGGTGCACCTGTACTGCAAAGCCTTCCGCCATACCAGGCTCATCTTCTTTCGGCCTTTGCTAACTACTTAATTCCCGCAGTCCTCCTTTACGGCTTATTACGACTATTGCACGCTGAAGCCTGGCTTCGACACCGCGCTTTAACCAGCCGGCTTCTTGGCGCGGCTAATGTGCTGTTTGTCATCTATATTACTGCACGCATCTTTGCGTCCAGCATTGAAGGGGGCGGAGCAAGCTTCGCGGTTATGGCCTATGGTGTTTTAGTCGTATGGCCCGCTCTACTGATGTCAATCATTGGCTTAGGTAAGCTGGCTTATCGTTCGATTCAAGAACGTACCGAACCTCCAGAAGTAACCTCGCAACCCATTGGAATGGGGGAGGGGGCGGCGTTAATCGCAGTAGTAGCGATACCCTTCTCAGTAGCTGTATCCACTTTATTTTTAGCCGAAAATGCCCCGCTCAGGCTCGCGCAGGAAGCGGATAGCGTCTTTCAGGGCCTATGCCAGTCCGCGAGCGAGAAGATCATTGATATTCCCCGAGATGTTGAGGGCGTGTACCTGGAGCCAAATAGCGAAGCATATTTCGACCGTATCGTTAAGGGCACTTATCGCGGCTACGGCAGCGGGCAAGTTGGAAACCCCCTAGTTTTTACTGGCTTTCTGCGATTCTTTGAGGAGAGCAACGAACGGAACCCAGAGAATGGGGCAGCGAAGTACCTCAAGCATGGCCTCCGCGATTGGAAGGGGGAGCCGGCGAATGAATTGGTCAGCAACTACGGGGTGTTCCAAACAAATATCAATATTGATAGCCCTGAAGGGCATGACGTTAAGGCGCTGGGGATTCGGGGGACGCGGGTTACAGTAAAAAATCTAAATACAGGCCAAATAACTGCGTCATTAACCTACTTTACAAGCGCTCGTCACCGAAAAATTTGTGGGCATTCTGGTGACGGTAGCTTTTCCGTGAGAGATTTTATTAAAAGAGCGCTAGGACTCACTCAGCGGTTTCCAACTGGTGCGCAGCAAACTTCGGAAACCGCATCCAAAGGCTAGCTATGGGTCAACGATGACTTTCTGCAGACCGTTCTAGGCTTTGCAAGAATCCCGGCATCTGGACGCCCGACGCCGAAAGGCCCCAGCCCCGACAGTGAGGGGCTGAGGCCTTCGATCAAAACATTAACAGGCTAACGTAACGCCTAAGTGCTCACCCAATTTCCGGCAGTTAGCAGATTAACTATCAACGCTTTGTTAGGCAGTAACGGGCCTCCACCAGTTTACGGCTAAAGCGGCTTTCGTAACGCTAGCGTGAAAATGCCACCGAAAAATCCGGTGGCATCAAATAGCAACACGTTAACCTAACGCCTAGGTTGAAGCCGCGCTTTTTTGTGTCTCAAGTTATCCATCAAGTTGAATCCCCAGTCAGGGCGCATAAAAAAGCCGGGGTCATCAGACCCCGGCTTTTATTCAGCTTAACTGCTGTAATTTTCAGCAGCTAAAAATTACATCTTCCAACTGTACTGGACACCCAGCGAGTTCTGGTACATCTCGATTTTATCCGTACCGCCACCAAAGCCTGCAGGACGCGCGCCACTCACATCATTTTTGAACCCATGCATATACGCCATAGATAATTCGCCACCTGAAGCAAGCGTATAAGTGAAACCCAAGGTCGCGTGATTTTCGATCACAGCAGGTGCGAGAATGTTGAAGGTGGCCTCAGCTGTATCGGACCCATTGATCGGATTATCACTACGGCTGTAACCTGCACGCAGCGTCAGGCTCGGGCTGTGTTTGTACTCCATGCCCAGTTTCCATACATCAATGTCAGACCAGCCAAAACCGGCGCCATTATTAGTACCCATAGCCCCAGTCGCGCCCAGCGTATAGTTATTGCTAGGATTGCTTACCGATGCGACACCACTATAGTTGATGCGCTGGTAATCCAGAGCCAGTTTGACCACAGGCGTCGCCTGCCAAGCCACACCGATGTTGTAGTTTTCAGGGATGTCAAAGTCGCCTTGCTCGGCAAACAGCCCCCTGTACTTATCAAACTCCTGGAAGTCCATCTTGGAGGCATAGGCAGCACCAAGAGTCACGGTAGGCGTGATCTTGCCCATATAGCCGATGCGCACACCATAGCCGAATGCATCATCGTGTCCGTTATCCGACAGGGCTGCTGAATTCGATGAAATCCCAGCAAAACTGGCTACACCAGTGGCTGCGAAACGCTGATAACCAATCAGGGGAGAAACACCAATCGAGTGGTTCGGCGCGATCTTGTAAGCAGCGGTCGGAGCAACGATCAACTGCATCAAATCCACACCCAGTGAGCCTTGCCCCCCCAGCAGGTTCGTTGTGCCGAAAGCGCCACCAAGAGCCGCATAATCCGTATTCATGCCGCCATTGCCATAAACCGTCACGCCCAGAGACAGATTGGGGTTGAGCATGCGGTTGTAGCCAAACTCCGGAACCAGAAAGTAATTGGAGTCGCTTTTAACTGAACCATTAACACCACCACCCACATTGGAGGCTGTGCGAATCGGGCTGAACAGATCAGCGCCCAGATCCAGACGATTGCCAGCAAAGGCCATCGAGGCGGGGTTGTTTGCGCCGCCAAAGGCATCATCCGAACTGGCGGTGGAAGCACCGGCCATACCTTTGGATTTCATGCCATAGCCGTGCGAGAAATAGCCGTTGGTTGCGAAGGCACTACCAGCCAGACCGGCCAGCGCCATGAATGCGAATACGCGTGTGAATTTCATTGTTATCTCCTAGGGGCAGAATTACTACAGTTGGATTTATTGAACGACTTGGACCAGAGGCTACGCCCGCACTTGTGTTTAGACAAGGCGCCCGGCATATTTTGCCAAGTAAACAGCATGGCGTGTGGTACAAAAGACACAAAAAAGGGCCGAATCAATTCGGCCCTTTTTTCGAACTGCAATCCGCTGCTTAGATAAACAGGCAGATGTCGGTTTCGCCGGCGAATTCGAAGAAGGTGGCAGCGCCACCGTACTCGAGTCCGTCGATGAAGTCGGAATGCTCGAAACCGAACAGTTCAACCGTCATTTGGCAGGCGATGAACTTGACTTCCGCTTCCTGGCACAGCTCACGCAGTTCGGGAATGGTTGCCACGCCCGTATTCTGGATGGTTTGCTTCATCAGTGCAGTGGCGACGGTTTCATAGCCGGGCACGAGAGACTGGATCGCATTGGGCATGTTCCAGTTGATGTCCTTGAACCACTTGGGGCCAAAAGGCATCTTCATCGGCATGCCGGGGTTACCCAGCGGGCTTACTTTCAGGCCAGACAGGTCTTTGCGGACGAGTTGGAGACCGTAGAAAGTGAAGAAAATCTGGGTTTCATAGCCCAGTGCTGCTGCCGTCGAGGCCAAAATGAACGGGGGATATGCCCAGTCCAGTGTGCCCTTGGTGGCGATGATGGCCATTTTTTTAGTATCCATGCTCTCTCTCCTGTTCCGGTTAAAAAAAAACAGCGCCGCATGTTCATGGAACAGACGGCGCTGATTTTGCCTTACTAAATTACTTCTTCTTCATGAAGAATGTGAACTCACCACCCGCTTCAGCAGTAGACAGCAACTCATTGCCCGTCTGCTTGGCGAAAGCGGCGAAGTCCTTGACCGAACCCGGGTCAGTGGACAGAATTTTCAACACTTGACCGCTCCCAACATCAGCCAGGGCCTTTTTGGCACGCAGGATAGGCAAGGGACAGTTCAGGCCACGGGCATCAAGTTCTTTATCGAAATTCATTATGTTCTCCTTACATTAAAATGTACTAAAAATCGCTGCGGTACCTTAAACCAGATACCCCCCCATTGCAACCGATTTTGTTGCATAAAAAAGAAAATCCGGGAACTATTTGAACTTGCCTTGGCTAACCTGGTTTTAGCGAGGTTGGCTCAGCACGTTTCCCGAGCGGGCCCAAGCCATGATGCCTCCGGCCAGATTGTGCATATTCCCGTATCCTTTTGACGCCATGAACGCGCATGCCTGCGCCGATCGTGCGCCAGAACGGCAATAGATCACCACAGGTTTGTCCTGGGGTATATCCGCCGCACGCAGCGGCAACAGATGCAACGGAATATGAATGGCACCGTCAATGACGCCCTGCGCCACTTCCGCCTCTGTACGCACGTCAATCAAGTGCGCGCCTTTGACAGCGAGCTCCTCAACGTAGTTGGGATCAACTTCCTTGAAACCTGACAATCCAAACATTGGTGTCACACTCCCGCAGCATATAAATTAGAACTTGCTAATATACAGTAGATTGAAAGGTGCACCAAGCTTGCCTTGTTGCGCCACAGTCAAATCAGCAGCGCTGAGCTCCGTGATACAGATTCACTACGTGGCGCGCTTCTGCAAAAAACAACCAACGCTCAACGGCTGCGCCAGCCAACCCCGCGAGGGCCGCAATCAAGGCGGCAATTTGGCCTCCTTGCTGATCGAATACCCAGACCAGCATCAAGCCCGGTAACGCAAATCCCAGCACAAACACGACGGCTTTAAGCAGACCCGCCTTCTGGCGAGCGATCTGAAACCCAAACTCCTGGGTAAGGAAGGTGCCATGCGTATGCCCTGTATCCAGCAATTTGACCTTGGCGCGAGTCAGACCTGTCGCGGTGTTGATAGTCGGTGTGAGGCCCGGACTACGAATCCAGAAGTAGTAAATAGCTTTCAATACTGCCGCAATCGATACAATCAGCGCCGACATTGCGATATAGGGGGTGGTATCGAGTCCTGCAACAACCGCTCCCAACAGTAACAGCAAGCTGCCACTGGCATATCCAAGTGCCAGATAATTGGCGGGGACCAGCGGCGTGTTCCACTGACGTATGGTTTTCAGACAGGCGTAGATCATGCCGGTGGAAAACACCGTGATCCAGGCCATTACTGACGCCAAAAGGCCGCTGGTTTCGCGCAGCCACGCTGGTGCATCGAACCAGATACTGACCAGATAAATCAGGGCAAGCGGCATGAACACAACGGCGAACACACCCTCACGCGACAGCCACGACGTACGGAAACGACTGAATGCACGCCAGGCATTTTTTGGGTTGGCAAGGTGAAACGTGGATGACAACAGGCCGAACACAATCAGGCTCATTGCCATCAAGCCCCCAATGATCATTTGTTCACGGCTGAAACTGCCTCCAAGCTTGAAAACGTCTGCAATAAAAAGCAGCGAGAACAAGCCGAAGCCTGCCCCCGACGCAACGGTAAAGAAAATAACTGAGAAAGCGGGATGCATGGATTCTCCTGGCGCGTTTAAAAGGTAACCGCTCGATTTAACGGCGTACCAGTTTGTTGGCAAATTGCTTGATGCTTTCCTTCAAGCCGCCTTTAGGCTTTGGCTCGAGCTGAATGACCGGCTTGCTGCGCGGGGGCAGATATTTGTTGGTTGGGTTGTAATTAAGCTCTGGCATCAAGGGGAAGCCGCTACGCTCACGCACGGTGCGCGACACGGCTGAATCGGGATCATCAAAATCACCAAACATGCGCGCATGCGCCGGACAGGTCAGCACACATGACGGCTGACGCTCTTCGACCGGCAATTCCTGATCGTAAATACGGTCAACACACAGGGTGCATTTCTTCATGGTGCCACTGGAACGATCGAGTTCGCGTGCGCCATAAGGGCAGGCCCACGAGCAGTAATTGCAGCCCATGCACTTGTCCTGATCGATCAGCACGATGCCATCCTCGGGACGCTTGTACGAAGCGCCGGTCGGGCACACGGTCACACAGTCGGCATCTTCGCAATGCATACACGACATCGGGAAGTTGACCGTCTTGTTGTTCGGATACTCGTCCATTTCGTAATGGCGAATCCGGTTAAACCACACGCCAGACGGTTCGGCGCCGTAGGGGTCGTAGTCGGACAACGGGCCAATGGTGCCGGAGGCGTTCCATTCCTTGCAGGCGATGGCGCAGGCATGGCAGCCCACGCACACGTCGAGGTCGATGACCAATCCAAGTCTCATAGTTTTGCTCGCTCTATTTTCTGGCTGCTGCCTAGTTCTGCTGGTCAGTTCTTGTTATGGCTGCGTGCGTCGTAGCGCAGCACGTTGGGGCGCTCATATTCGTCTCCCGGCAGTTTCTTCAACGTATCGAACTGCGGCCATGAGCCGGTTTCGCCGGGCGCGGCTTTCCATATTTTCACGCGCAGGTCGAACCACGCTGCCTGCCCGGTCACCGGATCGGAGTTGGTGACGCGGCGCTCGCCTGCTTTTTCCGGCAGCAACTCCGAAATCAGGTGATTGAGCAGAAAACCCTTGGTCGCTTCGGATGCGTCTTCCTTCAACCCCCAGGCGCCCTTCTGCTTGCCGATGGCGTTCCAGGTCCAGACGGTGTCTTCCTGGGTGCCTTCCATGGTCTTGACCTGGCAGCGGATCTTGCCGTTGTGGGACTCGACCCATATCCAGTCGAAGTCCTTGATGCCCATTTCAGCGGCCTTGCGCGCGTTCATGTACATGTAGTTCTGTGCCATGAGCTGACGCAGCCACACGTTCTGCGAGTCCCACGAGTGGTACATGAACATGGGGCGCTGGGTGAGCGCAAAGAAAGGGTACTCGTCCTTGTCCACGCGCTGCTGTTCGAGCGGCTCGTACCACATCGGCAGCGGATCGAAATACTTCACCAGGCGCTCGCGGTCGACCTGGTTGTTGGGCTGCGGGCCGTCGTACAAGCCCTGTCCTGCCAGGCGGAATTTCTGTAACGGCTCGGAATAAAACTGCATGATGATGGGCTCGACCTTGCCGACGAAGCCGATGTCTGCCGCCACATCGAGGTAATCCTTGTTGGCGAAGCGCATGTACTTCTGGTTGTCGGGCCAGTGGTGCGCAAAAAAACTCTGGTTCTCGATGTACTTTCCCCACTGGTTGGGGTTGGGCTCACCCTTCAATGACTGGGTCCCATCCTTGCCGCGCCAGCCGGCAAGAAACCCAATGCCCGGCGAACGCTCATAGTTGACGATGAAGTCCTGGTAGCCGCTGAACTTGCGGGTGCCGTCCTTGTGGGTGAAAGCCGGGAATTTCAAGCGCCCTGCCAGTTCGACCATCACTTCCTGCCACGGTCGCACGTCGCGGTCCGGCTTCACCAGCGGATAACGAATCGCGTCGGCCGCAGCATCCGGTTCGGAAATCGGGCGGTCGAGCAACGAAATGGTGTCGTGGCGCTCGAGGTAGGTCGTGTCCGGCAGGATCAGGTCGGCGAAGTTGGTCATTTCCGAATGGAAGGCATCGATCACTACCAGGAACGGAATCTTGTACTCACCAAAGTTTTCCTCATCCCTGGCGCGCAGCATGTCCTGGACATTGGCCGTATTCATGGTCGAGTTCCACGCCATGTTGGACATGAACAGGATCAGCGTGTCGAGCGCGTAGGGGTCATGATTGGTCGCATTGGTGATCACCATGTGCATCAGTCCGTGCGAGGCGATCGGCACTTCCCACGAATACGCCTTGTCGATGCGCAGCGGGTTGCCGAACTCGTCGATCACCAGGTCTTCCGGCCGCGTCGGGAAGCCGAGCGGCGGGCGTGACAACGGCGTATTTGGCGCGTTGATGATGTCGATGTTGTTTTCCGGCAACTGGTGCGGCGGAATCGGCTTCGGATACGGTGCGCGGGCGCGGAAATTACCCGGCGAGTCAAGCGCGCCCAACAGCATCTGGATCATGTGAATGGCACGGCAGGAATGGAAGCCGTTGGAGTGCGCGGCAATCCCGCGCATCGCGTACATGGCCACCGGGCGACCGATGACCTTGTCGTGCTTGCGACCCCACACGTCGGTCCACTCGATAGGAAGCTCGACCGTTTCCTTGAATGCAACATGTGCCATTTCCAGCGCAATGCGCTCGATGGCTTCCGCCGGCAGACCGCATTCCAGCGCCACATTTTCCGGCGCATAACGCTCGTCAAGGTAACGCTCGACCATCATCGACATCACAGTCTTGACGCGACGGCCATCCGGCGCCACGTATTCGCCAAACAACGCCGGGGCGATATCGCCGTCGATGCCGTTCTTGAATGCTTCTTTTTCGATGTCCCAGATCAGTGGATGATCGTTTTCATCGCGCAGGAACAGGCCATCACCCTTCTGCCCCGGCGCCTGCACCACCAGCCAGGACGCGTTGGTATAACGCACCAGAAACTCGTAATCAAATTTTTCGTGCTTCAGCAGCACATGCACCATCGACATGGCGAGCAATCCATCCATGCCCGGCTTGATCGGCAGCCATTCGTCGGCAATCGCCGAATAGCCGGTGCGTACCGGGTTGACGGTTACAAACTTGCCGCCTTTGCGCTTGAGCTTTTCCAGACCAATCTTGATCGGGTTGGACGAGTGATCTTCCGCCACGCCCCACATCAGGAAGTATTTAGCGTAATCCCAGTCGGGCGCGCCGAATTCCCAGAACGAGAACCCAATGGAATACAGACCCGCTGCGGCCATGTTCACTGAACAGAAACCACCGTGTGCCGACCAGTTGGGGGTTCCGAACTGTTGCGCCCACAGACCGGTCAGCGCCTGCATCTGATCACGCCCGGTAAAGAAACCCAGCTTGGAGGGATCGGTCGCGCGAATTTCTTCCAGACGCTCCGTCAACACATCCAGTGCCTGTTCCCAGGAAATCGGCTCGTAAATCCCCTCGCCCCGCTCGGTGCCTGGCTTGCGCATCAACGGCTGAGTCAGCTTGGCGGTGGAATACTGCTTCATGATCCCGGCCGATCCCTTGGCACACAGCACGCCCTGGTTGGTGGGATGGTTGCGGTTACCCTGAATGAAACGGACTTTGTTGTCTTCCAGCGTCACCTTGATGCCGCAGCGACAGGCACACATATAACAAGTGGTGTACTTGATTTCCTGCGCGTCGTGGTTTTCGAGTTTGATCTTGGCGTTCATGCGGTCTCTAGGCTCAAAATTATCCCCCAACGGCCCCAAATGGAGCCGCATCTTCCTTACTCAGATCTACACACTAGGTGACGGCTAGAAGCAGCGCCAGCGCATCGGCACTGGATGCTGCGGAGATGGCTGTATATTAAACTTTTCGAATATAGCGTTATTTTGCCCTTCAACTCGCCTTCATGGCAAGCAAAACGGTGAGCAACACGAGCAAATTGCCCGCTCAAAAGTCCTTATTTTTAAAAGACTTAAAGACCTTAATTGCTTGCCATTTCACCAGAATTGGCAATTCAGCCGGCAACGACTCGACCAAACGCAGGGCTTCCCCCACATCCCGCTCCGTTGGGCCGATCAGGATGTGGCGCACGCGGCCCTCGATATCCAGCAGGAGAAGAAGGACAACGCAAAAACCTTCCAGCGCCGCGTATTGCTGCCGTCGGGATCGAGCAGCCAGACCTCGATCCCCTGCTTCGTCAATTGCTGCGCGGCATACCGCTCAGGCCCGGCAGGATTGCTCTCAAGCCATGCTCAGCCCATCTGGACGCAATAATGCACGCAACTGTTGAAGTAACTGGCGATGGGCGCGTCGATGACTTCCTTGAGAACGCGAATGCCTTCCCACCATGCACAACAAACCGAAGGACTAGAAATTCGTCGAGGACGCGGCACGCCAATGGCCGGAACGCCCGCCCTGCTTTTCCAGCAGTTTGATCTCGCCCATCACCATGCCGCGGTCCACTGCCTTGCACATGTCATAAATGGTCAGCAGGGCGACGCTCACGCCGGTCAGCGCTTCCATTTCCACCCCGGTCTTGCCTACCGTTTCGGCCGTCACCGTGCAATTGATGATCGACTCGGCAATATCGTGATCAAACTCGACGCCCACCTTGGTCAATGCAATCGGGTGGCAGAGGGGGATGAGTTCGGCGGCGCGCTTGGTTGCCTGGATGGCCGCGATGCGTGCGATACCCAGCACATCGCCCTTGGCCGCCTGTCCGCCCAGAATACGTGTCAGGGTATCGGGTAACATGCTGATCCGGCCGCTTGCCACGGCAACACGCCGGGTATCGTCCTTGCCCGCCACGTCGACCATCACTGCGCGGCCGCTTTCGTCAAAATGGGTAAATTCGCTCATGCTCGGGAACCTTATCGATAATTTCCGCATCGTAAACGAAATGCTGATACCTGCCCCCATCCCGACCCGCTAATGCTTCGTACCCTGCTTGCCCTTGCCTTGGCGATTCAACCTGTAGCCGCCGCCGATCTGCCTGACCTGGGCGAAGTATCCCGGCAATATTTCTCCGACCAGGAAGAGTCCACACTGGGGCGCACCATCATGCGCGATGTCTATGCGGATCCGCGCTACCTGGACGATCCTGAAATTGAAAGTTATCTCAGCCAGCTTGGTTATAAGCTGGTCTCCGTCAGCACGCGCAACCAGCGCGAGTTCACGTTCTTTGTTGTCAACGACCCCAGCACCAACGCCTTTGCCTTGCCGGGTGGCAACATCGGCGTCCACACCGGCTTGCTACTCGCGGCGCAAAGCGAATCCGAATTGGCCAGTGTGATCGCACATGAAATTTCCCATGTCACCCAGGATCACATTGCACGCATGGTCGCCGCACAAAGCCAGAGTTACTGGCCCACCATGGCTGCGCTGGCACTGGCGATTCTGGCATCACGTTCAAATACCAATGTGGCGAGTGCAGCCATCGCCTCCACCCAGGCGCTTTCGATCCAGAACCAGCTCAACTACAGCCGCGATTACGAGCGCGAAGCCGATCGCCTGGGCTATGACATGCTGACCCGCGCCCATTTCGACCCGCGCGGGATGAGCGGTTTCTTCAACCGCCTGCAGCGCGCCAGCCGGTTTTATGACAGCAGCGCACCGGCCTATCTTCGCACCCACCCCCTCACCAGCGAACGCATCGCCGATATGGAGTCGCGCAGCGAATCAGAACCGTATCTGCAAATACAGGACAGCCTCGATTTCCAGCTGATGCGTGCTCGTCTGCGTGCCCAGGAAAACAGTCCGGGAGATGCCGTGCTTGCGATCCGCAGCACACTCAAGGAAAAACGTTACAGCGACGAAACCGCCGAACGTTACGGTCTGATCGTTGCCCTGTTGCGTGCCCGGCAATTCAAGGAAGCTGAAGCCGAAGTGCAAAAACTGCCCTCTGGAAAAAACGGCAATCCCATGATCCAGCAACTGGCCGCCCACACTGCGCTCACTGCAGGAAATTCGACGCTGGCACTCCAGCGATATCAGGCGGGTAGCGAAACCTACCCGGGCTACCGCCCCTTGCAATATGGCTATATCAGCGCATTGCTCGCCTCAAGCCGTAGTGGCGATGCACTGAAACGAGTCGACAAACAACTCGCTCTTTATCCACTCGACCGCCAGCTGTGGCGCCTGGCCGCCCAGACTCACGCCCAACTCGGCCACCGTCTGCTGGGTCATCGTGCGCAAGCCGAAGCGGCTGCATTGAGCGGAAATCTGGTTGCGGCAATCGAATACATCACGCTCGGCATCAAGGCAGCAGATGGTAGCTTTTATGACCTGTCGGCGGCCGAAGCGCGGCGACGCGAATGGCAAGAGACCGAAAAATCCCAACGAAAAAATTAGGCCATGAACCCGGAATCCCCATATCTGACAGGCCTGGTAGGAATTTACCCCACGCTTTTAACGTAAAAAATCATGGTTTGCCTTGCGTGGCAAAAACTAATTCCACTATGCTACGTCTCATCCATCACTGGATAGCGTTCACTGCACGGAAATCCCAAGCGGCAAGCGCTTTCATCACCACGTAAATAATTAGGAGGATGACAATGCGAAAGTTGCATCAGCTAGCAACAGCCTGCGCAATCAGCGCCATCATGCTGTCGGGTAATGTGCTTGCACAGGCTGTAGCCACCCCCAAAAAAGAAGAGTCAGGCAAGGACATCGCGTTCAACCGTACCAAGGGAAACTGTCTGGCATGCCATGGCATGCCTACCGTGCCTGATGCGGAATCCACCGGTCTGTATGGTCCACCCCTGATCGCCATGAGCGCACGCTACCCCGACAAGGCCAAGCTGCGCGCCCAGATCTGGGATGCGACCGTGGCAAAACCCGCCTCCTCCATGATTCCGTTCGGCAAGCATGGCGTGCTGACGGAACAGGAAATCGATAAAGTGACCGACTTCATATACGGTCTGTAATGAATCACCCGCCGCATTTCAATAAGGAGATTTGCTAATGAATGCACTTCGTAGAAACGTACTGAAAAGCGCCGCTGGTGCAGGTACTGTAGCCGTGGCCGTGGCCGCGGGATTAATGAAACCCACACTGGCCCTGGCTGGCGCACCACGCAGCGCCTTCGAGGCCAAAAACGTCGGCGACGCCCTCAAGGGCATGGGCACAACAGCCCCCGCCGACTCCAAGGACATTGCCATCAAGGCCCCTGATATCGCTGAAAACGGTGCAGTCGTTCCGGTGGAAGTGACCAGCAGCATCGCGGGTACCACGACCATTGCTATCCTTGCCGAAAAAAATGCATCCCCACTGGTCGCTGATTTCGACCTGTCGGGCGGCGCACAGGGCTTTGTCTCAACCCGTATCAAGATGGGCCAAACCTCACTGATTCGTGCTGTGGTCACCGCTGGCGGAAAATCCTATACAGCGGCCAAGGAAGTCAAGGTCACCATTGGTGGCTGCGGCGGCTAATCACCCCTGCCTTTGCATAGCGAGTTAGTCGAACTGAACATTTTTAGGAAAGGAAAGCCAAATGGCTGAACCCATGCGTATTCGTGCCACGATGTCCGGCGACGTTGCCGATGTCAAAGTGCTGATGAACCATCCGATGGAAACGGGTCTGCGTAAGGACTCCAAAACGGGGCAACTGATACCGGCTCACTACATCACCGAGGTGACCGCCACTGTCAATGGCACCAAGGTGCTGGACGCCAGTCTCTCTGGCGGCATTTCCAAGAATCCCTATCTTGGATTCAAGGTCAAGGGTCCCAAGGCGGGGGATAAAGTTGTCGTCACCTGGTCAGACAACAAGGGCGACAAGAACAGCGCCGAAGCCGCCATCGGCTAAGCTGAGCGATACACGAGCGGGGCGACAGGCCCCGCTCCCGCTTTATTCATCAGGTTTCTGGAGGACGGCATGAAACAACAAATCATTATGAAACTGCTGACGGGTGTGGCTGGATTGAGCATTGCTCTGGGTGCTGCCACGGCACACGCAACCCCCGAATCGGACAGACAAGAACTTATCAAGTACTACACGCAAAAATATCCCAACGTAAAGCTGGAAGACTATGTCTACGGCGCCCTGGCATTTGATGCGGACAGCATGGCCCAATATGAGGCCATCATGGAATTCCCGCCTTATATGTCCGAGATTGAACAAGGCCGCAAGATGTGGGAAACCCCGTTCAAGAACGGCAAGACCTACGCAAATTGCCTGCCAAGCGGTGGCAAACAGATCGCAGGCAATTACCCCATGTTCGACGAAGCCAAGGGCAAGGTCGTCACGTTGAAAAATGCCATCAACGATTGCCGTACCGCCAACGGCGAGGAAGCTTACGGCTACAGCGACGCCAAGACCATGGGCCTGCTCACGTCCTACATGCGTACCCTGTCCGACGGCATGTTGATGAACATCAAGGTCGAAGGCCCCAAGGCCACGGTGGCGTATGAAGATGGCAAGAAAACCTTCTACAGTCGCAATGGCCAACTCAACTTTGCCTGTGCCAGTTGCCACGTGCAGAACAGTGGCTCCCGCCTGCGCTCCGAACTGATCTCGCCAGTTATCGGCCATGCCGTTCACTGGCCCGTGTTCCGCGGCGGCGAGCAACTGACCACGCTGCAAAATCGCTATGTTGGCTGTTTCAAACAGGTACGTGCCGTATCACCTGCACCAGGCAGCGCCACCATGAACAACCTGGAGTATTTCCACTCCGCGATGTCCAACGGGCTGCCAATGAAGGCCTCTGTGTTCCGCAAGTAAACGGACAGAAGCCAGAAAAAGCCCGGGTGACCGGGCTTTTTCATTGATAAGTATCATCCTGGTGGTCTGCTTTCGAAATAGGGGGACTAAATGAAACGGATGGATTTTTTCGCAGGGCAAGGCGCGAGGAGGCGACATAGCTGGCTCTATGGCAACGACGAGCAACGCCGCCATGCGGAAAAAGACGCCGTTTCATGCTCCGGTATTTCGAAAGCAGACCACAAGCATGAGCCGGAGCTACCATTTACCCGTAGTGCGCTAAAAATAACAATGCAGCATACGCACACCAAACAATTCATCCCTTGAGGAGAGTCATATGCACATGAACCGTCGCGAGTTTCTGCAACTGCTTGCGGTTGCTGCCGCATCCGGCATGGTCCTGGACAGCAAATCCGCTCTGGCTGGTGGCCCTGCTCCAGCCAGTTTTTACGATGTTCCCCGCCATGGCAATGTGTCGTTCCTGCACTTCACTGACTGTCACGCGCAATTGTTGCCGGTATGGTTCCGCGAACCCAACGTTAATCTGGGTATCGGCAGCGCAGTGGGCAAAGCCCCTCACCTGGTAGGCCAGCATCTGCTGAAAAAATTCGGCGTCAAGCCCGGCAGTGCAGAAGCGCATGCGTTCAGCTATCTCAACTTCACCGAAGCGGCCAGGGTCTACGGCAAGGTAGGCGGCTTTGCCCACCTGAAAACACTGGTCGACAAAATGCGGGCGCAACGTCCCAACGCGCTGCTGCTTGACGGCGGCGACACCTGGCAGGGTTCAGCCACGTCGCTATGGACCAATGCGCAGGACATGGTCGACGCCTGTATTGCGCTTGGGGTGGATATCATGACCCCGCACTGGGAATCCACGTTCGGTGCCGACCGGGTAATGGAAATCGTCAACAAGGATTTCAAGCAGGCCAATGTTGATTTTGTTGCGCAGAACATCATAACCAACGACTTTGGCGACCAGGTGTTCAAGCCCTACACCATGAAGGAAATGAACGGCGTCAAAGTTGCCGTGATTGGCCAGGCCTTCCCCTACACACCCATTGCCAACCCACGTCACATGGTGCCGGACTGGAGTTTTGGCATCCGTGACGACAGCATGCAAAAATGGGTCAACGAGGCGCGCGCCAAAGGCGCCAAGGTGGTGGTCGTCCTGTCGCACAACGGCATGGACGTCGATGTAAAAATGGCCAGCCGCGTGACCGGAATTGACGCTATCTTTGGCGGACATACCCATGATGGCGTACCGCAGCCGATACAAGTCAAGAATGCCAAAGGCATGACGCTCGTCACCAACGCCGGCTCCAACGGCAAGTTCCTGGGCGTGATGGATTTCGAGGTCAAGGGCAACCGCGTCGTCAGCTTCAAATACCGCCTGCTGCCGGTATTCTCCAATCTGTTGCCCGCCGACCCGGCAATGTCTGCGTACATCCAGAAAGTTCGTGCGCCCTACGAGGCCAAGCTCAATGAAAAACTCGCCGTCACCGATGACTTCCTCTACCGCCGTGGCAACTTCAATGGCACCTGGGATCAACTTCTGGTCAATGCGCTGATGGAGGTCAAAGGGGCCGACGCGGCTTTCTCACCTGGCTTCCGCTGGGGCACCACCCTGCTGCCGGGCGATGCCATCACCATGGAACGCCTGATGGATCAGACAGCCATCACCTATCCGCAGACCACGCTGAACGATATGACGGGTGAAACCATCAAGACCATCATGGAGGATGTCGCAGATAATCTTTTCAACGCCGACCCGTATTACCAGCAAGGTGGCGACATGGTGCGCGTAGGCGGTATCGAGTACACCGTCAACCCGAACCAGACCATCGGCAAACGCATCACCAACATGACTATCAAAGGCAAACCGGTGAATGCCAACAAGACCTACAAGGTTGCGGGCTGGGCACCGGTTGGTGAAGGCGTGCAAGGCGAACCCATCTGGGACGTTGTCGCCAGCTACCTGCGCGACAAGAAAGTGATCAAGAATTTGAAACTGAACGAGCCCAAAATCATTGGGGTCGGGAAATCCAATCCAGGTATTGCTGACTACGATGGCGGCTTGTCCTGATTCCGTTATCCACACGAACCAGGAAAGGGGCGCAAGCCCCTTTTTTACTTCGGCAAAGAATGGGGGTTACGACCGTACTTCACCTGTCTGGTAATACCTGCTTCATGACAAAGTGCACTCAAACTGCACCGGTCATGCGGTTTATCCGAGCGCGAGCCAATATATCCAAACAGGGAGCGCAGCCACTACGTGACAGCCCATCCATCGCCTGTCGAGTCACGTTGGTTCAACCGTACCAGCGCGTTAAAACAACAGGCAAATTTCTTCTTTGCCAAACATGCATTTTAAAGATATATTTAGGTCTCGATAGCTGCGAATGGTGCAGGGAAGTGGAAAGTGCGCCAAAGCATGTGACTCGTGCCCAACCCAAGTAAACGAAAGGGACCCACCATATGAGCTCGGCATTTACCAAATCAGCCGCCCGAAATATCTTCTACGGCGGTGCTGTGTTCTTCTTCCTGATGTTGATCGGACTAACGTTCGATACCATGGGCACGCTTCCCAAGCGTGACAACCGCGAGAACCTGACTGAGTCGGTCCTTCGTGGCAAGCACATTTGGGAAACGCGCAATTGCATCGGCTGCCACACCCTGCTGGGTGAAGGTGCGTATTTTGCACCGGAGCTCGGCAATGTGTACAAGCGACGCGGCCCGGCATTCATCAAGGCATGGATCCAGGCCCAACCGACCGGCGCCCCCGGACGACGCCAGATGCCCAACTTTCACCTGAACGAGCAGCAGCTTGACGACATGGTGGAGTTTCTCAAATACACCTCTGAGATCAACACGTCCAACTGGCCGCCGAACATCGAAGGCTGAGCCTGTCGCCAGATAAATGCAATCAGTGGAGAACATTATGAAATATGAATCTCAGGCGGTCGCGAAGCCATACTTCATCGCGGCCATCGGTCTCTTTCTCGGTCAGATCCTGTTCGGTCTGATTATGGGTTTGCAATACGTCGTCGGGGACTTCCTGTTCCCGGCCATTCCATTCAACGTGGCGCGCATGGTGCACACCAACCTGCTGATCGTGTGGCTGTTGTTCGGCTTCATGGGTGCAGCTTACTACCTGATTCCCGAGGAATCGGAACGTGAACTGTTCAGTCCGAAACTGGCGCTGGCGATGTTCTGGATCTTCCTTGTCGCTGGAGCAGCAACCATCCTGGGCTATCTTTTCGTGCCGTATGCAACGCTGGCCGAAATGACCGGCAACGACCTGCTGGCCACGATGGGACGAGAGTTCCTCGAGCAACCCCTGCCAACCAAGGTCGGCATCGTGATCGTGGCGCTCGCAATGCTCTTCAACCTGTCGATGACGGTGTTGAAAGGCCGCAAGACTGCGATCAATCTGGTGATGCTGGTGGGTCTCTGGGGCCTCGCGATCTTCTTCCTGTTCTCGTTCTACAACCCGGGCAACCTGGTCAAGGACAAGTTCTACTGGTGGTGGGTCGTGCACCTTTGGGTCGAAGGCGTGTGGGAACTGATCATGGGCGCGATGCTGGCTTTCGTGCTGATCAAGGTAACCGGTGTGGACCGCGAGGTGATCGAGAAATGGCTGTACGTGATCATTGCGATGGCCCTGATCACCGGCCTCATCGGTACCGGTCACCACTACTACTGGATCGGCGCACCGGAATACTGGCAATGGTGGGGTAGCGTGTTCTCCGCCCTGGAACCGATTCCCTTCTTCATGATGACCGTATTTGCATTCAACATGGTCAACCGCAGGAAGCGTGAGCATCCGAACAAGGCAGCCGTACTGTGGGCGCTGGGTACGGGTGTGATGGCGTTCCTGGGTGCGGGCGTGTGGGGCTTCCTGCATACGCTGGCACCGGTCAACTATTACACCCACGGCACCCAGATTACGGCGGCGCACGGCCACATGGCCTTCTATGGCGCTTATGTGATGGTGGTGATCACCATGATCAGCTACACCATGCCCTTGATGCGCGGGCGTGAAGCCAATAGCCCGGTTGCCCAGGTGGTCGAAATGTGGTCGTTCTGGCTCATGACGATTTCGATGGTGTTCATCACGCTGTTCCTGACCGCAGCCGGTATTCTGCAAGTCTGGCTGCAGCGCGTCTCCACGGAGCCGATGTCGTTCATGGCTGCGCAGGATCAGGTAGCACTGTTCTACTGGATGCGCGAAGTTGCCGGCACGGTCTTCCTGGTTGGCCTCCTGCTGTACATCGCTAGCTTCTTCATCAAGGGTAAAGCCGCAACCGCGACCTGAGCCTGACACCATCCGCCCGGTTTTCCGGGCGGACATGGATACCGTTTTGAACGTCTCAATATCTGTTTCAGCGCCACATGGCAATCGCCGCGATTTACCGGGCGATCTCGCCATGTGGTTTTTCATTCTTGCCGAACTGCTGGTATTCGGCGTCTTTTTTCTGGCGTATGCGTTTGCCCGCATGCGTAATGTCGAATTATTCAATGCGTCGCAACTAGAGCTAGACCGGCTCAGCGGCGCCATCAATACCATCCTGCTGATTTCCGGCAGCTATTTCGTGGTGCGTGCCGTCGATCAAATCCGGCATGACCGGTCACGAGCCTGCGCGCACTGGCTGATCGCTGCGATAGCATGCGGCGGCACCTTCCTGATTCTCAAACTGGTCGAATTCGGCGCCAAGTTCGAGGCCGGCATCAACATGTCGACCAACACGTTTTTCATGTTTTATCTGGGTCTCGGTTTTTTCCATTTCATGCACGTCATACTCGGCATGGTCATTCTCGGTGCCGTTGCGCTCAAAGCATGGAAAGGTGGCTACAGCGCATCCAACTACGGCGGCGTTGAAACCGGCGCCGCCTACTGGCACATGGTCGATCTGGTGTGGATTGTGTTGTTCCCCTTAATTTATATACTGAACTGATGCCATGACAGCAGCGACGTTTCAATGGCTGACCCTTGTCACGCTGACAGTCCTGACCTTCAGCGTGGCGGAAACCGGCCTGTCCGGCAGCAGCATCCTGATTCCAGTGCTGCTGGCGACCCTGCTCAAAGGCCGTCTCGTGATCGACCGATTCATGGCGCTTCAGGGTGTGAGCGGGCCTTGGCGCTGGGTCGTATTAGGCTGGCTGCTGCTGGTGCTGGGCCTGATCGCCTATGCCTTCCAACATTCATGAAATCAACTGGAGAAACGCCGTGAACGACCTGACTACCCCTGGCCTGGCGTCTGCCCTAAACATTCCCTACTACCAGCCCGTCGGCAATGAGTGTGTCCTGTTTGAATACGCTTTTCACAACCGCCTGCCGCTCCTGATCAAGGGCCCGACTGGCTGCGGCAAGACACGTTTCATTGCGCACATGGCGGCACGCCTGGGGCGTCCACTGATCACGGTGTCGTGCCATGACGACCTGACCGCAGCCGATCTGGTTGGCCGCCATCTGATCGGCGATGGCCAGACAGTATGGTCGGATGGCCCGCTCACCCGCGCGGTGCGCCAGGGCGGCATCTGCTATCTCGATGAAGTGGTGGAAGCCCGCAAGGACACAACTGTCGTGCTCCATCCGCTGACCGACGACCGGCGCATTCTGCCGATCGAACGTACCGGCGAAGAATTACACGCGCCGGATGAGTTCATGCTGGTGGTGTCCTACAACCCGGGTTACCAGAACCTGCTGAAAAGCCTGAAGCCATCCACCCGCCAGCGCTTTATTGCGATCAACTTTGATTTCCCGCCGGCCGCGCTGGAAGAAAAGATCGTGATCGCCGAAACTGGCATCGCGCCCTTGCTGGCAGCGCAACTCGTCACGCTGGCCGGTCACTTCCGCCAACTCAAAGATCACGATCTGGAAGAAGCGGCTTCGACTCGCCTGCTGGTCTATGCGGCCTGTCTCATCAACGCCGGTTGCGACCCGGTGGTCGCCTGCGAAGCAGCACTGGTGGAACCCCTCACCGACGACGCAGACAGCGCACAGGCCCTGCTGGAAGTGATCAAGGCAACTTTCGGTCATTAAATCGGTCACTAAACATGGACCCCCTTCCCGACCCGCGCACCCAGGCAGTGCAGGCCGAAGCGCTCTATCTGCTCAACTTGCTGATTGCGCCCGGCCTGGCGTTCCTGCTCCTGCTGGGGCTCGCCTACCAACAGCGCGCAAGCACCAATCCGCTCACCCGCTGCCATGTGCGCCAGACGGTGTCAGTGAGCCTGCAAGCCGGGCTGTTATTGACAGTCGTGCCTGCCATCATCGCGCTGGCCGGCGATCTTAATCATCCCACGACCTGGATGCTGCTGGTGCTGTACTTCGTGTGCTGCCATGCGACACTGGTGCTGCTCGGCGTACTTGGCCTGTCCAGGGCAATCGCCGGGCAAACCTTCGTCTACCCCCTGCTCGGGAGCCGCAAGTGGTAGGCGCCCAGGCAACTGCCACAATCCGTGCAAGCGTTGTGCACCGTGTGCGCGGCTGGCTTGGCTTGCCCGTGCAACGCTGGCGCCAATTCACTCAGGCAGGGTTTTTCCTGCTGTTCGTGCTGGCGCCGATATTCGATATCTTCAGGCTCGACCTGAATCTCAAGCACCTCATCCTGTTTGGCTACGACTGGACGCTCGGGCTGGATGACTTAATCACCGGGCGCGCCTCAACCGCCCAGGCTGCGCTGAACATCGTGCTGCGCGGCTTTCTGCCGCTGCTGGCGATAGGCGGCACGCTGATCTATGTCAGCTGGAAATGGGGCCGCCTGTATTGCGGCTGGCTCTGCCCGCATTTCTCTGTGGTCGAGACCATCAACCAGACGCTGCGGCGCGCAATCGGCAAGCAAAGCCTGTGGGACAAAAAATTGTTGCCGACGCGCAATCCGGACGGCAGCGAAACCCCTCACGATGCGCTCTGGTGGTTCGCCGTGATACCACTGGTCATTGCCTGCGCCATGCTGTGGGCCGTGGTGCTGCTGACCTATCTGCTACCGCCAGCCGAGATCTACGGCAACCTCTGGCATGGCACGCTGACCCGCAACCAAACGGTTTTTCTGAGCGCGGCCAGCATCGCTTTCTTCGTCGAATTCATGTTCGCACGCCACCTGTTTTGCCGCTATGCCTGCGCGGTTGGCCTGTTCCAGAGCCTGGCATGGATGGGCAACGACAAGGCCATGGTGATTGGCTTCAAGCGCGAGCGCGCCCGTGATTGCTCAAGTTGCTATTCGGCCTGCGACCATGTGTGTCCGATGCGGCTGAATCCGCGCAATGTCAAACGCATGATGTTCGCCTGCGTACAGTGTGGCCAGTGCGTCGATGCCTGCGACCATACGCTGGAGAACAACCCGAACGGCTCGCTGCTGAACTGGGTGCACGATGTGCGCGCCGAATCCGAAGCCTCGTTCAACGTACGCACCGCCCGCGCTGCACCGGCCAGGCGTGACGCTGACGCTGCTGTGGAAATGCGGAAGTAGACATGGAAGAGTTCGTCGGCGGCCTGTGGGACAAGCTGATCACGCGCACCGCGTATCGCGGCTTTCCAAAAGCGCGCATCGAGCTGAAGGAAATCGAGCGCATTGCGCCGATCTTTTTTCGCGCGTTGGGCGGCGATGCCGGCCTGACCGTGCGCACCGGTTCGGCGACCACACACGGTGCACGCCGCAAATGGCTGGAGCGCGTGGCCGGCGTCGGCGAAAAGCTGGAACTGGCCTGGACCGACGAGAGCTCGGTCTACCTGCCAGCATCGATTGACGTTTTTCCAGAACGTGCTCTAAACCGCGAACTCTATCTGTGGCTGCTGGCACTGGCCGCACACGACGTTGCACCAGCCGCCGCGTGGATCGTACGCAACCAGGCGGCCACGCGCGCAACCCTGAGCGCACTGCCAGGGCTAACCCGGCGTTATCACGAACTGGTGGCAGCCGCCCTTGCATTGCGCCCCGACCCGGCCAAACTGAACGGAACGGAGCGGGCAGCGGAAGAGGCCATTCGCGCTGCGCTAACCGGCCCTGGCTCGATCGAAACCTTCGAACCGGGCAAGCAGCCGCCTGCACCTGTGTCCTTGTGGCTGCACCCACAGCCACCCGTCGCACCTGGCAAGCAGCGCCCGGCCGTCGACAAGCCGCCGCCTGCGCCGGAATCCAAATCGACGGCCAGCCGCGACGCGCGCAAACGGCGTGCGGAGCGAGTCGACATGCCGCAGGCAACCAACCCCTTCATGCTGCTGTTTCGTGCCGAAAGCCTGTTTTCCTGGGCCGAATTCATCAAAGTCGACCGGCCACTCGACGAAGATGAAAATGAGCACGCGGAGAAAGCCGCCAATGATCTCGATATCCTCAGCATCGCCGATGACGACCAGACCGCGGCCAGCCGGGTGCGCTTCGACCTGGACCTGCCCGCCGAAACGGACGACGATCTGAAACTGGCCGATGGCATCCTGTTGCCGGAATGGAATTACCGCAAACTGCAACTGCAGCCTGCACATTGCCGCCTGCAGATGATGCTTGCACGCGACGCGGTGCCGTGTGCATTGCCGCAAGACCTGCGCGCACCGGCCAGACGCCTGCGCCAGCAATTCCAGACCCTCACGCCCCAGCGTACACGCCTGCGCGCCCAGGTCTCCGGGAACGATCTCGATATTGATGCCTGCGTGCGCTTTGCAACCGACAAGGCGGGAGGCGTTTACACCAGCGAGCCCGGTCTGTATATCGACAGCCGCCAGCAACAGCGCGATCTATCCTGCCTGCTGCTGGCTGATCTATCGCTTTCGACCGATGCCTGGGTCAACAATTCGGCGCGCGTGATCGAGGTGATCCGCGATAGCCTCCTGCTATTCGGTGAAGCTCTGGCAGCCACGGGCGATCACTTTGCGCTGTATGGATTCTCGTCGGTGCGCCGTGACAACATACGCTTTCACCTGCTCAAGGGCTTCGATGAGCGCTACGACGACCAGATTCGTGGTCGCCTGGCAGCATTGAAACCCGGCTACTACACACGCATGGGCGCAGCGATCCGCCACTCGACGGCGATCCTCTCGACGCGGAAAACGGCACGCCGCCTGTTGCTGATCCTGACTGACGGCAAACCGAACGACCTGGACAAGTACGAAGGCCGTTACGGGATCGAAGACACCCGCATGGCCATCATCGAGGCGCGTCGCCTGGGGCTCACGCCCTTTTGCGTGACCATCGATGAGAAAGCTGGAGATTACCTGCCGCACCTGTTCGGCGCGACAGGGTATGTGGTGGTGCACGATGCGGCGATGCTGCCCCGGGTGCTGCCTGGCCTGTATGCAAGACTGACCGAAAACATCTGATTATTCATTCCCAAGGAGCAAACATGAAAATTGAAATTCTCAACATCGCCAACCCCATCAGCACAGAAGCGGCTCAACAGGCAGGCGCAACGCTGAAGACACTATCCGGCGTGCAGGACGTATCGTTTTTCGATGCCCCTGCGAGTCTGCACGCTCGACTCGACGGCGATACGCCGACCCGTGCGGAACTGGTGGCGGCGCTCGCCAAGGCGGGCGTACAGGTTAAAGAAGAAAAACCCGCTCATGGCGGCGGTTGCTGCGGTGGTTGCGGCAGCTAACTGTCAGTTGCAAGCTTGTTTCCAGGAAGTGCGGGGGGAGCCACCTGTTCCAGGAAAAGCTTACGGTGAAAAAAGGGGCGAAAGTCCCTTTTTTCATGCCCGCCCCAGCACCTGCCCCCATTCACCAAGGTAAGGCGCAGCCATTGCGCCACCCCATTTACATCCACTGTGGGTATGCCATGAGGCCATCTTGAGCGCGCCTGCGCTGGTACCGTCCTGGCCTCAATTATTTCATTGACCCACCCCACGAACTATGTAAAGATTGCTACATGAATGTAGAAATCAATACATGGATATTGATCGTCATGACGCTGCCCACGCAGAACGCTACGGCGCGCATGCGCATCTGGCGTGGCCTGAAAGGGCTGGGGTGCGCAGCGCTGCGCGACGGTGCCTGGCTGCTGCCGGAAACGGCCACGACACGGCAGGCACTTGAAGCGCTGGCAAGTGAAACGCACGCTGAAGGCGGGACCGCTTGGCTGCTCAAGGTAGACGCAGACGAATCGCAGTCAGCCGCCTTTCAAGGCATGTTTGATCGCACGGAGGCATACACCGGGCTGTTATCAGACCTGAGCCGCTTCGACCCCCTGGCCGAAAAAACCATCACTGCCCATAAAGCCCTGAAAGCCTTGCGGCGTCGATACGAAACCCTGGCCGATCAGGATTATTTTCCAGGCACCACCAAACTCGAAGCAGAAGCACGACTGCTGACTGCGGAAGTCGCGCTGCAAGCGCGCCTCTCACCCAACGAACCACATTTTCAGAATGGCCAGCCCGAACATCTCGCTATTGCCAACTTTCAAAAACAGACCTGGGCCACCCGGCAGGACTTGTGGGTGGATCGACTGGCCTCCGCCTGGCTGATTCAGCGTTTCATTGACCGCAAGGCGCGTTTTGTCTGGCTGAAACGTCTCAAGGATTGCCCGGCGGATGCGCTGGGTTTCGATTTCGATGGCGCACGGTTCACCCACGTCGGACATCGCGTCACCTTTGAAACCCTGCTGGCGAGTTTTGGACTGGAAAACGACGCTGCCTTGCAGCGCATCGGCGCGATGGTCCACGCCCTGGATGTGGGCGGCGACGCCCCCGAGGCAGCCGGTTTCGAGATGCTGCTGAAAGGCCTGAAAACACGCATTCAGGATGACAACGTCTTGCTCAAGCAAGGCGGACAAATGCTGGATGATTTATACGCAGTTTTTACCACTCCCTAGTTTGAGGATGCCATTTTGACCACCCCAACCGAACGCCCCGCCCACCCCAGTTTCTGGGAGGCCTTCAAATACTGGCTGCTGCTCGGCTTCATCAGCTTTGGCGGCCCGGCGGGGCAGATTTCCATCATGCATCAGGAGCTGGTGGAAAAGCGGCGCTGGATTTCCGAGCGCCGCTTCCTGCACGCGCTGAACTACTGCATGGTACTGCCCGGACCCGAGGCACAGCAGCTCGCCATCTACATCGGCTGGATGCTGCATCGAAGCTGGGGGGGCATCGTCGCCGGCACGCTGTTCGTGCTGCCGTCGCTGTTCATTCTGGCAGCGCTCACCTATGTCTATCTCGCTTTCGGCGATCTGACCTTCGTGCAGGGCGTGTTCAACGGTATCAAACCGGCGGTGGTGGCCATCGTGGTATTCGCCGCCTGGCGCATCGGCTCGCGCGCACTGAAGAACAATCTCCTGTGGGCGATGGCTGCCGTGTCCTTCATTGCCATCTTCGCACTGAAAATCCCGTTCCCCTACATCGTACTGGCAGCGGGCGTGCTGGGTTTCATCGGCGGCAAGGTCTGGCCGGACAAGTTCAAGGTCGGCGGCGGCCATGGTGCCAGCAACAAATCCTACGGCCCGGCGCTGATCGACGACGACACGCCGTCGCCCGCCCATACCAAGTTCCGGCTCGGTCGGCTGGTGATTCTGACGGGATTGTTCGTCGCGCTGTGGGGCGCCGCCATGCTCCTGTTGCCCGCCGGCACCCTGCATGACATGGGCGTGTTCTTCACCAAGGCTGCGCTGGTCACTTTCGGCGGTGCCTATGCGGTGCTGCCCTATGTCTATCAGGGCGGCGTCGAGCATTACCAGTGGCTGACCGCCACCCAGATGATCGACGGTCTGGCCCTGGGCGAAACCACCCCGGGACCACTGATCATGGTGGTGTCCTTCGTCGGCTTCGTCGGTGCCTGGACCAAGGAAATCTTCGGCCCAGACGCCCTGTTCCTGGCGGGTTTTGCCGGTGCCAGCGTGGCCACCTTCTTCACCTTCCTGCCGTCGTTCCTGTTCATTCTGGCGGGTGCGCCCTTGGTGGAAGCCACTCACGGCGATCTCAAATTCACTGCACCGCTCACCGGCATCACCGCGGCGGTGGTGGGGGTGATCCTCAACCTCGCGGTATTTTTCGGCTGGCATGTGATCTGGCCGCGCGCCACCGAGGCGGCACCGTTCTCCGGTGGCTTCGAGTGGTTCTACGCCTTGATTTCCGTGGCGGCTTTCATTGCCCTGTGGAAATACAAGATGGACATCATGAAAGTGATCGGCGCCTGTGCGGCGGTCGGTCTTGCTTACACCTACATCGTTTGAGGAAATGACCCCATGGAACGCACCATCCAACCCGACACTCTGAAATCCGAACTCGCCGACAAGCTGATTCTCGACGTGCGACGTATCGCCGACCGCGATGCCGCGCCAGGACACCTGCCTGGCGCGCAATGGAAGAATCCTGAGCAACTTGCCGAGTGGGCCGACAGCCTGCCCAAGGATCGGGAAATTGTCATTTACTGCGCGCGTGGCGGCTCGGTTTCCAACAGCGTGGTCGACGCCCTGCAGACCAAGGGCTTGAACGCCCGCTTCATCGAGGGTGGCATTGAAGGCTGGAAGGCCGCGGGCGGCAAGGTTACCGAGTAATGATGCGACGGCTTGCCACGCCGTAAACCCACATTGCAACAGGTCACTGAACCAGGAGCGCACCATGAAATGGATCACCCGCGAACGCCCCAAGATCGACCGCATCGCGTGCCCCTGGCTGGTTGCCCGTTTCATCGATCCGGCAGCCGAGTTTCTTTACGTGCCTGCCGCCGACGTGCTGGTCATCGCCAAGGAAAAAGGGGCCATTCCTTACGACATTCCTGGCGTGGAATATGGCCACCACGGTGAGCTGTGCAGCTTTGACGCCTTCCTTGACAAGCACAATCTCGATGACCCCGCGCTGGGACAGCTTGCCATTATCGTGCGCGGTGCGGACACCGGCCGGCTCGACCTCGCCCCGCAGTGCGCCGGGCTGCTCGCGCTCTCACTCGGCTTATCGAAAAACTTTGCCGACGACCACATGATGCTGGGCCAAGGCATGGTGATGTACGACGCGCTTTACTCCTGGGTGAAAAATGCTCAGGGTGAGCGCCACACAGGGTTCACTCCAAGCTGATATTTGTTGCCAACGCTGACTGACTGATCCGGTCGAGCCACACACCTGATTACGTCTTGTCCCACAGGGCCTGCCAGCCGGCATGCCCCAGCGCCGTAAGCGTCTCGATGTTGCGTTCATAAATCGTTTCCGCTTCGGGAAAGGCGGCCACGGCGCGTTCGATGCTCGCCTCGCGCAACAAATGCAGGGTGGGATAGGGTGCACGGTTGGTAAAGTTGCTCATGTCATCGGGCTCGGTACCTTCAAACTGGAATCGGGGATGGAAACTGGCAATCTGGATGATGCCCTCCAATTCGTGTTCCTCCACAGCCGCATCAGCCAGTTGCAGGAAATCATTGAAATCGAGAAAATCCGGCAGCAACGTGGGGTGGATGAGCAGGGTCGTGTCGGTGGTTTCCGGATCCACTTCGGCCAGAAAATCCAGTTCGCGGTCGATGTCTTCGAGCAAGCCATCCAGGTGCCTGGCCTGGCTCACCACGATCCGTACCTGATTCCTGACGTAGACCGCCTTGGCAAAGGGGCACAGGTTGAGCCCGATCACGGCTTTTTCCAGCCATTCACGGGTGGCGGCAATCACATCGTCGTCATTCATGTTTCCCTCCATTTCCGCCAGTTTAGCCATGTAGCGGGCTGAACTTTAACGGATACAATGCTTTATTGTTCGACGTTAACGCACCTTACCCCGCCAACACCATGAAAAGCAGCGCTATTCGCCAGAGTTTCCTCGATTATTTTGCCTCCAAGGGCCATACCATCGTTGCCAGCAGTCCGCTGGTGCCGGGCAACGATCCCACGCTGCTGTTCACCAACGCCGGCATGGTGCAGTTCAAGGACGTGTTCACCGGGCAGGACAAGCGCACCTACACCCGTGCAGTGTCGTCGCAGCGCTGCGTGCGCGCCGGCGGCAAGCACAACGATCTGGAAAACGTCGGTT
>JASJPE010000016.1:0-27770 GCA_031426895.1 Thiobacillus sp. | reverse complement strand
GTCAGATTTACAGTCTGATCCCTTTGACCGCTCGGGAACCCCACCCAAACGAAGCGCGGAATTATAGTGGCTTTCCGGAACCCCTGTCAAACCTAATTACGCGATATTTAGCCGTCTCACACGTTAAACAGGAAGTTCATCACATCACCATCCTTGACGATGTATTCCTTGCCTTCGGCGCGCATCTTGCCCGCCTCCTTGGCGCCCTGCTCGCCCTTGCAGGCAATAAAGTCCTCAAAAGCAATGGTTTGCGCCCGAATAAAGCCACGCTCGAAATCGGTGTGAATAGCTCCGGCGGCCTGCGGCGCCGTGTCGCCCTTGTGGATCGTCCAGGCGCGGACCTCTTTCACGCCGGCCGTGAAATAGGTTTGCAGGCCAAGCAAATCGTAGGCTGCACGAATCAAGCGATTCAGCCCCGGCTCGTCCCAGCCGAGTTCCGCCAGATATTCCACACGCTCTTCCGGAGACAACTCCTGTAATTCCGCCTCCATCGCTGCACATACCGGCACCACCGGCGCGCCTTCCTTTTCGGCAAATGCCACCAATGCGTCGAGCATGGGATTGTCGTGAAAACCATCTTCGCTGACATTGGCCACATACAGCGCGGGCTTCACCGTCATCAGACACAAGGGCTTGATGGCATCCAGGCCTTCGGCATCCAGGCCAGCAGCCCGTGCGGGGCGGCCTTCGTTGAGCGTGGCCACCACCGGCTTCAGGGCGGCGACCAGCTTCTGGGCTTCCTTGTCACCCGCACGCGCGGTCTTTTCGGCCCGCGTCAAGGCTTTCTCGGCGCTTGCCAGGTCAGCAAGCGCCAACTCGGTCGCGATGGTTTCCACATCCGACAATGGATCGACCTTGCCTGCAACGTGGATCACATTTTCATCATGAAAACAACGCACCACATGGCAGATCGCGTCGGTCTCACGAATATTGGCCAGAAACTGGTTGCCCAAGCCTTCGCCTTTTGACGCGCCTGCCACCAACCCCGCAATATCAACGAACTCAACAATCGCCGGCACCACTTTCTGCGGCTTGATGATTTCAGACAGTTGCACCAGACGCACATCCGGCACTTCAACCACGCCGGTGTTCGGCTCAATGGTGCAAAAAGGATAATTCTCGGCTGCTATACCCGCCTGGGTCAGCGCGTTGAAAAGGGTAGATTTGCCGACGTTTGGCAGGCCGACGATGCCACATTTAAGACTCATGGATTTTCCTGGAACTAAGAGCTGCTGGGCTGGGGTTTGGTGTTGATGCGTTGAATGGCCGTATTCCACTCGCCTTTTTCAATCATGGGCCACAAATCGATCGCACGCTCAATTGCATGCTCGATATCGGCCTGCTCTTCGCGGCGCGGCGGCTTCAAAACGTAATTCACGACTTCGTGGCGGTCGCCCGGATGGCCAATACCAATGCGCAGCCGCCAGTAATCCTGTGTCCCAAGATGCGACGTAATGTCTTTCAAACCATTGTGCCCCCCCATGCCACCGCCAAACTTCAGACGCAATTGGCCGGGAGGGATATCAAGTTCATCGTGAACCACCAGAATTTCTGCCGGGTCGATGCGATGAAACCGTGCGAGCGCGCCAACGGACTGGCCAGAACGATTCATGAAGGTTTGCGGCAACACCATCCAGACGCCTTGCGCACCACGTCCGACGATGCCGTGAAAACGTGATTCCATTGCAAGCGACGCGCCCCACTTCTGCGCAAGACGTGCGCAAAACCAAAACCCGGCATTGTGCCGGGTTTCTTCGTAGTCGCGCCCCGGGTTACCGAGGCCGACAATCAGGCGGGGGGCGATTAGGCTTGGCGCTGTCATGCCGCACCCGGTGCGCAATCCCGACAGGATTGCGCATCCGGATTACTCCTTGGGTTCAGCGGGTGCTGCAGGTGCCGCCACCGGTTCTTCAACCGCAGCAACCTTGGGCGCGTTCACCGAAGCCACGGCCGGATTTTCCTGCTTGATATGCGCTACCAACTCCACGCCTTTGGGCAGAGTCAGTTCATTAGCGTGCACGATCGAGCCAATTTCCAGCGTACCCATGTCCACCTCAATAAATTCAGGCAGGTCACGCGGCAAACACTGAACATCAATCTCTGTCATCAAGTGGTGCGGCTTGCCGCCACCGGTTTTCACGCCCGGGCAGGCTTCGGCATTCAGGAAGTGCAGCGGAACCTTGACGTGAATCTTGTGGGTTTTGTCGACGCGCTGGAAGTCAACGTGCAGCACTTGCTGCTTGTAGGGATGCCACTGCGAATCACGCAGCAGCACGGACTCTTTTGCGCCATCGACATTCAGCGTCAGCACGGAGGCATGAAAAGCCTCTTTACGCAGCGCATGGTACAGCGTGTTGTGATCCAGTTCGATTTGTACGGGGCCCGCTTCACCACCATAGACGATACCGGGGACTTTACCCGCGTGACGCAGACGGCGGCTCGCACCCGTACCTTGCAATTCACGCTTGGCAGCAATGACTTCGATTTCCATGTTGCTTCTCCTAAAAAACCTGCTTGATGATGCATTACCAAAAATGGTCATGCATGGTTAAAACCCCCGCGACCAGGGGTATTCGACCAGCTACTACTCCATGAAGAGTGAACTGACGGAATCTTCGTTGCTGATGCGACGGATGGTTTCCGCCAACAACTCAGCCACCGACAACTGCCGGATTTTTGCGCATGCGCGCGCATCGTCGCGCAACGGAATGGTGTCGGTCACCACCAGTTCGTCGAGCGCGGAATTCGTCACACGTTCGGCAGCGGTGCCGGACAACACGGCGTGCGTGCAATAGGCCATCACCTTCTTGGCACCGTGCTCCTTCAGCGCATTGGCCGCTTCGCACAGCGTGTTGGCTGTGTCGACCATGTCATCCATGATGATGCAGGTACGATCCTTCACGTCACCGATGATGTGCATCACCTTGGCCACGTTGGGCTTGGGACGACGCTTATCGATGATCGCCAGATCGCACTCCAGCCGTTTGGCAATCGCCCGCGCCCGCACCACACCCCCCACATCCGGCGAAACCACCACCATATCGGGATGATTACGCTTCCAGATATCACCCAGCAGAATCGGACTGGAATAGATATTGTCGACCGGCGTATCGAAAAAGCCCTGAATCTGGTCCGAGTGCAGGTCCATCGTCAGCATGCGGTCGATTCCCGCAGCCTGCAGCATGTTGGCCACCACCTTGGCGGTGATCGCCACCCGCGCCGAACGGGTGCGGCGGTCCTGTCGTGCATAGCCATAATAGGGGATCGCTGCGGTGATGCGGCCAGCCGAAGCACGCTTCAGCGCATCGACCATCACCATAACTTCCATCAGGGTGTCGTTGGTCGGCTGACAGGTTGACTGCAACACGAAAACGTCCTTGCCGCGTACGTTTTCGAGGATTTCAACCATAACCTCGCCGTCGGAAAAACGCGACACGGTGGCGCGACCGAGATGGATATTGAGATGGCGCACCACGTCGTTGGCGAGACGCGGGTTCGCATTTCCGGTAAACACCATCAAGTTGTCTATGGACACGCGAGTCTCCGACGATTTGGATCAGAACATCACAACAAAAACAGCCGCCTCGGGCGGCTGTTCGCTTAACTGGCTGGGGAGGTAGGGATCGAACCTACGAATGTCGGAATCAAAATCCGATGCCTTACCACTTGGCGACTCCCCAATAATTGGGTGCTACTCAGGCGCAGTAGTCGTAAAGCGGATGCTTGTCGAGACCCTGCGCCACAAAACCCTGCATCGAATCAGGCAACTGGCGCAACACTTCGCGCGCCGCGTCTTCTGTCCCGAACGATGCAAACACACAGGCACCCGACCCGGTCATCCGCGCTTCACCAAATCGACCCAACCATTCAAGATGACGGGCGACTTCAGGGTAACGTTTGACCACGACGGGCTGCAGATCGTTATGTCCCGCAAGGGGACTCCGACTTTCTACGGACTGAAGTCCGTGTAAGGTCGTATGACCCACGCCTGCGGAAAAGGGCGCTATTTTGAGGGGTGGCGTGTTGCGTGTCAATTCCGGCGCCGCAAAAATTGCAGCCGTAGGCACCTGGATGGGTGGCATCAGCACCACATACCAAGCCTGCGGGGCATTTGCCGGGCGCAGAATCTCACCCACCCCTTCAGCAAAAGCGGTCTGCCCAAACACAAACACGGGTACATCGGCTCCCAGCTGCAGCGCCAGGTTTTGCATGATGTCGCGCGGCAGATTGATTTTCCACAGGCGATTCAGTGCCAATAGTACGGTTGCGGCATCCGAACTGCCACCGCCCAGCCCACCTCCCATGGGCAACACCTTGTCAAGGCGAATGCTCACACCTGAGCCTGCAGGCGCATGAGCCTGCAGTAATCGCGCCGCACGTACGGTCAGGTCATCATCTTCTGCCACACCCGGCAAATCTCCTTCACGTTCCACATGACCATCGTCCCGCAATTCCAGGTGAACGATATCCGCACGGTCGATCAGGCGAAACACACTTTGCAGCAGGTGATAGCCATCGGCGCGGCGACCGACGACGTGCAGAAACAGGTTGAGTTTGGCGGGGGCGGGGTAGGCGTGGCTCATTCACTTTTCCAATCATCCGCCACCAGGCGGATTTCCAGACCATCACGCGTCACCACCAGCTTGCGCGGCCGCACGGGCATCTCGGCTGAATACTGAAGGTAATCAATCACCCAGCCATCCTGTTTGAGCTGCGCAATGCGGCCAGCTTCATCACGCGCCATGATTTCAAAAATACGGCCGGGTGCGGGCTGCGCCTGCACCCACCATGCCAGCCCGGAAACCGGCAAGCCATAACCCAATACTTCGTGCGTCAGCGACTCGGCATCGGGCGAATGCCGCGACGCCTGATTCGGCACATCCAGGATGACACCATTCGCGTTGCGCTCAATGCGGGCAACGCCCTGCCCCAACGGAGAGCTCATCAAGAGTTCATCCATATCCGCACGATGACGCCAACGGATATTCCCGGACATGCTTTGGTCGGCCGTCTTGATCCCCACGCGCCCCTGAAAGCTCCAGTTGACCGATGGCTCGCCCGTCGATGGAGCAAAAGGCGAGGACGCACATCCACCCAGAAGCGCCAGCCACAGGACTGCAATCAGAGGGGACTTCAAGGCTTCAGGCGGCGCAGCGTTTCCAGCAACACCTCATTCCCGGGATGAGTCTGCAAACTGGCCTGCCATAACTGCCCGGCTTCAATGCGTTGACCGCGCGCCCACAGCACTTCACCCAGATGGGCTGCGATTTCGGGATCGGGACGCACCTTGTAGGCGCGTTCCAGATATTCCTGCGCGCGTGGCAGATTGCCCGAGCGGTACTGCGCCCACCCCACGCTATCCAGTATGTAAGGATCATCTGGCGCCAACGACAAGGCTTTGTCGAGCAGAACGATCGCCTCAGCCAGCCGGTCGGTCCGGTCGGCTAGTGTGTAGCCCAGCGCGTTATAGGCCTGAGCATCCTCGGGCCGCAACACGATCACACGACGCAAGTCCGCTTCGAGCACGTCCATCTTGTCCACCTTCTCCGCGGCCATCGCCCGGTCATAGAGCAGGTTGGCCGAATCGGGATAGCGCTTGAGGCCTTCCGACAACCATTCAAATACGGCTATTGGGGCGGGGGGCGACACATTATCCCGCAGCAGTTCGGCCTGTGCCTGGATCAAGAGGATGTTTTGCGCGTCATTTTCGCCCCGTGTGCCGGACAACAACGCGCGCGCCTCATCCAGCTTTCCAGCCCCGGCCAGCAGCCCAGCCTGGCGCGCACGCGCGGGCACCAGATAATTTCCCGTTTTGACGTCAGCGTAATGGCCCACTGCCACATCAAGCTGCTTCATCTGCTCGGCCACCTGCCCCAGATAGAAATACACGGTGTCCGGCTCACGCGGGTTGTAGTCCAGAGTTTGCGTCAGCAAATCGCGTGCGGCATTCACATCACCCATTTGCAAGGACAACAAACCCGCCGCAAAGCCAACTTCGGCATTGCGCGGAAAATCACGGGTAAGTCGGGTGAATTCAGTGCGCGCCTCGGTGAACTGATTGGCATTAACCAAGGTGCGCGCATAAGCCAGGCGAACCTCACGTGCATTGGCATGGGTCGCCAAAAAATCGCGCATAAAGGCCAAAGCTTCAGCACGAGATGTTTTGGCCAGAACCTGTGCGCGCATCAGGGCTGCGGCTTCCCAGCCCGGACGCAGACGGTCGGCCTGCTGCAAAGCAGAAACTGCAGCCTCATTCCGCCCGGCACTGGCTGCAGCCTGCGCCACCGCAAAATGCGCCTCCGGCAACTTGGGATAATCGGCTGCCAGGCGTTCAACCAGTTCCAGCGCTGCCTGGGTATCCCGCATCTTGCCCATCAACCCCGACAGTTGCATAAACCCTCTGTCAGCATCTTTTTTCAACAAGACGTGCAAAATAGGCTCAGCCTCGCTGAGCTTGCCCTCATTCAGCAATAACGCAGCCAGGGTTTGCTGCGCGCGCTCCGAATCCTGCTCGGCGGCGGCCCACAGACGCGTGGCCTCAAGCGCGCCCGCTTGGTCGCGCGCAAACACCGACACTTCAGCAGCGCGGCGCGCAATACGCGGATCGCGCGTTTGCCGTGCCAGATCCATGTAGGTGGATTGGGCAATACCGATTGCACCACGCTGTCCAGCCACCTCCGCCACCAGAAATTTAAACAGCAGTTCAGGTGTCAGCACTTGTTTAGGCAAATTTTCCAGGACGACCGCTGCCTTGGCTGCCTCATCGTCAGCCGGGGAAACAGTTGCCTCACTCGCCGTAGCGTCCGCTTGCTGTATGGCTGTTTGCGTGACCTCAGGCTGTGCCGCCTTGACAGCAGGCTGGCTGCACGCACTCGCAAGTGCCAGCGCTGCATAGAGGGGAAGGTGCTTGAAATCTGCCATATTTGATATCGCCTTGATGGGGTTGCTTGTCATGATTCTAAGCTTTCGAGGCCCGCTCGCAAGCAAGGTTCATTGCCGTCGCTGAGAATATTGCATTCAAGTCGCAAACGACTTCACCATGAACCATGACGGCATCCACTATATAAACTACGCTTCGCCATGACGGTTGCCATGCATAGACCGCTGCGCAACCTGACTTTTCAGCTTCACCTCGCAGCTTTCTCTTTACAAAACGCCACCCTGATATCCAGCCCATGCCCGAGCTACCTGAAGTTGAAACCACCCGCCTGGGACTGCTCCCGAGATTGCAAGGTCGCACGCTCAAACGCATTGTGGTACGCAACCCGAGCTTGCGCTGGCCGGTTCCGGACGATCTGGAGACTCGCCTGGCCGGATTGCCGCTCATTACGCTAACCCGGCGCGGCAAATACTTGCTGTTTGACTTTGGCGTGGTCACTCAGCTCGTGCATCTCGGCATGTCGGGCAGCCTGCGCTTTACCGGACCCGACGAACCCGCCGCCCTGCACGATCATGTGGATTGGCTGTTCGATGACGGCACAACGCTACGCCTGCGCGACCCTCGACGCTTTGGCGCCGTGTTGTGGACCACCGACGTGGCAAACCATCCGCTGCTGGTCAGGCTTGGTCCGGAGCCCCTCACGTCCGCGTTCGACGCCGCCTGTCTACACACGCAATGCCAGCGCCGTGGCGCGGCTATCAAGCAGGTCATCATGGATGCACACGTGGTGGTGGGGGTAGGGAATATTTACGCATCCGAATCCCTGTTCCATGCCGGCATCCGCCCCGCTACCGCTGCCCGGCGGCTGAGCCGTCCGGCCTGCGCGAGGCTGGTTGCCGCGATCAAACAGGTGTTGACGGCAGCCATCGCTGCGGGCGGCAGCTCGTTGCGCGACTACGTCCACAGCAGTGGTGAACTGGGTTATTTCCAGTTGCAGACCCGGGTGTACGATCGTGAAGGACTCGCGTGCAAAACATGTGCCACACCTATCCGACGCATCGTGCAGGGTCAGCGTGCCAGTTTTTACTGCCCCCGCTGCCAGCGCTGACAGGCAAATTTCATGCCCATCAAGTTTATTATTAATATGTCGTTATATGACGGTGCCCTATCTAGCAGATCGACCTGATGCCCTCCACGACCCTGGTTGACGATTTCGAGCATTACAGTGCCTGGCGCGACGCCGTGTATGTGCGCGTCGAAGCGCTGCGCGACTGGCTCGCCGCCCAGGAACTGGACGATGCCGAGTCCGAACTGCGTCTGAACCAGCTGCTGGGGCGACTGCAGGAAGACAAGCTGAATGTGGCCTTTGTTGCTGAATTTTCGCGCGGCAAATCCGAGCTTATCAACGCAATTTTCTTTTCAGACTATCGGCAACGTGTGCTGCCCTCGTCCGCCGGGCGCACCACCATGTGCCCCACCGAACTGTATTACGACCCAATCCACCGCCCTTCGCTGCGCCTGTTACCGATTGAAACCAAGACCCGCGAAGGCAGCATTGCCGACTTCAAGCACGACGCGGACGCATGGACCGAGTTTCCGCTCAATATCGACTCAGCCGATGAGATGAGTGCAACGCTGATGCGCCTGGCCGACACCATGCCGGTCGACGCCGCCACAGCCGAGTCCTACGGCCTGATCAACCCCAACGATGAAGAAACTGCACGCAGTCTGGCGCGCGATGGCAGCATTGCGATTCCGCGCTGGCGCCATGCGCTGATCAACTTTCCCCACCCGCTCCTCAAGCAGGGGCTGGTCATTCTCGATACGCCGGGCCTCAACGCCATCGGCACCGAGCCGGAACTGACGCTCAGCATGCTGCCCAGCGCCCATGCGGTGCTGTTTCTGCTGGCAGCTGATACCGGCGTGACCAAGTCCGATATTGAAATCTGGCGGCATTATATTGCCCCGGTGCAGGGCGCCAGCCGGGCACGCCTGGTCGTCCTGAACAAGATCGATGGCTTGTGGGATGAACTCAAGTCAGCCACTGAAATCGAAGCCGAAATCGCCAAGCAGATTGCCAGCAGCGCGGCATTGCTCGAACTGCCCACCAGCCAGATCTATCCGGTATCAGCGCAAAAAGCGCTCGTCGCCAAGGTGCGCCACGATGCCGACCTGTTGGCCAGAAGCCGCCTGCCCGAACTGGAAGCTGCACTGTCTCAGGAACTGATCCCCTGCAAGCAGGCGCTGGTGAGCGAATCCACCCAGGCTGGCGTGGAAGATGTCGTGATCAAAACCACCGAGCTGCTGGAAACCCGCCTCTCCAACATTCAGGATCAAGTCGATGAGTTGCACGGATTGCGCGGCAAGAACCGCGACGTCATCCAGCACATGATGACCAGTGCCAACGAAGACAAACAGCATTTCGAACGCGGCTTGCAGCAATTCAATGCGCTACGCAATGTGTTCGCGTCACAGGTTGAAGTGCTGCGCCAGCGCCTGGGCATGCAGACGCTGCGTGAAGAAGTGCGTCACACCCGGCACACCATGGAGAAGAGCCACTTCAGCACAGGCCTGCTCGAGGCGATGGGACATTTTTTCCATCAAGTGGATGACAACCTGAACGGGGCTGCGGCATCCATCAAGGAAATCCGCGCCATGATGACGGCGATGTACCAGAAGTTCAGCGACGAACACGGCCTGGCCGCTGTCAATCCGCCCGATCACAGCCTGCACAAGTACCGCAAGGAAATGGCGCGGCTGGAACGCATTTTCGATGAGCGCTTCAACACGGTCTTCAAGATGCTGACCATGGGCCAGCATCAGTTGACCGCGCGTTTCTTTGAATCACTGGCCAGCAAGGTGGTGCAGGTATTCGATCTGGCCAACAGTGAAACCGAATCCTGGCTCAAGGCGCTGATTGCACCGATGGAAACCCAGGTTCGCGAGCACAAAATCCAGCTCAAACGCCGTCTGGAAAGCGTCAGCCGCATCCATGCCGCGACCGAAACGCTGGACGAGCGCATCGCCGAACTCGAAACCTCAATCGGGATGGTCCGCGACCAACTCGATCACCTGGCCCGCATCAACACGCACATTGCCGATGCCCTGGCCGACAATCTGAACCGGGAGCGGCTGGCCAGAATGGCCTGAACGCTTACTTGTTGGCAGTCAGCCGCAGGAACTTCTCCTGCAACTCTTCCCTGGTTTCGGGGTAGTCCGGATTCAACGGAATGCAGTCGACCGGACACACTTCCACACACTGCGGCGTATCAAAGTGGCCCACGCACTCGGTGCATTTGTTGGGGTCGATAATATAAATTTCATCGCCCTGTGAAATGGCTTCATTAGGGCATTCAGGCAAACAGACGTCGCAATTGATGCATTCGTCCGTGATCAACATTGACATCGTGTTCTCCGGGTCGTATCAGTTTTCGCTTATTTTCTCACTTAATCGCTTCGCCACCAACGGGTGGACAAACGGCGACACGTCACCGCCCAACTGGGCGATTTCCCGAATCATGCTGGCGGAAATGAACATGTATTGATCGGAAGGCGTCAGAAACAGTGTTTCGATATCCGGTTTCAGATTGCGATTCATTCCCGCCAACTGGAATTCATATTCGAAGTCAGACGCAGCACGCAGCCCCCGCAATACCGCTATGGCGCCCTGTTCCGCGACAAAATCGATCAGCAGGCCGGAAAAGCCTTCGACCCGTACCTGCGGCACATCAGCCAGTACGTCGCGGGTCATCGCCACCCGTTCGTCCATGGAAAAATACGGGCGTTTATTGCGTGATTCGGCCACCGCAACGACCACGTGGTCGAACAGCCTCACCGCGCGCCGCACCAAATCTTCGTGACCACGCGTGATGGGATCGAACGTACCGGGATAGACAGCCGTCAGCATCGTTTATTCCTTGATCAACAGCGCAAAATGCGAGCGCCCCGCGCGCCCGCTGCGGTGAATGATAAACCCCGAAGGGGCGACCACCTCCGCCCCCCGCTCAACATAGGCAAACCCACCAGACTTAAGATGAGGGGCAAGATCGGCCAACACGAGGTCCGCCAGACCACTATCAAACGGCGGGTCGATAAAGATCAGGTCAAAAGTCTCGCGGTTATTCGCCAGCCAGGCCAACGCATCGACACGCAGGATTTCAACCTGGGTTGCGCCAAGCGCGACACGGTTTTTTTCCAGTGCCGCGAGCGCATCCCGATCCCGCTCGACCATGATCACCCGCCCCGCTTCACGCGAAGCGGCTTCGAATCCCAGCGCACCACTGCCTGCAAACAAATCCAGACAGGTCCAGCCCGGCAAATCCTGCCCCAGCCAGTTGAACACCGTCTCGCGTACCCGGTCGGGTGTAGGGCGCAAACCTGCACTGCCGGGAAAATCCAGCAGGCGGCGGCGATATCGACCGCCGATGATGCGCACCCGATTGGCTACGCCGTGCGCCCGCTTCGGCGATGCACGTTTAGCGAGCATTGCCGGCTCCCACCACCACGGTCACCAGTTTGTCAGGATCGACCCGCCGGGAAAACGCCCGCTTCACTGCAGCCACATCCACCGCATTGACCTTGTCGACCCAGGTATCCAGATAATCCAGCGGCAGTTTGTAAAAGCCGATGACCGACAGGTATTCGAGAATTTTCCGGTTACTGTCGAAACGCAAGGGGAATCCCCCCGTGAGATTGGACTTGGCCTGAGTGAGTTCCGCTTCGCTGGGGCCATCCACCGTAAATGCCCGCAGGGTTTCCTGGGCCACTTTCAGGGCATCCCCCGTCTGCTCCAGCTTGGTTTGCAACCCCAGCTGGAACGGCCCGGCCTCCATCATCGGCGTGAAGTAGCTGTATGCGCTGTACGCATAGCCACGCTTGTCGCGTACCTCGCGCATCAACCGGGAATCAAAGCCGCCGCCACCCAATACGTAGTTGCCGACAAACAAGGGAAAATAGTCCGGATCGCTGCGCGCCATCCCCACCACGCCCATCAACACGTGGCTTTGTGTCGAAGGATGGGCAATCCGTGTATCGGAAGGCTTCGCGGCAGCGGGCGCGGGCACGGCCGGCACCACCGGCGCGCGGGACAGGCCGCTGGCAATACGCGTGGCAATCGCTTCGGCCTCGGCACGCGAGATATCGCCCATCAGGGCGATCACGGCATTCGGGGCGCTGTAATGGGCGCGATAAAACTGCTGCAGGTCGCCACGTGTCAGCTTGCCGATTGCAACCGGATCACCGGTTTCATCGTGCGCATAGGGATGCGCAGCATACATGGCGCGATAAAACGCCTTGCCGGCCACGCTGCCGGGATCGGCTTCGGCTTCGCGGATAGCCGAGATCAGGCGTTGCTTCTCGCGCTTGATCACCGCCGGCGGAAAATCAGGCCGCTGCAACACGCGCGTCAGGATATCGAGCGCGGCCGACTTTTCACTGGCGGACGACAAGGTACGCAAACCCACCTCTGCGCGATCCCGGTCGAAGCTCCCCGACAGCACCGCCCCCACATCGGCAAGACGATGTGCGATGGTCGTATCCGTAATCCCGCCCGCTCCCTGATCCAGCAAGCCATGCGTCAAATGCGCCAAACCCGCCTTGCCCACCGGGTCACGCGCACTGCCCGCCGGAAAGTTCACCGAGATATCCAATATCGGCAATTCATGGCTTTCAACAAACACCACCCGCGCGCCCTCGGGTGTTTGCCAGTTCTGGATCACCAGCGCGGCGTGCACGGACAGCGGCAGGCTCAACAGGCAGGCCGCGATGAAACGCTTAATTGACATGACGCACTCCCGCCACGGCAGCACGCGCCGCCTTGGCATTCAAGGGCTGCGGATCGAGTTCCGCCACGCTCAACTGATCATCCTCCAGCCATTTCCGCGCCACAGCCTGCACTTCCCTGGCCGTCACCGCACGCAGCTTATCAACCCGGCGAGCCAGCGCCTCCGGTGGCAAACCCGTGGTCACATACTCACCCAATTGCATGGCCTGATAAAACAGCGAATCACGCTGGTAGACGTCGGCCGCGATCACTTGCGCCTTGACCCGTGCCAGTTCGGCTTCGCTGATACCTTTTTGCTGCACACGCTTGAGTTCGGCACGCACCGCCAGTTCCAGCGCTGCGATCGATTTCCCCGGTGCAGGACTCGCATCGACCATGAACAGGCCCGGCCCACGCGAAACCACGTCGTAGCCCGCGCTCACATTCACCGCAATCTGCTGCGTTTTCACCAGTGATTTCTGCAGCCGGGCCGAATCATTCCCGCTCAACACACCGGCCAGAATTTGCAGCGCATAGGGTTCGCTGTCCTTCTGCCAGTCATTGAGCGTGGGGACATGCCAGGCCATCAACAAATAGGGTAATTGCGCCGGCGCCTTGACCACAATGCGCTTGCTGCCAACCTGCGCCGGCTCGATTTGCGGCTTGCGTTCAGGCAAGGCGCGCGGAGGCAGCCTACCGAAATACTGTCTGGCCAGCGCAACCACCTCATCGGCCTTCACGTCGCCTGCCACCACCAGCGTGGCGTTGTTGGGCGCATACCAGCGTGCATACCAATCGCGCGCATCCTGGCCGGTCATATTCTGCAAATCATCCATCCAGCCAATGATGGGGCGCCGATACGGATGCGCCTGATACGCCGTAGCCATCAAACGCTCATACACAATCGATTGTGCCTGATCGTCGGTACGCAGACGGCGCTCTTCCATGACCACCTGGAGCTCCTTGGCAAACAACTCGTCGCTGATGACGAGGTTGGCCATACGATCCGCCTCCAGTTGCATCGACAATTCAAGCCGGTCTTTCTGCATCTGCTGGAAATAGGCCGTGTAGTCGCGGTGGGTAAACGCATTCTCGCGCCCGCCCGCGGCAGCGATGCGTTTGGAAAACTCGCCCGGCGGCACTGTCTTCGTACCCTTGAACATCATGTGCTCAAGTACATGCGCCACACCGGTGGTGCCGTTAAACTCGTCCACCGAGCCGGCGCGATACCATACCTGCGACACCATCACCGGTGCACGGTGATCTTCCTGCACGATCACCCGCATGCCATTATCCAGTGTGACATCCGTCACCGCCGCCTGGGCGCCGCCGAGCGCGAGCGCCAGCAGCATTCCCCATATGCCTTGCATGTTGTCTGCCTTCATTACGTAATCCTTGTAAATGACTCCGGTCCAAAACGAGTAGATACCCGTGTGGAGTCGACTGCCTGAATGATAAGATACCGCGTCCGTCAAACAGTTGTGCTGACTGCCTTTATCCGTGTTTAGTTTCTTCAAGTCCAAACCTGCTCCCAAGCCGGAACCATCCGCGCCAGCCCCCGAGGCACTGCAACCCGTCACGCCACCGGCCATTGAAGCCGAAGCGGTGATCACGCCCGAACCTGCGGCAGAGGCTGCGCCTGCCACACCCCGCCCGGGCTGGGCACAACGGCTTAAACAAGGCCTTGCCAAAACCCGCGGGCGCCTGGGTGGGCAGCTCTCCAGCCTGTTGGGGGTTGGCCGCAAGATCGACGCCGAGTTGTTCGAAGAACTCGAAACCATCCTCATCACCGCTGACATCGGCGTGGACGCGACGCAAGCCCTGCTCGACACCCTGCAAAAAAGGGTGCGCCGCGAAGGCTGGACCGAGGCATCCGACCTGCAAGCCGGTCTCAAGCAAGCATTGGTCGAGCTACTCACGCCGTTGCAGGCACCACTCGATGTCACCACGCACAAGCCGTTCATCCTCATGCTGGCCGGTGTCAACGGTGCAGGGAAAACCACCACCATCGGCAAACTCGCCAAGCTGTATCAATCGCAAGGGCTGTCGGTGTTGCTGGCGGCCGGCGACACCTTCCGCGCCGCTGCGCGCGAACAATTGCAGGTCTGGGGCGAGCGCAACAACGTCACTGTGGTCAGCCAGGAAAAAGGCGATTCCGCGGCCGTGATTTTCGATGCGATTCAGGCTGCGCGCGCGCGCAATATCGACGTGGTGCTGGCTGACACGGCCGGTCGCCTGCCTACCCAGCTCAACCTGATGGAAGAAATCAAAAAGGTGAAGCGGGTGATCAAGAAAGCCGCCCCCGGTGCGCCGCACGAGGTGTTGCTGGTGCTGGACGCCAATACCGGGCAAAACGCCGTCGCCCAGGTCAAGTCGTTCGATGATGCGCTTGGCGTCACCGGCCTGGTCCTGACCAAGCTCGATGGCACCGCCAAGGGCGGCGCGATTGCCGCCATCGCCCAGGCACGCCCCATTCCGGTTCGCTACATCGGCGTCGGCGAGAGTGTCGATGATCTGCGGCCGTTCGATGCCCATGAGTTCGTCGAAGCCATTTTCACCGTTTGATACCGCCCCATACATGATCAGTTTCAGCCAAGTCACCAAGCGCTACCCCGGCGGGCATGAAGCCCTGTCCAGCGTCAATCTCACGATTGAGCAGGGAGAACTGGTGTTCCTCATCGGGCACTCCGGCGCCGGCAAAAGCACGCTGCTGAAACTCATCGCTGCGATCGAACGGCCTACCAGTGGCGCGCTGACAGTCAGCGGCCAGAACATCAGCCGCCTGTCCCACCGGGCGGTACCCTACCTGCGGCGCAACATCGGCCTGGTGTTCCAGGATCACAAGCTGCTGTTCGATCGCAACGTGATCGAAAACGTCGTTCTGCCACTCGACATCGCCGGTTTTGACCGCCGCGAAGCGCTCAAGCGCGCCCGTGCCGTGATCGACAAGGTTGGCCTGCTCAACCGTGAAAAAGCCAACCCCATCAGCCTGTCAGGCGGCGAACAACAGCGCCTGTGCATCGCCCGTGCGCTGGTCAGCCGCCCGGCCCTGTTGCTGGCCGATGAACCCACCGGCAACCTGGACGCCGGCTACGCCGCCGACATCATGGCCATGTTCCGCGACTTCCATCAGGTTGGTACCACGCTGGTCATCGCCACTCACGACGACCGGGCGATCACGGCATTGGGGGGCCGCATTTTGCGGCTGGAACACGGCAAAGTTGAGGAGGTGACAGCATGATCAGCTGGCTGCGCCACCAGAAGCACGCGCTTACTTCCGCGCTACGCCGCCTGCGCGCGCAGCCGGTTGCCACCCTGCTCACCGCGTTGGCCATGGGCGTAGCCATCAGCCTGCCCAGCGGCCTGTACCTGATGCTGGACAACCTTAACCGCCTGGCCGGCAATCTGCCCGCGCAGCCGGAAATCAGCTTGTTCCTTGACGCCGGAATTTCGTCCGCTCAAAACCAGGCTATCGCCGCGCGTCTTAAACAGCCTGACATCGTGCTGGCTCGCCATGTCCCCAAGGATGAAGCACTGGCTGCGCTAAGTTCGTCGCAGGACTTGACGGACATCACCGCCGGCTTGACTGAAAACCCGCTGCCGGACGCCTGGATAGTCCGCCCCAGGGCAAGTTCACGTGAGGAATTGACGCGAATTTCAGAGGCACTGGGAAAACTGCCGGGGGTCGCCGAGACCCACCTCGACAGCCAGTGGGCAGAACGCCTACAGGCCGCGCTCAGCATCGGCCGCACCGGCGTCTGGATGCTGGCCGCCCTGTTTGCCATTGCGCTCGTCGCCATTTCCGGCAACGCCATCCGCGCCCAGGTCCTGGTCCGGCGCGACGAAATCCAGGTCAGCCGGCTGATCGGAGCAACCGACCGCTATATACGCCGGCCCTTTATCTACCTGGGCGCGCTGCAAGGCCTCCTGGGTGGACTGGCTGCGGGTGGCGTGCTGGCACTCGCGGGCTGGCAACTGCACACACCGGTTGAACACCTGGCCAATTTGTACGGATCAGCCTTCCGTCTACTCCCCCCCACAAGCAACGAAGTCGCGATCGTACTGGGTCTGACCACCCTGTTTGGCTGGCTCGGCGCCTGGATTTCCGTGACACGCGCGCTTCACCAGGTCGAATCCGCACGTTAACCCCTGTTCTGACCCATTAAAGTCGTAAACGACACCCCAGAAAGTATGGGCTCTATGGCCAATTCGCTGTAGGTTAGAAAATCCCTAAAGTCGTAAACACCGATCCGCCGCTTCTTCTTTCGGCTACCAGGGAAAGATTAAAGCCATAAACAAGCCACCAACCCTTCTGGCAGCATCCAATTGGATTGAGACCTGACCGCCTGCTCCTGGCACGCAGTAGTCATCCGCAAGAAGGAGCAGGATGACTGCAACTCGGCCTTTGCGGCCGGTGGCGTTCTGAGCAAGCCAGGTCTGCTGTGCGCTGCACACCGGTCGTTGGTTAGCAATTCAAGCTGAATGGCCGCTCTCAAAAACGGAGAATTCACACTTCCGGCCCATTCCGGCCATCTAGGCTGATCTTAGAATGTTCGGATGTAGGCCTTGTCGGGCAATCCCACAGGCTCCAGCAGATTAGATAATTGATTTATCTGGCTTGATTATTCAAACTTGATTTTTCTATCCGCCAAGCCGTAGGCGAGATCCCTACATGCTTCCTGAATGCACGACTAAAGGCTGCCAGGCTCTCATAGCCACTATTCGCTGCGATCAGTTCAATACTCTGTTGGGTTGTCAGCAACTGGCAACAGGCCACATTCATGCGCCATTTCGTGACATACGCCATCGGACTGTCGCCAAGCGCTTCTGAAAATCGTGCGGCAAACCGGGAGGGTGACATCGCGACATCAGCCGCCAGTCGCGTTACGGACCAGTCGTCACCCGGACGCGCATGGATCGCCGCGATTGCCCGGCCAACGACTGGATCCTTGATTCCGCGAAACCAGCCAGTTTCCTGGCGAGATGTTGTTTCAACATGAGCACGTATTGCCTCGGCACAGAGCACTTCAAGCAGGCGTTCGACGACATATCCTCCCCCCAGAAAATTGCGGTCGAGTTCCTCTGCCATCAGACGCGCGACACCGGACAGATTGTGCAATTCTCCGCGACGGGACAGCCTTGCATGCAACACGGGAGGCAGCGCCGCGAACAAGGGATTGAAGCTCGTATGGTGCAGCATGAATACGCCGCATATCAGCGAAGCCCCGGCAGTTTGGCCAACAACTTCGGGATGCCGAGGATTCTGTCCCTGAGTGAGTAAAGCTTCTATGGGCAGAGCCTGCGTGGCATGTCCCTGCGATAAATGGTGCGCTTCGCCGCCAAAGCAGATCGCCAACTCCCCAGCTGCCAGCAGAATTTCCTCGCCGCCTTGAGGCTGAATCGTGCAGTGCCCGAACTCGACCAAATGAAAGGCAACGACACGTGTGCCTGCGCTCACGTCCAACAGTGCTGACAATTGCCTTTGATCGGGGATCGCTATCGCCCAGGGTGCCACATAGGGTTCTCTGAGCAAGACGCTACCGCTGATCCGCAACGACCGCAGCGCGTCATCAATAATCCTGAGCGTACGACTTGACTCAGTCGTATCTGCACAATTTTCAGTTGATATAGGCATGGTTAATACTGTACCAGGTTGGTAATCTGCTCTCGTCAGCATACTACCAAAGGACTTTTTACCATGACTAACATTTCACCTGTGTGGACCATGATCGGTCTCGACATCCTGATGGTGATCTATACCCTCTGGGCGCTCTCTCTTTACAAGCCGATGGGCGGAAAGGGTGTAGTCATCGGTGCAGCGATGTTGGCTTGGCTTGTTGCCCTGCATTTTGGCTTGTCAAGCCAAAGTCTGTTTCCACATGACATCTCCGGCATCGGTTTTCTCATTGTCATTTTTGCGGCAGTCGGGGTGGTGGGCGCGATGCTGATAGGTGTCGCGCCAATACGGCATCTGCTCCTGGGTCTTGATCAGCGTCAGCTGATGCTGCTCCAGGGGATCCGTGTGTTTTTCGGTGCGGGCTTTCTGATGCAGGCGAGCACGGGTGACCTCCCGCAGGCGTTCGGCATTCTGGATGGTTTCACGCACATCGGCGCGGGATTCTTTGGGCTCATCGCGGCATTCTCCGTCGCCTCAGGCATCAATGGAGTGCGCCGCACGTGGTTCGCCAACCTGTTTGGATTGGCAGACATCCTCGTGGTAGCCAGTTCGCTGGCACTTATCCTGCTGCCCCAGATTGGCCCGCATCACAGCATGATGTATGCCGTGTTTCTTCCTGCACCCCTATGGCTCTGGCTCCACCTGTTTTCGATCTGGAAGCTCTTGCGTCATGATGCGCCTGCTTATCAACCGGCGCATGCCTGATCCAGGCATCCGACCACTTAGGAGCCGTGAACGGACACCCTTTCCTTGCTGGGCGTAAGACCGCTTCGGCCGAGTTGTGTGAGTTGGTCTTCCGGCAGGTTTCTGAATTCGGCAGTCGTTCAGATGACTGCTTCCCGCAATCATCGAACGGCGGCAACTGGCCGGGGGCTGCCCTTGAGGGTAGGCGCCAAAAGTAGCCGTTGGACCTTCCAGCGAAATTTCCCACCGTCGGCTTACGGGCACCACGTCGAATTCACACAATCGGCCATGAGCGGAAGTTCCAACACTGTCGTGCGTCAGTCTCTTGCTCTTGCCAAAGGCGACGTTGGGAATCACGATCATCGACCGCCTAGTTGCCGCTACTAAGCGGACACCTAACACACGTCAAAATCTCGCCGTGCAAACTCTTCAAAACCTTCCAGTGGCAGCGGTCGGCTGAAGAAGTAGCCCTGATAGGCATGGCAGCCTGAACTGGCCAGGAAGTCTCGTTGCGCTTCCGTTTCAACACCCTCCGCGATCACGCCCAGCCCAAGGCTCTGGGCTAGCGCTACGATGGTTTTGGCAATCGCGGCATCGTTGGGGTCGCTGAGCACATCGCGGACGAAAGATTGGTCGATCTTCAACTGGTCCAGAGGCAGGCGCTTCAGGTAAGACAGCGAGGAATAGCCAGTGCCGAAGTCATCCAGCGAGAAGCCCACGCCCTTGGATTTCAGCGCAAACATCTTCTCGATAATGTTCTGAACGTTCCCTACCAGCAGGCTTTCGGTCAGTTCCAGCTTCAGTTTCTGCGGGTTCGCACCGGTTTTATTGAGCACCGCTAGCACTTGATCCACGAAGTCGTTCTGGCTGAACTGATGGGCGCTAACATTCACCGCAACCGTGAACTGGGCCATCTCCGGCTGGGTAGCCCATACGGCCAGTTGAGTGCAGGCGGTTTCCAGCACCCAGTGGCCCAAGGGCAGGATCAGTCCGGTTTCTTCTGCCAAGGGAATGAATTCGGCAGGCGGCACCATGCCGCGCTGGGGATGCTGCCAGCGCACCAAGACTTCGGCTCCCGTCAGGCGACCCTCGCCAACGACCTGGGCTTGGTAGTGGAGCAGAAACTGCTTCTCCCGAACAGCCTCGCGCAGATCCTTTTCCAGAGCGGCGCGATTCATCACGGCTGTCTCCATGTCCGGGTCAAAGAAACGCAATGTGTTGCGCCCCGCTTCCTTTGATTTATACATGGCGAGATCGGCCTGTTTCATCAAGTCTTCGATGGTGGCGAGATGGCCCATGAACAAGGTCGCACCAACACTTGCCGTGCAGCGGTGCGCCACATCGCCGAGTTGGTATGGCTGGTTGAGTGTGGCGAGTACCTTTCCAGCCACCGCTTCGGCGCCGATGGCGGCCTCTCGCTCGCTCATGCTCAATCCTCCCAATACCAACACGAATTCGTCACCGCCCAGTCGAGCCACGCTATCACCCTTGCGCACACACGGCGTCAGTCGCTGGGCGACCTGCTTCAGCAGCAGGTCGCCCATGTCATGGCCGAGCGTGTCGTTGAGTGTTTTGAAATTATCGAGGTCAATGAACAACAGCGCACCATACCTGGTGTTGTCATCTGCCCTCTCCATAGCCAGTCCTTAAATGAAGCTCATATTCCCTACCGGGCCAGGCAAAAGTGCTTCCTCGCCCCGGAATCACTCCAGGCAGGCCTTAAGTCGATCATCTCGTGTTCAGGGGGCCATTGCACTGATATGGCACTAAAAATCGCCCACTTCGCCAAATGTGCCTTGGATGGCGGGAATTGCGAGGTCACGCCAGCAATCATCCAAGGCGCTTTTTTTGACGGCCTGCGCGCAATGAATCTAATAGATGGGAAGGCCCATATACATGCCCATCGATTCGCCAGCAGTTTTCTCGATCACTACGGAGAACTGGACCACATCGACCACTTCTCACCTTTCCTCAATGCAAAGGCACTGTTTCGGCTTGCCAAGGCCATGGGCACGTCGCCCATGGTGCTTCCACCGACACTCGGCTTGATGATCGTCAACTGGATATTCGGGTCATGGGAGCTATTTCGTACGAGCTGCGACTGGCGGATAACCATTGACACCCCATTCACACTTGGGCATCAAACCTCTGAACAGACTGGTGTCTCAGCAAACATTCAGGAACAAAGCCGCACAGAGCATCGTCGGGCTTGCATTAAATTTCTGGCCTCAGTACCTATCGCCTCCAGAACAGACTTTTGGCATGCGCACCCAAAATCATGCAGATGGCTGGCCCAATATGATCGCGATTGGTTCGATTCAACGCTTCCCACAGCCAAGATGTACGCACCAAGACAACTTAAGCTCTTCTGATGTCGCCACGAGCCATGGTCGCCTCTTGAAGCGGGTGCCTGACGGCAATTTAGACCGTGCCATTCTTGTTTGCGACCATATTGGGCTGTTTACGACTATATTTACCTGTTTTCGACTTTAATAGTTGAGAACACCCATTTTTTCGGGAACCCTGCCCGGGCTTAGCACTCTTACATTCCGAGTGCTAAAATAGCCATGAGGGAGATCTTGAAACCATGAGTCAAACCATTTCTTTACCGATTCCTGCTGCTTACAGTCTGGACAGTTACATTCAGACAGTTAACCGTTACCCCATGCTCAGCTTGGAAGACGAGCAGCGGCTGGCGCGTGCCTGGCACGACAATGAAGATGTCGATGCTGCTCGCCAACTGGTTGTGTCGCATCTGCGCGTAGTGGTGAGCGTGGCCCGCCATTATCTGGGCTACGGCTTGCCCCATGCCGACCTGATCCAGGAAGGCAACGTCGGCCTGATGAAGGCGGTGAAGCGTTTCGACCCGGATCGAGGTGTGCGCCTGGTGTCGTTCGCGCTGCATTGGGTGCGTGCTGAAATCCACGAATATGTGCTGAAGAACTGGCGTCTGGTCAAAGTGGCGACCACCAAATCACAGCGCAAGCTGTTTTTCAACCTGCGCAGCCTGAAGCAGTCGCTCAACGCGCTGACCTTGAAAGAAGCCGACACGATGGCACGCGACCTCAATGTCAGCCGCAAGGATGTGCTGGAAATGGAAACCCGCATGTCGGGCCACGATATTTCCATCGATCCGACGATGGACGACGGCGAGGAAAGTTACAGCCCGCTGGCCTATCTGGCGAGCCCGGACGAAAATCCGGCGCAGTTGCTGGAGCGCGAACAAACCGAGCGCGTGCGCCACGAAGGTTTGTCGACCGCACTGGAAAACCTCGACGAGCGTAGCCGTCACATTATCAAGGCACGTTGGCTGACGGAAGGGGAAGCGTCCACACTGCATGAGCTGGCGGCCGAATATGGCGTATCGGCTGAGCGTATTCGCCAGATTGAGGCGCGCGCACTACAAAAGATGCGCGCGGTGATCCCGGCGTAATCGCTAAACCCACCCAACAAAAAGCCCCGTATTCACGGGGCTTTTTGTTGGGTGGCGGACACTCAGAAGAACGAAGCAACCAGCACGGAAAGAATGCTGATCCACGACCAGATAACCATTCCGGTCACGATAACCATAGGAAGACCCTGAAAAGTCAAAAGCTGTTTCATTTCGCATACTCCATTAATGTGGGCAAATTTTAGTTTATTCGTCTTTACTTCTCAAGCGATGCGTCGGCAACAAGGGGTCGTCATCGTCCATCAAAATGCGCTCGGCAGGACCCTCCATGTCGTCGAACTGCCCGCTTTTGATTGACCAGAACACCCCTGCGACAATGAGCAGCACAAAAACCCCGGACAAAAGCAGCAGAAAGCCCATGATGCCGCTCATGGCGCATTCACCTCTCGAATACTATGGTATTGCCTGCCACCATCCCGCTTGAGCTGCACATCCAGCAGCCAGCGGCCCGAAGCAGGCAGTGCCAGCGAACCCATATAAACACCCGATTCAGAAGGGCTCAGCGGCAGTGTGAGCGCCGGAGTATGGGCGCCCGGACGCAGCAGTCGCAACTCGGCTTCCACCCGGTCCACCGGCAAGCCCGTACGATCCTTGACCCGAATCTCGATCAGGCGGGTAAGTCCGGTTCCATCCAGCCCCGACACGTTGACCTGCCAACCGAGCAAAGACTCACGGTGGGTTTCGCTTAGCTCAGATGACACCGCCTTGGCAGCATTCTGGCCGTGAGAAACCACCCCGGAGAATCCGGTGTAAACCGCTCGCCCATCACTTCCCAACCACCAGCGCGCAAGCGGCTCAGGCAGTCCTTTGGTGGAGATATACAGTAGCGTGGCATTCAGAAATACCAGCCCGACGAAAAATCCGGTCAACAATTTTGGAGCCCAATGCATGGGCTCCGAGTCACGTCGCCGAAACTGGCTCATGGCATGCAAAACCAATGCCGCCGCCAGAAAAACCGAGATGTGTATGGCGACGACATCCAGCCCCGGCCAACTTCCCATAATCACTAAAAAATACATGACCAGCGGGACCATGCCCGCCAGCAAGGCCCGCAGTAGAGGCGGCAACACTCTGAATAGCCCGCCGATGGCGTATAGCACCAAAACAGCGGCTAATCCCCCAAACAGGGTGGTCATCGTATTCATTCAGGCTGTCTCGGGCTGTCGAATCGGACGGTTTCAGACCGTGCGTCTGCGGGCTTGCCCTGAGGCGTAACCAGCAGTTCAAAATGATGCGTTTTCGTTGCCAGCGCAGGTGCCAGTCTCACATTGGCCTGCAGCAACCCGCTATGACCCGGCTTGATGGTGATTTCATGCAAACTGCCGAGGTCAAGTGCCTCTGCGGGTATACCGGTTGAACTGATTTGGTAAGTTTGATCCTGTGCACTCTTGTTGGTGATCCGGATCTGATAACGATTACGGATATCGCCATTGGAGAGCACGACATAGAGTGGCTGCCGAATCTGGTTAACAGCACGGTCAAAGCTACCCCGTGTGCTGATACTGTATACAAGGTAAGCACTCATCAGTATCAGTGCTGTCCCGTAACCGATGGTCTTCAGGCTTTTCCATTGCAATTTAGGCGCGGTGGGTTTTTCTGCAGCCAGGTTCTGCTCTGAATCGTAACGAATCAGGCTCTGCGGAAAACCGAATGAATCCATGATGGTGTTGCATGCATCGATACAGAGTCCGCAGGAAATGCATTTGTACTGCAAGCCATCCCGAATATCGATACCCACCGGGCAAACCTGAACACACAAGCTACAGTCCACACAATCGCCAAAGCCTTGCTCATGTCGCTCAGCCAAGCCACGCTGTCCCGCACGCACCGCCGCACGTCCGAGCGTCCCTTCACCACGCCTGGCATCGTAATGCACTGCCAGAGTATTGGGCTCGTACATAACGCTCTGAAAACGGCCATACGGGCAGATATATGTGCATACCTGCTCACGCATCAAGCCGGCCGCAGCATAGGTCGACGGGGCAATGATGCCCACCGTGATGTAAGCAGCGACAGCAGCCTGGCCTGTAAAAAAATCGACCAGCAGCTGCGGAGCATATGAAAAATAGAAGATAAACGACAGACCGGTCCAGAGCGCCGTCAACACCCACAGGGCATGGGTACCGCCTATTTTCAGGACTTTCTCACGATTCCACGGCTGCCGAGAAAGTCGGATACGCGCCGGGCGCTCGCCTTGAACCAGATGTTCGATCCAGATAAAAAAGTCGGTCCACAGGGTCTGAAAGCAGAAATAGCCGCAGAACGCGCGACCCACCAAGCCCGTAACAAAAAACAGCAGGATGGCGGCAATAAACAGCAGTAACGCCAGCCAGATGACATCCTGCGGATAAACCGTGAGCCCGAAAATCAGGAATTTGCGCCCGGGGATATCAAATAATACCGCCTGTGCCGGCGCGTCCAGCCGCGACCACGGCAACCACGGCAAGAGGAAATAAATCGCATAGGCCAGTACCAACACTGACGTCTTGAAACGCCGAAAGCGCCCCTTCACCGAACGGGTGAAAATCGGAATGCGTTTCTGGTAAAGCCCTGACTGGCCTGCTAAATCTGTTTGCATGAGTTGATCAGTTAAGTAGTCAAGATGCAAAAGCCCCCGTGAACGGGGGCTTTTGCCGTTACATCAATTTGCAGGCTTACTGACCGCCGCCCAGTTCATGTACATAGACTGTCAGCACCTTGATTTGTTCTGGTGACAAGCGACCTGCCCATACCGGCATCACACCCTTGTTGAGGCCATTGGCAATCACACTGCGAATCGCTGCGACCTTGCCTTCGTTGCCTGCTGCGGCCGGCACATTGGCCCATAGCCAGATACTGTCCGTCAGGTTGGGCGCGCCTATATCCTTGCGGCCCTTGGCATCGGCGTTATGGCAATAGAAACACGCGGCGGCTTCGCTATGAAACAGCGCATCCCCCGCCGCCGCTTTAGGTGCATCGTGGCCAATCCCGGACAACTTGGCGACATAGTTTGCCAGTTGGTCGATTTGCTCGCCGCCCAGCACTTCGCTGAAAGCCGGCATGTAGCCCCGGCGGCCCCCCACCAGCGTTTCGTGGATTTTGTCGTACGAACCGCCATACAACCAGTCATCGTCAGTCAGGTTAGGGAAAAAGCCAACCACACCCTGACCACCCGACTGGTGACAGGGTGCGCAGCTATCAGCAAAAATCGCCTTGCCTGCCGAAATAATAAAGCCGTTCATATCCGGATCTTTGGCAATCTGCTCATACGACATCGCCGAAACTTTATCGAAATAGGGTTTCTGCGCCGCTGCGGCCTGGTTCATGTCTTCCAGATACAGCGCGCGCGTATTCCAGCTATGTGTTTTGGTCTCGCCGTCGCTATTCACGTAGGTGATGGTCGACGTTCCGCCGATCCAGCCTTTACCAAACGGCCAGGATGGGTAGATCGTCCAGTACACGAGGGCGAACACCACCGTGGCATAAAACGTATAGACCCACCAGGTCGGTAACGGGTTGTTGTATTCCTCCAGATCGCCGTCCCAGGCATGGCCGGTCGTTTGCACGGTCTGAGATTGTGGTTTTTGCTCGCTCATTGCTTGTCCTTCGTGTCTTCCTGTTCGTCCAGAAACGGTATGTGGCGGTAAGACTCGAGCCGTTGGCTCCGTTTTTTGCTACCGTAGACGTAAACCACGATGCCGATAAAGGTAACGAAAAAAATGATCAGGGCCAGAGGCTTGGTGTTCTCGGGTTTTGAAAACCACATCAACCATTCCATCTTAAAAACTCCGGCCCGACTCGATCAGCGGTTGTCGACGAATGCGTCGTCGCTGTACTTGCTGAAGTCAACCATGGTTCCCAGCACTTGCAGGTAGGCCACCAGCGCATCCATCTCGGAAATGCTGGATCGGTCGCCATCGTAATTACCGAAGTTTGCCTGGGTCACCAGATTTTTCTGTGCGTCAGGGATGTGCAACTGGGCTGCCACGGTTTCACCAAACTTGGTCACGCTGGCATCATATTCCACCTGTGTAGACGAATACGGCACGCCCACTTTACGCAACGCCTGCAGTCGGCCGGTGATATCGGACAAATCCAGAGGGGTCGCCAGCAGCCAGGGATAGTTGGGCATGACGGACTCGGGCACCATCGAACGCGGCGCAACCAGATGCTGCACATGCCATTCGTTCGAATACTTGCCACCTACCCGCGCCAGATCCGGGCCCGTGCGCTTGGAGCCCCACTGGAAAGGATGGTCGTACTGGGATTCTGCTGCCAGCGAATAATGTCCGTAGCGCAGCTTTTCATCGCGGAACGGGCGAATCATCTGCGAGTGGCAGGTGTAACAGCCTTCGCGGATATAGATATCGCGACCACGCTGTTCCAGCGGCGTGTAGGGACGCACACCCTCGACTTTTTCGATGGTCTTGTCGATAAAGAACAAAGGTGCAATTTCCACCAACCCCCCCACGCTGATCGCCAGCATGGTCAACACCGCCAACAGGCCGATGTTGGTTTCAATCCATTCGTGTTTAAAGTTCAAATTCATTATCTATATCCCTGAATCAAGCGTGTGCCAGCTTGGCATCCAGAATGGCGTTCTCACGTTTGCCCTGACGGATGGTCATGAACATGTTGCCCGCCATCAGTATGGTGCCCGTGAGGAAGAACATGCCCCCGATAGCGCGCATCGCGTAAAACGGCATCATCTCGGCGACTGATTCGACAAACGAATATTGCAGGTTGCCGAATTCGTCAAACGCACGCCACATCAGACCTTGCGTAATGCCGGATATCCACATGGCGACGATATAAAGCACGATGCCAATAGTGGCCAGCCAGAAGTGCCACTCGACCAGCTTGCGGCTGTATATTTGGGTATCCCACAATTTTGGAATCATGTGGTACAGCGAGCCAAATGAAATCATCGCCACCCAGCCCAACGCGCCCGAGTGCACATGACCCACGGTCCAGTCGGTGTAGTGCGACAGAGCGTTGACTTCCTTCAGCGACATCATCGGGCCTTCAAAAGTCGACATGCCGTAGAACGACAGCGCCACAATCATGAAACGCATGATCGGATCGGTACGCAGTTTGTCCCAGGCGCCGGACAGCGTCATGATGCCGTTGATCATGCCGCCCCACGAGGGCATCAGCAGCAGGATGGAGAACGCGGCAGCCAGCGAGGATGTCCAGTCGGGCAGCGCAGTCCAGTGCAGGTGGTGCGCACCTACCCACATGTACATGAAGCTCAGTGCCCAGAAGTGAACAACCGACAAACGATAGGAGTAAATCGGGCGACCGGCCTGCTTGGGCACGAAGTAGTACATCATGCCGA
>JASJPE010000015.1:0-110775 GCA_031426895.1 Thiobacillus sp. | reverse complement strand
CACGGTGTGCCTGTTCACCGCCGGGGCGCTGGAGCAGGGCCGCAACGGCTGGACCCACCAGCGTCCGGAGATCGAGAACTATTTCGCCGCGATGATGCGCAACGGCAACGTCTATCCGCTGTTCCCGGTCGATGCCAACATGATTCAGGCAAGCTATGACTGGGCGCTGAAGCAGCACAACAAGGGCATCGTCATCACCGCCTCAAAGTCGCCGCTGCCGATCCACGCCACCATGGCGCAAAGCACTCAGGCGATCGAAGACGGCGCGATGGTGCTGCAGACGCGTCCGGGTTCGCACACCGTGGTGTTCGCCGTGACCGGCGACATGGTGCTGCAGCCGGTGTTCGAAGCAGCCGGACTCCTGAACCAGGCAGGCATCGGTTCGCGCATCGTCGCCGTGGTCAACCCGCGCCGGCTGTATCGTTCGGACGACGTGCTGTGGGACAGCGTGTCGCAGCCCGATGGCCGCTTCATGGATGACGCAAGCTTCAAGGCGATGTTCCACGGCGATGCGCTGATCGGCGTGACCGGCGGTCCGTCAGGCTCGCTGGAACCCGTGATGTTGCGCAGCCAGGCGACGCAGCGCGACGTGTTCTGCTGGAAGCGCGGCGAAACCACCGCCAGTGCGCAGCAGTTGTTCGACTTCAACGGCATGAACGCCCAGGCGATGTATGAGCGCGCGCTGACGATGCTGGAGCGCGTTTCGGCTTAAAAACTTTATCCGCGAAGGACGCGAAGGAACGCGAAGGAAAATCAAAGAAATGATCTTGGATTAAGACTTCGACACTATTTGGTTTTCTTCGCGCTCCTTCGCGTCCTTCGCGGACAAAAAAAGGTTTTCACCATGAACCCAAAAATCATTGTTCTCGACGATGACCCGACCGGCTCGCAGACCGTGCATTCCTGCCTGCTGCTGACCCGCTGGGATGTCGCCACGCTGAAAACAGCGCTGGCCGATGCTGCGCCGCTGTTCTTCATCCTCACCAACACGCGCGGGATGGATGCGGCGCGTGCCGCCGCAGTCACCCGCGAGGTCTGCATCAATCTCAAGACCGCGCTCGCCGACTACACTGGCCCGGTGCTGTTCGTGTCGCGCTCGGACTCCACTCTGCGCGGCCACTACCCCGTGGAAACCGACGTGATGAACGAATGGCTCGGCCCTTTCGACGCGACACTGCTGACGCCCGCATTTTTCGAGGGTGGGCGCATCACCCGCGACAGCACGCATTATCTGATGGTCGATGGCAAACCCGTTCCCACCCACGAAACCGAATTCGCACGCGACTCGGTATTTGGTTACCGCACCGCCTATCTGCCGGATTACGTGGCGGAAAAAACCGCTGGCCGCGTCGCGTCCGGTTCAGTGCAGCGCCTGACGCTGGCCGATCTGCACAGCGGCACAGCGGCAGCCTGGCTTGCCGCGCTGCACGACAATACCGTCGGTGTGGTCGATGGCGAAACCGCGGCCGACTATCAACTGTTCGCCGATGCCGTGTTGAAAGCGGCCGGAGCCGGCAAGCGCCTGCTGTTTCGCAGCGCGGCTTCGCTGCTCACTGCGCTGGCGAAACTGCCGTCGCAACCGGTGGCCGCCGAGGCGTTTGCCTCTCTCGTGCGCGACCAGCAACCCGGTGCAATCATCGTCGGCTCGCACGTTGCCAAAACCACGGCCCAGTTGACGGTACTGCTGAAACAACGCGGCGTGGTTGGCCTGCCGCTCGATGTCGCGCGCTTGCCGGCTGCGCGCGCCGAAGTGGTGGACGAACTGACAACGAGCATCGCCCACGCCCACGCACGTGGTTTGACGCCGGTCGTGTTCACCAGTCGCGCCGAACGCCAGTTCGCCAGCGTGGCCGAACGCCTGGCGTTTGGCGAGGCGGTGTCGGGCACGCTGATGGACGTGGTGCGGCGACTGCCGGAAACACTTGGCTTTCTCATCAGCAAGGGCGGCATCACCTCCAACGACATACTTTCCACTGGTCTGGCGCTCACTGCCTCGCGCGTGCTGGGGCAAATCCTGCCCGGCGTCACCGTGGTGCAGACGCCACCGTGGCACCGCCTGCCGCAGTTGCCCGTGGTCATTTTTCCCGGCAATGTCGGCGGCGACGATGCCCTTGCAGAAGCCTACCGGCGCCTGGCCCCCTCGCACGCATGGGCAAGCCCGGCTAAACTCGCAGCCTGACCGTTTGACGTCCCGCCATGCTCAGCCCTGCTTTCCTGTCCCAGTTGCGCGCCCTGTTGCCGCCACACAGCCTGCTCCACGAGCGGGAGGATCTGGTGCCGTTCGAGTCCGACGGCCTCTCGGTCTATCGCAACATTCCCGACGTGGTGGTGCTGCCGGAAAACGAAGCGCAGGTGGCGGCAATCCTGCAGCTATGCCACGCAAACAAGATTGCCGTGGTCGCGCGCGGCGCCGGCACCGGTCTTTCCGCTGGCGCGCTGCCGATTGATGGCGCGGTGCTGCTGGTGCTGGCCAAGCTCAACCAGATCAAGCAGATTGACCCACTGGCGCGCACGGCAGTGGTGCAGCCCGGCGTGCGCAATCTCGCGATTTCCGAAGCTGTCGCGGTACACAATCTGTATTACGCACCCGATCCCTCGTCGCAGATTGCCTGTTCAATCGGCGGCAATGTCGCGGAAAACTCCGGCGGCGTGCATTGCCTGAAATATGGCCTCACCGTGCACAACATTCTCAAGCTGCGCGCCTGGACCATCGATGGCCAGCTGCTCGAAATCGGCAGCGATGCGCTCGACAGCCCCGGCTACGATCTGCTTGCGCTGATGACCGGCTCGGAAGGCATGCTCGCCGTCATCACCGAAGTCACGGTCAAATTGCTGCCTCGCCCCGACCGCGCGCAGGTGGTGCTGGCCGCATTCGACGACATCGCCAAAGCGGGGGCCGCCGTCGGCAACATCATCGCCGCCGGGGTGATTCCGGCCGGGCTGGAAATGATGGACCGGCTTGCCATCCAGGCCGCCGAGGCCTTCGTCCACGCCGGGTATCCACTCGACTGCGAAGCCCTGCTGCTGTGCGAAGTGGATGGCGTCAACGAGGAAGTGTCGGACGACATCTTCACCGTGCGCGAGGTGCTTGCCGCCGCCGGTGCGACCGAGATCCGCACGGCGGACAGTGAAGAACAACGCCTCAAATTCTGGGCCGGACGCAAGGCGGCGTTCCCGGCAGTGGGACGCCTCGCACCCGACTATTACTGCATGGACGGCACCATTCCGCGCGCGCAACTGCCGCATGTTTTGAAACGCATCAGCGAAATGAGCGCCGAATATGGCCTGGCGGTGGCCAACGTCTTCCACGCCGGCGATGGCAACCTGCATCCGCTGATTCTGTTCGATGCCAACACGCCAGGCGAATTGCACAAGGCCGAAGATTTCGGCGGCAAGATTCTCGAACTGTGCGTGGAGGTGGGCGGCACCATCACCGGCGAGCATGGCGTCGGGCTGGAAAAGATCAACCAGATGTGCACGCAGTTCGCCCCACCGGAACTGATGCGCTTTCACGACGTGAAGGCCGCATTCGACCCGGACAAACTGCTCAACCCCGGCAAGGCAATACCCGAGCTGCACCGCTGCGCCGAGTGGGGCGCGATGCACATCCAGGGCGGCCAGTTACCGCACCCGGAATTGCCGAGGTTCTGATGCTGGACAGCATGATCGAGCGCATACGCGCCGCACATGAAAACAACTTGCCGCTCATCCTTCAGGGCGGCGGCAGCAAGACGTTCTATGGCAACGCCGATGAAGGCGAGGTTCTCGCCACGCGCACGTTCACCGGCGTGGTGGATTACCAGCCGAAGGAGCTGGTGCTGACCGCGCGTGCCGGCACCCCGCTGATCGAAATCGAAACCCTGCTCGACGAACAGAACCAGATGCTGGCGTTTGAGCCGCCGCACTTCGGCGGGCCGGCCACACTTGGCGGCAGCATCGCCACCGGCCTGTCCGGTCCGCGCCGCCCCTATGCCGGTGCCGCGCGCGACTTCGTGCTCGGGGTGCGCATGATCGACGGCACGGGTCAGCCGCTGCGCTTTGGCGGCCAGGTGATCAAGAATGTCGCCGGCTATGATGTGTCACGGCTGATGGTCGGTGCAATGGGCACACTCGGGTTGATTACGGAAGTCTCGCTGAAAGTGCTGCCACGGCCCGCGGCCACCATCACCCTGCAATTCGAGCTGGGCGAGGCGGCCGCAATCGAGAAGATGAACCAGTGGGCCGGACAGCCCTTGCCGCTGTCGGCCACCAGCTGGCATGCCGGCCTGCTGACGGTGCGCTTGTCGGGGGCGACGTCTGCCGTGCATGCCGCCCAGGCCAGGCTCGGCGGCGAGACGCTGAAAGAGGCTAGCGCCTTCTGGCAGCGTTTGCGCGACCAGTCAACGCCCTTTTTCGACAAGCGCCCATCGACCTTGAATCAAAGCCTGTGGCGGTTGTCAGTCAAACCCACCACACCACCGCTCAATCTGAGCGACGCACAATGGATCGAATGGGGCGGCGCAGTACGCTGGCTGGCGAGCGACTTGCCCGCCGCTACGCTGCGTGAACACGCCCAGCGTAGCGGGGGTCATGCCACGCTGTTCCGTGGCAAGGCCCCCGTTGATGGCGCATTCGCCCCACTCGCGCCCGCCCTGCTCACCCTGCATCGCAACCTGAAGCAACGCTTCGACCCCAGGGGCATCCTCAATCGCGGACGGCTCTACCCGGATTTCTGACCTGCGCCTGGCCTGATATGCAAACGACTCTTGCCGACTCCTTTCGCAACACCGCCGCGGGCGACACCGCCGAACGCATTCTGCGCAGCTGTGTGCACTGTGGATTTTGTCTCGCCACCTGCCCCACCTATCAAATCCTCGGCAACGAACTCGATTCACCGCGTGGCCGTATTTACCTGATCAAGCAGGTGCTGGAAGGCGCCACCCCCACCGCCAGGACCCAGCAGCATCTCGACCGCTGCCTGACCTGCCGCAACTGCGAAACCACCTGTCCGTCGGGGGTGGAATACGGCAAGCTACTCGACATCGGCCGCCACATCGTCGAAGAAAAAGTGGGCCGCAGCCCACGCGAAGCTGCCACCCGGGCCGTCATTAAAACGGGTCTGCTGTCGCCCATGCTGTTCAACACCGCGCTGAAGCTTGGCCAAAGCGTGCGCGGCTTGATGCCCGGTTTTTTACAGGCGCGCATCCCCGCAGCCGAGGAATCGGGCATCCGGCCGGCACCACGTCATGCGCGAAAAATGCTCGTGCTCGAAGGCTGCGTGCAGCCCGGCCTCAAGCCCAACATCAACGCGGCCACCGCACGCGTTCTCGACCGCATCGGCATCTCGCTCATCACGGCCGAAGAAGCGGGGTGCTGTGGCGCAGTCGCACACCACCTCAATGATCACAGCGACGGCCTGGCCGCCATGCGCCGCAACATCGACGCATGGATTCCGCATCTCGATGCCGGCGCCGAGGCCGTTGTGATGACGGCCTCGGGCTGTGGCGTGATGGTTAAAGATTACGGCTGGCTACTGCGTGACGACCCGGCGTATGTGGACAAAGCCGCCCGCATATCCGCCGCGACAAAAGACATTTCCGAAGTGCTGGTAGCGGAAGTTGATGCGATGAAACAATTAAGCACACGCGCTGTGCCCAAACGCATTGCCTACCATCCACCGTGCACACTGCAACACGGACAAAAACTCAGCGGTGGCGTCGAGGCATTGCTGACCCAAGCCGGGTTCGAACTCACAGCCGTGGCGGAAAAACACCTGTGCTGCGGCTCGGCCGGCACCTATTCCATCCTGCAGCCCGAGATGGCTGATGCGCTCAAGACACGTAAATTAGGCCACCTGCAGGCGGGGCAGCCCGAGATCATCGTCACCGCCAATATCGGCTGCCTCACCCATCTGCAGTCAGGTAGTTCGATTCCGGTGCGGCACTGGGTCGAACTTCTGGACAGCGCATTGTCCACATCCTGACCCGGTGCGGCCACGTATCTTGTGGCGCCTAACGGCTAGTATCTATGGGGTTGGAAAAGCGCTAATGGACTGGCTGCCATGTGACCCGACGGGTCTGGCTTGGTCTTGGCGATTTGGTCAACTCGAAGAAGGTGTATTCACCAGTTTCGTCAGAAGTAACGTGAGTTGCTTGATCTCGGCGCCGGTCAATGATTGACGTATCCAGCCGCCCACAACCGTATGCGATTCCGACATCACTTTCTCCAGAACAGGCATGGCTTGATCGGTGAGCGCAACAGGTTTGACGCGCCGGTCAGCATCGTCGGTTGAGCGTGATACAAATCCTCGCATTTCCAGTTGCTGCAACACTTTTGTCAGCCCGCCAGACGTAATCAACATCGCTCGCTGAAGGTCCGATGGCGTCAGTGCATGGGGTGGCGGGGAGCGGCGCAGACTAGCCAGCACATCGAATTCAACCAGACTCAAACCACTGGCGGCCATTACCGTGACTGCGCGGGAATGATGCGCTGCGTGGGCCTGCAAGAGTGAAATCACCAGTGGGAACATCTGCGCATCGTAGGATTCAGGCCAGTTCTGCCGGTGCATATCAAGGGGATTGAAAGGTGTGTCAGCCATGTCGGATCGCTTGCTCATGCGTATAAAGTCTTAATAGTTAATTATCTTGCAAGATAAATAACTATGCAATAAGCTTCATCAAAGTAGACGGCAGACTAGCCACAGAATAATGCGGCTTGCCCGACTCCGTCCTGGGGCGTCATTGCCGTGGAAAGCTACGGCGTCGAACAATCGTGAGGAACAGTACCGTGCGCTATCGAACAGATTGCTTCAGAGACAGCGGCGCATCATGCGAATGTCGGTCGCACCGCGTAGGTGACGCCAGCGCGTTGACCTCGAAAAAACTTGGCCATTCGGAAAAAACACAGCACAAGACGCCTATACCCGCGAATCCATGAGCCCGAACCCTGCCTGAATCATGACACCCCTCCCCCCTCCTGACCACACGGCCACTGCGCGCGGGATGCGCCTCACGACCGTTGCGGCTTGCCTGATGCTCGCCCTGTCCGGCTGCGCGTCGGTGACGCCGCGGCGTGCCGCACCCCTTGCGGTCGATGTGCCGGCCGGGTGGTCCACAGCCGATGTTTCTGCGACGACTGGCGCATCTTCACTGGCGCAGTGGTGGTTGCGCTTCGACGACCCGCTGCTCGCCAGTCTTGTAAACCAGGCCTTGCAGGCCAATACCAGCGTCAAGAGTGCCCAGGCCGCGCTGCGCCAGGCGCGTGCGCTGCGCGATGTGTCTGCTGCCGGGCTGTTGCCGGCGGTCGGCAGCTCGGCATCGGCACAACGCAGCAAGTCCGGTGACGCCAGTGCCACCCATCATTTCAATGCCGGCCTCGACGCGAGCTGGGAGCTCGATATTTTCGGTGCCAACCGGAGTGCGCTGCAGGCCAGCGACGCCACGGCCGAGGCCAGTGCAGCGAGTCTGGGCGACGTGCAGGTATCGATCGCCGCCGAGGTGGCGCTTGGCTACATTACGCTGCGCGCTACCCAGGCGCGGCTGGCGATTGCCGACACCAATCTGGCCAGCCAGCTGGAGACACTGCAAATTACGGAATGGCGGCTGCAGGCGGGCCTGGTCACGTCGCTGGTAGCCGAGCAGGCGCGTGCTGCGACCGAACAGACGCGCGCCCAGATGCCGGTGCTGCTGACCACGATCGAGCAAACGCGCCATGCGCTCGCGGTGCTGACCGGCCAGCCACCGGCCGCCTTGTCGGGTGTGCTGGCCGCAGTCGGCCCGGTGCCGCAGGCGGCCGACGATCTGGTGCTCAGTTTCCCCGCCGAGACGCTGCGCCAGCGACCCGACGTGCGTGTTGCCGAACGCCAGGTGCTGGCTGCGGTGGCGCGTGTAGCGCAAGCCGATGCGGCGCGCCTGCCGAACTTCAAGCTCAATGGCTCGCTGGGGCTGAGCGCGCTGGCGCTGGGTTCGCTGACCAATGGCGCGTCGGTCGTCAGCGCGCTGCTGGCCAGCGTATCCATGCCGGTATTCGACGGCGGTGCCGCGCGTGCCCAGGTGCGTGCGCAACAGGCCGCACTCGATCAGGCAAGCGTGACCTATGAGGCCGCCGTGCTGACGGCACTGAAGGACGTGGAAGATGCGCTGGTCGCGCTGCGTGGCGACCGCGAGCGTCTGCTGCGCCTGCAAAACGCCGCCGAGGCGGCCGGCAACGCTGCGCTGCTCGCGCGCCAGCTCTACAGCAGCGGGCTGGTGGATTTCCAGACCGTGCTCGAAACCCAGCGCACCCAGCTCAACACGCAGGACAGCGTGGCCAGCGCCCGCGCCGATCTCAGCGCCGACCATGTACGCCTGTACAAGGCGCTGGGCGGTGGCTGGCGCCTCGACGGCGGCGACGTGACGACCGCCCCCATTGCAGACACCCCCAGGAATCCCCGTTCATGAACACGCCAATCCCCTCCGCCACACCCGCACAGCCACCCGGTCCCGGCAGCGCGACCGACCTCGCCGACCTGCTCGACGAGCCCGCGTCACGCGCCTGGACCCGCCGCCCCGCGCTATGGGCCGGCGCCCTGTTGCTGGTGCTGGTCGCCGCCGGCCTGTGGTGGTGGCAGGCGGACAAAACCGCCAACGCGGCGCCGAGCTACACCACGCAGACCGTGGCGCGCGGCAACCTGACGCTGACCGTCACCGCCAACGGTACGCTGCAACCGACCCGCTCGATCAGCATCGGCAGCGAGCTCTCCGGCACCGTGCTGAAGGTCAATGTCGACGTCAATGACCGCATCCGCAAGGGCCAGGTGCTGGTCGAGCTCGATACCGCCAAGCTGCGCGACCAGATCCTGCGCTCGCGCGCAACCGTGGCCGCCGCGAATGCCCGGGTCGCGCAAACCGTCGCAACGGTGAAGGAGGCCCGCGCCGGCCTGGCACGCTTCGAAGAAGTCGCACGCCTGTCGGGCGGCAAGGTGCCGTCCAAAGCTGAACTCGATGGCAGTCGCGCCACGCTCGCTCGCGCCATTGCCGACGAAGCCAGCGCCCGCGCCAGCGTGACCGAGGCGCAGGCGACGTTGTCCACCGACCAGACCAACCTGTCGAAGGCCTCGATCGTCGCGCCGACCGACGGCGTGGTGCTCACACGCAACGTCGATCCCGGCAACGCGGTGGCGGCGTCGCTGCAGGCGGTCACCCTGTTCACCGTGGCCGAAGACCTGACCCAGCTGCGCCTGTGGGTGTATGTGGACGAGGCCGACGTCGGCGCGGTCAAGGTGGGCCAGAACGCCACTTTCACCGTCAGCGCCTATCCCACCCGTCAGTTTCCCGCGCGCATTACGCGCGTAGGCTTCGGCTCGACCATCACCGACAACGTCGTCACCTACCTGACCTACCTCGACGTCGACAACGCCGATCTGAGCCTGCGCCCGGGCATGACGGCCACCGCTACCATCACCGCTACTCAGCACAAGGACGTGCTGCTGGTGCCCAACACCGCGCTGCGTTTCTCGCCCACCGCAGCGACGGCAGACGCATCGACCAAGAAGAGTATCAGTACCAGCCTGATGCCACGCATACCGCGCAGCGGCACCCGCAAGTCGGCTGCGGCCGGCGCCAGCACCGCAGCGGCCAAACAAGTGTGGGTGCTGCGCGATGGCCAGGCGGTATCCGTGGCCGTGACACCCGGCATCAGCGACGGCCGCATGACCGAGATCACCGGCGGCGACTTGCGACCGGGCATGGAGGTCATCACCGATCAAAAGGCGGCGGCAGCGGAATGAGCGACCTGCTGATCCAGCTGCGCGGCGTCACCAAGCGCTACGGCAGCGGCGTGGCCGAACTGATGGCGCTCAAGGGCATCGACCTCGACATCCACGCCGGCGAGTTCGTCGCCATCATGGGACCCAGCGGTTCGGGCAAGTCCACCGCGATGAACATCCTCGGCTGCCTGGACACGCCCACGGATGGGCAATACCTGTTCAAGGGCGCGCACGTCGAAGCGCTGTCGCGCGACCAGCGTGCACGGCTGCGGCGACGTTACCTGGGCTTTGTGTTTCAGGGTTTCAACCTGCTGGCGCGCACCTCGGCGCAGGAGAACGTGGAACTGCCGCTGCTGTATCGCGGCGACAGTGCCAGCGTGCGCCGCGCGGCGGCCAACAAGGCGTTGCTGGCCGTGGGCCTGGGCGGCTGGGAACACCACACGCCGGCTGAACTCTCGGGCGGCCAGCAGCAGCGCGTGGCGATCGCACGCGCCATCGTCACCGAACCGGCCGTGGTGCTGGCCGACGAGCCCACCGGCAACCTCGACACGCAACGCAGCCACGAGATCATGGGCCTGCTGATGGCGCTGAACCAGGACCACGGCATCACCGTGCTGATGGTCACGCACGAGGCCGACATGGCGGCGTACGCGCGACGCATGGTGCATTTCGTCGACGGCCGCATCGCCGACGACGTGCCGAATCTGCATCCGGCCACCGCGGCACCTGGCGTGCCGTTACCGGTGGAGACAAGCTGATGCTGGTCAGCGTTTTCATGCTGGCGCTGCGCTCGATCCGCCGCAACCTGCTGCGCTCGTTCCTCACCATTCTGGGTATTGTCATTGGCGTCAGCGCGGTGATCACCATGGTCACGCTCGGTAACGGCGCCACCCAGTCCATCAAAACGCAGATTTCCGGCCTCGGCACCAATCTGCTGATGGTGCGGCCCGGCCAGCGCTCGGGGCCGGGCGGGAGCGGGGGAGGCGGCGCAGGCGTGCCGCAATTCAAGGAAGGCGATGCCGAAGCCATCGCGGCGCAGATCGGCGGCGTCGCCGCCGTTGCGCCCGAAGGCCGCGCCAGCGTCACCGTGGTGGCCAATGGACGCAACTGGTCCACCAGCGTCATCGGTAGCACCAACGCGTGGTTCGACACCGGCAACTGGAAGCTTGCCAGCGGCCGCATCTTTGAAGCCGACGAACAGCTCGCCGGCGCCGCCGTGTGCATCATCGGCGAAACGGTACGGCGCGAAATCTTCGACGGCACGGCTGGCCAGACCGGCCTCGGCGAACAACTGCGCGTGCGCAAATTCTCGTGCACCGTGATCGGCATCCTGGCCGCCAAGGGCCAAAGCGGCATGGGCGACCAGGATGACACGGTGGTGGTACCGCTGCGCACGCTGCAGCGCCGCGTCACCGGCAACGTCAAGGTGGCCACGCTACTGGTGTCGATGCGCGACGGCAGCGACAGCACGCGTCTGAAGGACAGTCTGACGCAACTGCTGCGCGAGCGCCGCAATCTCGCCGCAGGCGACGACGATGACTTCAACATCTTCGACACCCAGCAACTGGCCGAGACGCTGTCGAGCACCACTCAGGTACTGACCACCCTGCTCGGTGCCGTGGCGGCCGTGAGTCTGCTGGTGGGCGGCATCGGCATCATGAACATCATGCTGGTCAGCGTCACCGAGCGCACCCGTGAGATCGGCCTGCGTCTCGCCGTCGGCGCGCTGGAAAACGAAGTGCTGTTGCAGTTCCTGATCGAGGCGATAGTGCTGTCTGCGATGGGCGGCGTGGTCGGCGTCATCATCGCCACCGCAGCGTCCTGGGGGCTGTCCAGCCTGATGGGCGTGCCTTACGCGTTCGATCTCTCCATCAACCTGCTGTCGCTGGCCTTCGCGGCCGGTATCGGCGTGCTGTTCGGTTATTTCCCCGCGCGGCGCGCCGCGCGCATGGACCCGATCGAGGCACTGCGGCACGAGTGAACGTAACTGCTCCCTATCCTAAGCAGAAGTTGCGATGAACCCGCCGGCCGCAATGGCCGATTAAGCGACGGTGCCGCTATCGGCATGAATTCCCTATAACCGAGTTCTGACATGACCCAACATGGCCTGAACGGCCACGACCTGCCAGGTCAAATCTGAACTTCCATATCGCTTATTCCACCGTGACGGACTTCGCCAGATTCCGCGGCTTGTCCACATCCGTACCTTTTTGCAGGGCGGCGTGATACGACAGCATTTGTAGCGTCACGGTATGCAAAATCGGTGACAGCACACCGTTGTGACCGCCCGGCAACTTGATCACGTGCACAAAGGCAGATTCCTCGAGATGCACGTCGCCGTCGGCAAACACATACAGTTCGCCGCCGCGTGCGCGCACTTCCTGCATATTGGATTTCAGCTTTTCGATCAGTTGGTCGTTGGGGGCGATGGTGACCACCGGCATATCCTCGTCCACCAGCGCCAGGGGGCCATGCTTGAGTTCCCCGGCGGGATAGGCCTCGGCGTGGATGTATGAAATCTCTTTCAGCTTCAGCGCGCCTTCAAGGGCAATCGGGTAATGCACGCCGCGCCCGAGGAACAGTGCATGGCTTTTGTTGGCAAAACGCTGTGACCAGGCCTCGACTTGCGGCTCCAGTGCCAGCACCTGTTGCACTTTATTCGGCAGGCTGCGTAGCGCAGCAAGGTAGGCAGCTTCCTGTTCGGGCGTGAGCCGCCCGCGCAGCTTGGCCAATACCAGGGTCAGCAGGAACAGACCGGCCAGCTGGGTAGTGAAGGCCTTGGTCGAGGCAACCCCGATCTCCGGGCCCGCACGCGTCAGAAACTTGAGGCGCGACGCGCGAGTGAGCGCCGACTCCGGCACGTTGCAAATGGTCAGTGTCTTGTCCTGCCCCAATGCCTTGGCGTGGTTCAGCGCCGCCAGTGTGTCGGCGGTTTCGCCGGACTGCGAGATGGTGACGATCAGCGCATCGGGGTTGGGCACCGAGGTGCGGTAGCGGTATTCACTGGCAACCTCGGCATATGCCGGGATGCCGGCGATCTCTTCCAGCCAGTAAGTGGCCACTTTCGCCGCATGGTAGCTGGTGCCGCAGGCGAGGAAAGTCACCGCCTTCACCTGGCCGAGCACTTCGGCGGCATCAAAGCCGAACCATTCGGGCTGAACCTGATCCTGAGCCACTGCCGCCAGCAACGTATCGGTCAGCGCACGTGGCTGCTCGTGGATTTCCTTTTGCATGAAATGACGGTAATTACCGAGCTCGGCCATGTCGGCCGATAGTTCGGAAATGTGCACGCTGCGGTCGGCCTTGTTGCCCGCAGCGTCGTACACCGTTACCGCCAACAACCCGATATCGGCGACGTCGCCCTCTTCCAGATACATCACGCGCTGGGTCACCGGCAGCAGCGCCGAAACGTCGGAGGCGATGAAGTTTTCCTCAATGCCCAGGCCGATTAGCAACGGGCTGCCCTTGCGGGCACAGATCAAGCGGTCTGGTGAGTCCTCACTTACCACTCCGATCGCATACGCGCCTTCCAGCTCGGCCACCGCCGCTCGGGTAGCAGCGAGCAGGTCCTTGCTCTGCCTGTAATACAGGTCAATGAGATGCGCGATGACTTCGGTGTCGGTTTCCGAGGTGAAGATAAAGCCGGCCGCTTTTAGCCGCGTACGCAGGGCCTCGTGGTTTTCGATAATGCCGTTATGCACCACCGCCAGCCCCCCACTCACATGCGGGTGCGCATTGGCTTCCGACGGCGCACCGTGCGTGGCCCAGCGGGTATGCGCGATGCCGAGGTTGCCTTGCACCTGTTGGGCGGCACAGTCCTCCGTCAGCGCGGCGACGCGGCCGACACTGCGCACGCGTTGCAGCCCGCCATTGATGATGACCAGCCCGGCCGAGTCATAGCCGCGGTATTCAAGACGCCGCAGGCCTTCGAGCAAAATGGGAACAACATTACGCTGCGCAACCGCGCCGACAATGCCACACATGATCAGTTTTCCTTTTTCTGTTTAACCGGCCGTACCCAGCCGCTGATGGTGATTTGTTTGGCGCGCGACAAGGTGAGTACGCCTGCAGGTGCGTCCCTAGTCAGCGTCGTGCCCGCCCCCAGGGTGGCGCCCTTGCCCACGGTGACCGGCGCAACCAGTTGGGTATCAGATCCGACAAACACGTCGTCCTCAATCACCGTACGATGCTTGTAGGCGCCATCGTAATTGCAGGTGATGGTGCCGGCGCCGATGTTGACCTTTTTGCCCATGGTGGTGTCGCCGACGTAGGACAGGTGATTGACCTTGGAACCGACATCGATCTGGCTGTTCTTGATTTCGACAAAGTTGCCCACGTGCACATCGCGCGCCAGCGTCGTGCCCGGACGGATGCGCGAGAACGGCCCGAGCCGGTTGGCTTCGCCGATCCGGGCATCGTCGATCAAGGTGAAGGCATCGATGCGCGTGCCCGCCGCCACCGTCACATTGCGCAGCACACAGTTAGCGCCCACTTGCACGCCATCCCCCAATTCAACCCGGCCTTCGAATACGCAATTGACATCGATCACCACATCGCGCCCGCAAGCAAGTGAACCGCGCACGTCCAGTCGCGCCGGATCGAACAAGGTCACGCCATCGTTGAGCAGCGCCTGCGCAATTTCATTCTGGTGGACGCGCTCCAGCTCGGCCAGCTGTGCCTTGCTGTTCACCCCCAGCACCTCCCATTCGAATGCCGGTTGGTGAGTCTCCACTGTCACGCCATCGCTTACCGCCAGGGCGATGATATCGGTGAGATAGTACTCACCCTGGGCGTTGTCGTTCTTCAGGGTATCGATCCACTGCCTGAGGTGACAGGTGGCGACGGCGAGGATGCCGGTGTTGACCTCCTGAATAGCACGTTCCGCTGATGAGGCATCCTTGTGCTCGACGATACGGGTGACGGTTCCGTTTTCACGCACGATGCGGCCATAGCCGTCGGGATGCGCCAGCGTCACCGTCAGCAAGCCCAGCTTGCCGGCCTGCGCGGCGGCCACCAGCGGCTGCAAGGTGGCGGTGTGAGTCAATGGCACATCGCCGTACAACACCAGCGTGACGCTATCGTCCGCAAGATGGGGCAGCGCCTGCTTCACCGCGTGGCCGGTGCCGTGCTGTTCAGCCTGTAGCACAAACGTCAGTTTGTCGTCGGCCATGGCCTGCGGCACCGCCTCTCCGCCAAAGCCATACACCACACAGGTTTGCACCGCGCCCAGTGCATGAGCGGTATCCACCACATGCCCCAGCAGTGGTTTGCCCGCCAGTTTATGCAGCACCTTGGGCAGGTCGGAGCGCATGCGGGTGCCTTTGCCCGCTGCGAGAATCAGGATTTCGAGCTTCGAGTTCATTCGGTTCGGTCCGGGTTGCGTGCCATATCAGCAACATGGGTGAGCAAATCGCGCGCCAAGTATAAAGCCTGGACGGGATGACTCGTCGCCATGCCGCTATTCCTTTCCACAAGACTCAGTTTGACGCCATGCAAAACGGGGACCGAAGCCCCCGTTTTGCATGGCGTCAAATCAACGCTGAATTATTTCAGCGGAATCAATTCCACGCGACGGTTCTTGAAGCGTCCTTCTTCCGTTCCATTGTCAGCAACAGGTTGCGACTCGCCATAACCCTTCGCCGTCAAGCGATCAGCGGCAATACCCTTGCCAATCAGATAAGCGCGTACCGCTTCTGCACGGCCTTGCGACAACGTCATGTTGTAGGCGTCGCTGCTGCGGTTATCCGTATGGCCCGCCACTTCCACCTTGACATCGCCCCATGCCTTCAAACTCTCAGCGGCCTGATCCAGGGTTGCGGATGCGTCGGGACGCAGGGTCGTTAAATTGTTGTCGAAATTCACCCCATTCAGGGTCAGCGGTGCAACCGGCGGGCAACCATTATCCGTTTTGGCAAAGACTGTCGGGCACTTGTCTTTGCTGTCTACAATTCCGTCGCCATCACTATCCAGCTCACATCCGTCCGCGTTGACCTTCTGGCCAGCAGGCGTTGTCGGGCACTTGTCTTTGCTATTGGCAACCCCGTCACGGTCATCGTCGCCATCAACCGGCTGAGGCGCGGGTGCCGGCGCTGCGGCGGCCGGCGCGGGTGCTGCGGCGGGGACGGGACAGGCCGCATCCAGCAAAGCCCGCCCTGGGCAGCCGATGGTTTTATAGAGTTCATAGCCTATCGTTTTACCACTTTGGCTCGCAGCGTTGGACGGATCGTAGTATGTGCCCTCGGCGGCATGCGCCGATACGGCACCAGCTGAAATCAGGGTTGCGGTGAGAAGGGTAAAGAGAAGTGGGGTTGTTCGCACGTTTATGCTCCTTTAATGAATGTATACAAACGGGTGACGCTGCAAAAGGAACCGGCTGGTCAGATTGACCCCGGGGTCCTGAAACTTATGTATTCAGTGCGCTCATCGGGTATTGCCCGTTGTATGCCTGAAAGACCATCCTTCAAGTCTTGCGCACCTTTTACAGAGTAGCTCAAGGCTTGATAAAAATGAAAGCTTGAGTCGTCAAACCAGGCGTGATTTCACGTTTTTTTACGTACTGATGCGAGAAATACCTTCTTGAACCTGAAACAGTCCATTTCAATATTTTAAGGCTTTCAGTATCTGTCCTGACCCTGCATCGCGCGGCTTCACGAAAAGAGCGGCCATGAAAAAGCAGCCCGAAAGCTGCTTTTTCATGGCCTGCCCGCACTCATCAAGTCAGCTTGCGCAGCCTGTTGATAGTGGCCAGTTGAGCCACCGCCTGGGCCAGCTCGGCCTGCGCTTGCGCATAGTCGATGGAGGCTGCTTTGTCTTTCATGGCGTCCTCGGCGGCACGTACGGCCTCGAGCGCCTTAGCTTCGTCAAGATCAGCACCGCGAATGGCGGAATCGGACAAGATGGTCACCGTGTTGGGCTGCACTTCAAGAATGCCTCCCGAAACGTAAACCAGCTCTTCTTCGGCCTGATCCGGCACCTTGATACGAACCGAACCGGGCTTGAGCGTGGTGAGCAACGGGGTGTGGCGCGGATAAATACCGAGTTCACCGCGTTGACCGGGAGCAATCACAACTTCGGCGGGGCCGGAGTAGAGCGATTTTTCTGCGCTGACAATGTCAACGTGGAAGGTCATGGCCATTTCTTGTTCCCTCTGTGTGAAGGGAGAAGGGGGAAGGGGGAAGGGTGGGGGAAGGCCTGCAGGTTTTCACCCTTTACCCTTCTCCCTTTACCCTTCTCCCTGCCGTCCTTCACCGCCTTATTGGATCGTCTTCGCCTTTTCGACGGCTTCTTCGATGCCGCCGACCATGTAGAAAGCCTGTTCGGGCAGGTGGTCGTATTCGCCGTCAACAATCGCCTTGAAGCCGGCAATGGTCTCTTTCAGCGTAACGTACTTGCCAGGCGCGCCGGTAAATACTTCAGCGACGAAGAAGGGCTGCGACAGGAAGCGCTGGATTTTACGGGCACGAGACACGGCCAGTTTGTCTTCCGGCGACAGCTCGTCCATACCCAGAATCGCAATGATGTCGCGCAATTCCTTGTATTTCTGCAAGGTGCCCTGCACCGCACGCGCCACGCTGTAATGTTCCTCACCCACCACTTGCGGGTCGAGAATACGCGAGGTCGAATCCAGCGGGTCCACCGCAGGATAAATACCCAGCTCGGCAACCTGACGCGACAACACCAAAGTGGCGTCCAGGTGGGCGAAGGTGGTGGCAGGCGACGGGTCGGTCAAGTCATCCGCCGGCACATACACGGCCTGGAACGAGGTGATCGAACCGGTGCGCGTCGAGGTGATGCGCTCCTGCAAGCGGCCCATTTCGTCAGCCAGCGTCGGCTGGTAGCCCACGGCGGATGGCATGCGGCCCAGCAGCGCGGACACTTCGGTGCCCGCCAGGGTGTAACGGTAAATGTTGTCAACGAACAGCAGCACGTCACGGCCTTCGTCACGGAAATATTCAGCCATGGTCAGGCCGGTCAGCGCGACGCGCAGGCGGTTGCCGGGAGGCTCGTTCATCTGGCCGTAGACCAGCGCGACCTTGTCCAGCACGCCGCCTTCTTTCATCTCATGATAGAAGTCGTTGCCTTCACGGGTGCGCTCACCCACGCCTGCGAACACCGAGAAGCCGCTGTGCGCGACAGCGATGTTGCGGATCAGCTCCATCAGCGTCACGGTCTTGCCCACGCCGGCGCCGCCGAACAGGCCGATCTTGCCGCCCTTGGCGATCGGCATGATCAGGTCGATCACCTTGATGCCGGTTTCGAGAATTTCGATCGCGGTGGCCTGATCGGCATACGCCGGCGGCTTGCGGTGAATCGGCATGAGCTTGTCGGCGTTAACCGGGCCCATTTCATCAATCGGCGTGCCCAGCACGTTCATGATGCGGCCGAGCGTGGCCTGGCCGACCGGAACCAGAATCGGGTTGCCAGTCGCGAGAACATCCATGCCACGACGCAAACCGTCGGTGGAGCCCATCGCAATCGCACGAACCACGCCGTCGCCCAGCTGCTGCTGGACTTCGAGAGTGAGTTCGGGGGTCTGCATTTTCAGCGCTTCAAAGATCCCGGGCATGGCACCACGCGAAAATTCCACGTCCACCACCGCACCAATGATCTGAACAATTTTTCCGTTGCTCATGCTTGTTTCCTAAGAAAATTAAATTCTGTGGCTGCTTGATTCATTACTTTGGGCACGTTCAAACCGCTGCCGCGCCTGCCACGATCTCTGACAGTTCCTTGGTAATCGCGGCCTGGCGGGTTTTGTTGTAAATCAGCTTCAGTTCGCCGATCACGTCTTTGGCGTTATCGGAGGCGGCTTTCATGGCGACCATTCGGGCCGACTGCTCGCAGGCAATGTTTTCTGCCACGCCCTGATAGACCAGCGACTCGATGTAACGCATCAGCATGCCGTCGACCACCGGCTTGGCATCGGGTTCGTAGATATAGTCCCAGTGCGTTTTCAGGCTGGCTTCATCCGCGTCTTCCAGCCTGGCCAGCGGCAGCAGCTGGATCATCGTCGGCTCCTGCTTCATCGTGTTGACGAAACGGTTATAGACGATATACAGCGCGTCGATCCTGCCTTCCAGATACGCATCCAGCATGACCTTGACCGGCCCAATCAGCTTTTCGGTATGCGGCGTGTCGCCCAGACCGGTGAGTTGTGACACCACGCTGGCGCCAAGGCGCTGCATGAAGCCCAACCCCTTGTTGCCAATTGCCGTGACATCAATGCCCACACCCGCGGCTTCCCACTGCTTCATCTGGCTCACCACCTGACGGAACACGTTGGTGTTGAGACCGCCGCACAAACCCTTGTCGGATGTAACAACGATCAGGCCCACGCGTTTGACGTTTTCACGGGCAATCACAAACGGGTGTTTGTATTCCGTATGGGCGTAGGCCAGGTGCGTCGCCACGCGCGCAATTTTCTCGGCGTACGGGCGCGCCGCCCTCATGCGCTCCTGCGCCTTACGCATTTTGGACGCCGCGACCATTTCCATGGCCTTGGTGATCTTGCGCGTGTTTTCCACGCTCTTGATCTTCGTCCGTATCTCTTTTCCGGCTGCCATACTTACTCCTTAAAACCAGCCTCCTTAAACCAGCGGCGGTGACTCAACGCGGTCTATTTAATAGACGCCGGTTTTCTTGAACTCTTCCACCGCGGCGGTGAGTGCCTTTTCGGTCGCCTCATCCATGTTGCCGCTGGTTTCGATCGTATCCATGATGCTGGCGTATTTGGACTTGATGAACGCCAACAGTGCAGACTCAAACGGCAGAATCTTGTTGATTTCAACGTCGTCCATGTAACCTTTGTTGACCGCAAACAGGGTCAACGCCATCTGCGACACCGACATCGGCGAGTACTGAGCCTGTTTCATCAGTTCGGTCACGCGGCGGCCGCGCTCCAGCTGCTTGCGGGTCGCCTCGTCCAGATCGGACGCAAACTGGGCGAAGGCCGCCAGCTCACGGTACTGGGCAAGAGCCAGACGAATACCACCGCCGAGCTTCTTGACCACCTTGGTCTGCGCTGCACCACCGACGCGGGACACCGACAAACCGGCGTTGATCGCGGGACGGATACCGGCGTTGAAGAGGTCGGTTTCCAGAAAGATCTGGCCGTCGGTAATCGAGATCACGTTGGTCGGCACGAAAGCGGATACGTCGCCGGCCTGCGTTTCGATGATCGGCAACGCGGTCAATGAACCGGTCTTGCCTTTGACGGCGCCATTGGTCATCTTTTCCACGTAATCGGCGTTCACCCGCGAGGCACGCTCAAGCAGGCGTGAGTGCAGGTAAAACACGTCGCCGGGGTAGGCTTCACGGCCTGGCGGACGGCGCAGCAACAGGGACACTTGACGATACGCCCAAGCCTGCTTGGTCAGATCGTCATAGACGATCAGCGCATCTTCACCGATGTCGCGGAAGAATTCGCCCATGGTGCAACCGGAGTACGGCGCAATGTACTGCATGGCCGCGGCGTCTGCGGCGGTAGCCGCAACGACGATGGTGTGATCCATCGCGCCGTGCTCTTCCAGCTTGCGTACGACGTTGGCAACCGACGATGCCTTCTGGCCGATGGCGACGTAAATACATTTCACGCCGGTGCCCTTCTGGTTGATGATGGCGTCGATCGCGACCGCGGTCTTGCCGGTCTGGCGGTCGCCAATGATCAGTTCGCGCTGACCCCGGCCCACCGGCACCATGGCGTCGATCGACTTGAGGCCGGTCTGCACCGGCTGGTCGACCGATTTACGTTCGATCACGCCCGGCGCGATGCGCTCGATCGGCATGGTGATGTCGGCGGCGATGGGGCCCTTGGCGTCAATCGGCTGGCCCAGCGAGTTGACCACGCGGCCGAGCAGGCCACGGCCCACCGGCACCTCGAGAATGCGGCCGGTACACTTGACCACGTCGCCTTCCTTGATGTGTTCGTAATCACCCAGGATCACCGCGCCGACCGAGTCACGCTCGAGGTTGAGCGCCACGCCGAAGGTGTTACCCGGCATTTCGATCATTTCACCCGACATCACGTCGGACAACCCATGAATGCGGACGATACCGTCGGTGACGGACACGATCGTTCCCTGGGTGCGCAATTCGCTTGATGCACCAAAGTTTTCGATCTTGGCTTTAATCAGTTCGCTGATTTCGCTTGGATTCAATTGCATGTGTGTTCTCCGAACCGTGAGGTTCCGATAAATATAAGTACTTGGATTAGCCTTGCAATGCGAAAGACATGCGCTGCAGGCGCCCTTTCACCGAGCCGTCTATTACTTTGTCGCCTATGGCAATCACCGCGCCGCCGATCAGTTCGGGATCAACGGCCACCTGCACCGTCACCGCACGGTTGAACCTGGCCTTGAGCCCGGCCACCAGATCGTCGATCTGTGCCTGCGTCAATTCCTGCGCGCTGCTGATAGTGGCCTCGATAGTGCCTTCGGCGTTGGCTTTCAGCGTTTCGAACTGCGCGCTGATCTCCGGCAGCACCGACAGGCGGTCGTTTTCGGCTAGCACTTTGACGAAGTTCGCACCGCGTTCACCGAGGCTGGAACCCGCCACATCGATCACCAGACTCGCCACGCTGTCCGCTGCCATGGCGGGGTCTGCATTCAGACGTACCACCTGCGCATCGGAAACGATCATGGCCAGCAAAGCAATCCGTGACGACCAGCCTGCCAGGTCATTCTCGCCCTGCGCCATGCGAAACACCGCTTCAGCATAGGGACGAGCCAGGGTAGACAGTTCGCTCATGGCTTACAGCTCGGCTTTCAGCTGGCTTAACAGGTCAGCATGGGTTTGCGCGTTGACTTCGCGGCGCAGAATTTTTTCCGCGCCGGCCACCGCCAGGGCTGCCACTTGTTCACGCAAGGTTTCACGTGCACGGTTGGTTTCCTGGGCGATGTTGGCCTGGGCAGCGGCGAGCTGACGCTCACCCTCTTCCTTGGCAGCCATTTTGGCCTCATCGACCATTTGCGCCGCACGCTTTTCAGCCTGGACGATTACTTCGGCTGCTGTTGCCTTGGCTTCACGCATGTTGTCGCCCGCTTTTTTAGCAGCCAGCTCCAGTTCGTGCTTGCCGCGATCCGCTGCGGCCAAGCCGTCGGCGATCTGTTTCTTGCGCATTTCGAGCGCATTCATGATCGGCGGCCACACGTACTTCATGCAGAACCACACGAAGAAGATGAACGTGATGGACTGGCCGATCAAAGTTGCGTTGAAGTTCATATCCGCACCTTAATTAATGACAGGGGTTAAACAAGTTCCGAAAAACCCGTGAATTAACCGGCGACGGCAAACAGAACGTACATGGCCAGACCGACAGCAATCATCGGCACGGCGTCAACCAGACCCATGACGATAAAGAACTGGGTACGCAGCATGGGGATCAGTTCGGGCTGACGCGCAGCGCCTTCAAGGAAGCGGCCACCAAGGATGCCGATACCGACGGCAGCACCGAGTGCGCCCAGACCCATCATCAGGGCACCAGCGATAAACAGCACGGCTTGAGTCATTTCCATTTGTTGCTCCTAAGAATAAAAATTAAAGTTAAAACAAGAAACCAAAAAATCAATACAGCCGAAATCGAGAATGCCCAGCGATCAATGATGCTCAGCGTGCGCCATGTCCAGGTACACAATGGTCAACGTCATGAAGATGAAGGCCTGCAGCGTGATGATCAGGATGTGGAACACCGCCCACGCCCACTGCAAGGCGCCGCCAAACACCGCCAGCACCCAGCTGCCGCCAAACATCAGCGCAATCAGGATGAAGATCATTTCTCCGGCATACATGTTGCCGAACAGACGCAGCGCCAGTGAAATCGGCTTGGCAATCAGACCCACGCCTTCGAGCAGCAGGTTGACCGGAAACATGAATTTGGGGAAAGGCTGGAACGCCAGTTCGGAGAAGAAACCACCCGCGCCTTTCATCTTGACGCTATAGAACAGCACCAGAACGAAGATCGACAACGACATGCCAAAGGTGACATTGGGATCGGTCGACGGCACCACTTTCAGGTACGGCAAGCCCGCCATCGATCCGGCCAGGGGCAGCCAGTCAACCGGGAACAGATCCATCAGATTCATCAGGAACACCCACATGAACACGGTCAGCGCCAGCGGCGCAACCATGGCATTCTTGTGAGAGAAAGAACCGCGCACTGAATTGTCGATGAACTCGATGGTCCACTCGACGAAGTTCTGCAACCCGGCGGGCACGCCAGCGGTGGCTTTTTTGGCCGCCATGCGGAACAGAAACAGAAACAGGATGCCCAGACCAATCGAAAACAGCATGCTATCGACGTTGATCGCCCAGAAACCCATGGCTTTTGCCTCTTCTGCGCCATGGGCAAACGTTCTGGTTGCCTCGGCCAGCACGGTGCCATCATGACGATGATAGCCTGCTGGCAGTTCGCCATAAGTCAGGTTCTGCAGGTGATGCTTGATGTATTCGCCAGAGGAAGCGTATTCCGAAGCCATAGTGATCAAATTCAAAAAGTGAGTTTTGGATAGGGACGCCAGGCGCTCCCATTCAAAACCAACCTTGATTGTGTCTGTCGATCAGACGGCTGTTTATTTTCGGCTTGTTGCGGCAGCCAGCCAGCCCAGCTGGGCCAACAGCAACCCAAGCAATAACGGCAAGGGCATCAGCTTCAATACCCCGAGCCCCACAAACAGCAACCCCACCAGTACCAGCAACCGCTCAATCCCGGTACGGATAAACTGCTTGAACAAGCGATGCTGGTCCCATTCGGGATGTTGCATCGATTGCCGTTCTCGCCAGACCAATACCAGGCTGACCGCCAGGGCAATCAGCACGCCATAAAACACGGCCAGCCCTGCACCGATTCCGGCAAAAGTCGCCCCGATAAGCGCGGCGGCCGGCGCCAGACCTGCTTGCGCCAAGGCTACCCGCTGGGTGCCGGTAGAAATGCCGGTAAACATTAGCCGGCGATGATACAAGAATTAGTGGGGTCTATGCAATCATCAAACAGCCTGATGATGAATTTCAGTATGTAGTGATGTTGTATGGATGACAACACCTGCTGTCACCAGCTTTTCCGGCTTTTATAGCCGGATACCCAAGCGCTGCAACAGTCCTTGCAATTCATCCGGGCTGCCAAAATGCAAGGTCAGCTTGCCGCTGCCCTTGCTGTTGGCTTGCACATGGGCGGTCATGCCCAGCGCGTCGGACAGGGCTTCTTCCAGTCGGAGGATATCGCGCGAAACGGTTTGTTTGCTCGAGGTGACGGGAGCGTCCTTGAGTCGGGCCACCCGGCGCTCAACTTCGCGCACCGACAACCCGCGGGTTTCAATCTCGTGCGCCAACTCGCGCTGTGGCCCTGCCTGCAAGGGCAGCAACGCCCGTGCATGCCCCATTTCAATCAGTCCGGCGGTGAGCATGTCCTGCACCGGGCGCGATAAATTCAACAGCCGTAGCAGATTGGACACCGCCGCTCGCGACTTGCCGACCGACTGCGCGACCGCATCGTGGGTCATGCCAAACTCTTGAATCAGACGCTGCAGGCCATGGGCCTCATCAATGGCATTAAGGTCTTCGCGCTGGATATTTTCGATCAACGCCATTGCTGCCACGGCATCGTCGGCCACTTCGCGCACCAGCACCGGGATCTCACTCAGGCCTGCCAGTTGCGCGGCGCGCCAGCGGCGTTCACCGGCGATAATTTCGTAACCGCTCGCCACTTCACGTACCAGAATCGGCTGCATCAGCCCCTGTGCGCGAATCGAATCGGCCAGTTCCTGCAAGGACTCGCTGTCCATCTGGGTACGCGGCTGGTATTTGCCAGGGGCAAGTTGCGTCACATTCATCATGCGTAAATCGCCTTGCGGCGGCGCAGCGTTGTCTTCGCCGCCCAATAATGCATCGAGCCCGCGTCCGAGCCCCTTAAGCTTGGCCATCTGTTTTCTCCCTAAAGGGCCCCGATCCACCACCGGCTGAAGCCGGTGTGGAATCATATGCCCCGGCTGTCAGGCCGGCACGCTTCAGCGTTTCCTCAGCCAATTCCATATACGCTTTCGCGCCCTTGCACTGACGGTCGTAGGCCAGCACCGGCAAGCCGTGGCTGGGCGCTTCGGCCAGCCGCACGTTGCGCGGAATCACCGTGTCATACACCTTGTTACCGAAATGCTGCTTGATCTGATCCGACACCTGCTGCGCCAGCGTACTGCGGGGATCGAACATCACGCGCAACAGGCCTTCAATCTGGATGCCGGGGTTGAGCCGTTGCTTGACCTTTTTGATGGTGGCGACCAGATCGGTCAGTCCTTCCAGCGCGTAATACTCGCACTGCATCGGGATCAGCACCGTCTGCGCGGCGGCAAACGCGTTCACCGTCAGCAGGTTCAAGGTCGGCGGGCAATCCATCAGGATGAAGTCGTAATCACCCACCACCTCCTCCAGCGCTGCTTTCAGCCGCAGATCGCGTTGCTCCAGATTCACCAGATCAATTTCGGCACCCGCAAGCTCACGATTGGCCGGAATCACATCAAAGTGGCCCGGGCCGGAACGCATCCTGGCTTGGCGCACGGTTACCTGGTTGAGCAGAATCTGGTACACGGTCGGCAGCGCAGTACGCTTTTCAATGCCCGCCCCCATCGTCGCATTGCCCTGCGGGTCGAGGTCGGCCAACAGCACACGCTGACCCAATTCGGCCAGACTCGCAGCCAGGTTCACCGCCGTCGTCGTCTTGCCAACGCCACCCTTTTGATTTGCAATTGCCAGAATTCGACTCATTCAACACGCTCCAGAACAATCATGTGGCGGCTCGCCTCCAATCCGGGTACCGCAAGCTCGTGGTTCGCGCTCACTTTCACCCAATCCGGCAAGTTGGCTATTTCTTCATGCGGCATCAAGCCCTTCATCGCCAACCAGCGGCCTGCCGGTTTGAGCAAATGACGCGTCAGCGTGACAAATTCCTTCAAGTCGGAAAATGCGCGTGAGGTGATGACATCGAATGTTGAATCCGGCCGGAAATCCTCCACCCGGCCCGTCACCACATTCAAATTGGCCAGGCCCAGTTCCGCTTTGGCCTGTAGCAAAAAAGCTGTCTTTTTAGCGATGCTGTCGATCAGCGTCACCTGCAACTCCGGCCGCGCTATGGCCAAGGGAATTCCCGGCAAGCCGCCACCACTACCGACATCGAGAACCGCAGCCCCCTGAAAAAGCGGCACCGCTGCCAACGAGTCCAGCAAGTGGTGGCTGACCATGCGCTCAGCATCACGCACCGCCGTCAGGTTGTATACGCGATTCCATTTATCCAGTAGCGCCAGATACGCCAACAGCCTGGCCTCGGCGCCATCGGGCAATGTCAGCCCCAAGGCGGCGACGCCTGCCGCAAGTTGCTCTTTTAGGGTCATGCGCTTTTCTTCTGCTCGTCTGGCTGCTTTTTATCCGGAGCGAACCCACGCTTGGCGTAGACCAGCAACACCGAAATCGCCGCCGGCGTAATCCCCTGCATCCGCGCGGCCTGCCCTAGTGTTTCCGGACGAGCCGCCTGCAGGCGCTGACGCACCTCCATCGACAGGCCGGTGAACAGACTGTAATCAAGATCAAGCGGCAGGCGTAAGGTTTCCTGCTCACGCTGTTTATCGACCTCGTCGTTCTGGCGATCGATGTAGCCCTGGTATTTGGCCGCAATTTCGACCTGCTCGGCCACACCCGGATCGGCTTCGCCCTCCCCGCCTCCCGGTAGGGCGAGCACTTGTACGTAGTTCAAGTTAGGGCGACGCAATAGTTCAAACAGGCTGTATTCGTGATCGATCGGCTGGCCCATGAGGCGGGTAGCCGCTTCGGCAGGCAAAATGGCCGGGTTAACCCAGGTCGCCTTGAGCCGTTCGGTTTCGCGGGCGACGGCATCGCGCTTGCGATTGAACGCGTCCCAGCGCGCATCGTCGACCAGGCCCCTATCGCGCCCGGCTTCGGTCAGCCGCATGTCAGCATTGTCTTCGCGCAGCTGTAGCCGGTATTCGGCGCGACTGGTGAACATGCGATAAGGCTCGGACACGCCGCGCGTGATGAGGTCATCAACCAGCACACCAAGATAGGCCTCGTGCCGCCCCGGGCTCCAGGCATCCTTCCCCTGCACCTGCAAACCCGCATTCACGCCGGCCAACACCCCCTGTGCCGCCGCCTCTTCGTAGCCGGTGGTGCCATTGATCTGCCCGGCAAAAAAGAGGCCGCCGATCGATTTGGTTTCGAGCGAAGCTTTCAGGTTGCGCGGGTCGTAATAGTCATATTCGATGGCATAGCCGGGGCGCAGGATATGCGCCCGCTCCAGGCCGGGAATCGAGCGCACGACGGCAAGCTGCACATCGAACGGCAACGAGGTGGATATGCCATTGGGATAGATTTCGTGGGTGGTCAGACCTTCGGGTTCAAGGAAGATCTGATGGCTGTCCTTGTCGGCAAAACGCGTGATCTTGTCTTCGATTGACGGACAATAGCGCGGCCCCACCCCGCCGATCACCCCGGTATACAAGGGCGAACGATCCAGGCCGCCACGGATGATCTCGTGCGTTTCGGCCGTGGTGTGCGTAATCCAGCAGGGACGCTGCTCAGGATGTGCCGCCGCGTTGCCCATGAAGGAAAACGCCGGAGCCGGATCATCGCCGGGCTGGGCCTGGGTCTTGTTGTAATCAATGGTACGGCCGTCGATACGTGGCGGCGTGCCCGTTTTCAAACGGCCAACCGGCAGACTCAATTCACGCAGGCGCGCAGCAAGCGATACGGCCGGAGGATCGCCCATGCGTCCGGCCTGAAAGTTTTCCATGCCCACATGAATCAAGCCGGCCAGAAAAGTGCCCGCCGTTAACACCACGGCACGGCCACCAAACACGATGCCCAACTGGGTTTTTACGCCGACAACGCGGTCGCCATCAAGCACCAGATCATCGACCGCCTGCTGGAATAGCGTGAGGTTGGGCTGGTTTTCCAGGCGCGTCCGAATCGCCGCCTTGTACAACAGACGATCGGCCTGCGCACGCGTGGCGCGCACCGCCGGCCCTTTGGACGAATTCAGCGTACGAAACTGGATGCCCGATTCGTCGGTCGCCAGCGCCATCGCCCCGCCCAGCGCATCGACCTCTTTAACCAGGTGTCCTTTGCCGATACCACCGATTGACGGATTACACGACATAGCGCCCAGCGTTTCGATGTTGTGCGTCAGCAGCAGCGTACTCACACCCATGCGCGCAGCCGCCAGCGCAGCCTCGGTGCCGGCATGGCCACCACCCACCACGATGACATCGAAAGATTCAGGGAATTTCATGGCCGCCATTCTACCTGTTGCCGTCCGGTGTTTCACGTGAAACATGGCCGCCAACCACGCTGCCACGCCGAAAATTCGGCCGTTACTTAACCAGCGGCCTTGGCCTCAAGCGCTTCCCATCGCGCCAGGGCATCAAGCAACTCGGCTTCAATGGCCTCGCCACGGGCATTCAACGCCACCACATCCAGCGAACCCGACTGATACAGCTTGGGGTCAAGCAATTGGTCGGCGATGAGCGTCTGTTCGGCTTCCAGTGCTTGAATCTGCGCGGGCAAGGCCTCAAGTTCACGCGACTCCTTGTAGCTGAGTTTGCTCTTGCTTGCGGCCTTTGCTGGCACGGGAATGGCGGCGGATTTGGCTGCCGCCGTTTGCGCAGCCACGGAGTCGGCGCGCTTCTGCTCCGCTTTCCAGGCCAGCCAGTCGGCATAGCCGCCGACGATCTCGGTTAACTTGCCGTCACCCTCGAACACAATGGACTGGGTGACAACGTTGTCCAGAAAGGTGCGGTCGTGTGAAACGATGAGTACGGTACCGCTGTAGTCCTGCAGCAACTGCTCCAGCAACTCCAGTGTGTCGATATCGAGGTCGTTGGTTGGCTCATCCAGCACCAGCAAATTCGCTGGGCGGGCAAACAGACGTGCCAGCAGCAAGCGGTTGCGCTCGCCGCCGGACAGGGCCGACACCTTGGCGCGTGACCGCTCGGCAGGGAACAAAAAGTCTTCCAGATAGCTGATGACATGCTTGCGCTGCCCGCCGATTTCAACAAAGTCGGAGCCGGGCGCAATCGTATCGATCAAAGTCGCTTCGTCGTTCAACTGGTTGCGGAACTGGTCGAAGTACGCCACTTCGAGCTTGGTGCCCTGCTTGATCGTGCCGGACTGCGGCTTCAGGTCACCCAGGATCAAACGAATCAGCGTGGTTTTCCCGGCACCGTTCGGACCGAGCAGACCCAGCTTGTCGCCACGCAGCAGGGTGCCCGTAAAGTCGCGGATCAAGACCCGATCATCGTAGCCATAGCTGATGTTCTCCATCTCGGCGACAATTTTGCCCGAGCGCTCGCCGGAATCAATCTGGAATCCCACCTGCCCTGTATGCCCAATGCGCGCTTCGCGGGTAAGCCGCAACGCCTCGAGGCGCCGCACCCGGCCTTCATCACGGCAGCGCCTGGCCTGCACGCCTTTGCGGATCCAGACTTCTTCCTGCTTCCAGAATTTGTCGAACTTGCGGTTATGTACCGCCTCAATTTCCAGCTGCTCAGCCTTTTTGGCTTGATATGCAGTGAAATTGCCTTGATATTCGCGTAACTGGCCGCGATCTAGCTCGATAATGCGGTTTGACACATTGTCCAGAAAGCGCCGGTCATGGGTGATGAACAGCAACGCGCCCTTGAAGTCATTAAGCAAGCTTTCCAGCCAATCAATCGCTGAAAAATCGAGGTGGTTGGTTGGCTCGTCCAGCAACAGCAATTCGGGATCGGTAACCAGGGCGCGCGCCAACGCAACACGTTTTTTGAGGCCGCCCGACAAGGTTTCAACCATACGGTCAGCGTCCAGGCCCAGGCGCTGCAGCGTTTCCTCCACCCGGCTGTTGAGCCGCCAGGCATCGTGAATCTCAAGCTCATGCGACAGGCGCTCAAGGTCTTCAAACGCGTCCATGTCCCCTTCCGCCACCCGGTGAGCGGCAGCGTGATAATCGGCCAGCAGACGCTGCGCCTCGCCTACCCCCTCGGCGACCGCCTCATACACCGAGTGCCCGGGCTGAAACTGCGGCTCCTGCGGCACGTACGCCAGCTTCAAGGCGGGTTTGCGCCACACGTCGCCCGCATCCGGCGGATTGATCCCCGCAACAATTTTAAGCAAGCTGGATTTACCGGTGCCATTACGCCCGATCAAGCCGATACGCTCACCCGCCTCAATGACGAGCGAAGCACCGTCCAATAGGGGCCAGTGGCCATAGGCAAGTTCGAGTCGATCAAAAGTCAGCAGAGGCATGGGGTCAACAGTTCAAACATTCAGGGGCGGAATTATCCGCGATTGAGGGCGGCATGGACGGCCCGGGCAACAATTAATGCATTGGGCGTATCGCCGTGCAGGCAAAGCGTGTCCGCAACAATCCGTACGCGTTCTCCGGTCAGCGCCAAAATGGCCCGGCCCTGTGCAAACGCCAGCGCCTGTTGTGCGGCCTGATCCGGGTCGTCAATCAGGGCTCCGGGTGTTTCACGTGAAACCAGCTGGCCACCGACCTGGTAGCTGCGATCTGCGAAGGCCTCACTCAACACCGCCAGGCCTGCCGCCCGCCCCGCCTCAATCAGGTGTGACCCGGACAAGCCTACCAGTGTCAGCGCCGGATCCAGCGTGGCAACCGCACGGGCAACGGCCCGCGCCACGCTGGCATCCTGGGCCGCCACATTGTACAGAGCACCATGTGGCTTCACATGCTGCAGCCGAAGTCCCAGCCGGGCAGCCTGCTCGGCCAGCGCTTCGGTTTGCTGGGTGACCCAGACCACGATCTCGTCCTCCGTCGCCGCCATGAATCGGCGGCCAAACCCTGCCCGATCGGGATAACCCGGATGGGCCCCCACCGCCACGCCATGCTCAGCGGCCAGCCGCAGTGCGGCAGCCATGCTTGCCGCATCTCCGGTGTGGCCGCCGCTGGCGATGGAGACGCGCGACAGGTAGGGCATCAACCCTGCATCGTCATATCCCTCACCAATATCGGCATTCAGTTCGATCACGCCAGCGCCTCGATAACCCATTCCGCACAAGCCAGCGCCCGTGCGGCCTCATGCTCAATCGTTACAAATCGCACCCTCTCGCCCGGGCGCAATTGGGCCAGACAGGGCCAGTCGGCAGAGATCACTCCGGCAATCACCGGATAGCCCCCCGTCACCGGGCCATCCCAGCCCAGGATGATCGGCCGGCCGTCCGGAGGAATCTGAATCGCACCCGGCAGCACGCCCTGCGACGGCAATTCAATGCCGGTGCGCGATACCCTCGGCCCAAGCAGGCGCAGACCCCGTCGATCAGACGCGGCCCCCACTTGGTATTCGCCACCGAAAAAAGCAGTCAGACCCACATCGTCAAACTGACCCGCCTGGGGGCCGGCAATTACACGGAACGTCGAATCAGTCATGCTCCGTATGGGAAAACTCGCGCGCATCAAGTGCACGTCAGGGGTCGTCACGCCTCCGTCCAGCACATCACCCGTCCGCAGCGGACGCCCCAAATGCCCCCCGAAGCCCGCCGGAAAAAACGTGCTGCGGCTGGACATGATCGTTGGCACCGCCAACCCTCCCCGTACGGCCAGCCAACATCGGCAACCCGATTCCGCATGTTCCAGCGTCAGCGTTTCCCCCTCCCCCAACACCAGGGTTTCGTTCCATCCAACCGCCCCGCCACTGCCACGCATTGCTTTAAACGGCGCACCGGTTAACGCCACCACCCCGCCCACGGGAAACCGCAAGGTCGGCCCCGACAGCGTGATCTCCAGCCCGGCCGCCCTATCGTCGTTTCCGACCAGGCGATTTGCTGCCGCCAGCGCCTTCGGGTCGGCGGCGCCACCTGTTGGCACGCCAAGCGCACCCAGACCCGGTCGCCCCTGATCCATCACCAGATCACAGAGGCCGGCATGCAGTACTTCAATCACGGGGGACAAAACGCACCCGGTCGCCCGGCATCATCAATGCTGGCGCTTTGCGCTGTGAATCAAACAGGACGGCCTCGGTCCGGCCAATAATCTGCCAGCCCCCCGGCCCGCTGGCAGGGTAAATCCCTGTGTAGGCTCCGCCAATGGCGATGCTCCCGGCTGCCACCCGAATCCGGGGTGACGCCCTCCGCGGTGCATGCATCGCACTCGGCAGACCACGCAAATAAGGAAATCCAGGTTGAAAACCCAGGAAGGCAACGGTGTACTCCGCTACCGCATGCTTATGAGCATAGTCCGACTCGCTTATGCCCGCCCGCCGGGCCATCTCCGGCAGGTCGGGGCCAGATGCGCCCCCATAAACAACGGGGATCTCATGCAACGTCCCCGACGCGAGCGGCGCATCGGCCAAAGGCATGCTCAGCGCCAACTGCAAATCGGCCGACGGGGTCGCGCCACCTCTCAAAACCAGCAAAATGCTGCCATCTGCCGGGATAATGTCTTCAATTTCTGCAAAAGCCAGGGAAACAAGCATCGCATAGCGCGCCAGAGTGGTGTCTTCCGTCTCCACCCGCAGCCCACGCTCACCCACCCAACTCCACGGCTGAGCGGCTCGCTGTTGACCGGCTTGTGGCTTTACCCTAGGGTGGAAGCCCTTTTTGGAGTTTTGCATGATGCGACAAATCGTGTGTGCAGTAATACTGGGTGCCACTAGTGTAATGGCAACGCCCACGCTTGCTGCCATGAGTGCGATCAACCCGGCCTTGATGCAAAACCTCGATACCCGGCCGAAAAAGGTGGTGTTGCTGCCGCCCCAGGTCTTCGTGTTCGAACTGTCGGCGGGCGGCGTACCCACCCGCATGGCCGATTGGGAAGCCGCCGCACGCGACAATCTCTCGTCCGCCGCCACCCGGCTGGCACATGATACCCACCTGTTCGAACTGGTGCCGGCGCCCCGGCCCGAGTCCATCGATATCGACCAGCTCGACGCCCACATTGGCCTGTATGACCGCGTTGCGCAGTCCGTATTTGTCTATGGCCGGGGCGAGCAAAGTGCCTGGGCACACAAGAAAAACGAATTCGACTACACCGTCGGCCCCGGCCTCGCCTTTCTGCGCGAGCAAACGGGCGCCGATGCCGCATTGATCGTGCTCGGCGCGGACTATATTTCCTCCGGTGGCCGTAAGGCCGCCTTTTTTGCCGGACTGGCGCTGGGCATCATCATGCCGCTGGGCCAGTCGTTCATGACCGCCGGGTTGATCGACCTCAAAACCGGCGACGTGCAATGGATGGGCTTTGATTCCAGCAGCAGCATGGACTCGCGCAACCCAACCGATGTCGATGGCCTGATGCGCGCACTCTACCAAACCTACCCGGGGCCGCGATGAAGCGTCAGTTGATCATGGCGCTGGCCTGTGCTCTGGCAATGCCAGCTCACGCCAATGAGGTGCTCCCCTGGGCCAACAGCGCCGAAACACACGCGCTGGCCAGCAGTGAAAAAAGCCTGTGGCAGGAAGCTGATGATTTCGACCGCTCATTGCAGCGCGCGGGCAAAATCAATAATGACCCGGTACTCACGGTGTATCTGCAGGGCATCATGGATAGGCTCTACCCTGAATTCAAGGGCCGTTTCAACGTCCGCCTGCTAAACGCCCAGCACATCAACGCCTTTGCCCTGCCGAATGGCAGCGTATATGTGAATGCCGGACTGGTCGCCCGTTTCGAGAACGAAGCCCAGCTGGCGACCGTTCTGGCACACGAAGGCGCGCACTTTACCCACCGCCATTCGCTGCAACAGGCCGAGCGGGTCCGCAATGCTGCCGCCTTCGCGCTGGTCGTCAACATGCTCGGCGTGCCGCTGGTGGGCGATGTTGTCGCCCTGTCGTCGATGTTTGGCTTTTCGCGCGAGCATGAGCGCGAAGCCGACGAAATCGGTTACCAGCGCCTGATCGCCGCCGGGTATGCCCCGCGTGAAAGCATCCGCACATTTGAGCACCTGCAGGCCGAGATCAAGGCCACCGAGATCAAGGAACCCTTCTTTTTTGCCAGTCACCCCAAGCTGCAGGAGCGCATCGACAGCTTTACCGAACTGGTGAAGGACACGAACAGTGGCGAGATCGCCCGCGAGCGCTTTGTCGAAACCACCGCCCAACTGCGGCTGACCTCGCTGGCCGCCGACCTGGCCGCCTATCGCTACAAGCAGATCATCCTGGTGTTGTCCAAACCTGAAATCCGGCGGGAATACCCGCCCGAAGCCTCGTATTACCTGGGCGAGGCTTACCGCCTGCGTAACGAGGCGGGCGACCAGGCTACAGCCGAACGCGAATTCAACAGCGTAATTGAAACGATCCCCGGGTTTGCGCCCGCCCATCGCGCGCTCGGCCTGCTGGCCTACAAACGTGGCGACAAGACTCGCGCGCGCGCATTTTTTCACCGCTATCTGGAACTGGCCCCGACCACGGAAGATCGGGGGCACATCGAGTTATATCTTGCCGCCCTCGATCAACCCGCCCCTGCCGAGGCCTCCCACCAAGACGCGCCATAACATGTTTCTGCATGACACCCCCAAGGAAACACCCATGACCCTGTGCCACCGCCTGGCTATTGGCCTGTTGCTCATCAGCCTGGCCGCCTGTACGCCCTGGACGCGCGTTGATTCTGGCAGCCGAAACGAATCCAGACACAACGATTACACGCTGGACCTGCCACTCGGCTGGGTCAAACGCACCGCCGACACCAATGACCTGTTCGTCACCCGCGACGGGCCCGCGCTGAATTACATCGTCGTCAACCGCCAGCCGCACGACCGCAAGCTGCCTCGCACCAAGCGGGAAACCCGCGCCGACATGCTGCCCCACGAAATCGCCGAACTTGCCATTGCAGAATGGAAAAGCAGTGAGGCCACCGCCAACCTTCAGGTGCTGTCCAACACGCCGATCATGCTCGACGGGCACCCTGCGGTGCGCGTACACATACGTTTCAAGAATGACCGCGGTCTGCCCATCGAACGCGTCATGGTTGCGCTGGTTGACACCAAAGGGCGACTATCCCTCCAGTACGAGGCCCCGGCGATTGTCTACTTTCAGCGTAGCCTGCCTGCCTTCGAGGCGATGGTGGCCAGCGTCCGCTTCCCCCAAAAAACCAGGACCACCAACCAATAAGCAGGCAACCCTTTCTCCTTTACGGAAAGCGCAGACGAAAAAAGGGGGTTTCACGTGAAACCCCCTTGCATTTACCGACGACCTACCCGCAATCAGTCTTTGAAGCGGCCTCGCACACCTACGCGAGCATGACCGTTACCACGGTTGTCGTTACCATAGCTACGTGGCTGGCTGCTTGGGCCAGCAGGACGAGCATTGCCGCCCGGACGGGCGCTGTTACCACGGGCCGCGGCGGCTTTGGCTTTCGCCTCACGCTCGCGCTTTTCCCAGTATTCAACGCTGTTGCCATTGACTTCAGCCTTGGGCTCGCGCGGAGCATCTGCACCACGAAAGCCCTCGTTGCGGGGCGGGCGGTCACCATATGGCGTACGGGGTGCGCCATCAAAACGGTTGCCACGCGGCGGCGCATCGCTACGCGCCGGGCGGTCTCCACTGGGGCGGACGTCGCTGCGGGCCGGGCGATCGCCGGTGGGGCGAGCGTCGGCACGATAGCCACGATCACGGTTGTCACGGCTGTCGCCGCGGGGCGGACGGTCGCCATAACTGCGGGGCTCGCTGCGGTCGCCAAAGCTACGCTTCTCACCAAAGCCGGGGCGCGGGCCATTGTTGCTGCGCGGACGACCCGATGAAGAGGGGCGGCCTGCGGGTGGGCGGCCTGCCGACGGCTTCTGGGTTGGCTCCAGGCCCGGCAAAGTGTGCACCTCAATACGATTGCCGGTATAACGCTCGATGTTCTTCACCAGTCCGCCTTCGCGCATGCCGGCAAAGCTCACCGCAATTCCGGTACGACCAGCACGGCCGGTCCGGCCGATACGATGAACGTAGTCTTCAGCCTGACGCGGCAAATCGAAGTTGATGACGTGGCTAATACCCGCCACGTCGATACCACGTGCCGCTACGTCAGTTGCCACCAGCACCTTGGTGCGGCCTTCGCGCAAGCGTTGCAACGCACGGTTACGCTGACCCTGCTGCATGTCACCATGCAGGGCATCAGAGGCAAAACCACTTTCGGCCAGCAGATCCGAAATTTCTTCGGTGCTGCGCTTGGTCGAAGCAAACACGATGGCCTGGGTCATCTCCACCCCGCGCAACAACGCATCGAGCAAGCGATTTTTGTGATCCATGTTGTCAGCAAACAGCAGGCGTTGCTCGATCTTGGATTCCTGCACCGGCACCGCAGCTATTTCAATACGTTGCGCGTCGCGGGTGAGCTCGCGTGCCAAATTGCCCACCACGCCATCGAGCGTGGCCGAGAACAACAGCGTCTGGCGATCTTTCGGGCAACGTGAAGCAATCGCCTTGATGTCATCAACAAAACCCATGTCCAGCATGCGGTCGGCTTCGTCGAGCACCAGCACTTCCAGACGCGAAAAATCAATCTTGCCGCGCTCCAGGTGGTCAATCAGGCGACCCGGTGTTGCCACGACCACATCGACTGGCTGGCTCAAGCGCTTGAGCTGCAGGCCGTACGGTGAGCCACCCACCAGGCAGGCAGTGCGGAAACGGCGCATATCCTTACCATAGGTCATGGCCGCTTTTTCAACTTGCAGCGCCAGTTCACGGGTCGGGGTCAGCACCAGCACGCGCGGGCCCATGCCCTTGCCGGTCGATTCAGCCAGCAAGCGCTGGATCGAGGGCAGCAGAAATGCTGCGGTCTTGCCGCTGCCGGTGTGCGATGACACCAGCAAATCGCCGCCGCCCAGTGCAGCGGGAATCGCCTGCATCTGAACTGGCGTGGCGTTTTCGTAACCTGCGGACAAAACGGATTTAAGGATAAGGGGATCTAACCCCAATTCGGAAAAGCTCATGGCAAACCTTTTTTAGTGCGCACAAACGCGCAAACCAGACCTGTGCCCAGCATCAAGCCAGACAGGTCAAAAATTACGAACCGGAATTTAGCGGCGTTTGAAAGCGCCTAACGGGTCGCGTCGATCACATCGGCGCCAACCACAAGACTTGTCGCTGTCGGTCAAAAAAACAACCAACGGCACAATAGAGAGGTCGAAGACGATGGGGCTGTGAGAACAGTCCCGAGGCACGGCGGTAAACCCAACCTGCCCACTGCTGTATGCACAACTCAGCGGAGTATATCAGAAAATGCTGGTATAGCGGCGCCCTGGTACTTATTTCAGGGGTGGTGATACAGCTTGTGATACAGGCCGCCGCGATCAATCAGCCCGGCATGATCGCCCTCTTCCACCACGCGGCCATTTTCAAAAACCAGAATCCGGTCGGCCTGCTTCACCGCCGAGAGCCGGTGGGCAATGATAAGCGTGGTACGACCGGCCAGAAACCCGGCCAGCGCTTGATGAAGTTGCCGCTCGGTGGTGGTATCCAGTGCCGAGGTGGCCTCGTCCAGGATGACAATCCGGGGATTGGCAACAATCATGCGGGCGATCGCCAGCCGTTGCCGCTGCCCGCCAGACAAACGCACGCCCTGCCGCCCGACCTCGGTATCCAGCCCGTGAGGCAGTACGGCGATCGTCTCCTTCAGCTGGGCAATTTCCAGCGCCTGCCACAACACGGCATCGTCGGCATCGCGCCCCAGGGTCAGGTTGGCGCGTACGCTGTCGTTGAACAAGACCGGGTGTTGCAACACGACACCAACATGCTCGCGCACCGTTTCCCAGCCGATTTCACTGACCGGCACGCCACCATACTGAATTTGCCCGGATTTCACCGGATACAGGCCCAGCAAGGCCTGCACCAACGTCGACTTGCCGCCGCCGGAGGCGCCTACCAGCGCCACCTTCTCTCCCGCCGTCACCTTGAGGCTGACATCGTCCAGCACCGTCTCGCCGTCCGTGTAGGCAAAGCTCACCCGGTCAAGCGTGATGCCGACGGTGGTCTGGTCCACGAATGGATTGCGCAATGCCGGGTGCTGCGGTTCACTGTGCAGACCAAGCAGGGCATTGATCCGCCCCAGCGCCGCATTGGCGGCAAACCAGCTGTATTGCATGTTTACCAGTTCCTGCACCGGCGTCATCATGAACCACAGGTAACCAAACACCGCCAGCATCTCACCGATGCTGAGATCGGAAAACACCACCATCAGCATCGCCCCGGCGCGAAAGGCATCGAAGCCAACCAGAAATACAAAAAAGGAAATCCGGCCCATCGCGTCCGACTTCCAGGCAAATGCCGCCGCGTGCCGGCGGATGTCACCCGCTCTGGCCGTCACCCGTGCCAGATAATATTTTTCGCGGTTCATTGCTCGAATCTGCGTCAAGGCCTCCAGTGTTTCGGACAGCGCGTCCTGAAACACCTCGAACGCGCTGTTTTCGTGCTTCTTCAGCTCCTTCACCCGCTTGCCCAACCGGGTCGAAAACAGAATGACCACCGGGTTCAGCAACAGAATGAACAGCGCCAATTGCCAGTGCATCCAGAACAGCACGGACGCCACGCCCACCAGCGTCAATACCGACACGATCAAGCCTGAGACGGATGCTCCGAGAAAGGAGTCGATCGCATTGAGGTCGGTCACGAAATGCGACGTCACCCGCCCGGCGCCCACCGTCTCGAACTCAGACAAGGCGATGCGTGACAGCCGGGACAGCATGCGCACCCGGATGCGATACACCACCTCCTTGGCCATCAGCGAGAAGGTGCGGCCCTGCCAGACGTTGAGCAAAATCGCGGTCAGCCGCAATCCAAGCGTCAGCAGCAGCGCCGCGCCGATGAACAGCGCCGGTCCATGCCACGCTTCCGGAAACCACGCGCCGATGGTCCCAACCATCTTGCCCGGATGATGTAACAACACCTCGTCCACCATCAGCGGCAGCAGCAAGGGCACCGGCACGGCAGCCAGCACGGCCAGCAGCGCTATAAAATTAGCCCGCAAAAACTGCACGCGATGCGCCTTGAGTTCGTCAACAATCCCGCGCCAGGTCAACAGCATTTTGTTATTTTCCAATGCAGAATTTGCTGAAAATTTCGCCCAGCAAATCGTCAGCGGTAAATTCACCCGTGATTTCCGACAGAGCAATCTGCGCCAGCCGCAACTCCTCGGCAAACAACTCGAGTTGCCCGGCTGATTCGCGCGCTGCCGCTAAATGGCGCGCGCCGCGGGCCAGCGCATCCAGGTGTCGCGCCCGCGCCATGAACGCGCCTTCTCCTGCTGCCTGCCAGCCCGCCGCCTCGAGCAGCTTGCCGCGCAGCAGGTCCACTCCGGAACCCGTCTTGGCGGACAACCAGATTTCATTGCCCACCGCACGCGCTGCCTCTGCCGTAACATCAATTTTGTTATGGACCGTCAATCGGTTCACGCAGGGAAGTCGTTCAAGTATCGCCGACTCATGCGCACTTAAACCATGGGCCGCATCCACCAGCAACAAGGCCACATCCGCCTTTTCCACGGCCGCCCAGGTGCGGGCTATGCCAAGCTTTTCCACCGCGTCTTCAGTATCACGCAAGCCTGCGGTATCAATGATGTGCAACGGCACGCCCTGAATCTGGATTGCCTCGCGCACGGTATCGCGTGTCGTCCCCGCAATGTCGGTAACGATGGCCGCCTCAAATCCGGCCAACCGATTCAGCAAACTCGATTTGCCCACATTCGGCTGGCCAATCAGCACCACCGTCAATCCTTCGCGCAGCAATGCGCCCTGGCGTGCCTGGGCACGCACCGCCTGCAAACTGGCATCGATGGTGTCAAGCCGGCCAAAGGCATCGGCATCGCGCAGAAAATCGATTTCTTCTTCAGGAAAATCCAGCGTCGCTTCCACCAGCATCCGCAAACGTATCAGTGCCTCAACCAGCTCGCTGATTCGCGCAGAGAATGCACCAGACAAGGAACGCACCGCCGAACGCGCGGCCTCGCCCGAGGCCGCATCAATCACATCGGCCACCGCCTCGGCCTGTGCCAGATCGAGCTTGCCATTCAGATAGGCGCGGCGCGTAAACTCGCCGGGCTCGGCCAGCCGCGCGCCCAAATCGACACAACGCTGCAAGATGAGATTGAGCACCACGGGTCCGCCGTGCCCCTGCAACTCGAGCACCTGCTCACCGGTAAATGAATGTGGCGCTACGAAATGGAGTGCGATGCCTTCGTCAAGCACCTCACCGTTGCTATCCAGAAATCGACTGAACGTGGCGTGGCGTGCTTCGGGAACGCGTCCCAGAATGGCCGTTGCAAGCGGCTCGATGTTTGCCCCGGAAACCCGCACCACCCCTACCCCACCACGGCCGGGCGCGGTGGCGATAGCGGCAATCAGGTCAGGCTTTGCCGGAGGCCGCTTTGCCACCGCCCTCAACCTGTTTGTTGATCGCCCACTGCTGCGCAATCGACAACACATTGTTGGTCACCCAGTACAACACCAGGCCGGCCGGGAAAAACACAAACATGACGGTAAACGCCACCGGCATGATCATCATGATCTTGGCCTGCATCGGATCCATTGGCTGCGGGTTCAATTTGACCTGCAGGATGGAGGTCACACCCATGATTACCGGCAAAATGAACCAGGGATCGGGCGTGGTCAGATCGGTGATCCAGCCCAGCCATGGCGCGCCGCGCATTTCCACCGCTGCCAGCAGCACCCAGTAGAGCGCAATAAACACCGGAATCTGGACCAGGATGGGAAGACAGCCGCCGAGGGGATTAATTTTCTCTGTCTTGTACATTTCGGCCATTGCCTGATGCAGCTTGGCTCGGTCATCGCCAAAAGTTTCCTTCAACTTCTGCAGGCGTGGGGTCAGCTTTTTCATTTTGGCCATCGACTTATAACCAGCCGCAGACAAAGGATACAAGGCCAACTTGAGCAGAATAGTCAAAATAATGATGGCCCAACCCCAGTTGCCAACCAGCCGCTCGATCTTATCCAGCGACCAGAAAATAGGATAGGCCAGAGGCGTCAGCCAGCCATAATCACGGGAGAGATCCAAGCCAGGCGCCGCTTTTTCCAACAAACTCTGTATCTGTGGGCCCGCAAACAACGGCACCGTGAATGTCTTTTGCTGACCGGGTGCCAGTGTGCCCTCGGCCAGAATCACACCCGCTGAATACAAGCCATCACCCAAAGATCGCGTGTAGTACTCACGCTTAACCGTACCCACTGGTAACCAGGCAGACACAAAATGGTGTTGCACCATTCCGACCCAACCGTTGTCGGCTGTTTTCTCAAATTCTGCTTTGCCTTCCTGGATATCTTTAAAATCAACTTTCTGGAATTTCTTGGCCTCCGTATAAATCGCTGGCCCAGTAAAAGTATGCAGAAAGAATGACGAGCCTCGTGGCGCTTCTCCATGGCGAGTGAACTGGTAATACGGCGTCAGATCAACTGGCAGTGTTCCGCTATTGATTACGCGTGTTCTGACAGCAATTTGGTAGCTGCCTCGCTTAAAAATGTACGTTTTCTCAACCCGCACGCCCGTAACAGGATCACTCCATACAAGCGGAACTTCCAGTTGTGCCGCTTCACGCGTCAACCGGTACGTCCCCGGATTCAGCTGAAACTGGCTACGATGCGTCGGCAAATTTTTCCCAACCAAACCACTTTGAGCCAAATAAGGGGTCGTTTTGACGTCTTCAAACAGGGAAAAAATGCGCTTTTTATCTTCTACTTCACGATACGACAGCAACTCCAGCTTGCGTAAATCGCCTCCATTTGAATCAATAGTAGCGCGCAGCACATCGGTTTCCACCAATGCACGGGCTCCCTTGGCAAACCCCGACTGTGCGGGTGCTGCTGCTGGCGTATTCAATGCCTGACTGGGAAGAGGTGCATTCCCTGATGCGGGCGCATTCTGGGTCGTTGGGGCTACGGGTGCGGGCGCATGCTTGCCTTGCCAGGATTCCCACAATAAAAGCAGCGAGAATGAAAAGACAATGAAAAGAATCAGTCGCTGATTATCCATGAGGCGGAACGCTGTTAGTTAGGGGAAAGGTCAGGGGTGGCAGAGGCGTCACCAAGCACTGCTGATGGCCATTTTACCGTGGCACGTTGCCCTGCACGTTTGAATGTGCGGGGCAAATCTCGCGCCTCTTCTCCTGGAACTGGCTTGGCAATCAAACGAACAACAAAATCACAGGCTGGAAGTTCCGATAAAGCAAGCCGGAAACTTTCACGAACGCATCGTTTCACTCGATTGCGATCAACAGCACGTGAAAGCAAACGCTTGGCGACGACCATACCCAGCCTGGGGTAACCCAGCTGATTGGGCCGCGCCATCACCATTACGAAATCCGTCCGGGCACGCTGATTTTCAGCAAATACCCGATCAAAATCTGTTTTGTTGACCAGCCGTGCATCGCGGAGGCGCATGCCACCCGCTTTATCTGAAAGAGTGTCGATTAGACAGCCAGACGAGTACGGCCCTTGGCGCGACGCGCATTGATAATGTCACGACCTGCCTTGGTTTTCATACGAGCACGGAAGCCGTGGGTACGCTTGCGGCGAACGGTTGAGGGTTGGTAAGTGCGCTTCATGGTATTTCCTTTCTGGCTGGCGTTGATTACCCCTTTGCCCGAAGCGAGGGAGAATCAAACACAAAAAAATCTGTTGAAAAACCGCATATTAGACCCGCCCAAGGCAGGAGATGTCAAGTTCGTTTTCTTCCTGTTACGACAAGCCTCTTGCTTGCTGGCCTGTGGATAACCTTGTCGAAGAGGAGTAAGATTCGCCTTCAAATCCCATGCTGCTTTCCGCGCCCCCCTCTTCTTCTATGGATTCTTTCTGGGACCTTTGCCAAGAGCGCTTTCGCGCCAATTTGACCCAGCAACAATTCAGCACATGGATCAAGCCCTTGGTATTCGATGACGCTAGCGGCGACGTTCGAATCCTTGCGCCCAACCATTTTGTCATGGACTGGGTTCGGGAAAAGTTTGCTGAGCACATCGATGGTTGGGCACAGGAATTTTATGCCCGTCCCGTAGCCATTACCTATGCATTAGGGAAAAAGAGTTCGGCTCCTCGTCCGCCCGTCTCGCCTGCGTCCGCTCCTCTTCAGGCCAACGCGCCCGTCCGCGCTGCGGCTCCTGCCCAAATGGGTCTGCGAATCAATCCTGGCTTCAACTTTAATAACTTTGTCTCTGGCCGTGCCAACCAACTCGCGCGTGCCGCCGCCTTGCAAATCGCCGATAACCCCGGCGTCGCCTATAACCCTTTATTTGTTTATGGCGGTGTTGGCCTGGGTAAAACCCACCTGCTGCAAGCCATTGGCAACACTGTTCGTCTGGCCAACCCGGATGCTCGCATCAGTTATATCCATGCCAACGACTATGTGGATGACGTGGTCAAGGCCTATCTGAATAAACAGTTTGACGACTTGAAGCGTCGTTATATGTCTCTGGATCTGTTGCTGATCGACGATATTCAGTTTCTGGCCAAGAAAGACCGCACCCAGGAAGAGTTTTTTTATGTATTCAACTCATTGATTGAAAACAAGAAACAGATTGTCATCACCTGCGATACTTTCCCAAAGGAAATCAGCGGACTGGATGACCGGCTAAAATCTCGCTTTGCCTGGGGGCTGACGGTAGCGGTTGAACCACCCGAACTGGAAATGCGGGTCGCTATTTTGCTGGCCAAGGCACAAGCTGAAAATACCAAACTAGAAGAAAATGTCGCTTTTTTCATCGCCAAGCAAGTGCGCTCCAATGTGCGTGAACTTGAAGGCGCCTTGAAACGGGTCATCGCTTTTTCGCGATTTCATGAAAAGCCGATCACCCTGGAACTGGTAAAAGAAGCGTTACGCGACCTCATTGCATCGACCTCGCGTATGGTATCGATCGAAAATATCCAGAAAACAGTCGCTGACTTTTATAAAATCAAGGTTTCCGATATGTTTTCAAAAAAACGCACGCGCAATCTGGCCCGGCCACGTCAGATTGCCATGGCCTTGTCCAAGGAACTCACCAATCAAAGCTTACCCGAAATAGGTGAATCCTTTGGCGGACGCGACCACACCACGGTGATACACGCATGCCGTAAAGTAGCCGAGTTGCGAGAAACCGAAGTGGATATAGGGCGTGATTATTTGGTGTTATTACAAAGCCTGACTGGTTGAGGGTGAAATGTGGATAACTCGGCAGGCAAAGCAGGACAGGTAAAACTGTCCACATTCCTTCCGGCGAACCAAGGTGTTACCCACACCCTAAAAACGAATGATGGATGTTGATTAAATTAAACAAAAAGGCTTATCCACAGATTTTGGCTGCCTTTATTATGATTCTCAGGAATATATAAATGCTATTAGTACAAAGCGAACGCAACGCTCTTCTTGCTTCCCTCTCTACCGTAGTCGGCGTAGTTGAGCGACGTCACACCTTGCCTATTCTGTCTAACCTGCTGCTAGAAAAAAAAGCGGGCAAGTTAACCCTTTTGGCCACGGATCTGGAATTACAGGTCAGCACGCAATTGGACTGCGCAGAAAGCGGCGAAGATTTCGCTATCACCATCGCAGCCCGCAAACTATTTGATATCGTGCGCGCGCTGCCAGATGCTGCCAAAGTCAAACTCGATACCAAAGACAGCCAGGTTGTTGTCAGTGCAGGCAAGTCGCGCTTTACCCTGCAAACACTCCCTGCAGCTGATTTTCCGCGTGTAGAAACCGGAGCAGGACTCGGCGAAGCTGTCCGCCTGCCACAAAAAACCTTGAAACGTTTGTTGCAACTGGTGCAGTTCGCCATGGCCAGCCAGGACATCCGTTATTATCTCAATGGCATGCTGCTGGTGCTGGAAGGCACCCAACTGCGCGTGGTCGCCACCGATGGTCACCGCCTGAGCTATGCCGAAACCTCCCTGGAAACCACTTGTGAAGCCCGAGAAGTCATCATCCCGCGCAAAACGGTGGTCGAACTATCCAAGCTTCTGAGCGATGTGGACGACCCGGTAGAACTACGCATGGGCGCTAACCAGGTCACTATCACGTTGCCGGGAACGGAGCTCGTCACCAAAGTAGTCGATGGCAAATTCCCTGATTACCAACGGGTGATTCCAGTCAATCAGCAGCGTCATCTCAAAGCCAATCGTCAGAACGTGATTCAGGCATTGCAGCGCGCCGCTATTCTGTCGAATGAAAAATTTCGGGGCGTGCGATTGGTCATGAGCGAGAACACCCTCGGTATTGTTTGCAATAACAACGAGCAGGAAGAAGCGGCCGATGAAATTGAAGTCAGCTACAACGGTGATCCACTCGACGTGGGCTTCAACGTGACCTATCTGCTGGATGGTCTGGGTGCGGTAAATAGCGAGGAAATTACCTTGTCACTGGGCGATGCCAACAGCAGCATGTTGTTGACCAGCGAAGCCGAAGCAGGATTCAAATACGTCGTTATGCCGATGAGAATTTAAGCCAGGGCATAACCGATACACTTTACGCTGCAACACACGACAGGAATGTCCCGCACGGGGCAAAAATACCATGAGCGACACACCAGACAACGCGCAGCCAGGCAACACGAATGGCGGCTACGATGAGGACAGCATCCAGCAGCTGGAAGGCCTGGAAGCCGTGCGCAAGCGACCCGGCATGTACATCGGCGATACCTCGGATGGTTCGGGTCTGCACCACATGGTGTTTGAAGTACTCGATAACGCAATTGACGAAGCGCTGGCCGGCTGGTGTGATGACATCAAGGTCATCATCCATCCGGATAACTCGATTTCGATTTCAGACAATGGGCGCGGTATTCCGGTAGGCGTCAAATTTGACGACAAGCACGAACCCAAGCGTTCTGCTGCCGAAATCGTCATGACCGTGCTTCACGCAGGTGGCAAATTTAACCAGAACAGCTACAAGGTGTCGGGCGGCTTGCATGGTGTGGGTGTGTCCTGTGTCAACGGCCTGTCGAAGTGGCTCAAGTTGATTGTGCGGCGTGATGGCACCAAATACGCGATGACCTTTCACCAGGGAAAAGTGCTGGATCGTCCGGTCGAAATTCAGAATGGCGTCGAAGTTTCCCCCATGCAGGCGATCGGTGAATCTGCCACGCGCGGGACCGAAGTTCATTTTCTGGCAGACGACGAAATTTTTGGCAAGGTCGAGTATCACTTCGATATTCTGGCCAAACGCATTCGTGAATTGTCCTTCCTCAACAACGGCGTCAAGATCGAACTGATCGATCATCGCGACGGCAAGACAGAAAACTTCGCGCATTCGGGCGGTGTAAAAGGCTTTGTCGAATACGTCAGCCGTCTCAAGACAGCGCTGCATCCCAAGATTTTCACCGCGATAGGCGAAAAGGACGGCATGACCGTTGAAGTCGCGATGCAGTGGAACGATAGTTATTCCGAATCCGTACAGTGCTTTACCAACAACATCCCGCAACGCGACGGTGGCTCTCACCTGACCGGTCTGCGCATGGCGATGACGCGGGTGTTGAACAAGTACATCGAAGAAAATGAGCTGGCGAAAAAAGCCAAGGTCGACACCACGGGCGACGATATGCGCGAAGGCCTGACCTGTGTGCTGTCGGTCAAAGTGCCCGAACCTAAATTCTCCTCGCAAACCAAGGACAAGCTGGTATCCAGTGAAGTGCAGCCGGTGGTGCAGGAAGTCGTGGGACAAAAGCTCGCCGAATTTCTGTTGGAAAACCCAGCCGACGCCAAACTGTTGTGCGGCAAAATCATTGATGCAGCACGCGCCCGCGAAGCAGCACGCAAGGCGCGAGAAATCACGCGTCGCAAGGGCGTGATGGATGGCCTCGGCCTGCCCGGCAAGCTGGCAGACTGTCAAGAAAAAGACCCGGCACTGTGCGAAATCTATCTGGTCGAGGGCGATTCCGCCGGCGGTTCGGCTAAACAGGGACGTGACCGTAAATTCCAGGCGATCTTGCCGCTCAAAGGCAAGATCCTCAACGTTGAACGCGCACGCTTCGACAAGGTCATCGGCAGTCAGGAAATCGCGACCCTGATCACCGCGTTGGGCACCAGCATCGGCAAAGACGATTACAACCCCGACAAGCTGCGTTACCACCGCATTATCATCATGACCGACGCCGATGTTGACGGCGCACACATCCGCACCCTGCTGTTGACCTTCTTCTATCGTCAGATGCCCGAACTGGTCGAGCGTGGCCACATCTATATCGCCCAGCCACCGCTGTACAAGGTCAAGCACGGCCGCTCCGAACGTTACATCAAGGATGAGCACGCACTCAAAGAGCATCTGATGGCCGAGGCCATGAAAGACGCCGAACTGATACCGATGGACGGCGCCATGCCCATCATGGGCGATGCACTGGAAACGCTGGCGCGCGAGTACTTCCTCGCCGAGGCCGTGTGTGATCGTTTGGCACGCCTGCTGCCAAACGAAGTATTGCAGGCCCTGATGCGTATCCCGCGCTTGAGCATGGAAGACAGCGGCGCCTCCATGATGGCGGAAGCCAGTCTGGGCGCAGCACTGGATGCGCAGATGTTCGAAGTCGCCGCCGAATACATCAGCGAAACCGATACCCACCGTTTGCGCATCACGCGCCACTCGCATGGCAATTCCTACGTTAATTTCCTTGAAGCCGATCTGCTCGAATCTGGCGATTACAATCAGCTCGTCAAAGTCGGCGATTTGCTGCGCGACCTGATCGGCCTGGGTGCGCGAACCAAGCGCGGCGAAAAGGAATCGTCCGTACAAAGCTTCCGTGAAGCGATGGACTGGTTCCTGGCCGAAGTCAAACGCGGCATGAGCATCCAGCGCTACAAGGGACTGGGTGAGATGAACCCCGGTCAGCTATGGGAAACCACCATGGACCCGAAAGTGCGCCGTTTGATGAAAGTGCAAATCGAGGACGCCATTTCAGCCGACCAGATTTTCACCACGCTGATGGGCGACGAAGTCGAGCCGCGCCGCGCCTTCATCGAGACCAATGCGCTTGGGGTGCGTAACCTGGATGTTTGATGGTGTAGGATCCTGTAAGTAAACGGAAATAGTGTCACTAGAAGCAATCTTGTGGCACTGGATTTACGGAATAAGTGACACTGCGGTGATTTGAGTCGCTTATGTCCTCCTCATGCTTGAGCTACGTGTGGGGGGCAGACCGAGAATAGACAAGGGCCTCTTTCGAGGCCCTTGTCATATCCAATAAATGTTCCCGTGATTTTGCTTTAGTTAAACAGCCCTAGAGAGAGTCTGGCACCTCATGGCCTCTTCGTAAGCATCCTGCATATATCGAGTCAGGGGACGCTCTTCGAAATGTTCGTGCTCTCGAAGCACCTCCTCATGATCTCCTGACCCTAGTCGTGCCTATTTCGTCGCGGGCAGAAAAGGTCACTACGATAAGGTTTGGCGGGTGATTGCATGATCGGTGCGCAAAGTCGCTAGGAACCGCGGCACTAATTTCCGCACAACGTCACCGCTGTGCCATCTTTTCCGGCGCAACGTTCCCGGTCCGGGGGACGGAATAATGGCTAACCCATTGATTTTACGTGACCTCCAGGGCCACAATTTCCGGACGCCTTCAGAATTTGGGGAACCAAGGGTTTCGCGACGCTAATCTGAAGGTGCACCGGCCAAAAGTTGGTGCGTCTCGGGGAAACCACCCGGGCGTCTCCGAATGTGTTCAAGACCCGGAATGCGAGGTCGCCGCTGCCCCGTCATCGATTCCCCACAGTTATCCGATACACAATAAAAAATGGCAACTCGTAAGTCGCCATTCTTACCGCTACAGGATGGGCCAAATCAGGCCTTGCGACGGCGCATTGCAACCAAGCCCGCCAGTCCGATGCCCAGCAACGCCAGCGAGGCGGGCTCAGGAACATGGTTGCCCGCAACAAAGCGGAAATTGTCGACGAACACGTAATCCACTCCGCCTCCTGAGTAAGCGCCATCTTGGTTTTGAACCAGGGTGGCGTAGGTAGCGCCAGCGAGACTGGCAAGACCGAAAAAATCGCCCGCATTGCTGGCACCAACCGCAGCAATCGTGAGCGACTCGAGCAAGCCGCCGCCATTGTAGGTACTCAGGACCCACGATGAATCGCTAGCACCGAACAGAAAGCCGAATGCCGAAGTCGCGCCCCCGAAATCAAACCGCAAGGATTGGAACTCACCGCCATGGTTGGTGATGTGGTAACGGCCACGGGTGTTGTAATTGCCAGCGTAATCGCCGTCGACAGAGAACACTGCTTGCGGTGCATACGTGCTGTTCTGCGCAGTCACTGTAAGGCCGCTGAAGCTTTGAGTCACCCAGGTCCCAGTCGGGCCTGTTTCGAAGTCGACCAGCGTGCCGCCGCTCAAGGACGGATCGGCTTCGCTGTTGATCGGCGTTGCAAAAGCAGTGCCGGTAAGGCAAGTCATCAGGACTGCCGCGCCCAAGTAAGTATTTTTGATTTTCATGTCATATCCCCAAGAAATTAAACAAAGATGCATGCGACTTTGAAAAGCATGCGCCATGCCAGCAATCAAAGCATGCTAAATATTCCTTTTATTTACAATTCGTTAAATGATTTCAGAGTGACATCTCCGAGCTGCGCAAGCCAAATTTTCGGGGGCATTGTAAAAATTTCCGACACCGATCCGCTCTGGGTTTGGTTCATGGCTCGAAATTCGCCCGCGACCTCCCGCATTCCCCACGGTCCACGGTTTGGCACCCGCGAAGCCCTTCAGGTAACGCTATCGCTATTGTCTTTTTGAATTGCGTTACAGTTGGCTGCCAGCCGTCGGTCAGCGTCTTCATGAAAGCGACGATGTTGTCGACCTCGCGCTCGGTCAGTCCCACGTCGGCCAACTCGTCGCAACAAAAAGGGACCACGGTTTCCCAATGACCGCTTTGAGGCGGCTGCTGCCCTGCCAGGGAGTCCGCATAGGCCGAGGACTTGTCATTGAGCAGTCGCGTGGAGCGACCGCTGTACTTTGTAACCTGCCGCTCAACCGGTGACAGCGCGAAGGTCAGCAACGGGTTGGTTTGAGACGGTTTTGACTGTCAGAACCCAGCCCTAATGGATAGCCGTCTTCAGGTCAGCCAGGCTTGCAAGGTGCTGCGCAGCATATCTTCCTGTACGGGCAAGCCGAGCGCGGCGTCAATGCGTAAGCGGGCGCTCACTTTGTCGAGCACGTCTTGATGGGCAGGCTCATAAAAAACCAGAACGCGGGTGTGGGGTGTGCTTTGTACAGCAGCCAGTACCGATTCGAGGTTGGACAGGCGGTCGCGGAAATCCGACTGGTGATAAAAGTCCGCCACGATGACGGCGGGCGGGCTTTTACGGATCAGGCTGATGGCTTTACGTTCTGACCATTCCGCGACCACGGCGTAGCCTAATTCCTGATACAGCTTTTTATAACCAGCCGTGCCGATAAAGGCGTTGATCATGAGCAGCGTGGGGGGCGTGCTCATTCTTCAGTTTTTTTGGCAGGCTTTTTGGTCGCTGGCTTGGTTGGGGCTTTCTTGGCCGCAGGCTTTTTGGCGGCGGGCTTTTTCACCACCGGCTTTTTCGGTTCGGCTTTGGTTTTTTTCTCTGCAGCCGGTTTGGCCGCCGCCTTTTTCTTCACCGGCTTTTTGGCCGGGCCTTTGGCGACACGCGCGGCAATCAGCCCAAGCGCCTCGTCCATCGTGATCTCTTCGGGCGTGATGTCCTTGGGCAGCGTGGCGTTGGTGCTGCCGTGCTTCACATACGGGCCGTAGCGGCCGCTACGCACGGTGATGTCCTTGCCATCGTCCGGGTGGGGACCCAGCGTTTTCAGCAGTGAAGCGGCGGAGTCGCCTCCACGTGCTTCGCGTTCCATCACCAGCACTTCCAGTGCGCGTGACAGATCAATCAGATAAACGCTGTCGGTTTTGGGGATCGACTTGAACTTGCCGTCGTGCAACAGATAGGGTCCGAAGCGGCCGTTGTTGGCGACAATGGGCAGGCCGGTGGTGGGGTGGTGTCCCACTTCGCGTGGCAATGAAAGAAACTTCAGCGCCAGTTCAAGCGTGGCGTTTTCCAGCGGAATGTCTTTGGGCCAGGACGCACGACGTGGTTTCGGTGCTTTTTTGTCTTCCGGCATCTCGCCGACTTGCACGTAAGGGCCAAAGCGCCCGGAGAGCAGTTTGATGTCCAGACCGGTGGCGGGATCCTGTCCCAGAATGTTGTCGCCTTCGGCGGTCGCGGCATGCAGCGGACGGGTGTAATCACATTCCGGATAGCCAGAGCAGCCAATGAAGAGGCCGCGTTTGCTGGCCTGCATGAACAGCGGCTTGCTGCACTTCGGGCAGGCTTCGGGAATCGGGCAGCCACGCTCGACGTCCACCTTGGCCTTTAGCTCGCCATCAAATTCCGTCCAGAATTCGCCTAATAGCTGCGACCAGACGCGCTTGCCATTCGAGACATCATCCAGTTTGTCTTCGAGTTTGGCGGTGAAGTCGTAATCGACGTACTGGTTGAAATGTCGGGTGAGGAAGCAGTTCACCAACCGGCCGATGTCGGTGGGCTGAAAACGTTTCTTTTCCAGCACCACGTATTCGCGGTCCTGCAGGGTGGAAATGATGCTGGCGTAGGTGGAGGGTCGGCCGATGCCGTATTCCTCCAGCGACTTCACCAGCGAGGCCTCGGTGAAGCGCGGCGGCGGCTGGGTGAAATGTTGCTCGCCATAGAGTTTGTCGACCGGCAGGGTCTCGCCTTCGATCAGTGCCGGTAGTTTGGACTCTTCTTCGTCCTCGTCGTCCTGATACACCGCCAGAAAGCCGGCGAACGCCAGGGTTTGTCCGGTGGCACGGAAGGTGCCCTCGCCTACCGTGATGTCGGCAGCAACAGTGTCGAACTGGGCGGGCGTCATCTGGCACGCAACCGTGCGTTTCCAGATCAGTTCATAGAGCCTGGCCTGGTCGGCGGACAGAAATTTCTTTACCGATTCGGGTGTGCGCGAAACCGACGTTGGGCGCACGGCCTCGTGGGCTTCCTGCGCATTCTTGGTTTTGGCTTTGTATTGCAGCGCCGTGGGCGGCAAATAATCTTTGTCGAAGTTGGTGCCCACATACTTGCGAATGTCGGTGATGGCTTCTTGTGCCAGGTTGACCGAGTCGGTACGCATGTAGGTGATCAGGCCGACCGGGCCTTCGCCCAGGTCCATGCCTTCGTATAGTTGTTGAGCGGTACGCATCACCCGGTCGGTGGTCATGCCGAGCTGGCGCACGCCGGCCTGCTGCAGGGTCGAGGTGGTGAACGGCGCGCCGGGATGCCGTGCGCGGCGCTTCTTTTCGATGCGCATGACGGTGGCGTCTTTGCTCTCGAGCGTGGCTAGCCATTCCTTGCTGCGGGCTTCGTGCTCCACCGTAAATTGCTCGAGCTTTTCGCCCTTGAAGTGGGTGAGCTTGGCGGTGAAAGGTTGCGCACCTTTGTGGGAGTCGAGATGCAGCGACCAGTATTCGCGCGGCACAAAGGCTTCGATTTCCAGCTCGCGCTCGACGATCATCCGCAGCGCCGGCGATTGCACCCGTCCCGCACTCAAACCGGGGCTGATCTTGCGCCACAGCAGCGGCGACAGATTGAAGCCCACCAGATAATCAAGTGCGCGGCGTGCCTGCTGGGCATCGACCAGGTCGATGGCAATCTCGCGCGGGTTGCGCACTGCGTCCTGAACCGCTGATTCGGTGATCTCGTAGAAGGCCACGCGCTTCATCGGTGTCTTGACCTTGCGCTCCTTGAGGATTTCGCTGATGTGCCAGGAAATCGCTTCACCTTCGCGATCCGGGTCAGTTGCCAGCAACACTTCGTCGGCTTTTTTGGCCGCCTTGACGATGGCTTCGACGTGCTTGGCGTTGCGCTCGATGATCTGATATTTCATGGTGAAATTTTCAGTATCGACCGCGCCGGTTTTGGGCTGCAGATCGCGCACGTGGCCGTAGCTGGCGAGAATGTCGTAATCCGCGCCGAGATATTTCTGCAGCGTTTTGGATTTCGAGGGGGATTCGACGATAACGAGTTTGGACATGGTTATAGGTTTAGTGCAGACGGCCCGGCTCGTGGTTCAGCAACATGTCTTCCAGGTGCGTGAAATGTTCGATCAGCCCACGGCTCCACAGCACGATCAGGGTCATCCAGCGCACGTGGTCGGGTTCAATATCCTCGCCGCCCAGCGCCATCAGGCCGGAAATGACCCATTCGCGGGATTCGGGGTCGAGAATTTCAGCGCTCACCAGGTAAGTCAGCTCATTACGGCAGGCGCTATTGAGGCGTTCGGTCTCCTCGGGCGCGTAGTGACGGTAGTGCACGTGGGACAGACGCTCATGCGAGACGCTGGCCGTCAGATTGGCAAACCAGTCGAGTGCGGCATTGATGTCCGCTTCTTCAAAACCGGCGGCAAACAGGCGTTTTTCCAGCGCGTCGCGGTCGGGCGCGAGTTCCGCCATGCGGAAGCTTTCGTATAGGTAAACCAGGATATCGAGCATAGTGTCAGTGAATTTTTTGGTAACGCCCGCCGGGCAAGGATGCAATGCGCCCGTCCAGTTCAAGCGTCAACAGCTTCGCTGAAAGCGCATCCAGCGTCAACCCGGTTCTTTGCGCCAGGGTGTCGAGCGTGGTCGGTGCGCCGTCCAGCGACTCCAGTACCGGGTCGGATACGGACTCCGGCTGAACCGGCGGGGCGAGCCGTTGCTGCCAGGCCAGCTCGTCGAGAATATCGGCCGCCGATTCCACCAGTTTGGCGCCCTGCTTGATCAGGGTGTGGCAGCCGCGCGCCAGCGGCGAGTGGATCGAGCCGGGGATGGCGAAGACTTCGCGCCCCTGTTCGGTGGCGACGCGCGCGGTGATCAGCGAGCCGCTGTCGGGCGCTGCTTCCACGACCAGGACCCCGCGACTCAGGCCGCTGATGAGACGGTTGCGGCGCGGAAAATGGCCAGGCAAAGGGGCCGTGCCGAGCGGAAACTCCGACACGATGAGCCCGTTTTCGGCTAGTTGATGCGCCAGCGCCTTGTTTCGGGCCGGATAAATCCGGTCGATTCCGGTGCCGATAATGGCAACGCTGGACCCTGCGCCCGCCAGCCCACCGCGATGTGCCGCAGCGTCGATCCCGAGCGCCAGTCCGCTGATGATGGTGAATCCGGCATCCGACAAGGCACGGGCAAACGCTTCGGCGTCGCGCACGCCTTGTGGGGTGGCGTTGCGGCTGCCAACGATGCCCAGGCCGGGCTGGCTGAGCAAGTTACGTTGTCCTTTGCAATACAGAATGACAGGTGGGTCGGCAATTTCGAGCAGGGTTTTGGGGTAGTCCTCGTCTGCCAGTGTCATCAGGCTGCTGCCGGGCTGTTCCAGCCAGGCGTGGGCGGCATTCAGTTCGGCGGCATCCGGGTCGGCGAGCAAGGCATCGCACTGTGCGGAGGACAGGTGCTGGGTCAATAAGCCGCGGCCGGATGCCAAAACGGCCTCCGGAGAACCGAAGGCCGTTAACAGACGGATCAGGCTGGTATTGCCTACGCCTGGAACCAGGCTCAGGCGCAACCAGGGGTCCAAAGTGCTCAGGGGGTTTTCACCGAATCAAGCAGGTACACCGGCCCGTCGGATTGCATGATGAGCGCGTAGGATACGCGGTCATACACGCGATACACCATCACCAGGCCACTACGCGTATTGGGTAGCTTGACCGCGAGGTCGCTGCTGTTGCCCAGACAGGTGTTGCGGAAGGTGTTGCGTACATCGGCGGTCTGATCGTAGGTGACTTTGCTGTTTTCTTTCAGGCAGCGCACATCGTTGTACAACCATGCGCCGCCATCGGGAACGCCCGACGTTTTTTCGTTGACCCAGGTCATGCGGTCTTTTTCATCGCGCGTGAGCGTTACTGCTTTGCCTTCGCGGAACACCGTCAACACATGACCTGGCTCCAGGCCATCATTGCTGCCGCGGTTGATCACCACGGTCTGATAGCGACCACTATCTGACAGGCCACCATAGGCGGAGATGATGCGGCCGCTGACCTGGTTTTCCGGAGCGCGGGGGAGATACTCGAAGGTCGTGCTGTTGCTGGCCTCCACCAGTTTGTCCTTGGGCAGGATTTCCTGTGCCGACTGGGTGATGCGGATTTTTTGCGGCGCGCCTTCCACGAGTGTGCGTGCGTCGCCCAGGTATTCGACTTCATATCCCAGCACTTCGCCCGTTTCCGGGTCTTTCAGCATCTTGCCGGGGCGTAGCACGTTCCAGCGAGTCACGCCGGGCTTGCCTCCGGTGGCGAAAGCGTCATCGCCAGAGCCCAGAACCACGCGTTCTAAATTGGTGCCGAGGATGAAGGGCGCATCATCGAGAGCGCCTTTAGGCACGACGCGTGGTTGTGACAGGAAGGAGTGGATGGCCCGGATCGGGATGGCGGGGACGGCCTCGTCTCCGATATCGGTTGTACGCACGCCGGGAGACAGCCTGACTGTCCGCATACCTTTATTGCCACCTTTGACCAGCGACAGGCGGGGTTCCTTGCCGCTGCGGTCGAGTACGACCATGTCCCCCGGATAAATCCAGTGAGGGTTTTTGATTTCTTCGCGGTTCATGTTCCAGATCTGGGGCCAGCGCCACGGATCCTTGAGAAAGCGACCGGAAATGTCCCACAAGGTGTCGCCTTTAACAACGACATATTTGTCGGGCGCGTTATCCTGCAGTTTAAGGGTATCGGCCAGCGCGGGAGCGGCCAGCAACAGGGCAAGAGAAACTACGAGTTGACGCACGGGGGAACCCTCCATTTAGACTTTGTCTAATTTTGCGTTGAAAATATACTGTGCGCTAAGGTTACGGCTATCTGCTGCCTTATATTTAGGGTTGCGCGCATCTGAATGCAGATTTTGCATCAAAGTGTGCACCCAGCCCCTTCATTCGTAAAGATTTTTATGGCAATACAAAATATTTTGCATTATCCCGATGCGCGCCTGCACACGATAGCCAAACCGGTGGCAACGGTGGATGCACGTATTCGCAAGTTGATCGACGACATGGCAGAAACCATGTACGCCGCACCCGGCATTGGCCTGGCGGCCACCCAGATCAACGTCCACGAGCGCGTTGTGGTGATCGATATCTCCGAGACCCATGATGAATTACGGGTGTTCATCAACCCTGAAATCGTTGCCCATTCTGGCCGCGAGGAAAGCGAGGAAGGCTGCCTGTCGGTACCGGGGATTTTCGACAAGGTCGAACGCGCCGAACGCGTGACGGTGCGAGCGCTGGATCGTGATGGCACGCCGTTTGAGCTCAAGGCGGACGGCTTGCTGGCAGTATGCATCCAGCATGAAATGGATCATTTGGTGGGCAAGGTTTTTGTCGATTATTTGTCCGGCCTTAAACGCAACCGTATCAAGACCAGACTGCTGAAGCAGGCACGCGAACACAAGCCCGATGCTGCGCCGGTGCGCGCATCACTCTGAGTCGTTACCTGTGCGCATTCTGTTTGCCGGAACGCCGCCATTTGCCGCGGCAGCGCTGAATGCGCTGGCGGATGCCGGGCATGAAATCGTTTTGGTTTTGACCCAGCCAGACCGCCCGGCAGGTCGTGGCATGAAACTCACCCCCAGCGCGGTCAAACAGGCAGCACTGCTGCGCGATTTTTCGGTGTATCAGCCCCCTACCCTTAAAACGCCTGAAGTGCAGGCGGAACTGCGTGCCGCCGATGCCGATGTCATGGTGGTTGCGGCCTATGGTTTGATCCTGCCGCAGGTTGTACTGGATTTGCCGCGTTTTGGCTGTCTTAACATCCATGCTTCGTTGTTGCCCCGCTGGCGTGGTGCGGCGCCAATCCAGCGCGCCATTCTGGCGGGTGATGCAGAAACCGGTATCACCATTATGCAGATGGATGCCGGGCTGGACACCGGTGCGATGCTGTCTAAAATTGCGGTGCCGATTCGTGACGCCGATACGGCGGCCAGCTTGCATGACACGCTGGCCGCCGCCGGTGCCACAGCCATCGTCGTGGCGTTGGCACACTATGCCGAATTGGTGCCTGTAGCACAGGACGATACGCAGGCGACATACGCCGCCAAGCTCAGCAAGGAGGAGGCGCAGCTTGACTGGCATCGGCCCGCCGATGTTCTTGCACGCGCGGTACGTGCCTACAATCCGGCCCCCGGCGCGTGGACGCGGTTGAGCGCCGCGCCGTTAAAAATCTGGTCGGCGCAGGCTTGCGCAGAAACGGGTACACCGGGTGAAGTGTTGCGTGCCGATGCGGACCACTTGATCGTTGCGTGTGGGTCGGGTGCGCTGGACGTGCGGGAGCTTCAACCGGCGGGGAGCAAGCGGATGACGGCTGCCGCCTTTTTGTCTGGCCGACCACTTTTGCCGGGTACGCATTTCGGTTTCTGAATCGGGGCCAGCGGCCGTTTTTTTGGACGCGCCGTCAAGCCCGCCCTGTTATCATCCGCCGCTTAATGACAGTGGTTTGCATTTAAATGGATCAGCAGATAAATCGAGGTTTTTTTCACCATGCGTAAGCTGCAAAAACTGGCGGCCGATGCGCTGGAAGAGGTGCTTGCTGGTGCGGCGTTGCATCAGGTTTTACCGCGATGCATGCAGCAACTGGACACGCCGGGCGAGCGCGGAGCCTTGCAGGATATTGTTTATGGCAGCCTGCGCCAGTTGGGTCGGCTGGATGCCTGGCTGACCGCGCTGCTGGAACGGCCGCTGACGGACCCGCAACTGGGTTGGTTATTACGCGTGGCGATTTACCAGTTGGCCTATACCCGGGCGCCGGCTCATGCGGTGGTTCACAATGCGGTGACCGCAGCGGGCGAAGGCTGGCGTCGTGGTCTTGCCAATGCGGTGTTGCGCAATTTTCAGCGTCGTCGCGCCGAGCTGGAAAAAATGGCGGACGAGCAGCCTTCCGCGCGCTGGTCGCATCCCGACTGGTGGATCCAGAAGGTACAAGCCGAACACCCTGTGCATTGGCAAGGCATTCTGGAAGCGGGTTTGCAGCACCCGCCCTTTACCTTGCGCGTCAATTGCCGTCACGGCGATGTGGCGAGTTACCTGCAGCGCCTGACCGAGGCTGAACTGCCCGCACGTCAAACCGGCCTGGATGCGGTCACGCTCGACAAGGCGGTGTCGGTGCATGTGCTGCCTGGTTTCGACCTCGGCCATGTATCGGTGCAAGACGCTGGAGCCCAGTGGGCTGCGCGTTTGCTGGATGCGCAGCCGGGCGAGCGGGTGCTGGACGCCTGTGCAGCCCCGGGCGGCAAAACCGGCCATATTCTGGAACGTGCCGCATCCGGCGCAAATCCGGTGGCGCTGACCGCACTCGATGTGGATGCGACACGGCTGCAGCGGGTGCAGGAAAACCTCGATCGACTTCAGCTGAAGGCAAGTCTGGTAGTGGGTGATGCGGCGAGCCCGGATGCCTGGTGGGATGGTCAGCCATTCGACCGCATTCTGGCCGATGTGCCCTGCAGCGCGTCGGGTGTGGTGCGTCGCAATCCCGATATTAAGTGGTTGCGCCGCGCCGACGATATTGCGCAGTTTGCCGCACAACAGGCCGTCATGATGGAACGTCTCTGGCCGCTTCTGGCTCCGGGTGGTACATTTCTCTACGCAACCTGCTCAATCTTCAATGAAGAAAACGATGGGCAGGTGCGTGCGTTCCTGGCGCATCACCAGCATGACGCCGAGCGCTGCTTGCTTCCTGAACCCTTGTCTGACGGATCGTTGCTGCCTGATACCGAGCATGATGGTTTTTACTACGCCTTGTTACGCAAAATTTGACCCACTATTTCGTGGGCTGCTCGGCTTGCTGCTGGCTTGCTGGATCGGTCTTGGGGGCAGCGCGCAGGCGGGCGATAAAAGCACGGTCAAACAGGCCGTTATTCAGGCCACCCCACAAGGCTATACCCTGGATGCGGATATCAATGTCGTGCTGAACAGCACACTGGAAAACGCGCTCACCAAGGGCATTAACCTGTATTTTCTGCTGGAGCTGGAGCTCACCCGGCCGCGCAACTGGTGGCTGGACGAAACCATCGCCGAGCCAGTACGCAAGCAGCGGATTTACTACCATCTTCTGTTGCGGCGCTATGTGGTTGAAATCGGCTACACCACGCGTACCGTCGCGACGCTGAATGAAGCACTCACCATGCTGGGCACGGCCGAGGCATGGCAGATTCTGGAGCGAGGTGTCCTCAAGGCGGGGCAACGCTACGATGCGCGGCTGCGCCTTCGCCTGGATACGGCGCAGTTGCCCAAACCCCTTTCCATCGGCGCGGTGTCCGGCGACAAATGGGAATTGGCGACGCCCTGGTATGACTGGTCGTTTGATGCGCCTGCCGTGCCGGTTGCCCCTGCGCCCGTGCCATTGCAACCCTTGCCCTGATGCGCAGTTTGATTGCTGTCGCCCTGATTCTGGGCATCGTGCTGCTGGGACTGGTGTTTTTTGCCAGTGGCGACAGCGGCGCTTTTTCCGATAGCCTGCCTGCGCTCTTCATTGGGGGGGGCGTGCTGGGGATGGCGCTGCTGGTGTTGCTGGGCTGGCGCTTGTGGTGGCTGCAAAAGCGTATTCGCCGGGGGGTATTCGGCGCCAAGCTCACGCTCAAATTACTCATGATGTTTGGTGTGGTTGCTTTGTTGCCAGGCTTGGTGGTGTATGGCGCATCAGTCTTTTTTCTCAATCGCTCGATCGAAACCTGGTTCGATGTCCGGGTTGATAATGCGCTGGCCTCCGGTGTCAATCTGGGACAGGCCGCGCTTGATGATTTGTTACGCGAGCTGGATAAAAAAGCCGAACGGATGGCGCTGTCATTGTCGGATGAGGGCATGGGCTCGATCATCACCAGCCTGTCCACCCTGCGCGAGCAAAGCACGGTGCAGGAGCTGACCCTGTTCGACGAGCGCGGCGGCGTGGTCGCCCATGTCAGTGGCGAGCGCGGCGCATTGCTGCCGGTGTTGCCCGACCGCGCTGTACTGTGGCAGGTTCGGCAGCAACAGCCCTATAGCCGCATAGAGGAAGTGCCGGAACGCGGACTCATCATGCATGTCATCGTGCCGGTATACACCAGTGCGCTGATCGGCGAGACGCGCGTATTGCAGTTGGTGCAGCCGGTCCCGGACACCCTGGCGCGGGACGCGCAGGCCGTGCAACTGGCGTATCAGGAATACCAGGAGATTGCCGTTTCACGGTTGGGACTGAAGCGGATTTATGGTGTGGCCCTCACCCTCACCCTGATGCTGGCATTGTTGATGACGCTGGTGATTGCGTATTTGCTGTCGGAGCGGCTGGGCTCTCCGCTGCGCACGCTGGCACGCGGTACGCGTGCCGTGGCCAAGGGCGATTTCTCGCAAATGCCCATGTTGAAAAGCCGTGATGAACTGGGCGTATTGATCCAGTCGTTCAATCGCATGACGCGACAACTCTCCGATGCGCGCGAACAGGTGGCGCAGAACCATCAGGAAACCGAGCAGGCCAAGGCCTTTCTGGAGCGCGTGCTGGCTAACCTGTCGTCCGGCGTGGTGGTGCTGGATGAGGGGTTGCGGATCCGGACGATGAATAGTGCGGCAGCCCATATTCTGGGCGTGGCGACAGCCGCGCTGGATGCGCAGCCGCTGACCGGACTGGGTCAGGCGGATGAGGCCCTGCATGCGTTTGGCACAATGGTGGCGGCGCGTTTTGGCGAGCATGCTGGCGAATGGCAGGAGCAAATCGATTACTCGGGCCACGGCGGCAGTCAATCGCTGCTGTTGCGTGGAACACGTTTGCCGCCAGGCGTTGAGCGCGGTTATGTGCTGGTGTTTGACGATGTGACCAAGCTGATCGATGCCGAGCGTAACGCTGCCTGGAGCGAGGTGGCGCGCAGATTGGCGCACGAGATCAAAAATCCGCTTACCCCGATTCAATTATCGGCTGAGCGTATCGCGCGAAAACTAGACGGCCGCTTGCCGCCGGCGGAAGCAGAATTTCTGGCGCGTGCCACGCAAACCATCGTCAATCAGGTGGCCGCGATGAAAAGCATGGTGGACGCGTTTGCGGGCTATGCGCGGATGCCGCGTGCCAAACTCGAGGCGCTGGACCTCAATGCGCTGGTACATGAAGTGCTGTCTTTATACGATGCCAAGGCATTGGGTTTGCAGTTGCATCTCGATGCGGGCTTGCCGCGAATTGCGGGGGACTCCACATTATTGCGTCAAGTGATACATAATCTGTTGCAAAATGCGCAGGACGCGTTGAATGGCCATCCAGCACCGTGTGTTGAAGTCAGCACGCATCCTGATAACAATGCGGTGTGTTTGGCCGTAACAGACAATGGGGCGGGATTTCCGGAACATCTGATGACGCGCCTGTTCGAGCCCTACGCAACCACCAAGGCCAAAGGAACAGGGCTGGGTTTGGCGATCGTTAAAAAAATTGTGGAAGAACACCAGGGCAAAATCCAGATCGAAAATCTTAAATCGGGCGGCGCGACCATTCGCATAGCGCTGCCTGTTTTTGTGGCAGCCGGAGAAAACACGTGAGCGGGCATATTCTCGTCGTGGACGACGAAGTGGGCATTCGTGAGTTGTTGTCGGAGATCCTCACCGATGAGGGGTATGACGTGCACCTGGCTGAAAATGCCGAATCTGCACGCGCCTTCCGTGCTCAGCGCCGCCCCGACCTGGTACTGCTCGATATCTGGATGCCCGACACTGACGGCGTCACGCTGCTGAAGGAATGGGCGGGTGGCGGCCAGCTCACCATGCCGGTGGTGATGATGTCCGGCCACGGCACGATCGATACCGCAGTCGAAGCCACCCGGCTTGGCGCAGTCGATTTTCTGGAAAAACCCGTGGCGCTGGCCAAGTTGCTCGACACGGTCAACAAGGCCATCAAGCGCGGCGTAGCGCTGCCTCGGCGCACCCCGGGCATGGATCTGTCCGCACTCGGTAAAAGCCCGCTAATCCTTGAACTCAAAAAACGCCTGACCCAGATTGCCGGTAACACGGCCCCCGTTCTATTAATGGGCAGTGCCGGTAGCGGATTTGAAATTTGTGCCCATTTTCTGCACCAACCCGCCACCCCCTGGATCGAAGTCAAGGATCGCGCGCGTCTGGTGTCCGATCCCCTGAGTTTTGTCGAGGCCCTGGGCAATGGCACCCTGTACATGCCCGAAGTATGCGATCTGGCGCGACTGGAGCAGAAAGGCCTGGGCCTGCTGCTGGACCGGATCGAGGGAAGCGGTGCGCGGCTGGTGTGCGCCAGCAGCCGCAGTCTTGACGCCATGGTGGCGGCGGGTGAGTTCGACAGCCGGCTGTTCTATCGTCTGTCCAGCCTCGCCATCCAGGTGCCGCCGTTGCGCGATCATCGTGAGGACGTGCCTGACATCGCCAACTTCATGCTGGCGCAACTGGTGGAAGAAGGCGTATGCCCGGTGCGGCGCCTGACCACGGCCGCCCAGAATCAGCTGCGTAACTTTGACTGGCCTGGCAATCTGCCGCAACTCAACAATGTGATGCGGACGCTGGCGGTTACCGCACTGGCGAGTGAACTCGACGCGGCTGATGTCAACCGTGTGTTGGCGCCGATGAAGCAGTCGGCATCTGCTGTGGCGCATGGCATTCCTCTCGATATTCCGCTGCGCGAAGCGCGCGATGCATTCGAGCGCATGTATTTCGAGCACCTGATCCAGCAAGAGGGCGGCAGCATGACGCGCGTTGCCGACAAGTCGGGGCTGGAACGCACGCACCTGTACCGTAAATTGAAACAACTGAATATCCGGCATGGGCGCAGGCTGGACGAAGACCTGTAAGCCTGTGTCTAGCAGTCTGTCGGGCGGCTAGTTGCCAGGTCTTGCACTATTTCAATCGGCCTTTGACGCGGCTGACATTATCAGCAATCCTCGTCCTTTGTATTCTCAGACCTACGCAACTATAGACACTAGGAACAGCGCTTGAAAATCATCATCCTCGGGGCCGGCCAGGTCGGCTCCAATCTGGCCGAAAGTCTGGTCGCCGAAAATAACGACATCACCATCGTCGACCTGAATCCCGAGCGACTGTCGCTGCTACAGGATCGCTTCGATCTGCGCACCGTGCGCGGCCATGCCGCACATCCCTCGGTGCTGGAGCAAGCTGGCGCCGAAGACGCCGATATGCTGGTCGCAGTGACACAAAGCGATGAAACCAATCTGGTGGCATGCCGCATCGCGTCCACCCTGTTCAATGTGCCCACCCGCATCGCCCGCATCCGCTCAAATGACTTCCTGGAGCTGGACGCCAGTTTTCTGGCCGAGCACTTCGGGGTCGATGACGTCATCAGCCCCGAACAGGAAGTAACCGATACGCTACGACGGCTGATCGAGCATCCCGAAGCCTTGCAGGTACTCGATTTCGCCGACGGCAAGGTGCGCCTGGTGGCGGTGCGCGCCTATCACGGCGGCCCGTTGGTGGGGCACGAATTACAGGATATCAAGCGTCACATGCCCAATCTGGAATGTCGTATTCCGGCGATTTACCGGCGTGACCGTGGCATTGTGCCCAAAGGCATCACCGTGATCGAACCGGGCGACGAGGTGTTTTTCCTGGCGCGAAAGCAGGACATTCCCTCCGTCTTGCGTGAACTGCGTCGCATGGATCGCCCGGTCAAAAAAGTCATGATTGCCGGCGGTGGCAATATCGGGCGGCGGCTGGCGGCGCGGATCGAACGTGATTACGACGTGAAAATCATCGATCACAACAAGGCCGTCAGCAACCTGTTGGCCGAGCAGCTTCACCATACGCTGGTGTTGCAAGGCGACGCGACCGACGAGGAGTTGCTGGATCAGGAAAACATCGCTGCCATGGACATGTTTTGCGCACTCACCAACGACGACGAAGACAACATCATGTCCGCGCTGCTGGCCAAACGCATGGGCGCGCACCGTGTCATTGCGCTGATCAACCGCTCGGCTTATGTCGACCTGGTACAGGGCGGTGAGATTGACATCGCCATTTCGCCAGCCCAGGCCACGGTCGGGCCGCTGCTGTCCAAAATCCGCCGTGGCGACATGGTGGCGGTGCATTCCCTGCGGCGTGGCGCCGCCGAAGTGCTGGAGGTGGCGGTGCACGGCGATGCCAAGACTTCCCGCGTTGTGGGTCGGCGCATCGAGGAAATCGATCTGCCTGAAGGCTCGACGATTGCTGCGATCATTCGCAATAACGACGTCATCATCGCCCACCACGACACCCTGATCGAGGCGGAGGATCATCTCATCCTGTTCGCGCTCAACAAACGCATCATTCCCAAGGTGGAAAAACTGCTCCAGGTCGGTTTCGGGTTCTTCTGATGTCCCGCATTGCCCCTGTTCTGAACGTGTTGTCCAAGGTGATCGTATTGTTCTCGGCCACCTTTCTGATACCGCTTACCCTGTCCTGGATACTCGACGATGGCGCGCAACGTGCCTACGACGAAGCCATCCTCATCACCTTTGCCGCAGGCGTGCTCACCTGGCTGTTCACCCGCAAAGCGCAGCGTGAATTGCAAACCCGCGACGGTTTCCTGCTGGTGCTGCTGGTGTGGACCAGCCTGCCGGCCTTTGCCACGCTTCCCCTCCTGATTTATATGCCGGAGCTCTCGTTTACCGATGCCTATTTCGAGACGGTATCGGGCATTACCACGACGGGCTCCACGATTCTGTCCGGTCTGGACACGCTGCCCATGTCGATCAATCTGTGGCGCGGCCTGCTGGTATGGCTGGGTGGCATGGGGCTGATTGTGCTGGCGGTCGCCATCCTGCCGCTGCTGGGCGTGGGGGGCATGCAGATCTACAAGGCCGAGACGCCAGGGCCGATGAAGGACTCCAAGCTCACCCCGCGCATTACCGAGACTGCCAAGGGCCTGTATCTGGTCTATGTGGGCATCTCGGTCGCGTGTGGCACCGCATTCTGGCTGGCCGGAATGACGCCGTTCGATGCCGTGATGCACACCTTTTCCACCATGGGGCTGGGCGGCTTTTCCTCGCATGACGCCAGTTTCGGTTACTGGAACTCGCCTGCCATCGAGGCGGTGACGGTGGCGTTCATGCTGGTGGCCGGGGTCAATTTTTCCACCCATTTCCTGGCTTGGCGGCAACGCGCGGCGACCGCCTATCGACATGATCCGGAGGTGCGCTGGTTTCTCACCGTCACGCTGGGCGGCGCGCTCCTGATCGCGATTTATCTGACCGCCATGCGCGTCTACCCCGACTTTTTTCAGGCGCTGCGTTTTGCCGTGTTCAATACCGTCTCGATTGCCACGACGACCGGGTTTGCCAATACCGATTACAACCAGTGGCCGATTTTTGCACCACTGTGGATGTTGTTTTTGTCCTGCTTTGCTTCCTGCTCGGGCAGTACCGGCGGTGGCATGAAAATGGTCCGCGCCCAGCTGCTGTTCAGGCAGGGGCGGCGTGAGCTGACCCGGCTGGTTCATCCGGCGGCGCGGCTGCCGGTCAAGCTGGGCGGGCATGTGGTGCCCAATAATGTCATCTATGCGGTGCTGGCTTTTGCCTTTCTGTATGTGTTCGCCATCATTATCATGACGCTGGCCATGACTGCCAGCGGGCTGGAATTCATTACGGCGTTTTCCGCGGTGATTGCCTCCATCAACAACACCGGGCCCGGGCTGAATCAGGTGGGTCCCGCCACCACCTACGCGAGCCTCACCGATTTCCAGACCTGGATTTGTACCATGGCCATGCTGCTGGGACGTCTCGAGTTGATGACTGTTCTGGTGGTGTTTACCCGGGCGTTCTGGCGTGCCTGAGCCGCAAGTCCGGACATTTCATGAGTTCGCGCGCCCTCGCTGGCCTTTTTTTGTATGGAAACTTTGCTCGGTCGGGTGTATGAATAACTACGCCGCTCCCTCACAAACTTCCCCTACAAAACAAAATCCTGCGCGATCATCACGTGAACTCATGAAATGTCCGGACTAGAAAACTTTCTCGCCATGCTCGCCAGCGGCCGTGACAACGCCCTGCTGCGCTTTTCCCTGGGCAACGAATATCTCAAGCAGGGCGATGCGGTCAAGGCGGCCGAGCATCTGAAATGTGCGGTTGAGCACGACCCCAAGTATTCGGCTGCCTGGAAGCTGCTGGGCAAGGCGTTGACCGATACCGAGGCCTGGAGCGAAGCTCTGGCTGCCTACCAGCAGGGCATCATCGTGGCCGAGGCGCGTGGTGATAAACAGGCGGCCAGGGAAATGGGTGTGTTTGCGAAGCGGGTCGAAGCCAAACTTAATCAATAAGCCGCTTGAGTTAAAATCCGGTAATTAAATTTTTCGGGAGCAGGAAATGACGCGAATGGTGAATTGTGTAAAGCTCGGTCGCGAAGCCGAAGGTCTGGCCTTCCAGCCGGTGCCGGGCGAGATGGGCAAGAAGATTTTCGAGAATGTGTCAAAAGAGGCGTGGGGCGGATGGCAGCGTCACCAGACCATGCTGATCAACGAAAACCGGCTTAATCTGGCTGACGCCCAGGCGCGCAGCTATTTGATGGAACAGATGGAGCGCTACTTTTTTGGTGGTGGCAATGTTGATGCCGCCGCGGGCTACGTGCCCCCCAGCAAGTAAGGCTTGGTCACACAGCAAAACGGGCTCCCGCGGGAGCCCGTTTGCATGGGGGCCACAAGAAATTACAGTACTTCTTTCTCGATCTCTTCCAGTGAGGTGTGACGCACGTCCTTGCCCTTGACCATGTAGACCACGTATTCCGACATGTTTTTGGCATGGTCGCCCATGCGCTCGATGGCCTTGGTGACGAACAGGATGTCGATAAACACGGAAATGGTACGCGGGTCTTCCATCATGAAGGTGATGAGGTGGCGCAGGTTGAGACGGAACTCTTCGTCTACCAGCTCATCCTGGCGCACGATTTCAACGGCCTTGGTGGCGTCCAGACGGGCAAAGCCATCGAGGGCTTTACGCAGCATGTCGAGCACCAGGTCGGCCATGTATTTGACTTCGGAAAAGCGCGGCAGGCTGATGCGTTCGGACTGGTGGATCAGCTTGGCCATACGTGCGATCTTGGCCGCTTCGTCGCCGATGCGTTCCAGATCGGTGATGGTCTTGACCACCATCATCACCATGCGCAGATCGGAAGCAGTTGGCTGGCGGCGCGCGATGATGTGGGTGCAGTCCTCGTCGATGGACACTTCCAGCGCATTGACGCTGTGGTCATTGGCGTCCACCTGATCTGCCAGTTGCATGTCGCCCTTGATGAGCGCTTCGATGGCGTTGGTGATTTGTTCTTCGACCAGACCACCCATTTTCAGCACGTCGGCGCGCACAGCTTCCAGCTCGGCGTCAAATTGCTTGTAGGTGTGTTCAGTTAGCATTGTGTTGTCTCTCCAGTAATCCGCTTTCAATTATAAGCTGCGTATATGACGCTTGCATGTATGGCGGATTTTAGTGTGTGCTGAAGGGTAGCGTGTAATGTGCGCCGTCTATCTCAAGGAACAGGGTCCAGTCGCGTCGTCCACTGACACATACCGGCAGGGTGATGCTTGAGGCAAAGACCCCCGCTCTAGTGGGCCGCAGGTCATAGCGGTTAAAGCCCATGGCCATGCCATTCATCTGAAATTCCGCGCTGATTTTGGTCGCGCCCAGTGTGTGGACGCTGAGTTGAAAGGCTTCCAGCGGGGCTGGCTGGCTGGAGAACACGACCTTTACCGCTGCGCCGCGATGGCTGAAGACGCATCCTGCAAGCGGATCGGTGCATGCTACCGCCTGTGCTTTGGCGGGCCGCTGCAGCCAGTAGCCGGCCACGGCAATGCCGATCAGCGCCACGATGAGCAGCAGGGGTAGAGCCAGCCGTTTCATGTCCAGGCGCCTCGCAGCAAGGCGACACCATGCGCCCCATGCGATTGCGCAAGCGCGACATCGTCCCGCCCCAGCCCGCCCAGGCCGTAAATCGGGATCGGGCTGGCGCCAGCCAGTTCGGAGAATCGTGCCCAGCCCAGTGTCGCTGCGCCCGGATGCGTGAGCGTCGGCAACACCGGCGACAACAGGGCAAAGTCGGCTTCGATTCTGGCAGCATGTGCCAACTCGGCATCATCGTGGCAGGACACGCCGATCAGAAAGGAATCCGGCCTGGCCCAATCCGGGCGGGCGGTCAGTTTGGCGGCGGCGGATGAATCGAGATGAACGCCGTCGGCTCCGGATGCACGGGCCATATCCAGGCTGCCGTTGACCAGCACGCGTGCGCCGTGAAGATGGGCGTGGCGCACCGTTTCGCGTGCAAGCTGCAGGCGTGAGTCCTCGGGCAGGGTTTTGTCACGCAGTTGAATCAAGCGCAGGCCGTTGTGCAAGGCCACATCCAGCCGTGCCAGAAACGTATCCACGCCGAGTGATTCGGCATGGGAAATACCCAGAACGGAGGGGAGCGTCAGCGCTTTCAGGATCGGGGCGTTGGCCGGCAGCAGCGGGGTGACTTCAACCGCGTCGGGCCGCTGCCAGGAAAAAATCTGTCCTTCATGAGGATGTGGTTCGCCCTGCCATTCGAACACCCGAAAGAAATTCAGCCGTACCGTGGCATGGGGGTATTCAAATATCCGGGTGATCCAACGGCAGGGACGGCTGATGACAATGCCAAGCTCTTCATGCAGTTCACGCGCCAGGGCTGTTTCCAGCGATTCGCCCGGCTCGACCTTGCCGCCGGGGAATTCCCAGTAGCCGGCATAGACCTTGCCCGCTGGGCGTTGCGCCAGCAGTACGCGGCCGTCGGGCTGGGTCAGTACGGCGGCGACGACGATTAATTCGTTCTGGGCATCACGTTTGCCCCCTCCCCCGTCTGGGGGGAGGGTTGGGGAGAGGGAAGGCGTACCACGACTCATTTTCCCCCCGCCCAGTCACGCGCAAACTGCCAGGCTACCCGACCACTGCGTGCACCCCGTCCCAGCGACCACTGCAGGGCGGCACGTTCGAAGTTTTCGTCAGCGGGTGCACCCAGCGATGCGGCCCAATATCGGGCGATGTCGAGATACGTGTCCTGATCCATGGCATGAAACGACACCCACAAGCCAAAGCGGTCGGACAGTGACACCTTTTCCTCGGTCGCCTCGCCCGGATGCACTTCGCCGCCAAGGTATTTCGTCTCCAGATTTTCTGCCATGTATTCCGGCATCAGGTGGCGGCGGTTGCTGGTGGCGTAGATCAGCACGTTGTCCGATGGACGACCCGCCAGCGAACCGTCGAGCGCAGCCTTCAGACTGGCGTAGCCGGCCTCATGCTCGGCAAAGGTGAGGTCGTCGATAAAGACGATGAAGCGATAGTCCGTATCCGCCAGGAGGTCGAACAGATCCGGCAGGCTGGGCAGTCCGGCCTTGTCCACCTCGATCAGTCGCAGCCCTTTGGGTGCATATTTGGCGTGCACCGCTTTCACCAGCGACGACTTGCCGCAGCCGCGCGCGCCGCTGAGCAGCACGTTGTTGGCGGGCTTGCCGGCGACGAACTGGCGGGTGTTGGCGTCTATCCGCTGTTTTTGCCCGTCGATCGCCAGCAGGTCTTTCATCGCCACGCGCTGTGGATGCAGGATGGGCTTCAGGTAGCCCGCTTGCGCTGACCAGCGGGCGGCACGCACCGTTTTCCAGTCGAGCGTGGCCGGTGTGCCGCCGTGCGTATCGAATCGCGCCAGCAACCGTTCCAGCATCTGTTCAAGTGCGGTATTCGGCATTGATCTTCACATAGTCGTAAGAGAAATCGCAGGTCCACACCGTGGCAGATACGCTGCCACGGTTGAGCACTACGCGTACGGTGATGTCGGCTTCCTTCATCACGGCGGCGCCTCGCGCTTCAGTGTAACTCGCTGCCCGTCCGCCCTTCTCCGCCACCAGCACCTCGCCCAGATAGACCTGCAGCGTGTTGACGTCGAGGTCGCTGATGCCGGCATAGCCGATGGCGGCAAGGATGCGTCCGAGGTTGGGGTCGCTGGCGAAAAATGCGGTTTTGACCAGCGGCGAGCGTGCAATGGCATAGGCGATTTGCTTGCATTCGGCGTGATCGCGACCGCCTTCGATGGCCACGGTGATGAATTTGGTTGCGCCCTCGCCGTCGCGTGCCATGGCCTGTGCAAGTTCGATCGATACGGCGCTGACAGCGGCTTTGAGTGCGGCGTAATCGGCGCCGGCAGGATCGGTAATCGTGGGGTTCCCCGCCTGCCCGGTAGCCATCAGGATGAAGCTGTCATTGGTCGAGGTGTCGCCATCCACGGTGACGCAGTTGAACGACACATCCGCCACTTCTTTCACCAGCTGCTGCATCAGGGGGCGTGCGATGGCTGCGTCGGTTGCCACGTAGCCCAGCATGGTCGCCATGTTGGGATGGATCATGCCCGACCCCTTGGCGATGCCGGTGACGGTAATGGTTTTGCCACCCACCTGCGCCTGGCGCGACGCGCCCTTGGCGACGATGTCGGTAGTCATGATGGCGTGGGCGGCTTCGCTCCAGTGAGCGGGCGCCAGGTCGGCTTGCGCTGCGGGCAGCGCGGGCAGGATTTTGTCGACCGGCAGCGGTTCCAGAATCACCCCGGTGGAAAAGGGCAGCACACTTTCTGCCGCGCAGCCCATCAGTTGCGCCACCGCTTCACAGGTTTGGCGCGCCCGGCTTAAACCCTCTTCGCCGGTACCGGCGTTGGCATTGCCGGTGTTGATTACCAAAGCGCGAATGCCGCCGCCCTGATTCTGCTGGTCAAGATGCTGCTTGCACAACGTCACCGGCGCCGCGCAAAAGCGGTTTTGCGTAAACACCCCGGCTACCTGTGTGCCGGGCGCCAGTTCGATCAGCGTGAGGTCGCGTCGCCCCGGTTTTTTAATGCCGGCGGACGCGATACCCAGCCGTACGCCGGCAACAGGCAACAAGGAGACGGGATCGGGCGCGGTGAGGTTGACGGGCATGGGCTCTTCCGAAACAGAAAACCGTTATTTTAGCGGCCATCCGGGCGGGTGGCGCCAGGACGTGGATCAAACAACCGGATGCCCGAACAGGATGTTGCCGCTTACGCCAAGGGGCGACGACGACAGGTGAGCGGCTTTACTCCGCCCGTCCCGCCCATCCCAGGCGTTTCAACAAGCGGCGGAATTCAGGCCGCCATGGCCATACGGGATCAAGCTCGATTGAGCGCGCCAAAGCTGCCAGTGCGATCAGCCCGAAAACGGAAAACAGCAATTGCGAGATGAGCTGGCGCGATGTGATCATGCCCAGAGGCATATCCAAAAAGCCAGGGACATAAAAAAGGCTGGCAAAGGCTGCGAAAAGAAAAGCTGGACCCAGGTACATGACGTTCTCCGTTTTTTTGAGTATTTTTCTGGAGATAAGCAACCACCATGCCACAAGGTGGAGTGGCCCTTGATTACAAGGCATTGCCTATAAACGCGGGTTTGTTTTCAGCAACAAATGTAAATTAATCCGACAATTCCTTGCTGAGGGGCAAGGCGCCGAGTTTGCGCAGGATCTCGTGGGATAGTGTGTAGAACTGGGGTGTGGGTCCGAGGTCCTCGTAGATCGGGTCGCCGTAATCGTCTTCGGCGATGATGCGGTTGCCGGGGATGTAGGGCATGGCGACCTCAAGCTCATCGAGCGCGGCATGAATCAGGTCGGCCATCAACTGGGATTCGCTGCGGCCGGGATACATCACATGCAGGGCCTCAACGCGCGCGGCGTCGCGAAGCGGTAAATGAACGGTGTAGGCACGCACGGACGTACGTGCGTGCCCCTCTTTGGCCCAGCGTTGAATCAGTTCGGCGATGCGCATGAGCCTTCCTCTGCTTCACGATGGTTTCGTTATAGCAAAGACCAGCACAAGGCAAAGCGGGATTCAGTCCATACGCTTCCACACCAGCGCACGATTATTCGCCGGCATGGCGATATCCTGTTGCAAAACCAGTCCCTGGGCATGGGCCAACGCATCCACGGCCTCGAAGTCGCGCACGCCGGAGGCCGGGTCGCGCGATTTCAGCCAGATATCGAAACGGGCGTTGCTTTCCGAAGTAAACGCGCCGTTGTAGTTGAACGGGCCATATACCGCCAACACGCCATCCGGAAACAGCACGGAGCCAACGCCCGCAAAGAATTGTTCCACTTCGGGCCAGCCCATGATGTGCAGGGTGTTCGCGGAGAACACCGCGTCGTAGCGGCCGTTGCGCCACGCCTGCCGGCTCACGTCGAGCGCGATGGGCGGCAGCACGTTGGGCAACGCAGCTTCGTCGAGCCATAGCCGGATGCCGGGATGGTTTGACGGTACATCGGCAGTTTGCCAGCGCAGGTGCGGCAAGGCGGCGCCAAAATCGACCGCATGCTGGCCGGTGCCGCTGCCGATTTCCAGCACGCTGCTGCGGTCGGCGAACACCTCGCGCAGCACCGCCAGTATGGGATCGCGGTTCTGCACGCAGGATTCGGAAAAGGGTTTGTCGGTCAAAGCGATCACTCCGGTTTTATAGCGCGTTCAGGTTGACCAGACGGCCATCGGCCAGCAACAGCACGGCGTTGACCTGTTTGTCGGGATAGAGCCCGGTCAGCAGGGCCTGGTAATTTGACAGCTGGGGACGATGGCGTTCGGCCAGATGGGCGTCCGACAGGCCGAGGCTGTCGTCGCCCGTTTTATAGTCGATCAGCCACACTGCATCGTCGAATTCCACCACGCGATCAAGCCGCTGCATGCGACCGTCTGCGTCCAGCAGCGCCAACTCGTTGTGCGCACAGCGATACTGCGCGGGGTCGAAAAAACGCGCCAGATGCGGCTGCGCCAGCAGCATGCGGGCATCGGCTTCGATGCGTTTGAGTTCAGCGGTCATGCCTAGTTGTGTTGCCAGCGTGGGCAGGTCGCGTGGCACGCCCGGCGGCGCATGATGTTCGAGGCAAGCATGAAACAGCTCGCCGCTTGCCGCAGCCGGGTTGGCAGATGCGGGTGTCAGCCGTTGCCCGATTGCGGGGGCGCTGATGCGCGGCAGTAGCACTGCGGGTGGTTGTTGCTCCGTCACGCTGGCAAGCGGCAGATCGGCTGGCAGCGTCATGCCCTGCCATGCCGCCTCGACCCGCTGCAACCAGGCACTTTTATCGGCCGCACCGCTCACGATCAGCGCCTGCTCGGCGCGGGTGAGCGCCACGTAGAGCAGGTTGTCGGATTCGCGTTGCGCCAGTTCGGCTTCCTCGGCAAACCAGGGCTCGCGCCATGCGCCGCGTTCGTCCTGCTTGCCGAACAGGGAAAAGTGCGCGGGCTGGGGTGCCGTGGGCGGCCACGGTGCCAGCACGCCATAACTGTCGCCGCGTGCGTGGTCGCTGCCGCCGAGCAGCCAGACGATTGGCGCTTCCAGGCCTTTGGCGCCGTGGATGGTCAACAGCCGCACCGCGTTCTCGCCATCAGCCGCGAGGCCCTCGCCGGGCGCAGCGTCGGCGTCGTCGGTGAGCGAAGCCAGCTCGCGGATGAAACCCGCCAGCGTCGGGTAGCGGCCGCCATCCTGCGTCAGCGCCAGCTGCATGAAGGCGCGCAGGTTGGCGGCGATTTGTGGGCGCATGGCAGCGGGCGCAGCGGCGGCATAGCGTGCTTCGAGGTCGCCTTCAAAGTAAATGTGGTCGAGCAGATCGTGCACCGGCAGTGTGCCGATGCGTGCGCGCCAGCCGGTGAGCAGATGCGCGGCGCGAACGAGTGTGGGCGAGCAGTCCACTTGTCCAGCCAGCGTGCCCAGGCGTTCCCAGCCGCGTGTTTCATGTGCGGCTGTGGGCGCAAATACGGCCAGCAGATCCGCGTCGCTGCAGCTAAAAACCGGGCTCTTCAGCGTGTGCGCCAGTTTCAGGTCGGCGTGCGGCAACAGCAAGGTTTCCAGCAGCGCGATCACATCCTGCGCTTCCAGCGCATGCAGCAGCCCACCGCGCCGCGAAGTGATGAAGGGAATGCCCGCCGCTTCCAGCGCGCGCTCGTACAGGTTTAGGTGGGTGCGTTTTTTTACCAGCGCCATCACATCGCCGGGGCGCGCCGGGCGCGTCAAACCGGTTTGGGCGTTTATCGCGTTTGCCCCCTCTCCCGCATGCGGGGGAGGATTGGGGAGGGGGGCGGTTTGCCCGTCCACCACGCTCCATCGCCCCAGCACTTCGTCGTGCAACACCCGGGCAAAGGTCTCCGCTTCGACATGCACCGCTTTGTCGTCGGCTTCGGGCAGAGGTGTAGTGAGCGGATTGCGCATACGATTCCACACGTGGCCGGAGGCCGTGTAGTGGATCGGAGTCTCCTTGTGGGGCAATCCAACCACCACGCTGGCTTCGGATTTCTCAACGTGTATCGGCAGACAGCGCAGTGCGCCGGGGCGGGTTTCATTTTCCGGCGCGTGGGCATGCGGAGCAAAGCCGTCGATGCCCGCAAACACTGGATTGATCCCCTGCACCACGGCGGGCGACAACCGCCGCGTCATGTCATTGCTGAAACGGGCGGCTTCGAAATGCGTGTGCAGGAATTCCGCCGCTGCAGTGAACACCCGCGCCTCGCCACGTCGAAAGCGATAAATCGCCTGCTTCGGATCGCCCACCATGAACACCGTCATCTCGCTATCCGCTGCGCGCGCATCGGCCAGCCAGGTGGAAAGCGCCTGCCACTGCAGCGGGTTGGTGTCCTGAAACTCGTCGAGCAACAGATGCCGGTAGCGTGCATCCAGCTTCAGCGCCAGGCCCGGCGCGTGTTCCTCGCTTTGCAACAGGCGGCAGGCCAGCCATTCGGCGTCATTAAAATCGATCACGCCCTGCTGTGCCTTGGCGCCCTGATAGCCCTGCAGCAGCGCGTGGCCGAGCAGCAGGCCGTGGCGGTTGAGGTGCCAGATGCGGATGTCGGTTTGAATGGCGGTGATGTGTTCCAGCGCGGTTTCCAGCGTGTCGAGATCGCGCAGATAGGTATCGAGTTCAGCGCCAAGTGCTTTTTCCAGTTCCTTGGTCGCCTGCTTCTTGCGCCGCTTGCCCGCCGTCATCAGATGTTTCAGCAGCGCGGCGTGTGCATCGTCGGGGGCCAGACTCAAGCTGCGCTGGATTTCGGGTGCGCGCACCTGTTCGTTCTTGCCCCCCTTTTCCAGCGCAAAGCCCACCCGCTTCACCCGCGCCGCCATCAATTCGTCTGCCCAGAAAGCCGCCACCGGATCGGTGTTGAGGTCTTCGTACAGGCCGGGCCGCAGTTGTTCCAGCGCAAACGCCACCGGGTCAGGCTGGCCATCGGTGTAGGCCCACCACTCTGCCCGCGCCTGCACAAAATGCGTCAGCAGCGCGCGCAGACTGTGTTCGCCGAGGTCTGTTAGCAAGGCCAGCAAAGCCGCGCCTTCAGCTGATTCAGGTTTTGCCGCACCCGCAAGGGGTACGCCGGCGGGTACCCCGCCGCTACGCGGCGACCCTTCCGCAGCCCATCGCGCCAACAGCCGGTCGCGCACCTCGTTCTGCAACTGCTTCTCGCGCTCCAGCAGCGGTGCGCCCCACGGCAGCCCCGCTTCCAGCGGCGCGCGTTTCAGCAGATCGAGAAACCAGCCGTGAAAGGTCGTCACCGTCGGCCCCGGCTGCGCCGTTAGCACCGTCTCCAGCAGCCCACGCGCGCGCGGCAGTAGCGCTTCGATCTCGCCATCCGGCACTTTGCGCTCGCGCAAAAACGCGCGCACCGTCGCGTCGTCCGCCAGCGCCAGCACCCGCAGCCATTCATGCAGCCGGTCGGTCATCTCCTGCGCCGCCTTGCGCGTGAACGTAATCGCCAGCAACTCCGAAGGCGCCGCCCCCGCCAGCAGCAGGCGCAGCATGCGCGACACCAGCAACCAGGTCTTGCCGCTGCCGGCGCAGGCTTCCACCACGCATGAGGCCTGCGGGTCGAGGGCGATGGCAGTGTCGAGGCGGTTGGCTACTGGTGTCATAAGCCAAGGCCTGTGCGACCAAGACCGTCAACGCCTATTGAGCACAGGTAGGCATAGGTCTTATCGTAATACTCGGGTTGTCTAGTTGCGTCAGACGCGTCCCCTTCTGGAATATAAATCACCATGCCTTGGCGTGCCCGCGTCAGCAATACTCGATAGGCATTCTTCAAATAAACACGAGCGTCTTGATCATTTACGCTTTGCCACGCAGTTCCCCGAAATGATTTGTATGCCCAGTTATGTCCATCGTGTCTGAGGTCGGCGTCCCATGCCACACACGTCCAGTCGACCTCAAGACCCTGAATGTCAAATTCAGTTGCGACGTCTTCCAAAAAGTAGGATGAACGAATGTCGGCCTTACCATTCAGGAACCAGTTCTTGGGATCAATGGGGGCTTTTACGTTGATGCCAGATGGCTTTAAGCGAACGCCTCCAGAAGAAGCAACAACGCCATAGCGTTCAGTACCCCGCGCCTGGTTTATCAACCATTTTTTGGCATCAGACAGGTCGCGCGTTACGACAACAGGATAGGTGTCACGGATCGCTGCGTAGAGTTCAACGGCACGCGGTGTGTCGCAATCCAGTAAGGCTTTGATAAATGCGGCCAGTTTCTCTGAGCGAAATGAACGCACAGACACCGCAAGATGCAGGTCGTCACTGTCGGTGACGGTTTCAATTTCACCGGGTGCGTAGAGTGCGCCGTTAGGGGTGTATTCCTGGTCTGTCAGCTTGGTCGATACATAAACTTGCCAATGCGGAAATGAGCGTTTGATGGAATCAAACCATTCACGAAGGCCGGCTTCACCAGTGTTGATTTCTTGCCCGCCGCCAATCAGACAGATGATGGTTGCCCAATCGGTGTGTCGATCCATGACGTTGATCAGAAACTCGGGCTCGGATTGGTTAAAGTCACTTATCCCTTTTTTCGTCTTCATGAACGAAGCAGTCTGTTTTTGAGACCAGGCACGTTGTGCCTCGTCAAAGATCACAACCCGCTCAACGGGGGCCGCCATTGTGGCTAACGCATCATCACGAAAATGGTGGATGTTCTGGATAAACGCCTTCGCTTTGGAAAGCGTGAGGCCTTTACGTTGCTTGATACCTACTTCTTTGGCGGCCGCCACCTCATTTCTGGCGAGCGCTTCCCGCAGCACATCAACCAACGGGCCATTGCCGGACAGAAAAACGGCGTGCTCAGAGTTTTCAACGTTATGCCAAGTATTGGCCAGATTCAGCCCGGCCAATGTTTTGCCAGCACCCGGCACGCCCGTTAAAAAACAAATGGATTTTTTCTGATTCCTTTTTGAGCTGTCGATAATGTCTGAAATGGCTTTTGCAGTGCGGGATAAGTTGATTGCACTCGCGTCGGAACGAGAAATTTCCTTTACGCTGTGACCACGGTAAAGCGCTTGGGCGGCCTCAATGATCGTCGGTGTAGGTTTGTAGACAGAGGCTATCCAAGCGTATGCATCTAAATCGCTTTCCCGGGTTAAGCGTGAAAAATGGTCAATGATCGTGGCAAGAGAATTCCCATTTGTACAAACGGGCTTGGCGACGCGGTCGTCATAAAGCGTGAATTGCGCTTGCGCCTCTCCGGCCGCCGTGCAGACAAGAATGGGAACGATTGTGCGCGCGTGACTTTGTTCATGAAAGTTTTTGAGGTCCAGTGCGTAGTCCATCACTTGGTCGATGGCGTGGCGCTCAAATGATGTGGCCCCCACTTTGAATTCAATTGCAAATACGACAGCCCCAGAAATAACCACGCAGTCTATGCGTTTGCCCATTCTCGGAATGCTGTATTCAAAAGCGATATGGCCATCCACTGCTTGTAGCCAATTTTTGGTGGTGCGAATTTGAATTAACCACGCATTTCTCTGCTGCTCTTCAAGCGCAAATTCGTGCTTACTAGTCAGTTCACCGAGGATGTGGTTTTCCGTGTCAGTAATAAATCCACTGATGGAGTTGAAGTAATAAGCGCGGGTCATTATTTCCACATCCTCTTGCAGCACAACCCGCGCGCTTCGCAATACTGGCAAACCGCATCCACGCCATTTGCCCGCAACGATTCGCCGGCGGCGATGGCCCCAAGCAATTCCGGCAGGCGGCGGCTGATGGCGTCGACGTCGGTTTCGCCATCCAGTTCAAGCAGTGCGACGGGGCTCTCGTTGATCGGCAGGTAAGCGGCGGCGGCCTCGGCGAGCCAGGCGTAAAACGGCAACTGGATGGCTTCGGCGGGGTCCTTGAGTTTTTTCTTGAGGGCGATCGCGGCGCCGGTTTTGTAGTCGATGACGGTGCGGGCCTCGCCACCGTTCTGATCCATGCGGCTGTCAACGCGATCGACGCGGCCATGCAGGGTGATGTCGCCGAGGCCGTCAACCTTGAATGGCATTTCGTACGCGGCTTCGCCGGATTGATAGCGCCAGCCCTGGGCGACCCAGTCCAGCCAGGTGTCGATGTAGGCGGGCTGGATTTTTTCCCAGCGGGTGCGCCAGGCGGTGGCGGTGTAGGCGGGCAGCGTGGCGAATTCGGCATTGGACAGCTCACCCAAGCGGGTCAGCGCGGCATCGCGCTCGGGCGGCGGCGCGCTGTCGTGAAAGCTTTTGAGGATGTGGTGCAGGGCGTTGCCGTAATCGCTCTTGTCGAGCGCCTCGTCGGCTTCGTCCAGCTCTTGAATGCCGAGCACGCTTTTCACGAAAAACCGGTACGGGCAGTCGAGCAGGGTCTGGTAGGCGGTGGGCGAGTAACGGCGCGGCAGCTGTGTTGCGGACACGGTCGGCGCAGGCTGGACGCTGGCGTCGGGCAGCGGACCGGGCTGGGTGGGTGGCTCGCCGCTGGTTTGCCCGGGTAGCGCGGTGCCCCATGCGGCTTGATGCAGCGCCTGCAAGCGCAGCACCAGCGGCGAGGCGGGATTGGGCTCGTCGTTGTTCCATGCCCGCCAGCTGATGAGCGCGGGCCCCTGCGCCAGCAGATGCATCAGGTCGGTGGTGGCCGCCTGGGCTTCGTCGCTTGCAGTGGGCAGGCCGAGCTGGGCGCGGGTGGCCTGGGAAAAAAGGCCGGGCGCGGGACGTGCGGGCAGGTGCTGGGCGTCAGCACCAATCACGGCGACGGCGTCGAACACGCGTCCGCGCGCGGCTGGCAGCGAGGTCAGCACGATGGGACTGGCGACGCTGGTGTCGATGAAGCTGGCGGACTCCAGCGCCAGATTGAGCCAGCGTCGCCATTCGCCGAAGCTGTATTTTTCGCTGTCGTCGGCCAGATCGTGGCGCAGGGTTTCGAGTGTGTCGAGCACGCTGGCGCCGGCGGCGTCGGCTTTTAGTGGCTGGGTTGCCTGGATTTGGTCGAGGCTGTCGGCCAGACGTGTGAGCCAGATCGCAAGTGGCGCGCGGTTTTGGGTAAAACCTTGTTTGCCGCCGAACAGCGCGCCCAGCCAGGGCGGCAGTTCGCCAAACTGGGCGTGGGCCAGCCGGAGGATGTCGGCCATGCCTTGGGCAATGCCCTGCCGCCGCAGCGCGAGCTCGAGTTGCAGCACCTGATCCTGCCGTTCGGCCAGCTCGCCCAGCAGGAAGGGCGATTTCAGCAGATCAAGCAGTTCAACGTGCGGAAAGTCGCCCGATACGCATTCGAGCCAGCGGTCAATCACGGCGGCGACGGCGGTGGTCGATAGCGTCCAGCCGGTTTCGTCGGCCACCAGCACGTCCATGCGATCAAGCAGCGCGCGCACCCGGCGCGCGGTTTCGCGGTCGAGCGCGATCAGGGCCATGTCGCGTTTTCCGGCGTGCAATTGGGTCGCCACCCAGGTGGTGACGGCGCGCGCTTCGGCTTCGAGGTGCGGTGCCGGGCAAAGTGTCAGGTGCGCAATGACGGGGGATTCCGGGTGGCGCGCGGCCAGCGTGGCGGCGCGTTCGCGCAGAGGCGGCTCGGTCAGTTGCCACGCCTGGTGCAGAGTGTGGCTGACGGCGTCGGCGGCGGCCGATTCAAACAGCGTAACCGGAGCGTGCTCGGCACAGCGCTCGAGAAACTGCTGTTCGACCGCGGTCAGCATCCCCAGTGCGTAGCCATAGACAGGCTGGGGTTCAGAGAGGACTTGCGCAAGCAGCGCATCGAGTGCGCGGGCATAGCGCGCTTGCGGGTCGTTGCCGCCGGTGTTGAGCGCTTGCCACACGGCTTCGATGAGCGCCGTTTCACGATCAAGTGCGTTGGCGTGCAATGCGCGAATCTGGGAGCCAATGTCACCCCCCAGCCGCGCGGCCGAGAGTTCGTCCGCGAGTTGCAACAACTCATTGGCGAGCGCCCACTTGTCGATTTTGCCAAGCCAGTCTTCACGACGCAGCACGGCATGCAGCCGCGCCAGCCGCCGTGCCTGCGGCTCGACGTGGTCGTCGGCCACGGTTTGCGCCCAGCTTTTGAGCGGCGTGATGTGCGGCGGAATCAGTACCGGCAAGCCGGCACCCTGCGCCAGCGCGCGGGCAAAATCCTGTCCGGCCCGGTGGTTGGGGACGAGCACCGTCAGCCCGGACAGATCGGGCAGGCGGTCGGCGTGTTGGTCGAGCAGGGCGCGGGCGACGGCGTGCGGCAGCGAACCACCGCTTAGGGCGCATGACTTCACCCGGGCTTCAGCCCAAATTGGATCGGTGTCCCTTAGGGAGATGCTGAACAAGTTGGTTTGCTGTGTGGTTCGACTACTCACCACGAACGAAATCAATTGCTTGCCGTTCGTTCTGGGCCTGTCGAAGGACTTGTTCAGCGCTTCCTTGGGGGAATCGTCGCGATTCCCACCGGATTCAGCGTTCCAGGTACTGAAGTTTGTCTTTGACGCCGGCCCATTCGTCGGCGTCCGCTGGCGGGTCCTTGCGCTCGATGATCACTTTCCAGCCTTTGGCGAGTTCGGCATTCAGCGCGATGTAGGCGCGCTGATCGTCCGGCACATCGTCTTCGGCATAAATCGCTTCGACCGGACATTCGGCCACGCACAGGGTGCAGTCAATGCACTCTTCGGGGTCAATGACGAGGAAGTTGGGGCCTTCGTGGAAGCAGTCCACCGGGCAGACATCGACACAATCCGTGTATTTACACTTCACACAGGCTTCGGTTACAACATAAGTCATTTGTGTTTACCTTGAATATTGAGAAAAGAGCCGGATGCTTGCAGGCGGCAATTTTGATGTAGCATATCGGCACAAAACCGAATTTTCCAGCATTACCACCTTCCAAAACTTTCCAGGCCGCATCCGGCCAATCCAATTCTTCAATAGGAGCTTCATCGATGAGCGAACATGTTCATTACATATCCGACGATTCTTTCGAACAGGAAGTCCTGCAGGCCGGCGTTCCCGTGCTGGTGGATTACTGGGCAGACTGGTGCGGTCCCTGCAAGATGATCTCGCCGATCCTCGATGAAGTGGCCAAGGAATACGCCGGTAAGCTCAAGGTGTGCAAGCTCAACATCGACGAAAATCAGGCGACCCCGCCCAAATTTGGTATTCGCGGTATTCCCACGCTGATGATTTTCAAAAACGGTAACGTCGAAGCCACCAAGGTCGGCGCCTTATCCAAATCGCAATTGACAGCTTTCGTTGACAGCAATATCTAAGGCCCCGCTTTTACCGGACGATACGTTGGCGCCCTCGCCTGCCAGCAGTCGTGACGATCCGGCCCCCTCCCCTTCAAGTCCGGCTCTTTCAAGCGAGCCTACTCAGGCCCCTCCCATGCATCTTTCCGAACTCAAGCAAAAACCCATCACCGAATTACTCGAGATTGCCGCCGCCAATGGCATCGACAACGCCAACCGTTTTCGCAAACAGGAACTGATTTTCACCATCCTGAAAACGCTGGCGAAACGCGGCGAAAGCATCTACGGAGATGGCGTGCTGGAAGTGCTGCCGGATGGATTCGGATTCCTGAGATCGCCTGAAACCTCGTATCTGGCCAACACCGACGACATTTATGTGTCGCCGTCGCAGATCCGCCGCTTCAATTTGCATACCGGTGACAAGATCGAAGGCGAGATCCGCACGCCCAAGGATGGCGAGCGTTATTCGGCGATGACCAAGCTCGACCTGATCAACGGCGAGCCGCCCGAGGCCAGCAAGAACAAGATCCTGTTCGAGAACCTCACCCCGCTGCACCCCGACAAGCCGCTCAAACTGGAGCGCGAGATCAAGGCTGAGGAAAACATTACCAGCCGCGTCATCGACATCGTCGCGCCGATCGGCAAAGGCCAGCGCGGTTTGCTGGTGGCGCCGCCAAAAACGGGTAAAACCGTGATGCTGCAGCATATTGCTCACGCGATCAGCTCCAACCATCCTGAGGTGGTGCTGTTCGTGCTGTTGATCGATGAGCGCCCGGAAGAAGTGACCGAAATGAGTCGCACCGTGCGCGGCGAAGTGGTCGCCTCCACCTTCGACGAACCCGCCAGCCGCCACGTGCAGGTCGCCGAAATGGTGATCGAGCGCGCCAAGCGCCTGGTCGAGCACAAGAAGGACGTGGTAATCCTGCTTGACTCGATCACCCGTCTGGCCCGCGCCTACAACACCGTGCAACCTGCTTCCGGCAAGGTGCTTACCGGTGGTGTCGATGCCAATGCGCTGCAAAAGCCCAAACGCTTCTTTGGCGCCGCACGCAACATCGAAGAAGGCGGCAGCCTGACAATCATCGCCACCGCGCTGGTCGAAACCGGCAGCCGCATGGACGATGTGATTTACGAAGAATTCAAGGGCACCGGCAACCTCGAAATCCACCTCGACCGCAAAATGGCCGAGAAGCGCCAGTATCCTGCGATCAACGTCAACCGCTCCGGTACGCGTCGTGAAGAGCTGCTGATGCCGCACGATATCCTGCAAAAGGTGTGGGTGCTGCGCAAACTGCTGTATCCGATGGACGACATGGAAGCGATGGAGTTCCTGCTCGACAAGATGCGTGCAACGAAGAACAACAGCGAGTTCTTCGATTCCATGCGTCGGGGGTAAGGCGTAACCCGCTAGCTTTGCGGTGGACGCGGATTGTGCCAGCGCCCACCGGCAAGCAGCAGATCCGCTTCCTGCGGTCCCCATGTGCCTGCTTCATAGGGGTACGCCGGGTCGCGATGCGACAGTACCGGCTCCACCACATTCCAGGACGCTTCCACCGCATCCTGCCGCGCGAACAGCATGGCTTCGCCGTCCAGCGCATCGCCAAGCAAACGCTCATAGGCGCTCATCTCATCTGGGTGGTTATTGCAGACGTACAACTCCACCGGTCGCCCTACCATTCGATCTCCAGCGTTCTTGGTGCGCGCCCCCAGCGCGATGGATACCGTGGGTGACAAGCGCATGCGCAGATAATTGGTGGCCAGCGGTCCGGCTTCGGACAGGGCGAATACGCGCTGTGGCGGCAGTTGAAATTCTGCACGAATCTCGGTGGTCGTGATCGGCAGTTTCTTGCCCGTGCGGACGATGAAGGGCACGCCCGCCCAGCGCCATGAATCCACAAAGAAGCGCACGGCAGTGAAGGTTTCCGTATCGGATCCGTGCGCCACGCCTTCTTCACCTCTATAACCTTCGTATTGCCCGCGCACGATGTCGCCGGGTTCCAGCGGGCGGATGGCTTTAAGCAGTTTGGCCTGCTCATCGCGGATGGCTTCTGCACTGGTTCCCAGGGGGGGTTCCATCGCCAGCAGGGCCAGCACCTGCAACAGATGGTTCTGCAGGACGTCACGGATTGCGCCGACGGAATCATAGAACCGTCCGCGCCCTTCTACTCCGATAGACTCTGCCATCGTGATCTGAATCTGCCGGATGTGGTTGCGGTTCCAGATCGGTTCGAGGAAGGAATTGGCAAAGCGGAAATAGAGGATGTTCTGCACGGCCTCTTTGCCGAGGTAATGGTCGATGCGGAAAATGCTGGATTCCGGCAGCGCTTCATACAAGGTTGCGTTAAGCGAGCGGGCCGATTCCAGATCGCGCCCAAACGGTTTTTCGACGACCACGCGCGCATTCTCGGTGCAGTTGGCGCTGGCCAACCCGCGCACCACCACGGGAAACATCGATGGCGGAATGGCAAAGTAGTGCAGAGGACGATTCCGGCCTTCAAGGGCGCGACGAATTTCCTCGAAGGTAGCGGGATCTTCGTAATCCCCGTTGATATAGGTCAGCAAACTGGAAAGGTTACGAAATACCGATTCATCCACGCCGCCGCCAAACTGGGCAATGCCGTCATGGGCGTGGGCACGGACTTTCTCCAGATCCCATCCGGGGGAGTAGGCCACACAGACAATCGGTGGGAGCGTGCGGCCGTGCAGCAACATGGCGTACAAGGCGGGGAAAATCTTGCGCCGGGCCAGGTCGCCCGTGGCGCCGAACAAAACCAGTGCATCCGAAGTAAGACCGTTAGTCATGACGAAAAACCCCATGGAATATTGCAAGTTCAAGCATCAACGGGTATTTCATGGGTGAACTGGAGTCTCCCGGAGGGTATTTCACACATTCCGCCTGACATTTGGAAAAAAGAGGGATGGCTTGATTCCATCCGGCTGATCCCCTATACTCCCGAGTCTTCCAAATTTACCCATTAAGGAATTGCCATGAAAGCCGGCATTCACCCCAATTACAAAGAAGTAGCCGTGACGTGCTCTTGTGGTGACACGTTCAAAACCCGTTCCACGCTGGGCAAAGATGCGCTGCATATCGAAGTTTGTTCTTCCTGCCATCCGTTCTACACGGGCAAGCAGAAGATCGTCGATACGGCTGGACGCGTCGAGAAGTTCCGCCAGCGTTATGGCATGAAGTAAGCGATTGCGCGTTGCGTAATGCAAATCAAAGCGGCTTCGGCCGCTTTTTGCATTTTTGCAGCATAGCGCTTCCAGCGCTGAACCCACGGTATCATTTCGTGCGCAGCCCCCCGAGAAAGAGACAAACTTGAACCCCCACGCTTTTCGTCGCATCGCAGTGATCATCCTTGGCGCATTGGCGCTGACCCATTGCGCACAAAATCCGGTCACGGGCGACAAGAATTTTGTGCTGATGTCCGAGCAGCAGGAAGTCCAGATGGGCGCGCAGGCGCACCAGGATGTGCTGAAGGAATATGCTGCACTGGAGAATCCTGCATTGCAGGCCTATGTGAACGAGGTCGGCCAGCGGCTGGCGAAGCAGAGTCATCGCCCCAACCTGCAATGGCATTTCACCGTGGTCGATAGTCCCGATGTGAACGCGTTTTCGCTGCCCGGCGGTTATGTCTACATCACGCGCGGCATCATGGCGTACCTGAATTCCGAGGCTGAACTGGCCGGCGTGGTGGGCCATGAAATCGGCCACGTGACGGCACGTCATGGCGTGCGCCAGCAAAGCGCCTCCACGGCTGCGGGTCTGGGAGCGGTGCTGGGCTCCATTCTGGTGCCGGGCATGGGCAATCAGGCGGGCGCGACGCTGCTGCAAACACTGGCGCAGGCCTGGACGGCGGGTTACGGGCGTGAGCACGAGCTGGAGTCGGATCGACTGGGCGCCGAATATCTCGCCAAGGCGGGCTACAACCCGCAGGCCATGATCGAGGTGGTGGGCGTGCTGAAAAACCAGGAGCTGTTCGCGGCCGAGCAGGCCAAGCGTGATGGCCGCCAGCCCAAAACCTATCACGGCACGTTCGATACGCACCCCGGCAATGACGAGCGCCTCAAGCAGGTTGTGGCCGAGGCGGATAAATATAAGGTCGCCCTTCCGCGTGAGGGCCGCAGCAATTACCTGAACAAAATGGCCGGTGTGGTTTTTGGCGATAGCCCTGAACAGGGGGTGATACGCGGCAATGCGCTATTGCACGACAAGCTTGGCCTGGCGATCCAGTTTCCTCAAGGCTGGCAGGTGCAGAACCGGCCCGACCGGGTGGTGGCGATGAGCCCGGCGGGCGATGCGCTGGTTGAGTTGCAGCAAGGGCCAAAAGGCGGCAAGCCGCTGGAAACCCTGCAGACCGCCCTCAAGCTGGATGCCGGTGCACGCTATGACAGCGGCAGCCTCAGCGGGTATCCGGCGGCATTTGCTGCCGGCGCGCAGCAGGGCAAGCCGGTGGTGGTGGCGGCCGTGGCGTTTAACGGCACGCAGTACCTGATTGCCGGCATGGCCAGGGACAAGGCCACGTATGATCGCGAACGTGGCACCCTGCGTGGCGCAATCAATAGTTTCCACGCGATTACGCCAGCTGAAAAACAGGTGGCGCGGTCTTATGCGTTACGGCTGCTGACTGTCCAGCCGGGCATGACGATGGCGAGCCTGGCGCGGCAATCGCCGCTGGAAAACGATGCCGAAAGCCAACTGCGGCTGATGAACGACCTTTATCCTGGTGGCGAACCTCGGCCGGGACAGCTTCTTAAAATTGTTCAATAAGCGCGGGTTCTCACTTCCGCAGCACCCGCAGGGAGTACGCCGGTGGGTGCCCCGCTGCTGCGCAGCGACCCTTCCGCAGCTCGGATTGCTGCTGCTCTGTGCGGCCTGGCTGTTGCCGGGGCTGGTGGGACACGCCCCCTGGAAAGGCGGCGACGGCGAGCATTTCGTGCAGTTGTGGCAACTGCTGCAAAGCGGCGTGTCGCCTCAGGCCGTGCCGACGACTCCGCCGCTGTATTACTGGGTCGCCATGGCGACGGCTTGGCTCTCCTCGCCGATCCTGCCCCTGGCCGACGGTGCACGACTGGCCTCAGGCTTGTTCATCGTGCTGGCGCTGGCGTTTACCGCACGCACGGCCCGTGTGTTGTACGGTGCCGAGGCGGGCTGGGCGGCGGTGCTGACCTTGTTGGGCTGCATGGGCCTGCTGGTCCGTGGCCATGAACTCAATGCCTATACCGCCCAGTTCGCTGCGGCCACGGTCATGCTGTATGGCTTGGCCAGTTTGCCACGTGACAGGCATAGCGGATGGGCGCTGGGCGGCGGTGCGGTTTTGATGATGCTCGCGGGTGGCGCTGCGGAAGCCGCGTGGTTCTTGTTGCTGGCGGGGATGTTGCCGCTGCTGCTGGTGGAATACCGAACCCCGGCCGCACGCCGCCCGCTGTTCTGGGGCATGGGGTTTGCGTTGGTGATGAGCGCGGCCTGGCTCGGTTATCTGGCCACACAGTCGATCCCGTTTGAGCGGGTGCTGAACCTGCAACGCTGGATAGGAGACGCCGGACAGCGCCCGACTTTTTATCTGGAGCTGCTGGGCTGGTATGCGTGGCCGGCATGGCCGCTGGCAGCGTGGGCGCTGTACCGGAGCCGCCGGCAGTGGCGGTCGCCGGGTGTCGTGCTGCCCGTTGGTGCGCTGCTCGGTCTGCTGGGTTTGTACGTCTTTGATGCCCATCCCGGCGAGGAGCAGGGCCTGATCCTGTTGCTGCCATTGACGCTGCTGGGAGCGGCTGGATTGTTCACCCTGCGGCGTGGCGCCGCCAATGCGCTGCTGTGGTTTGGCGTCATGCTGTTTGGCTTCATGGCGCTAGTGCTCTGGATTTACTGGAGCGCGCATGATTTTGGCACGCCGGCCCGGCTGGCCGCGCGCCTGACCAGGCTGGGCATGACCCAGGTCGGTGAATTACGCCCGTGGGCGCTGATACTGGGCCTTGTGGCTACGCTGATCTGGATCATTTTTTTGAGCCGCGTCAGCCGCTCGCCGCTGCGTCCCATGCTGGTGTGGACCGCGAGCATGACTTTCATGTGGGTGCTGTTGATGGCCCTGTTCCAGGCGCCGCTCGACCGCCGTTTGAGCTATGCCAGCGTGGGTGAAGTGCTGGCCGCACGCGTGCCCGCAGCTGACTGCATCCAGGCTGATCAGGTGCGCCGTCAGCAGCGCGTGTTGTTGGGCTATCACAGCAAGCGTCAATTGATCCCTGCCGATGCGGGCTGCAAATGGCTGCTGCTGGAAACCCGCAATCGCGGTGCCGAACCCCAGCCTTCCGCAGACTGGGTTGAGCAGTGGCGCGGCGCACGGCCCGGCGACCGGTCAGACCAGCTTTATTTGTATGCCCGCCGCTGAGCGGGTCGCGGCCGTCATTCTGGCGGGCGGCCAGGGCAGCCGCATGGGCGGTGCCGACAAGGGCCTGGTCGAATACCGGGGCCGCCCCCTGATCGAGTGGGCACTCGATGTGCTTCGCCCGCAGGTCGACGAACTCGTCATCAGCGCCAATCGCAATCTGGACACCTACGCGGCGTATGGCCTGCGCGTGTTGTCGGATACCCTGCCCGATTATCCCGGCCCGCTGGCCGGCATTCTGACCGCCATGCAGTCGGTGGCGGCCGACTGGCTGGTGGTGGTGCCGTGCGACACGCCGCATCTGCCGGCCGATCTGGTGGCGCGTCTGCTGCAAGCCGCACAACAGGCGAAGGTGTCGCTGGCAATCGCGGCAGACGACACGCACACACATCACACCTGCTTTATCGTGCGCACCGGCCAGCGCGATGCCCTCGCTGCATTTTTGGCGCGGGGTGAACGGGCGGTGCGCCGTTGGCAGGAGGCGCTTCCCGCCATACTGGTTCAATTTGATGCGGCTGCTTTCGTGAACCTGAACCGCCCGGAAGATTTGTCCAATGGTTGATGGCGTCTGAACGTCTGCTTTGCCAAAGCCGTCATTCTTAAAAATCAGTCGGCCCCATTCAATCGCACCGCGCCCCATTCCTTGAATTGGCGTTCCATGTCCTTTTCTTCCGCCTCGATGGAGTCCGGCCCGGCATCAGGGCATTCTGTTTGTGGGGCGTCGCTGCGTGAGGACGAAGCGTTTTCCCGGTGTGCCTGCGAAGTGCGCTGGGGTGAGGAACCGTTCCACGCAAACGCGTTATGGAAAGACGGCGGATCCGGAAGGCAGTCGTACTTGTAGATGGGCGGCCAGCCCGTCTCGAACGGCACAAATGCGATGGTCTTCTCGAAAACCAGCGGCTTACCCGTCGGCGTGGGCGGCAGCGGCGGCATGGATCGAATCGCCTGCAAGGCCAGATTCTCGACGTACGCCGAGGTCGACCAAAGCACTTCCACCCTGGCGAGCTTGCCATCGGGTGCGATCTCGATACGGAATCGCGCCAGGCCTTGCTGAAGGCCCTCCACCGCTGTTCCCATCTTGCTTCGAACCAACTGCCCCCAGTTGTATCGGTAACGCTTGCTGTTCTTGAGCGTGTAGGTTGAGGCCAGTGCCCATTCCTCTGCGGTTGGAGCGGGTGGCGCCGACATGGAGGCCAACTGTTTCTCGGGAGAGGGCGGGATGGAAGCCGTGACGCGGACAAGTTCCTCATTCTCCGCGCCTGACGGCGATGGGATGGCGAGTTTGGCGCGTGGTTTTGCGGATTGTTCGATGCGGGCCGTTTCCGCCCGGACTGGCGCACTCATGAGGTTGACCTGCAAGGGCTTTGAAACTGTCGATGCCGGGTCGGGTAGTTGCGCCTTGACCGCCCATAGCGCCAGCAGGCCTGCGTGAATCCCCAGCGATAACGCAAGGGCCACGAGAAAATTTATCCGGACTTCGGGCATGTAAAAGTGAGGGGTGAGTTGAATGGTTGACCTGATTCCATCTTGGCATGCCAAGGACTGGAAAGTCACGATTGATCCGGCATGAAGATGTTTTTAGTGGTCACCCCGGCTTTCCCCCTTCGGGGACAAGCGCCGGAATGACCAAACTTCAGCTGGCCGGATTAATAACAACCGTTAAGACCGAATGGCGGTCCCCCGAGTCAGCATCTGCTTCGCCTGGTAATCGGCCAAATCTGACATACAGGGTTGAGGCTCTCATACGTCGAGTAAACTAGGGCCGATTCACATCTCTTTTCACGGATTGAACATATGTCAGTCAAGGCATTTCACAACGGCAAGGAAATTGATTTGAAGGCGAAGCGCAAGCCGCCTCGGGTATTGCAGCCTTTTGAGCAAGGCTTTCATGAAGCTACGCTAGGGAAGAGCCAGGACGAAAACCCTTATCCCCTCCATACTTCAGCCGCAAATGACTGGGACGACGGGTGGACTGTTTACACAGAACGTAAGCGCAAAATGCGTTGGTACGATCCAAAAGTGAATGGACCGGGCGAAACGGACGAGCGCGCAGGAATCACTTTTTTATGCCTAGTCGAAGACCGTGACGGCTATTTCTTACATATGCCGTGCAAAACAAAAGGACTGCGTTTAGACGGGGGCGTGCTCTGGGAAGATTATAAAGGAGCAGTGGGTTTGAAAGTGATCGAATACGCGCACGTTCCGATGAGGAACCCGCGGTTAGTGAATGCAATGCAAGTTGAACCTAACTGGACTGAGATACAAAGCGTCGATCAGGACTAGTCTGTACGTTTAACAAGCTCCCTTTGCACTCGACCTTGGCAAAAAGCCTCATCTCGTATTGGTCTATGTTTGGCCAATTTAGAAGCGGGGCGGCCACGATAATGATTGCGTCGTGACCGACCAAATCCGTGCAAGCGCAATGTAAATCGTGTATGAACCTTATCCGCATTTTATGCCCGTGGCTTAAGATTGCGCCCTGAAGCCCATGGATAGCGCGCCCAGACGCATGCGCCTGCAATTGGTTGACAGCGTTTTTGATGGCCACCTCGGGTTCGTCAGCGGATGTTTTTTCCATCACGATCTGTCCCTCCGTCGCGAGAATAGTACGCACATCGGCCCAGTCGATACCCACCAACCCTTGCGTAGCGACAGGCTCTAAAAGTATTTGCGTCAAATTCAAGAGCTCGGCGGCCAATTGTGAACGGGGAACAACCAACCCAGGTATCGTGTCTGCGTGAGCGCCTGCGCCATCCTGAAGATAAATTAGGATGTGTGCCCGCTCCATGCGCGCGTAAGTTGCCGATCGACTAATTGCCGTTGACAGGTTGTCCCGGTCGCATACGATCAAAACCAAATCTGCATCTATCAACCTAACTGGATCAGGGACGCCGGGCAGACCCCACGCGAGTTTCCCATCGATGTTAGGCAGTTCGGCCAGAACTTCTCGAACGAGAGCCGCATCACTGTAGCACTCGCAAGCAATCCCAACTTTGAATTCACTTCCATTGTTTTCAGGGTTGAGTGCATCGCTATCTGACATTTGTGGAGTTTTATACGAATTGACGAGGTGACACGATAACTCATGCAAAGCCTCCGCGAATTCTCTGGCCAGATTGAACTAGCGTTTTTCCCGTCTGCTTAGGCCGATGAGCGGAAGTTTCGAAATTTCATTTGAAAGCCCGCGCCTGTCGACCAGAGCAAATCTGATCCGGACAGTCGGGCCAGGCAGAATCCACTTCAAAACAGGACAGAAATCCATGCGGCCGGCCAACCGGCCCGGAAATGGTCGGCGGCTCAATGCCGCTTGTGATCTTCCTTCAACGCCAGCGTGGCAACTTGAACACGATTTCGCAGGTTGAGTTTTTCCATGATGTTGCGCAGGTGGTTGCGTACGGTGTTTTCCGACAGGGTCATCTTGTAGGCGATGGCTTTGTTGGAGTGTCCTTCTTTCACGTGGTCCACGATTTCCATTTCACGGGCGGTCAGTGCGGACAGCGCGCTGTTGTTGAGTTCGCCGCGCGCCATCTTCTGCATGATATTGAGCGGGAAGCTGCTCTGGCCGTCGCACACGCTGCGAATGGCGGCGAGTACCTGGTCGGGATCGCTGGATTTGATGACGTAGCCATCCACGCCGGAGGAGATGGCTTCGGAAATTTCCTCGTCGGAGTCGGCAATGGTGAGCATGATGACCTTGATGCCGAGGTCGCGCAGGTCGGACACGAGGTCCAGCCCATCGGCGTCGGGCAGCGAGCGGTCGAGCAGCGCGGCATCGGCACGGTTGCCTTCAGACAGCCAGGCACGCAGCTCGGCGGCATTGGCCATTTGTGCCGTGAGCCGCAAATCGGGTTCTTGCTGGATATAGCCCGCCACACCCATACGCAGCAGCGGGTGATCGTCGATGAGGATGATGTTCAAGGGGGCGGGCATGATGTCTCCGTTTTTTTTTGCGGTGCTGATTATTAGGTAGGCAGGCTGCGGGGCTTGCGCGGCGCGTTCTCGAATACCGCATCATAGACTGGAATGGGCAGCCATTTCAGCAAACGTGCTGTCCAGGCCATTTGCCAGGGGATGACGGTATAAGCACGGCGCTGCGCGATGCAGCGTGCTGTTTTAATTGCGGCAGTTTGCGCAGTCATTTTAAACGGCATCGCATACGGATTGACCTGCGTCATGGGCGTGTCAATGTAACCGGGCGCGACGGTGACGACGGCGATGCCGCGTGCTTTCAGTTCCAGGCGCAAGGCTTCGAGGTAGACGGTGGCGGCGGCTTTCGACGCGGAATAGGCGCTGCCGCCGGGCAAGCCGCGCACGCCTGCCACGCTGGAAATGCCGCACAGCACACCGCCATTTGTTTGCATGGCGGTGATGAAGGGCTGAAAGGTGTGGACCAGCCCCAGCACGTTGGCATCCATCACGGCACGGAATACGGCGGCATCTTCGGCTTCTTCGGTAAGTGTGCCGACGCTGATTCCCGCTGCTGCAATCACGATATCAGGTGTGCCCACCTCGCTTAAAAAAGACGCTGCAGCGTGTTGCATGGCTACAGCATCGCGAACATCAGCCTGATAGATGCGTGCATCCAGACCAGCGGCGGTGCGCTGCAATCCGTCGAGCCGGCGCCCAACCAGCCCCAATCGTGCGCCTTGCGCGCCGTAATGACGCGCCAGCGCCGCCCCGAGCCCGGAACTGGCGCCAGTGATCAGCACATTCAGCGGGACTAACGACAACGTCGTTTACCCGCAAGGGGCAGGCCGTGATTGTAAAGTCGCTGCCCCAAGGGATACACCTTCGGATAAAGCGTCAACAATCACGCTCTACCTGGTTTTCTTGCCACCACGCTCGGTGCGTGCCTTGACGATAAGCTGGTCAAGCACATTGAACAGGCGTGTTTCGCCCGCAGTCATTCCCGGTGTGGTGAGGTATTTGCCGTCGATAATAAAGGCCGGCACACCCGAGATGGCGTAGGCGCTGGCGAGGCGGGCGCCCTGCGTGGCCTTGGACTGGGTGGAGAACGAGTTGTAGATTGCCTCGAATTTTTTACGGTCGACGCCCTGCTTGGTGATCCAGGCACCCAGTACGGCGGTGTCGTTCAGGTTGATGTTTTCCACGTTGTAGGCATCGAACACCTTGTGGTGCAGGCGGTCAGTCAGGCCCATCTGTTCGAGCGAGTAGAAAATTTTGGCGGCGGGCATCCAGTCATCACGAAACACCGCCGGCACGCGGCGAACCTGGGCATCCCTGGGCAGGGTTTTCAGCCATGCACTGAGGCCGGGCTCAAGCTGAAAGCAATGTGGGCAGCGGTACCAGAAGAACTCCAGCACCTCGATTTTCTTACCCGTGGCAACGGGCTGGGCGTTTTTCACGACGGCGTAGTCATGCCCTACAAACGCCTCATCCGATGCGGCAAACGCGGACAAGGACAGCAGGGCAGCGGCAAATGTGGCCAATACACGAGTGAACATCAAGGCATCTCCTGAGGGGTGGGAATTTCTTTGACCAGTGTGGCCGGGATATTGTTCTGCATCAGCAGGCTGCGGATGCGATTAACTTCATCCATTGCGTCCAATGGGCCGACACGAACCCGGTGAAACACGCCCTTGTCGCCGAGGTCGCGCGTCTGAATCATGGCCTCGACACCGAGCAGGGCGAGTTGGGCTTTCAGGTTGTCGGCATCGGCCGGATTCTGAAAAGCGCCCACCTGCAAATAATACAGGGGCGTGTTCGGGGCTGTGCTGGGCGCGGGCGGCATGGCCTGGGTCGCGTCGCCCGGCAGCACTTTGTAGAAATCAAAGCTGGGTGCGGCCTCCGGTTCGGCCTGGGTCGCAGGTTCGGGCGTGCTTGCCGCGGGAGCGTGTTCGGGGGGCGATGATTTGAATGGATTGTTTCCGGCGACCCACAAGGCCACCCCCACAGCGAGCACTGCGCCGACGATGAGGCCGATGAGGACGCCGCTGAAAATGGTCCCGCCCTTGCGGGGATAAACGCTACCCGAGCGGTCGGTTCTGCGGGAGGTGGATTTTGCCATGGCTACATTTTCTCCGGTGCGGACACACCAAGCAAGGCCAGGCCGTTAACAATCGTAATGCGGGTGGCATCGGCCAGCGCAAGCCGGGCGAGTTTGGTCGCGGTATCGTCGACCAGGAATTTCTCCGCGTTGTACCAGGCGTGGAAATCTCCCGCCAGGGTTTGTAGGTAGTGGACCAGCAGATGCGGCGCCAGTTCGCGCGCGGCGGTGGCAACCGTTTCCGGGTATTCGGCCAGACGCTGCATTAGCGCTGTTTCGTGTGCGGCGGTCAGTGGAGCGAGGTCGGCAGTGTCAAGCGCGTCGGACATGCCGCCCCATTCTTCGAATACGCGGCAGATCCGTGCGTGCGCATACTGTACGTAGTACACCGGGTTGTCGTTGTTTTTGGCGAGCGCCAGGTCGATATCGAAGATGTATTCGGTGTCAGCCTTGCGCGACAGCAGAAAGAAGCGCACCGCGTCCTTGCTGGTCCAGTCGATCACGTCGCGCAGGGTGACGTAACTGCCGGCGCGCTTGGAGATTTTCACTTCCTCGCCGCCGCGCATCACGCGCACCATCGTATGCATCAGGTAGTCCGGATAGCCTTCGGCAATGCCCACGCCGGATGCCTGCAAGCCCGCACGCACGCGCGCAATGGTGCCGTGGTGGTCGGTGCCCTGAATGTTGATTGCACGCTCGTAGCCACGCGCCCACTTGTCGGTGTGATAGGCCACGTCCGGCACGAAGTAGGTGTAGGTGCCGTCGGACTTTTTCATCACACGGTCTTTATCGTCGCCGTAATCCGTCGTGCGCAGCCACAGCGCGCTGTCCTGCTCGTAGGTTTTGCCGGCATCGACCAGCCGCTTGACCGTGGCCTCGACGCGCCCGCTGGTGTACAGGCTTGACTCCAGGTAGTAATTGTCGAAGCGTACTGCAAACGCCTTGAGGTCGAGATCCTGCTCGTGGCGCAGATAGGCGACGCCGAACTGGCGGATCGAATCGAGGTCGTTGATATCCCCTGATGCGGTGTACTCACGGTCGTCCGACCGCACCGTTTTTTTGGCCAGAAAATCCGCCGCAATATCGGCAATGTAGTCGCCGTTGTAGGCCGATTCCGGCCAGTCGGCCTCGCCCGGCTTCAGACCTTTCGCCCGCGCCTGTACGCTGTTGGCCAGCGTCTGGATCTGCACCCCGGCATCGTTGTAATAAAACTCGCGATACACCTCCCAGCCCTGCGCCGCATACAGATTGCAGATCGCGTCGCCCAAAGCAGCCTGGCGGCCGTGACCTACATGCAGTGGACCGGTGGGGTTGGCCGATACGAACTCGACCAGTACCTTGTGCCCCGCGCCCGCATCACCGTGCCCGAATTGCGCGCCCGACGAGCGGATCTGCGGCACCAGGCTGTGCCATGCAGCGGGGGTGAGGTGAAAGTTGATGAAGCCGGCACCAGCGATTTCTGTCTTCGCAATCAGCGGCGAGTTCGGTAGCTCGTTGAGGATCAACTGCGCCAGTTCGCGCGGGTTTTTTTTCAGCGGGCGCGCCAGTTGCATCGCGGCATTGCTGGAAAAATCGCCATGCGACGCGTTTTTCGGACGTTCGATTTCAAGGCTCACCGGGGCATCAGGTGCCACCGTTTCGAGGGCGGTCCCGATCAGCAGGGCGATCTGGTCTTTAAGCGGATGAGTGTTGGGCATGGTTACAGTGAGGACAGTGCGACACGCGCCCAGTCCTGGGCGCAGTCGAAGGGCTCAATGTTCAAAAAGGGTGCCCGCGATTATAAGCGCCGTGGGCGAGGCATCAAAACACCAACGGGTCTACATCGAGCGACCAGCGTGCCACGCGCGGTTTGATGGTGTCGAGTTGCGGTCGCCAGTCGCGCACGAATGCCTGCAGGGCCACCCGATTCGCCGACTGGATCAGCAGTTGCGCGCGTTCCAGATTGGCGACGCGCGCCATGGGGGCAGGCGTCGCGCTGAAGACGCTGACCTCCGCATAATCGGGCGCCAGTGCGGCGGCGCGATGCAGGTAGGCCAGTGCTGCATCCATGGTCTTGGCTTCGGCGCGCAAGAGCACTTGCCGGGTGATCGGCGGCAGGTCGAGCTGTTTACGTTCGGCCAGCAGTTCGCGGGCGTAGCCGGCGTAATCGTGGCGCTGCAAATAGCGGAACAGGGGGTGGTCGGGGAAGGCGGTCTGGATCACCACGCGGCCGGGTTTGTCGGCACGCCCGGCGCGGCCGGACACCTGCATCAGTTGGGCAAACAGGCGTTCAGTTGCGCGAAAGTCAGGGCTGTAGAGCGCGCCGTCGGTATCCAGAATCAGTGCCAGCGTCATGTTGGGGAAATCGTGGCCCTTGGCCAGCATTTGCGTGCCGACGAGGATGTCGACCGCCCCGCCATGCACCGCCTCGCCGAGCTCGGCCCAGGCGCGTGGGCGCATGGTGTCGCGGTCGATGCGGCGGATGCGTGCGGTGGGCAGCAAGGTGGTGAGCGTTTCTTCCAGCCGCTGGGTGCCCTGGCCGAGCGGTTTGAGGTCGGGGTTGCCGCAGCCGGGGCATTCGGTCGGGATGCGGGTTTCGAGTCCGCAGTGGTGGCACTTGAGGCGACGCGCATGACGGTGGAATACCAGCCGCGCCGAGCAGCTCGGACAAGGCGACACCCACGCGCAACTCGGGCAATACAGTGCGGGGGCATAGCCGCGCCGGTTGAGGAACACCAGGCTTTGCTCGCCGCGCGCCAGCGTGTCGGTCAGTGCTTGCAGGGCAGGGCGGGTGAGGCCGTTGTCGACCGGGATATGTTTCAAATCGACGAGTTCGATGTCGGGCAGTTGCGCCTGGCTGACGGCGCGTTGTTTCAGTTCGATCAGTTGATAGCGGCCACTCAACGCCTGCGCGTAGCTTTCCAGCGAGGGCGTGGCCGAGCCGAGTATCACCGGCACATTGGTTTGTTTGGCGCGCGCGATCGCGATGTCGCGTGCCGAGTAACGCAGGCTGTCCTGCTGTTTGAACGAGGCGTCGTGCTCTTCGTCCACCACGATCAGCCCCAGCCGCGGCAACGGGGCAAATACCGATAAGCGGGTGCCGAGCAAAATGTCACAGTCGAATGCCGCAAGCCAGTTTTCCGCGCGCGCCACTTCAGCCAGACCGCTGTGCAAGGTGGTGATGCGACGCTCCGGAAAGCGGCGACGGAAATGCTGTTCCAGTTGTGGCGTGAGGGCGATTTCGGGAATCAGCACCAGCGCTTGCAAGCCACGTGTGAGCACGTCGTCAATCAGGCGCAGATACAGCTCGGTTTTGCCGCTGCCGGTGACGCCATGGATCAGGTGCACGCCAAACTCAGCGAGCGTGGGCAGCAGGCGCTCGAGCGCAGCCTGTTGTTCGACAGTGGAGACGTGCGGTGGGGTGGTTTGGGGCGCGCTAGTTGTCTGGGGCGGCAACCGTGACCAGGCCGCCCAGCCGGCATCCACCAGCGTGGTGGCATGGCGGCTTTGTTTTTCCGCACGCAGTTCCTCGCGTGACAGCGCAGATGCGCGCAAGGCATCTAGCAGGGTGCGTTGTGCCTTGGCCCGGGCAGGCGGCTCCGCGAGTTGCCCGGCTTCGGTCAGCGTTAGCCAGGGGGTATCCGCTACAAAAAGGGTGGCATTACGCAGGCGCGGCGGTAGTGTCGCCAACAAAATCGCGCCCAGCGGATAGTGGTAATAGTCTGCGCAAAACTGAGCCAGCCGAAGCAGGTCGGCGGGCAAGGCCGGGCGATCATCCAGCACGCGGATCACGTCCCGCAGCTTGGCGGAGTCGATGGTGCTGCCGGCTGTTGGGTCCAATGCGACGCCAACTTGTTGCGTTCGGCCGAATGGCACCTCGACCAGACTGCCTGGCGCTACCACGCCCAGTTCATCCGGCAGGCGATAGTCGAATAACCGGTAGAGCGGCGTATCGAGCGCGACCTGGAGGATGGACGGCATAAGTTAGCGGCAAGTCTTGGCTGGAGGTTGGGGAAAGTCGGCTAAGCGACTGTTGGACAAGGCTTATTCGGTGTTGTCCACGGCGATTGTGGATAAATATGTGAGTGATTTGTGTTGACTGCCTTTGAAAGCCCGTACTTTCGTGGGGGAGCTAGACTGGCTAAAAAACGTGCAAGTCAACAAACTCATAATATTCAATGGATTAGAAATAGTGCCTTGCTGTCAATATCTTGACACAAAAAAAGTTCCCTTGCGCTAAAACTGTGCATAAGTTAATGCTTCTATTCCAGGAAATACGCCAGAATGCGCCCTCTATGGGAGCGCAACCGCATGTTTTATAAGCTTATTATTGCTGGATTCCGGCGACGATCCAGCCCCCCTGGCCGTTAATCGGCTTGGTCAGGTGCCAGATTTCGTCGAGTGGCTGGGCGGCCTGATCGGCGTCTTCGCGAATCAACCCGGTAAACCGTACGCTGACGATGTGGCGATTGCCTTCATCGATGGCTTCCAGCACGTCGGCGTTCAACGTCATGACGTCGGTCGTCTGGGTCGCGTTGCCCCGCTCGGCCAGCTGCATGCTGACCTCGGCAAAAACTTCGGGCGAGGTGAACGCGCGCAGATCATCCAGATTGCCCGCGTCAAAAGCTGCTTGCAGGCGGATGTAGTTGAGTTTGGCTTCGCGTGCGAAGGCGTCGGTATCAAATCCGGGCGGGAAGGCGTTCGCAGCGGCGTGGCCACCCATTGCAGCCGGTGTCGCATCGAACGGCGCGGCGGGGTTGCCGCGGTCAGCCGACAGGCCGGCGTATTGCATGGCCGGCGCGGCGGGGGCGTTGCGGCGGGTGAAGGCGCGGAACAGCATGAGTGCGGCCATGGCCAGCAAGGCCAGCATCAGGAAATTGGCCATTTCTTCGCCCATCCCCAGGTGCGAAAACAGCGCAGCCAGGCCCAGCCCTGCGGCCAGGCCGGCAATCGGGCCCATCCAGCCGCTTCTTTTCGGCGCGGCCGTCGGTGCTGCGCCTGTTTGCTGAGGCGCGGGCGCGGCATTTTGCTTGGTGGGAACACTGCGTTGCATGCCGAAGGACTTGCTGCCTCCCAGGCGTCGGGCTTCAGCGTCGTGTGTAACGAAGCTCAGGCTGATGAAAAGGGCAAACAGGCTGATTAATATGGGCTTCATGGAATGTCCTGATAACGGGAAAGTGTGTGCGACGGGAGGTTAAAGGGCTGGCGGACAGTCAGGAGGCTGCGCGTATGGCCCGGCTCTGGCTGTGCACTGCCTCGACCAGCACGTTGACGTTGTCCGGGTCGGTGAACTGCGAAATGCCATGGCCGAGGTTGAATACGTGGCCGGGGTGATTGCCGAAGCCCTGGATGATCTGCGCAACCTCGCTGCGGATGCTGTCCGGTGTGCCGTGCAAGGCGGAGGGATCAAGGTTGCCCTGCAACGCGACCTTGTCGCCGACTCGGCGGCGGGCTTCGCCAATGTCGGTTGACCAGTCCAGGCCGACGGCGTCGGAACCGATGGAGGCGATTGCTTCCAGCCAGTTGCCGCCGCCCTTGGTGAAGACAATGCTGGGCACTTTACGGCCTTCACGTTCCTTGATCAGGCCGGCGACGATGCGCTCCATGTAGGCCAGCGAGAATTCCTTGTAGGCGTGCGGGGTGAGGCTGCCGCCCCACGAATCAAAAATCATCACCGCCTGCGCGCCGGCTTCGATCTGGGCGTTGAGGTAGGCAGTGACGGCCTGGGTGTTGATGTCGAGGATGCGATGCAGCAGGTCGGGGCGGCTGTACAGCATAGTCTTGATGTGGCGGTAATCGGATGAACCGCCACCTTCGATCATGTAGCAGGCCAGCGTATACGGGCTGCCGGAAAAGCCGATCAGCGGCACCGAGCCATCCAGTGCGCGGCGGATGCTTTTGACGGCATCCATGACGTAGCCGAGTTTGTCGTTGGGGTCCGGCACGGACAGATCGCGGATTTCCCATTCGTCGCGCAGCGGGCGTTCAAAGCGCGGGCCCTCGCCTTCGGCAAAGTACAGTCCCAGTCCCATGGCGTCAGGCACGGTGAGAATGTCGGAAAACAGAATCGCAGCATCGAGCGGGTAGCGCGCCAGCGGTTGCAGCGTGACTTCGGTCGCCAGATCGGGTGTTTTGCACAGGGTTAAAAAGTCACCGGCACGGGCGCGGGTTGCGTTGTATTCCGGAAGATAGCGGCCCGCCTGGCGCATCAGCCACATTGGCGTGTAGTCGGTGGGCTGGCGCATCAGCGCGCGCAAAAAGGTATCGTTTTTGAGAGCAGACATGGTGTAGCCACAAACAGGGCCAGGATGCAAAGCCGGGATTCTAACAGGCTTGGCGTGCTGGCCCTGCGGCTATCCGGGGCTCAGTAACGGCGGAAAGTCCACTCCCCGCGTCCGGCTGGGCACGCCAGTACTTCGTGCGGTCCGCGCCCGTCTACCATCAGGGTGACGTAGCGACAACCGCCGCGCGCATCGCCGCGCGGGGTGAAGTGGTAATGATGGCCGCGTTGCGCCACACCACCGGCACGCCCCAGTTCGAGCGTATGGCCGATACAGGCGCGGTCGCGTTCTTTTTTATCGTATCCGTATGCGGGGGCGTGCCTGGGCGGGTCGGCAAATACGGGACTGGCACCCACACACGCAGCGAGGGTAAGAAGTTTAGTTGAATCGGGGGGTGTGACCGTAGGCGTAGCGCTCCTGGCGATCATGCCGTTCTTCGTGGACATTACGACTGGCACGGTCCAGTGCGCGTTCGAGGCGCTGAAATTCACGTGCGTTAATGAAGCCATCTGCGCGGAAATGTTGCTCCATGGCACGAATATTGTGCTGTTCGTGCATTAATTCGCGGAATTCCATGTGCGTCAACTTGCCTGAGCGCATTCCCGCCTGGATGCGGTCCATCTGCTGACCCTGGCGGGCATTGATTTGTTGCTGGAACTGCCGGCTTTGCTGATCGTAACGATTGCCGTGATCGGAATAAGTACGCTGCTGTTGCCCCCAGTCGGCCTGGACGCTCGTTGAGGTCAGACCCAAGCCCGCAGCGAGTGCCAATGCGCCAAGGGTTGCTTTCATCAAATTGGATTTCATGGTGTCGCTCCTGTTCAGTTTAGTGGTGTCGCTGGCGTGATGTCAGCGGACAACTGCACTGTAGGTGTGCTCTGTAAGCGCCATGTTTGGCGCGGGTAACAAGGTGTAACCCAATTTAACGTCGATCAGGCCTCATGTTTTTCAAGGTGCTGCCGATTCACCGAATAGATAAGCGTTATTCCAAGTGCAGGTTCAGCGAGATTCTCGCGCCCATCTACGTTAGAATTCCGCGTTTTTCTTATACAGCCCGCGTCGCAGGAGACCCTGATGCAATTGAATAAACTCATGGCCAGCTTGGCCGTGGTCGGAATGACTATGCCTGCTCTGGCATTTGCCACCAATGGCATGCTGATGGACGGCTATGGCCCGATCGCCGCCGGAATGGGCGGAGCCGCCATGGCGTATGACAACGGCACAGCCGCGCTGGCCAACAACCCGGCCACCCTTGGCTTGATGGCCCCCGGCAGCCGCATCGATGTGATGGCCGGCTTTGTCGGGCCGGATGTGTCGGCCCCCGGCACGTTTGGCAAGTCCAGTGCGGATGCGTTTTACATGCCGGCTTTTGGTTACGTGAAAAAACAGGGCAATCTGGCCTACGGTGCAGGCCTTTATGGCCAGGGTGGCATGGGCACTGAATACGCCAACGGCGACATGGCGCAGGTGGGTGTGGGCCGGCTGATCTTCCCGCTCGCCTACTCTGTGAATGACCGTCTTAATGTGGGAGGTAGTGTCGACATCGTCTGGGCAGGGATGGACCTGGTGTCGAGTGCCGCCGGTATCAACTTCAAGGATGACAGCGATTTCACCGGTGCGGCCAAAGGCTATAGCCTGGCCGGCAAGCTGGGCTTCACCTACAAACTGAACAAGACGCTTACGCTGGGGGGCGTGTATCAGACTGCCGGCAATCTGCCCGATCTCAAGGGCGATGGTTACAAGGTAGAAGGCTTCGATATGCCGTCCGTAGTGGCATTGGGGCTGGCCTGGCAGGCAAATGACCGCCTCATGGTCGCCGCTGACCTCAAGGACGTGATGTGGGGCAGCAGCATGAATACGGTCACCATCGTGACGCCCGGCGGCAATGTGCCTTTCCAGCAGGACTGGGATGACCAGATCGTGGTGGCCCTGGGCCTGTCTTACAAGCTCAATGACGCACTGACCGGCCGCGTTGGTTACAACTACGGCAAGAATCCGATTCCAAACCAGTTTGTGAACTACCTGTGGCCGGCAATCGTGGAAAGTCACTACACGGCGGGCTTTGGCTATGCTTTCAACCCGAAGGCTGAAGTCAATTTCGCGCTGAGCTACGTACCGGAGGTGTCTGTAACTGGAACGGGTATTCAGAATGCGGGGTTGCGGATTGATCACAGCCAGCTGAACTGGCAGCTGATGTACAGCTACAAGTTCTGATTGATTGATCGGACATGCAAAAGGCCGGGGGCGATAATGCCCCCGGCCTTTTTGTTTGCTGGAGCGGCCTCCTGCTTCGTGGCAAGGCAGACTTTATTGCTTTTGCACTTCGTCGCCGGGTGGCCCGGCTGCCTCGCTTGTTGGCTCGCTTGTGCCATCTTGAGTGCCCACGGGTTCTTGTGTGGAGTCCGGTGCGACCGTGGCATTGTCATACAACGGGCCAGCTTCCTTCTTCATTTCCTGTGCGGCCTGGTCGACTGGATTCTTGCTGTCACAGCCGTTCAGGATCAACACGCTGGTCAATACGGCCAGCACACCACAGGAGGCATGCCAGCAATGCGTCCGTTTTGGTTCTGCCGGGGCGGTACGGGTGATACCGGTCAGGGTTCCACACCATTCAAGCATCTGCATGTGTTCGTCGTTGAGAGTTTGCCTGGTCTTGCTCATATCGTTTTTCCTCGTGTTTATAGGGGGCGAGCGGTGGCATACGCTTTAACCGGCCGGATCCGAACCCGTGGTCAGTACCTGACCTGCAGATCGTTCCTGATTTCTTTCACCCCTTCAACGCTGACCGCCACGAGTTCGGCCAGGGTAATCTGGGTCGCGTCGTTGACCCAGCCCGATAGCTGTACCGTGCCCTGATGGGTTTCCACATTCACCTCCACGCCTTCCACGCTCCTGTCTTTCAGTAACTGTATTTTTACCTGGTCGGTAATCCACGCGTCATCGGCATATTGGCCCGTTTTGAGGCGATCGTTGTGGGCACGGGCCGCGATGAATTCGTTTTTGTCCAGGTGGTAATCAAGATTGGCGTCGCCTTTCTGGAAAGCCTGTTTGTAGCCACCCTGGTTGGCAAATTCTTTCTGGCTGATTAAGCCGTCGCCGTTGTGGTCAGCGGTCTTGAAGCTGGGCCCGGCCGGCGTGGCAAGCGCCGGTATGGTGAAAGCGGCGCCGAGTGCGCCAGCAAGGATCAGGCCCGGCAAGCGATGGTTAAATAATTTCATGTCTGTCTCCAGTAGCAAAATTCAAATCGGCCGGCAGCGGGGTGTGGGCCGCAGCCGGCCGATGCATGATTAGTAGCTTTTGGCTTTGGACTCCTTGGGCGCGTTGGGCTTGCCGAGTTCATCGCTACTCAGGCTGTTGTTGCCATCGGTGTCGATGCTGCGGAATGCTTCTTCCTGACCGCCCTGGGCCTTGAATTCCGCAAGGCTGATCGCGCTGTCGCCATTGCTGTCATATGTCTTGAAATTGGGTGTGGCCTCTGCGGCCATGGCTGGTGCGGTGGCGAAGGCGCCCAGCATGGCGACAAGGGCCAGTTTCTGAACGTGAGGGTGAATCGATTTCATGCCTATCTCCTGTATTGAGTGGGGTTGAATGCAGATGCACTCGACGTGGGATAGAGCGACGACCGTGCCAGGTTGAATTAATCGAACAAAAACAGATAGATGTGATGGAGCTGTCGGCGATTGCCCTCGGGGGAATACGGAAAGAGCGCTTATTTGTCGCCTGATGGCGACGCATAGGGGCTGAAAGTTTCAGCGTATTGTTTCCATGGTTGTTTTTTGTTGCGGGGTGGCGACACGCCGTTTGATGGCGGATGGGGGCGTCTGATGGAGCGCCCTGTTCTCCCTTGAACGAACTCAGCGAGAGTTGTTTAAAGCGGCGGGGTGCGACGGCCGGTTACCAGCAGGACGAGAAACACCACCAAGCCAATGAGGAAGAGTATTTTGGCGACGCCGGCGGCGGTTCCGGCAATCCCGGAAAACCCGAATACGCCGGCGATGATGGCGACTAGCAGAAACGAAATGGCCCATCCGAACATGGTGTTCTCCTTTTGATGTGAGTGGACGCGCAGAGATGCGTAGCCAACCTATCGCAGGGTGCGTGCCATCACGAAGAAACGCTTTTAAATCAAGGGGCGGATTTCAAATAGCCGGTTCCGTTGCCGGGTGGCAATGCGCAGACGTCGCCTGAAGGCGACAGTCACGCAGTTTCGTCGCGGTCCTTGAACAGCGCAGGGGTCAGGCCGTGGCGTTGCAACAGCCGATAGACTTCGGTGCGATTGCGTCCTGCCAGACGGGCCACTTCGCTGACCTGGCCGTGGGTAAGTTTTAGCAGGGTAATGAGGTAATCGCGCTCGAATGTGTTGCGAGCCTCGGCCAGCGGCTGGATCTCGGCCGGTTTGTCGCGCAGGGCGCGCGACACCAGGGTGGCCGGGATGGTGGCGGTGGTGCACAGCGCGCAGCATTGCTCCAGCACGTTGTGCAGCTGACGGATATTGCCCGGCCAGTCGGCCGCCGCCAGCATGTCCAGTGCATCCGGTGCAAAGCCGTGAATGCGACGCCGGTATTTTTCTGTCAGCGCGCCAAGAAAATGTTGCGCCAGCAGCGGGATGTCTTCGCGCCGCTCGCGCAGGGGCGGCAGCATCAGGTTGACCACATTCAGACGGTAATACAGGTCTTCGCGAAAAGCCTCGGTGCTGATCGCCTCTTCAAGGTTGCGATGGGTGGCAGACAGGATGCGCACATTGACCGCGCGCGTTTCGGTGGCGCCCACCGGCCGAACCTCGCCTTCCTGCAGCACCCGCAGCAGCTTGACCTGCAAGGGCGGCGGCATATCACCAATTTCATCCAAAAATAGGGTTCCGTCCTGCGCGCTGAGGAACAGTCCGGGATGGTCGCGGCCCGCTCCGGTGAAAGCGCCCTTCACATGACCGAACAGCTCGGATTCAAGCAGTTCGCTTGGGATGGCCCCACAATTGATCGCAACAAACGGTTTGGCGTGGCGCGGACTGGCACGGTGGATCGCGCGCGCCAGCAATTCCTTGCCGGTGCCGGATTCACCCTGGATCAGCAAGGCGGCGTCGCTTTGCGCGGCCAGCCGGGCTTCGGCCAGCATCGTGTCCATGGCCGGGCTGGCGGTGACGATTTCGCTGCGCCAGCTATTGTCGATGGCATCGGGGCTGCTGCCCGCCAGCCGGGTGGCACGCTTCAACAACTCGATCAGTGTGGGGGCGTCATAGGGTTTGGTCAGGTAACCGAACAGCCCGCTCTGGGTGGCGGCGACGGCATCGGGGATGGTGCCGTGGGCGGTCAGCACGATCACGGGAAGCGACGGGTCGCGTGCATGGATGGCATTGAACAGCGCCATGCCATCCATGCCGCTCATTTGCATATCGGTCAACACCGCGTCCGGGCGTGTCACCGCCAGTCGCCCCAGTGCGGCCTCGCCGCTTCCCACTGCCTCGACCCGGAAAGCATTGGCTTCAAGGCGCAGCGTGATCAGCTCGCGCAAGCCCGCATCGTCATCGACCAGCAGGATCAGCGGCTTCTTCATGGGGTTTTGGGCGGCGCATTGCGCTGTTGCAAGGATTTTTCCAGGGCCTTGATCTGTTCAAGTTTGTCCTGCAATTCTGCGTTGCGTGCGGTGAGTTGCTTGTTCTCGATACGCGCCCTGAGCGATTTTTTCATCAGGTCGATCAGGGATTGCGAACGGGCGTCGTCGTCGTTGATTGCGGCCAGGGATTTCAGGCTGCGTTCGAGTGCTTCCACGCTGTCGTCGCGTTCCAGCAGGGCCGCCAGCTGGAAACGCCGGGCGTCGTTCAGGCGGGCGCTTTCCAGTTCGGCCAGTTCGCGCCGGCGTTGCTCGGCGGACAAGGCTGAGACACGGGCCAGTTCGCTGACCCAGGTCGATGCGGCTGGCTCGGACTGGCGTACGCGGGGTGCCGATCCGTCGGGGGGGAGGGCGCAGGCACTCAGCATCAGCAGGCCTGCAAGCAATCCGGATTGTCGTGTCATGGTGGCAGGGGCAAGATTAAGCGGGCCAGGTTAATAGGAAACAGGTCGACCAGGGCGCGCGGTCGGTGACCTCGATCCGGCCGCCGGCGTCCAGCAGATATTCGCGCACAATCGACAGCCCGAGACCGCTGCCTTTAATTGCGCTGTCGGGTTGGTGCGATCCCTGAAAGAATGGTTCAAAAATCCGGGTGCGTTCGGCCTCCGGGATACCGTTGCCCTGATCGCACACCCACAGTTCGACGGTCTGATCGACGCGCGCGCTGTGCACCAGAATATGCCCGTTTTCAGGGCTGAATTTGATCGCATTGGATAACAGATTGTCGAGGACGGTTTCCAGTTGATTACGGTCGACTTGCAGGGTGATTGCGTCCAGTTGCGTGTCGACCTGAATGCGGCGTGCGGTCAGTGGTAGTTGATGCCGCGCCAGGACCACCGAGAGTGCATCGGCCAGGGATTGCGGCGTGGTTGGGCGGAGCGTGTCGTCGCGCGCGAGGCTGCTGTAACGCAGCAGGTCTTCGATGCGCCGCTGCAGTTCACGGCTGCTGTTGTCCATGATCTCGACGATGCTGCGCTGGCGCGCATTCAGGCTGCCTGCCAATTCATCGCCCAGCAGTCCGACGCCTTCGCGCAGCGAAGCGAGCGGCGTTTTCAGCTCATGCGAAACATGGCGCAGGAAGCGCAGTTTCTGTTCTTCCAATGCCTGCAGGCGCTGGCGCAGCCAGTCGATTTCACGTCCCAGCTCGACGATGTCCTGTGGCCCGCTGATCAGTGGCAGCGGGCCCAGGTTGGCCTGGCCGAGTTGCTGGATGGCGGCTTTGAGTTGCTTGATCGGGCGGTTGATCATCCAGGAAAATGCGGTGGCCAGCAGCAGCGTCAGTGGAATCAGCGCCAGTGCCAGCAGGATGAGCCGTTGCCGGGTGGTTTTCACCATGGCTTCAAGTGCCTGCAACTCGCGCTGCACAGCATCGTCGGCTTGGGAAAGCAAGGTGCGCGCGCCGGCATGGAGAGTATCGAAAGCGGGTTCGAGCGCATGGAAGCGAGTGCTGTCGAGAAACGACCCGGGTTGCAGCTGGCGGTACAGTGCGCTGCTGCGTGTTTTGAGTCGGGCCAGGGTGGCACGCGCGGGCGGGTCGATGAGCTGGGCATCGAGTTGCGCCAGTTGAGCTTGCAGCTCATTGAAGCGCATCTTCAGGGCGGGCGCGAGTTCGGTGTCCTGCAATAGATGGTATTGGCCGGCAGCGCGCTGAAACTGGCTGACCGATTCGACGACCTGTCGCACGTCGCGTGTCACGGCAAGACTCGTGCGGGTGAACTGCCGCTGCGTGTCGACCACGCCCTGCAGCACGTGAACCGCGTTGATCAGGCCGCTGGCAAGCGGAACGATCAGCACGCCCATGGCCACGATAACCAGAATGGTGAACGAGCGGGGATAGTAGGGGCTGGGCAATACCCGCCCGAGGGTCGGCGACATTCTTTCAGCTTACCCTGATTGGCGTGCGCGTTGGCAGGCTTTGCCCACGCCACGCGGCGGGTTACAGCAGGTCGAGATAGCCCAGGATACCTTTGGCGGCCTCGCGGCCTTCCCACACGGCGGTCACAACCAGGTCGGAGCCACGCACCATGTCGCCGCCGGCAAAGATCTTCGGGTTGGCGGTCTGGAAGGCGTGTGGCTGGCCTTTGGCGATGACGCGGCCGCCCTGGTCGATGGCGATCTGGTGCTGCTCGAACCACGGCTGCGGATTGGGGCGGAAACCGAAGGCGACGATGACGCGGTCGGCCGGGATGATTTCCTCGGAACCCGGGATCACGACCGGGGTGCGGCGGCCGCGCGCATCCGCAGGGCCGAGTTCGGTGGTCACCAGCTTGACGCCTTCGACCTTGCCGTCGCCGACGATCTCGACCGGCTGACGGTTCCACAGAAACTGCACGCCTTCTTCCTTGGCGTTGCCGACCTCGCGCTTGGAGCCGGGCATGTTCTTTTCGTCGCGGCGGTAGGCGCAGGTCACTGAAGCCGCGCCCTGGCGGATGCTGGTGCGGTTGCAGTCCATCGCGGTGTCGCCACCGCCCAGCACCACCACGCGCAGGCCCTTCATGTCATGGTAAACCTCATCATCCCTGGACAGGTCGAGGCATTTGCGCACGTTGGAGATCAGGAACGGCAGCGCTTCCAGCACGCCGGGCAGGTCCTCGCCGGGGAAGCCGCCCTTCATGTAGGTGTAGGTGCCCATGCCCATGAACACGGCATCGTATTCGTCGAGCAGGTCCTGCATCGACACATCCTTGCCGATGTCGGTGTTGAGGCGGAATTCGACGCCCATGCCTTCCAGCACATCGCGGCGGCGCGTCATCACATGCTTTTCCATCTTGAATTCGGGGATGCCGAACGTGAGCAGGCCGCCGATCTCGTCGTAGCGGTCGTACACCACCGGCTTGACGCCGTTACGCGCCAGCACGTCGGCGCAGCCGAGGCCGGCGGGGCCGGCGCCGATCACGGCGACCTTCTTGCCGGTCGGCACCACGTTCGACATGTCGGGACGCCAGCCGGCCTTGAAGGCTTCTTCGGAGATGTATTTCTCGATCTGACCGATGGTGACCGCGCCGAAACCGCCCCCCTGCGATCCGACGGCGTCGCTGTTGAGTGTGCAGGCGCCCTCGCACAAGCGGTCCTGCGGGCAGACGCGACCGCACACTTCTGGCAGCGAGTTGGTCTGGTGCGACAGTTCGGCGGCCTCAAACAGACGGCCTTCTGTCACCAGCTTGAGCCAGTTGGGGATGTAGTTGTGCACCGGGCACTTCCACTCGCAATACGGGTTGCCGCAGCCGAGACAGCGATCGGCCTGCTCCTGCGCATGCGAGGTGTTCATCGACGCATAAATTTCGCGGAACTCGTGCTTGCGTACATCCGCCTCGGTTTTTTCACCGTCGCGCCGTGCCTGCTTCAAAAACTGGAATACGTCACCCATCATGCACTCACTGCTGTTAGCGACTGGCCGGGAATATCCTCGACCAGATCTTCAATCGAAATGCGCTTCGGCTTGACCAGCCAGACTTTGGCCAGCGTGGCGTCGAAGTCGGCCAGCAGTGCCTTGGCGTGGGCGCTGTCGGTCAATGTCACATGGCGTTCGATCCGGGCCTTGAGGAACACGCGGAACGGCTCGGTTTCGTCGCTGGTGATGCGGGTCAGCTCAACCATTTCCTTGTTGGTCTTCGACATGAAATCGCCCGACTCATCGACCACGAAGGCCATGCCGCCGCTCATGCCGGCGCCGAAGTTGAGGCCGGTCGCGCTCAGCACGATGACCACGCCGCCGGTCATGTATTCGCAGCCGTGGTCGCCCACGCCTTCCACCACGGCCAGTGCGCCGGAGTTGCGTACACCGAAGCGTTCGCCCCCCATGCCCGCGGCGTAGAGCTCGCCGCCGGTGGCGCCGTACAAACAGGTATTGCCGATCAATGTGTTGCGATGCGCTTCGAAGGTGGCGATGCGCGGCGGGTAGATCACCAGCCGTCCGCCGCCCATGCCCTTGCCGACATAGTCGTTGGCGTCGCCTTCCAGCGTGATGGTCAGACCCTTGTGGTTCCACACGCCCAGGCTCTGGCCGGCCGAGCCGGTCAGCTTGATGCGCAGCGTGTTGTCCGGCAAGCCTTTGCCACCGTGTGCCTTGGCGATTTCGCCGGACAGACGTGCGCCGATCGAGCGGTTGATGTTGCGTATTTCGTAGGCCAGTTCGATGGGTGTGCCGGCCTTGATCGCGGCCAGTGCATCGACCACCATTTGTTCGGCCAGTTCGCCCTTGTCGAACGAGGGGTTGCGATCCTGCTGCGCAAAGCGTGGCGCATCGGCGGGGATGTCGCCCTGCGACAGCAGCGCGTCGAGATTGAGGCGGCCCTGGCGCGGCGTATCGCCTGCCGAGATGTCCAGCAGATCGGTGCGGCCGATCAGGTCGGTCAGATTGCGGATGCCGAGCGACGCCATCAACTCGCGCGTTTCCTCGGCGACGAACTTGAAGTAGTTCACCACCATGTCGGGCAGGCCGATGAAATGATCGCGGCGCAGCGTGTCATTCTGCGTGGCGATGCCGGTGGCGCAGTTGTTCAGATGACAGATGCGCAGGTATTTGCAGCCCAGCGCCACCATCGGCCCGGTGCCGAAGCCGAAGGACTCCGCACCCAGAATCGCCGCCTTGACCACGTCGAGGCCGGTTTTCAGGCCGCCGTCGGTCTGCACCCGCACCCGGCCGCGCAGGCCGTTGGCGCGCAGCACTTGTTGTGCTTCGGAGAGGCCGAGTTCCCACGGCGAGCCGGCGTATTTCACGCTGGCCAGCGGGCTGGCGCCGGTGCCGCCGTCGTAGCCGGAAATGGTGATGAGATCGGCGTAGGCCTTGGCCACACCCGCGGCAATCGTGCCGACGCCGGGCTCGGCCACCAGCTTCACCGATACCAGCGCATCGGGGTTGACCTGCTTGAGGTCGAAAATCAGCTGCGCCAAGTCTTCGATTGAATAAATATCATGGTGCGGCGGCGGCGAAATCAGCGTCGTGCCGGGCTTGCAGTGGCGCAGGCTGGCAATCATCGGCGACACCTTGTCGCCCGGCAATTGGCCGCCTTCGCCGGGCTTGGCGCCTTGGGCAATTTTGATCTGCAGCACTTCGGCGTTGACCAGATAGGTTGCGGTCACGCCAAAGCGGCCGGATGCAATCTGCTTGATCTTGGACGTTTTGGAGGTGCCGTAACGTTTCGGATCTTCGCCGCCTTCACCCGAGTTGGAACGGCCGCCGATGCGGTTCATGCCTTCGGCCAGCGCCTCATGCGCTTCGGGCGACAGCGCGCCGAGCGACATGCCGGCCGAGTCGAAGCGCTTGAGGATGGTTTCCAGCGGTTCGACTTCATCCAGCGGGATCGGCGTGGCACCGGTTTTCAGTTTCATCAGGTCGCGCAGCATCGCCACCGGGCGCGTGTTGACGATCTCGGAATACTTTTTGAACTCGGCGTAGTCGCCCGATTGCACAGCTTTTTGCAATTGCTGCACCACGTCCGGATTGTAGGCGTGGAATTCCTCGCCGAAGATGAACTTCAGCAGGCCACCGGCCGACA
>JASJPE010000014.1:0-96914 GCA_031426895.1 Thiobacillus sp. | reverse complement strand
AAACCACCCGCTACTCGACTCGGCTTTGACGGGAACAACGTACTGAGAAACTACACCTAGGGAAACGCTGATTTATTCGTCTCACCGGCGAAAGCCGGTGTCCAGTTGGTTGATTTCACTGGATTCCGGCTTTCGCCGGAATGACGAAAGTGGAATAAATCAGCGTCTCCCTAATCCGCCTGACAAACTCTCCCGCAGTGACGCCGAAAACGCAGTGCGCACCCTGATCAGCTGGGCAGGTATGGTTCATCGAGGAGGACACGATGCTGGTAACTTTTACGACCAAAGCCCATGCCGATATCCCCCTGTTCGGGGATGTCGCACTTGCCATGCTGAAAATGAGGGGGCACGGTTGAAGGCCGAAATTGATGCCGAAAAGGCCTCGCCGTGCCGCCACGTACGCTGCCGCACAGAACTCGCCGCGAGATCGGTCTATTGATAGGCCTGTGGCGTGCGCTGCGTAGCACGCGTTGCGCTTGGCGCCACGACCCGCAACCCTCAGGAGCAAATCATGAACAAGGATCAGGTAAAAGGCCGCATCTAAGGAAGTACAGGGCAAGGTGAAGGAAGTCACCGGCAAGGTAATCGGGGACAAGACCATGGAATTCAAAGGCAAGCTTGAGCGCGCCGGCGGAAAAGGCCAGGGCTTGTATGGCGACGTGAAAGCCAATCTCAAGAAATCATCCGACCCGACTACCCGCTGAAGGGATGCGCAGGCCGTGCCTGTGCGATCCCAACGCAGCACGCAGCACTTCCGACAGGACTCATGGAATGAATCATCTAATTCGCGATACCGACAGCATTCAAACAGACAGCCCCGGCAAGGGGCGCATCCCCACGCTGTTCGGCGCAAAAAATTTTCTGGGGGACGAGGTCTACAACCGGAGGGAGGACCGGCTGGGAACACTCAAGGAATTCATGCTGGACCTCCACAGCGGCAGGATCTGCTATGCCGTCATGTCCTCCGGTGGTTTCATGGGGATGGGTGAAAAGCTGTTTGCCATCCCCTGGCGCGCATTGACGCACGATGCGGAAAATGCGTGCTTCGTCCTCGACATCGCCGAAGAGCGCCTGATGAATTCGCCGGGTTTCGACAAGCGCCATTGGCCTGACATGACCGATGCCGCCTGGGTACAGGACCTCAACACGTTTTACGGAATCAATCCGGAAACCCACGCAGGAACGGCCTTACCCGCATAAGCCAGGCGCTCACCATAGTGAGGGCCCATCCGCACGAAAGGCACATCCAGATGACCAAGAAGGCCAGGCACACACCCGACGCATCCACCTCCCCGACCCGTCCCGACCGCAGCGATGCCGAAAACGCGGTGCGCACGCTGATCCGCTGGGCTGGCGACGACCCGGATCGCGAAGGCCTGCTCGATACCCCGGCCCGCGTCGTGCGGGCCTACGAGGAATTCTTTGCCGGCTACAGCGAGGACCCGCAGCAAACCCTGTCGCGCACGTTTTCCGAGGTGGACGGCTACGACGAGATGATCGTGATGACCGATATCCGTTTCGAAAGCCATTGCGAGCACCACATGGTGCCCATCATCGGCAAGGCGCACATTGCCTACCTGCCCGATCGCCGGGTGGTGGGCATTTCCAAGCTTGCCCGCCTGGTCGACATCTATGCCAAGCGCCTGCAGATCCAGGAAAGAATGACGGTGCAGATTGCCGATACGCTGAACGACGTATTGCAACCGAAAGGCGTCGCGGTGGTGATCGAGGGATCGCATCAGTGCATGACCACGCGCGGCGTGCACAAGCCGGGCGCGGCCATGGTGACCAGCCGCATGCTGGGCGCCTTCCGCTCGGATGGCTCGACCCGGCGCGAGTTTCTGGCGATGATCGGCCGGACGGGGGCGGGACCACTGAGCAATACGTGACGCCGCCTTGCAGACCCGCTGCGGTCTGCAAGGCGGTTGAAACGCCAGGTTCCTTTCTGTGTACACAGTTCTTGCAATGCACGCACGAGCTGCCAGTGCGCTTCAGTCAGCACCAGGCACCTTGGCCCTTATTTGGAGACACCGTGGCGGAATATCGCTTGCTGACAATCTGGCGCATCGAAGCACCGCTGGAGGCGGTGTACGCAGCCATCCACAATTCCCCGCGCTGGCCGGACTGGTGGCCAGGCATGCAGAAAGTGGAGCAGGTTGCGGCCGGTGACCCCGATGGCATCAACAGCGTCCTGCGCTATGTCTGGCAGGGTCGGTTGCCTTACCGGATGGTGTTCGAGGTGCGCGCCACCCGCATCGAAAAGCAGGTGGCCATGGAAGGCGCCGTCCAGGGCGACCTCGAAGGGATCGGCCGCTGGCATTTCCTCAACGAGGGCGCGGTCAGCGTCGTCCGCTACGAGTGGCACGTCCGCAGCACCCGCTGGTGGATGAACCTGATCGCCCCGTTTGCCCGACCGATGTTCATCCGTAACCACGGGATCCTCATGCGGCAGGGCGCGGAAGGCCTCGCACGCCTGCTTGGCGCGCCGCTGGTGGGCCAGGAAAGCATCGACTTGATGGCCGATGCGTGACGGCAAAAACTGCCCCGTCAAGGGCAGCTGCTGGACATTTTCTCGCAGGTCCACCCACGCCAGGTGAAAAGTGGCCCGCATGTTGGCGGGTAGCCGCGGACTTGAATCAATACTGCAATAGCGTGTGTACGCTGACGTACAGACGCAGGTTGGCTCCAGACGCAGAATCTAATTTGCTAACCGCAGGTGTCGGATATATCGCATGCATATGCCCGATAACCGTCTACTGATAGCAAACATGGCAAGGGGTCACACTGCCGCCTTGCTGTAGTCCACACGATCCAAAATATTTAAGGAGATTGATGATGAAACTGCATACCAAAATCACGCTGGGACTGGTTTCCTCGCTATTTGCCGTGAGCCTTGCAACGGCCGCCACATCCGGCACGAAAATGGGTCAGAATCAGACAGGAATGGGCTGTGACGGCATGGGCATGATGTCAGGCAATATGAAGATGGATCCCGTTGCCCGCGCACAGAAACATCTGAGTGAGTTGAATGCCAAGCTTAATCTCACCGCAGATCAGCAGCCAGCCTGGAAGACATTCTCCGAGCAAGTAAACGATCAAGCCAAAAATATGGTGGCTATGCGGGATCAGATGAAGGACAACGCCCAGTCCATGGCGAAGAAGTCCGCGCCGGAACGTATGGCGAAGATGGCGGATTTGATGAAAGACCGGGCGCAGAACATGGCCAAGATGGCAGACGCAGTCAAAACCTTCTATGCCACGCTTACAGCCGAACAACAAGCGACCTTCGACAAAATGCAAATGAGCCAAATGGGCCGTAAGCAATAGCCGTTGCTTACCCGGAAGTCGGCTGCTACTGGCTACGAAATGAATCCTGAAAATGAGCGCTCGCGTTGCGCAATTTTTCCGGATTCCAACCCATCGGATATTAATGAAGTCGCGAGGTGATGAGCATGATGCGAGGTGATTGGACAGGAAGCTGGGGAACGGGTTACATGGGTGGATCGGGCGGATTATGGATGGTTCTGGTCGTGATTTTGGTCATTGTTGGGATTGTCGTTGTCATTCGTAAAAAGTAATGAACCTGATTTAATCAAGAGCGGCCACGGCCCATACTGAAAATTCTGCAAACCGCTTCTGACCGACGCCCGTCGCGCCTTTTTCCAGATACAGGGCCCAGGCCCAATCGGGCTCGAACAGGCTGCTGGTAGACGACCAGTAAATGTCCTGCACATCAACGAAAGGATGGCCGGACGGCAAGGCCGGGCTATGGGCGGCGCAATCCACCAGTGACTCCAGTTCGTTGATCGTGGGCAGACGCCAGGCACTGCCCTCGCCTTCCTGGTTAAGTTCGTCCACCGCGGCCAATGCCTCGCGCCAGACCACCGGTTGCGCCGTCAGGTTCGCGCTGCGGCGCCAGAGCAGGCCGGTGAGACGATCCAGGACGCCGGCTGGGCGTATTTCGAAGCGGGGTTCAGGCCACGCTGCACCGAAACGCCATTCGCCGTCCTGACCGGAGCCGGTGCATGAAATGACTTTGCCGCCGGCGTCATAGCACAGGCTTTGGCCCGTGCGCGGGACGATGCCCAGACCTTCGCCGCGCACCGGCCACAGCATGAAGGATTGATCCTTGCCGCCGTAAAACATGCGCGCGCCATCGAGCGCCACATACCAGGCGTGCGCCGGGCTGATGGCCGCCGTCGTCGCGGACCAGTACCAGCCGTTGAACACATCAATGAAGGGATGTTGCTCAGGCAGGGCAGGCAATCTGGTTTGCAGACTGAGCACGCTGCGCAATTCGCGGCGGTTGGGCATGCGCCAATCGCGCTGGCCGAAGCGCTGTTCGCGGTTCATGGCCGCGACGAAATCCAGGGCTTCCTGCCAGGTGATGGGAAATTCCGCGAGATTGGCACTGCGACACCAGATCAGGCCCGTCAGCCGGTCCATGACCTCGTCGCCGCGCACCTCGAACCGCGGTTCCGGCCAGGGTGTGCCGATGGCAAATGACGCGTCCTGGCCGGAACCTTCACACGGAATGTCGCTGCCATCGTCGGCATGGCAGGTGCGTTGGCCGCTATCCAGATAATGCTGTGAGGTCAGGTTCTGGCTCATCATGGGCGAACGCCGGATTTCAATCTGAACCCATCAATCACGGTAGGTTGGGTGTCCGGCCATCGACGTCACAACAGCGGATTGTCAGCAACCCTCAAAATGCCGTCCCGAAACCATCATCCGTTTCCAGCCTCAGTGCAGGCAAACCGGCGAGTTCATGAATTGGCATGAGCACGCCGCGCGTACCAGGCATGGCGTCAAACAACCTGTAAAGATACTTGCTGCCACCCTTGAATTCGTAAGCCTCCTCGAGAAAACGCATATGCTCATGCGCGGCAAGACAGTCGTGCGTCTTGCAATCGCGCTGATAGTGTTCGATCAATGAATGGATCACGCTCAGGTGTTCGTCGGTCAGATCAAAGTTTCTGGCTGCAGCATTTTTCCTGACTGTTTGATCAAGCTCATCTTGGGTCAAGTCTTTGACCGCGTCGTAAATTAGATCTTCATTTTCGAGTGCCGTGTTTTCTGCATTATTCATGATTGATTTCCTTGATGGTTGATGCCGCGCAACCGGACGCCGTCATTTTTTCGATCCTGATGTGAGCTACCGGGTCAGCTCCCTGCTCTTCGCGGGGCGGCGCACAGTCGATTCTTTATTCCGTCGTTTTGCCGTCGAAGTGTTCGTTGTCGGCCTCAGCCTCGTCGCGGGTAAGGTGGACCACGCCGTCGCGATGATTCGGCGGTGCATAAAGCGTATAGAGCTTCAATGGAACATTGCCGGTGTTGATGATGTTGTGATTCGCCCCCGCAGGAACGAGCACAGCAAAGCCCGCGCTGATCGCCGTGCGAACACCATCGAGAACGGCCTCGCCCGTCCCCTCCTCCACGCGAAAAAACTGATCGAGCTTGTGTACTTCCATCCCGATCTCTTCCTTGGGCTTCAGCGCCATGACCACAAGCTGGCAGTTCTTGGCCGTGTAAAGTACGCGGCGAAATGCGTCATTCTCGACGGCAATGTCCTCGATGTTTTGTACAAAACCTTTCATGGTGACTTCTCCAGTTAACAGCTTCAGGTATTCAGGAATGCCAGCAGGTCGGCATTGAGCTGGTCTTTGTGCGTATCCGCGAGACCGTGAGGGGTGCCCGGGTAGATTTCAGAGTCGCGTTTTTGACCGGCTTTGCCGAGTTGAGCGCCGCGTTCAGTTATCCAGTTCATCACTCCGGTGTCTTTTCCAGCAGCGCTGCCTCAGGTGCACCCACGCAGGAGATACAGCACCAGCAAGATCGGGATCGGAATTCCCAGGAGCCAAAGCAAAATCCACCCTATCTTTCCTTCTTCTTTGTTACGCATAGCGCTCTTCCTTGCCTTCATTTGCTGAAATTTTCATGCGTTTTTCATTGCTTTTATGCCAGGGTTTGAACGGACTTTTCCCGATCCCGTTGGCGCGTCTTGACCGCAGCAACAACGGATCGTTGGTGAGTCACGCTGATCTGCTGGCTGTCGGCGCTGGTGACTCGGTGTTATTAGGTAGTACACATTTTTTGACAAGATGCGCCGGATCAATCATCGTGGATTGGTCCCGCTGCGGGCAGGTCTTCAATGAATACGCATGTCACCGCTGCACCTTAGATGGGCAAAGCAAGCTGGTCTGTACGGTGGCGCACACCATGAAATTTCGAAACCAATTATCTGAACCGATCGATCTCTGTTCAACCACATTGATCGAGTATTCCAAGCTGCATCCTGGGTGTGCGATGGGTAGTCGAGTCGCACCATGCCTGACGAATCAACCACCCTGGAACACAGTGAACACAGCCACACCAAGCTGGAATTTCAATGACCGAACACATACTGGTGCTCATCCTATTCTTGGTGGCACGCCCGCTCAGCGTCCTCGTCGGCCTGTTGGGCACGCGCACGGCGTGGCCGATACGCGGCATGGTCGGCTGATTTGGGGTGCGCGGCATCGGTTCGCTGTACTACCTGATGTACGCCATCCAGCATGATCTCCCCGAAGATCTGGCCCCGGATCTGATCCAGTTGACGTTGATTGCGGTCACGCTTTCGATTCTGGTCCACGGCACCAGCGTCAAGCCGCTGACGAGCCGCTTTGGCGTTACCGCAAGCGTCTGCCTATGTAATGCATACCCGATGCAGCGGGAGCGGTGTCTATTTCGTTCGGCACCGCACAGACGAGCTGCCGCCAGATTGTTAATTTTGTTCCATCGGACGCCGGGTATCGACCGCGTCACCTCGTGCTTGATCCCGCTCTACTTCTCGCTTTACAAGGAGAACCCCATGAAAACCCTAACTTCCCCGCGCTTCTGCCTTGGCGACCTGGTGACAAAACAGGCAACCAACGGAGACCAACATGATTGAAATCCGCAAGGGCCAGGCACCGGCCCCACTGACACGTGCCGAGTTCAGCGCCCGGTTTCGGGCCTCCTTCATCGATCCGGCGTTCCGTGCCGAAGACGCGTCCATTGCGCGCCTTGAGGAGATCGCCTGGCAAGCCCACAGCGAGTACCGCAAATCTCCCTTCACGCAGAAGGCGGGCCCGGGCTATGCCGATCCAGACTACGACGTGTCGTCCGAGTGGGTTGCGACGAAGCAGCGCATCGACGCGGCGCAACTGCGCTGGGCCGACCCGGCGAGCCCGTCCCGGGTGTTGCTGGTCTGCGGATCGGCGCGCAACGATGGCGCCTGCCCGGGCGAGATGTCCAAGACCTTCCGGCTGCTGGAAATCGCGCGCGAAATCCTGGAGCAGGCCGATATCCAGCCCGACGTGCTCGACCTCAGCCTGCTCATCTCCGAATACGGCCGCAAGATCCATCCCTGCAAGGGCTGCGTGTCGACCGCGATGCCCCTGTGCAACTGGCCATGCAGTTGCTACCCCAACCACGCACTCGGCCAGACCAACGACTGGATGGCCGAGATCTACGCGCGCTGGACCGCAGCCCATGCGGTGATCATCGTCTCGCCGGTGTATTGGTACCAGAGCCCCAGCCCGTTGAAGCTGATGATCGACCGCCTGGTGTGCGCCGACGGCGGCAACCCCGATCCCACCGCGACCTCGGGCAAGAATCCCGGCAAGGCAAAAGCACTCGAGATGGCCGGCTGGGATTACCCCCAACATCTGGCAGGACGCGCCTACGGGCTGATCGTCCACGGTGACGTGGCCGGAATCGAAGGCTCGCGCCGCGCGCTGTCGGACTGGCTCGACTGGATGGGGTTTATCGACGCCGGTGCGCAGGCGCGACTCGACCGCTACATCGGCTACTACGCGCCGTATGCGACCAGCCACGACAGCCTCGACCGGGATGAACCCGTGCAGGAAGAAGCGCGCAATGTGGCGCGCGCGGTAGCGAAGGCCGTGGTCGAGTTGCGTGCCGGCCGGCTCCAGGCAGTGCAGCCGAATCTGTCGCGTCCACGAGCCAAATAAGCCGCAAGAAGGGTGAGGGCGCCAGCAATCTGCAACTGTACGACAACGCACAGACGCGTCAGGGGCCGCCAGATAGGCTGGAAGCACGATCCGTTTTTACGAAATCGATTGCTTCCCAGGAGAAAGAACATGGACGAATACCGCCACCACGTATCGGGCTTTTTTGCCCACCGCGAAGAAGCCGAAATCGCGCTTTCCCGACTCGTCGAACAGGGGATGCCACGCGAACGACTGCAACTCTTCGCAACTGACCCGGCAGCGTCCGACACCGCGCCTCAAGAGGGCAGCAATGCGGTGTTGAAGGACGTGCTGGTAGACGCCACCATCGGAACCGCAGTGGGCACCGGCGTCGGCGCGCTGGGGGCCGTGGCGCTGGCAGCGGCAAGCGTGAGTCTGTTCATCGCCAGTCCCTTGGTCGCCCCCCTGATGATGCTGGGCTGGGGTGCCAGCATTGGTGGTCTGATCGGTGCCGCTGCCGGCGCCACACCGGGGGCCGGAAACAAGGACGGCTGGTTGTCTGACCTGATCGGCGATGCGATCGCCAGCGGTCAGGTCGTGCTGGTGGCAGAGACCCGGACGGAGCAGGAGACGGCGATCGCACGCGAAGTCATCCAGGCATCAGTCGGCGACAGCAAGGACACCAACATGGCGTGAATGCGATTCACCTGCCGACTCTGGCGGGTGGTGTCGCATCCTCGTTGCAGGCAGGCCCCAATCAACCCAGCACGTCGGCAAGTTCGTGATTGACTTCGCGGTGACGGATCTCATCTGCGCGGACTACGACGATGACATCGTGCAGCCGTGCGTCGGGCGCGAGTTTCCAGTAATCAATAGCAATCTGGGGCGCTGGAACATTGACGTGAGTGCCGTTGTCCACCCCAGCCAGATACTCGGTGTAGCTGTGGACCGCTTCTTCCTCCAGATACCCCACGACACGGTGCGCGATCGTGGGTGAAATCATGTAAAGCAGAAAATAAAGGTTGAAGAAGACGCCTTGAGCAAGGCGGATCAGCACGCGCTCAAGCCCGGAGGGCTGGGTAATTTGAATGAAGGTCATCAAGTGCATGCGTTCATTCTCCGCTTCGTCCAGGAGCAAGCGGATTCTGCCGTAATCGGCTTCGATCAGGCGCAGGGAATGCAAATGTTGCAGCACACCTCCCACCATGCCCGGCACAGCGGCAACTGTTTCCAGCACCACAGCGCGATGGCCATACCGACGAGCGAAAAAAGCATCGGCGAAGAACCGCAGAAATACGACGAAAGCATAGGCAATCCGGTCGCGAAAATTCTTGGGCGCGTAGTGTCGCTCAAGCGCAGGAGTCATCATTTCACTCTCCTTCGATTTGCCCGATATTCGATGCTTTCGTCATCTCCAGCTCTGCACTGGTTTGCCCAGTGCACGGGAGCAACGGTCAGCAGGAGAATTACCCGGATCAGGTCTTCTACCGGTGGTGATGTCGGTCAGTATCCCGCGCGCGTCGGCGTGGCGGCAGCGTCCGTGCGCAGCAACTGCGCACGGATTTCACCATTCGGATACCGGGCGCTGTGCACATTGACGTACAGCTCGCCGCTCGTGAAACCCGTGTACTGCGCGTCGGTCAGCCTGGCCCCGGCGGGGACGGTGAAGCTGTCGTTGCCGGCTTGGGACAGGGTAATGATCGGCGGGCCGTTTTTCCCCACGGCGCCCTCATGAATGTGTACCATCGTCGGAACCAGACCGGAAACCTTGATGCTGCCGCTCACCGTGTGGTCGGGCATGACGGTGATTTGCCCGGTACCTTTCGCTGAAGTGGTCACCGGTGGCACCTCGGCGTCGCCGCTCAGAGAAACCGAAATGGGCTGCTGCGCATACAGATTTGCAGAGGCCAGAAGCAGCAAGGCAAACGGCACCCACAGGCGGGGCAGGATGCTGGGAGATTTTGACGGTTGGTTCATGGTCGACTCCTTGAAAGATAATGGGAACGGCGCAGAGGGCAGCTGCTTGGGAAAGCGCCGGCAAAGCGCGAAAGTACGACGAGCCAGTATGCACGATGCACCTGGAGCGATCTCCATTCCGTTCGGTAACGCACACAACAAGACATTGACTATGTGCGCTGTCGCACAGCACGGGCTGTCAGGCACGGGCATCCTGTGAACAGCCCGTCAAACAAGGAGTCATGAACATGGACGAGATCAAAATTCTGGGCCTCGTCGGCAGCCTGCGCAAAGACTCCTACAACCATTTCGCACTCAAGGCGGCGCAGGAACTGGTGCCGGACGGCGCGGTACTGAACCTGATCGAACTACATGGCATCCCGGTATTCAATCAGGACACCGAAATGGCGATGCCTGCTGCCGTACTGGAATTCAAGCGTCAGATCCGGGCCGCCGATGCCATCCTGTTCGCCACGCCGGAATTCAACTATTCGGTTGCCGGCGTGCTCAAGAATGCCATCGACTGGGCATCGAGACCCTACGGCGAGAGCGCCTGGACCGGCAAACCGGCGGCGGTGATGGGGGCATCGACCGGCAGCCTCGGTACGGCCCGTGCGCAATACCACCTGCGGCAGATTCTAGTCTCGCTGGACATGCCCACGGTCAACCAACCGGAAGTGATGATCGTCCATGCCGCACAGCGCTTTGGCCCGGACGGCAGGCTAACCGATGATCCGACCCGGCAGCACATTCAGATGCTTCTGGCTGCGCTGGTTCAGCTTGTAAAATCAGCCGGGCAGACCAGAAAATGTTGAAGGTTTGCAACCCATTTTATTCTGGGCTCATTTGATTTCTTCATAACACCCCGTGAGTTTTTCCACGTGAAGCAAGCTGCTCAGAAGCAGTCTAATTAGCAGGCACCGAGCAAGCCCATATTTTTCATTCCGGCGAAAGCCGGAATCCAGTGAAATCAAGTGTCTGGACCCCGGCTTTCGCCGAGGCGACAACTTGTTCAGAGTCTCCTTAAGGATCACGCGCATGAAACAAGGCAAGCATCTCTCGATGATCCGTGGCTTCCATCTCGCGGACTGGTTTACCTTGGGCAATGCAGCCTGCGGCGTCGGTGCACTATTCGCCGTAATGACCTATTTGCAGACCCCGGATGTGCTGCACCTGTTTTTTGCCTGTGCCCTGGTTGCACTGGCATTTGTATTCGATATTTTCGATGGCCATGTTGCGCGTTGGCGCCAGCAAACCTCGTTGCTGGGGCGCGAGCTGGATTCCCTGGCCGATGTGATCTCCTTCGGCGTCGCGCCGGCGGCCATCGCCTATGGCGTCGGCATGGACGGACTCTGGGACCGTGTGATCCTGATCTACTTCGTTGCGTGCGGGGTGAGTCGCCTTGCCCGCTACAACATCACCGCCGAGACCCTGGCGCAAGGCAGCGACAAGGTGAAGTATTTTGAAGGTACGCCGATCCCCACCTCACTGGTACTCGTCATCGTTATTGCCATCGCCGCCGGTTACGGTGCGATCGGCGATCATCTCTGGTTTGGAATGATCCACCTCGGTCCATGGCAACTCCACCCACTCGTGTTGATGTTCGCGGTTTCCGGCTCATTGATGATCAGCCGGACACTGCACATTCCCAAACCCTGAACGTTTTGCTGTCTCGATTTACCTTAAGGCACCGACACCCTCGCCGGATTCAAAACGCTGATTGCATCCGGGAAAATTAAACGATTGGCCATGAGCGAACAAACACGAATCAGCCACCCAAAGGAACCCCTCTTGTGCGCGGACATAGAGGGATTCGACTCGCTATCCGAACTGGCCCTGGATATGCGTTCGTCGTGGAGCCACGGCGCGGACGATGTGTGGCGGCAGCTTGATTCCGCGCTCTGGGATCTGACCCAAAACCCCTGGGTGGTGTTGCAGACCGTCTCACGCGAGAAACTACAGCGCGTCCTGGCTGATCCTGCTTTCCGGAAAAATGTGAATGACCTGGTGCAAGCCCGGCGCGATGCGACGCAAGCGCCCGCCTGGTTTCAGCAAACCCATCCGCAATCGCAGTTGAGCTGTGTTGCGTATTTCAGTATGGAATACATGTTGAGCGAGGCCCTGCCCATTTACTCGGGCGGGCTGGGCAACGTGGCCGGCGATCAACTCAAGGCCGCCAGCGATCTGGGCGTGCCGGTGATCGGCGTGGGGCTGCTCTACCAGCAAGGCTATTTTCGCCAGGTGATCGACAAGGATGGCGCGCAACAGGCGCTTTATCCGTACAACGACCCCGGCCAGTTACCGATCACACCGCTGCGCAAACCGGATGGCGAGTGGTTGCGCCTGGAAATCGCCTTGCCCGGTTACTCGGTCTGGCTGCGTGCCTGGCAGGTGCAGGTGGGGCGCGTGAAGCTGTACCTGCTGGACAGCAATGACGCCGCAAATTACCCGGCACATCGCGGCATTACCAGCGAGCTCTACGGTGGCGGGCCGGAGTTGCGCCTTAAACAGGAACTGCTGCTCGGCATTGGCGGCTGGCGGCTGCTCGCCGCACTCGGTATTGCACCGGAAGTCTGCCACCTGAATGAAGGACATGCGGCCTTCGCCGTACTGGAACGCGCGCGCAGCTTCATGGCGGAAAGCGGGCTGAGCTTCGAGGCCGCGCTGGCCGTCACCCGGGCGGGTAATCTCTTCACCACGCACACGGCGGTGGCAGCCGGCTTCGATCGTTTCGCCCCGGCGCTCATCCTGCAATATCTCGCGGGTTATGCGCGCACGGAACTCGGAATAAACCGCCACGATTTACTGGCCCTGGGGCGCCAGAACCCTGATGACGCGACTGAGCCGTTCAACATGGCGTATCTGGCGATTCGTGGAAGCGGTGCAGTCAATGGCGTGAGTCGCTTGCATGGCCAGGTGAGCCGGCACCTGTTCGAGCCGCTCTTTCCCCACTGGCCAACGAACGAAGTCCCGGTCGGACACGTGACCAACGGCGTCCACATGCCCACCTGGGACTCGGCGGCGGCGGACGATCTCTGGACAGAAGCCTGTGGAAAAGACCGCTGGCTGGGTGCGACAGACACCCTGGAACAGGCTATTCGCCGCGTCGCCGACGCCCGGCTGTGGAAATTTCGCAGTGCCGCCAGCAAGTCTCTTGTTGATTACGCCCGCGAACGCTTGTCCCGGCAATTGGCTACATCCGGCGCACCGCACGAGGCGGTCGAGGCGGCAAAGCATCTGTTTGACAGCAATACCCTGACGCTGGGCTTTGCCCGCCGTTTTGCCAGCTACAAGCGACCGAACCTGCTACTGCACGACCCGGAGCGACTGCTGCGCCTGCTGACCAATCCGCAACGCCCGGTACAGATCATCATGGCCGGAAAGGCCCATCCCGCAGACCTGGCGGGCCAGGCCTTGATCCAGCAATGGACGCATTTCATCCGACGGCCCGAGGTGCGCCCGCATGCGATTTTCCTCAGTGACTACGACATGCATCTGACCGAACAGCTGGTGCAGGGCGTGGATGTCTGGCTCAACACGCCGCGCCGCCCCTGGGAAGCGTGCGGAACCAGCGGCATGAAGGTGCTGGTCAATGGTGGTCTCAATCTGTCCGAACTGGACGGCTGGTGGGCGGAAGCCTACACGCCGGAGGTGGGCTGGGCGCTGGGGGATGGCCGGGAACATGATGACGATCCCGCCTGGGACGCGATCGAAGCGGAAGCCCTCTACGACCTGCTCGAACACGAGGTGATCCCCGAGTTCTATACGCGCGATGAACAAGGCATCCCCACTGCCTGGGTGGCTCGGATGCGGGAAAGCATGGCGCGATTGACGCCACGCTTTTCCACCAATCGCGCGGTGTGCGAATACACCGAGCAACACTACCTCCCGGCCGCCGCAGCCTACCGTGAGCGGGCTGCCGACAACGGCGCATTCGGCGTGGAGCTGGTTGATTGGCAGCATGCGCTGGACCAAAAATGGGCCGCGCTACGCTTCGGTGAAGTGAAACTTGAAACCGATGGCGCGCAGCACGGTTTTGAAGTGCAGGTCTATCTCGATGGCCTCGAGCCGGAGATGGTGCGGGTCGAGCTTTATGCCAATGGTGCTGACGGTTCGCTACCTGCGCGGGTGGAGATGCAGCGCGTCCGGCAACTGGTGGGGGCAGCAAACGGCCACACCTACCGCGCGGAGGTGTCGGCAGCGCGACCGGCGACGGACTATACGGTGCGACTTATCCCGCACCGCAATGATGTGGCGGTTCCTCTGGAGGAAGCGCACATCCTGTGGCAGCGGTGATCACGCGAAAAAATTGACCGAATCAGCTCACCCGGAACGAGCCTGACTGGCAGCGATACGTCCAGAGAACAGCACGCCAGTTCACGCATGAGCGTCTCCGTCATTCGTGCATCTCGCCGTCGACATATAGCCAGCGCCCACCCACCCGTTCGAACCGGCTGGTTTCATGCAGTTTGAATGCACGGCCATTGAGCTTGTAGCGCGCAATGAATTCCACCGTGGCATGATCGTCATCCAGTGGGGTGTGCGACTTGATCGTCAGTCCAATCCAGTGCGGACGGGGTGTGGCATCAAGTTCCAGTGCCGCAGGACGGGTGCCGGGATGCCAGGTCGCCAGCAAATACGTTTCCAGTCCCAGCGCAAAAGCGCTGTAGCGCGAGCGCATCAGGCGCTCGGCGTCGGGCGCAGGTTCGCCCGCGTGAAATGGCCCGCAGCAGGTTTCAAGCGCGCGTCCCGATCCGCATGGGCAACTCGCTCCGCTCATGACTTGTTGTCCGGGCATTTCAGCTTCGGCTTGATGGTTGGCCACACGGCATCGAGCATTTTGGCCTGCGCCTTTTCGTTGGGATGGATGCCGTCGGCCTGCATCATGCCCGCCGATATGCCGACGCCGCAGACAAAACACGGCACCCGCACAATCTTCTCCTCGCGCGCCACCTCCACATACAACTTCGCCACCGCATCGGCATACGGCTTGCCGTAATTGGGCAGCACCGGCGCATCGAGCAAGACCACCCAGGCACCGGCCGCCTTGGCCTGTCGGATCATCGTCTGCAGATTCTGCCGGATCACCTTGGGTGGGATGCCGCGCAAGGCATCGTTGCCCCCCAGTTCGATCAACACGCCTTGCGGGTGCTGCCGATTCAGCGCAGGCTGCAGGCGTTGCAGGCCGTTCTGCGTGGTGTCGCCGCTCACGCTGGCATTGATCACACGCCAATCGGGTGCCCGTTTCTTCAGGCGAGCGTCGAGTCGACTCACCCAGCTTGAGCCATTTGCCAGCCCATAGCCGGAACTCAGGCTGTCGCCGACAATCAATAATGAGCATTGGCTGGCCGCCGCCCATCCTGGCAGCCACAGCAGCAACAACAACATCCACGCGCGATAATTCATTCACTCACCCAAACTTGAACCTGACTTAATGACGCCTCCCGACAGCGCCCAGTTCCCCACCAGCCCCTCCCGTGCATTGCCTGTGGGAAGTGCTGTTACCGCTCACGCCCTGTCGCAACGCGTGCCGACAGCCGACGGGACGCTCGCCATCCTCAGCGATGTCGAGCTTGACGTCAAAGCAGGCGAGATTCTTGCCATCACCGGCGCCTCGGGTTCCGGCAAATCCACCTTGCTCGGTTTGCTGGCGGGACTCGACCAGCCAAGTTCAGGCGAAATCGTTCTCCTGGGTGAACAACTCAACACGCTGGACGAAGATGCACGCGCCCGTTTGCGCGCCGGCCGGATTGGATTCGTGTTCCAGTCTTTTCAACTGTTGCCCGCACTCACCGCTCTGGAAAACATCCTGCTGCCGCTGGAACTAGCCGGACGTGCCGATGCGCGCAAACGCGCCGCACATTGGCTTGATCGCGTCGGTCTCTCCGCGCGTGCCGCCCACACGCCGCGCCAGTTATCCGGCGGCGAGCAACAGCGCATCGCCATCGCGCGCGCTTTTGCCACCGACCCGCAAATCCTGTTTGCCGACGAACCTACCGGCAACCTCGACGCCGACACGGGTGCGCACATCATCGAACTGCTGTTCGATCTCAACGCCTCTGCCCACACCACCCTTATTCTGGTCACCCATGACGACGCACTGGCGTCACGCTGCCAGCGCCGGCTGCATCTGGTTGCCGGCCACGCCAGCGAGGTGGCCGTCGCATGAGGTTTCTGCGGAAGGGTCGCTGCGCAGCAGCGGGGTACCCACCGGCATACCCTTTACGGGTGCTTCGTCTGGGCCTATGGTTGCTGCGGCGCGAACGCAGCAGCGGCGAATGGCGCGTGCTGCTGCTGGCGCTGGTTATCGGTGTCGGCAGCGTATCCACTACCGGCTTTCTCGGCGACCGCCTGAAACGTGCCATGGGCGAGCAGGGGGCCAGTTTTCTGGGGGCCGACCTGCTGGTGACTAGCCCGCGACCGATCGAATCCTGGCCTGCATTGACGCCTACCAGATCCAGAACCGGCGCGCTTTCCAGCAGTCAAGCGCTCGAATTTCCCAGCATGCTCGCCAAGGGCGACGCCTTCCAGCTTGCCACCTTGCGTGCGGTTGATGCTGCCTATCCGCTGCGCGGCGTCGTGCGGATCGCTTCTCAAACTTTCGCCGAGAGTTCGCCGCGCCCGGCACAGCCACTGCCTGGCTCAATTTATGTCGCACCCGATTTGCTGTCACTGCTGTCGGCCAAGGTGGGCGATAGCGTACAAATCGGCGAAGCCAGCTTCACCATCGCCGGCGTGGTAGCCGAAGAGCCGGGCCAGCTCGGCGGCGTGTTCGGCCTCGCCCCGCGCGTCTTCATGCGCGCCGACGAAATCGAACGCACGCGCGTGCTGCAACCGGGCAGTCGCGTCACCTATCTCTATCAGTTTGCGGGCGAACCCGATCAACTCACGGCGTTTGGCGCCGCGCTCAAACCCACGCTCGATAGCACCCAGCGTCTGATCGGCTCGCGCGAAGGCGTCGAGACCCTGCGCGGCGCATTTGCCAATGCCGACCGCTACATCCAGCTCACCGCGCTCATCAGCCTGCTGCTGTCGGTGGCGGCCATCGCCATCGCCGCCCATCGTCATGCACTGCGCCATTACGATCAGGCAGCCCTGCTGCGCTGCATGGGTGCCACCACCGCGCAGCTGCGCACGCTTTATGCCGCCCAACTGTTAACACTGGGCGTGCTCGGCAGCCTGGTCGGGGTCGCAGTCGGCGCGATGATGCAACAGGCGCTGGCGCTGCTGATCCTGCCCGACGCCGTCACCCGCCTGCCCACACTGGGTCTGGCACCGGTCGGCATCGCCATCGTCAGCGGCCTGCTGGCGCTGGCGGGCGCCAGTTTGCCTGCACTCTTACGACTGATTCGCGTGCCGCCATTACGCGTGTTGCGACGCGACCTGCCGCCGCTGCCGCTGGGCGCCTGGATCAGCGCTGCAGTCAGCGGGACGGCGCTGCTGTTGCTAATTGCCTGGTATGCGGGCGATGCCAAACTGGTGGGGGTTTTCGTCGGCGCACTCGCCGGCCTGGTTCTGGTACTCACCTTGCTGGCCCGTCTGGCACTCTTCGCCGGGCGCGGCGTTCAACGCCTGTCGCATGGCCCGGTTCGTTTCGGCCTGACGCAATTGCTGCGCCACCGCTTCGACAGCACCCTGCAGCTTGGGGCCTTTACCCTGGCGCTGTTTCTGGTGGCCTTGCTGGCGCTGGTGCGCAGCGACCTTATCGAGGGCTGGCGCCAGCAACTGCCGCCGGAAGCACCCAATTATTTTCTGGTGAATATTGCGCCGCACCAGCAGCAAGCGGTCGCCGATTATCTGTCACAACATCACCTCAAGGCCTCGGACATCTACCCCATGGTGCGCGGCCGTCTCACCACCAAGAACGGCACTCCCATCGCCTCCACCCTGCCGCCTGAATCGCGTGACAGCAACACCCTGCGGCGCGAACTCAACCTCACCTGGACTGCCACCCTGCCCGCCAACAATGCTGTGCTGGCCGGACGCTGGCATGGCACGCGCAACGCCGCAGCACCCGTAAAGGGTACGCCGGTGGGTACACCCGCAAGGGGTACGCCGCCTGACACTCGCCCTTCGGGCGGTCTTGGCGCAGCCCCGCTGCTGCACAGCGACCCTTCCACAGAAATATCGGTTGAATCTGGCATGGCGGAGCGACTCAATCTTGCCGTTGGCGACACGCTCGGTTTCCAGATCGGTGACCAGACCCTGGCCGCGCGCATCACCAGCATCCGCAGCGTGAAATGGGATTCGATGCAACCCAACTTCTTTGTCATCTTCGCTCCCGGCCAGCTCGATGCCCTGCCCGCCGCGTCCATTGCCAGTGTCTACGTGCCGCCCGGCGCATCCGGCATGTTGCCCGGATTCGTCAAAGCCTTCCCCGGCATCACCGTACTCGCCCTCGATAAACTCATCACCAATATCGAAGCCGTATTCGATCAGATCATTGGCGCGATTCAACTGCTGTTGGGATTCCTGCTCGCTGCCGGCATGGCTGTCGTCATCGCCACTCTATTGGCCAGCCTCGACGCACGGCAGCAGGAAGCCGTGCTGCTGCGCACACTTGGTGCCCAGCATGCCTATCTGGCCAAAAGCCTGTGGAGCGAATTTCTCGCCCTGGGACTGCTGGCCGGCCTGCTCGCCAGCGCCTGTGCCGAAATTGCCATGGCGTTGATTTCAGACCGGCTGTTTGAACTTCCCGCTCGCCTGCACCCCTGGCTATGGCTCGCGCTGCCACTGGCAGGCGCATTGTTGATCGGCATGAGCGGCTGGCTCACCACCCGGCATATCACCCGGGTGCCGCCGATGCAGTCGATACGGGCATTGAATTGAATGATGATTGAGCCACCATCATGGCTGGCAATCCTCAAGAAAACCACGAGATCGGGCCTTTTCATCCTTGGCACCCACCATGAGATCCAGCGGGACACAGCGCCCGGCATGCTAAAATCCGCAGGTTTTCCAACTTCCAGCCTGACATCATGATTTCTCTTGCTCACGCACAAACTGCCGCAGCGGCTACCCCCGGCCTGACCGATTTTCTACCGCTGATCATCATCGGCATCCTGTTCTGGTTCATGCTTATCCGCCCGCAGATGAAGCGCGCCAAGGAACAGAAACAAATGTTGTCTGAACTGTCGAAAGGCGATGAAATCGTGACCGCCAGCGGCCAGGTCGGCAAAATCAGCAAAATGGGTGATCAGTATGTGTCGCTGGAAATTGCCGATGGCGTCATCACCCTCGTGCAGAAGCAGTCGATTCAGACGCTGCTGCCCAAGGGCACAATCAAAGGCCTGTAAGATTTCTGAAAGGCGCAGTCAGTAATCTACTCGCTGCCCACCCCTCCCCCGCTCACAGCTCGGCTAAAACATGAACCGCTTCCCACTCTGGAAATATGTGCTCATCGGCATCACGCTGGTAGTCGCTTTTCTCTACTCCCTGCCCAACTTTTTTGGCGAAGTGCCAGCGGTACAACTGTCACCGCTACGCGCCGTCGAAAAGGTCGATACGGCTTTACTGGGGCAGGTGGAAACCACGCTAAAGTCGGCCAGGCTGACTTACACCGGCGTGGAACTGGCGGGCAACAGCGTCAAGGTACGCTTTGCCAGCACGGATAGTCAGATCAAGGCCAAGGATGTGCTGCAAACCAGTCTCGGCGATCGCTATACCATCGCACTCAATCTGGTATCGGCCTCGCCATCCTGGCTCACCGCCATCAACGCGCTGCCGATGTACCTCGGCCTGGATTTGCGCGGCGGCGTGCACTTCATGCTCGAAGTTGACATGAAAGCGGCGCTGGAAAAGGCCGCCATCCGCTACCAGAACGATTTTCGCACCGAGTTACGCAGCGACAAGATCCGCTACGGCCGCATCAGCCGTGAAGGCAACGCCGTCACCGTGCACTTCTCCACCCGCGACCAGCGCGATGCCGGCGTTGACAAGCTGAGCACGGTATTTACCGAACTCACCCTCACCCCGGCAGACCAGGCAGATGGCTTCACCCTCACAGCGCGCCTCAAGCCGGAAACTGAAACCAAGGTGCAGGAATTTGCCTTGCAGCAAAACATCACCACTCTCAGAAACCGCGTCAACGAACTCGGGGTGGCTGAGCCTGTTATCCAGCAGCAGGGCTCCAACCGCGTCGTGGTGCAGTTGCCCGGTGTGCAGGACACGGCCAAGGCCAAGGATATTCTGGGCCGGACCGCCACGCTGGAAATCCGCATGGTCGACGAACAGGCCGACCCGATTGCCATCGGCCAGGGCCAGGTGCCGTTTGGCGACGAAATCGTGGTCAGCCGTGAAGGCGGCAGCATCGCAGTGAAAAAAGATGTGGTGCTAACCGGCGACTCGATCACCGATGCCTCGCCGGGCTTTGACAGTACCAGCGGTCAAGCCGCCGTACACATCAATCTGGACAGCAAGGGTGCACGCATGTTCAAGGACGTGACACGCGAAAACGTCGGCAAGCGCATGGCGATTCTGCTGATCGAAAAAGGCCGCGCCGAAGCCATCACCTCCCCGGTTATCCGCGAGGAAATCGGCGGCGGCCGGGTCCAGATCACCGGCATGGACTCCGCCCAGGAAGCCTCCGACGTATCCCTGCTGCTACGCGCTGGCGCACTGGCTGCCCCGATGCAGATCATCGAGGAACGTACCGTCGGACCCAGCATGGGCGCAGAGAATATCGAAAAAGGCTTTCATTCCAACATCTGGGGCTTTTTCGCGGTTGTGGCATTCATCTCGATCTACTACCGGATGTTCGGGCTTTTCTCTTCGGCTGCACTGGCCATCAATGGCTTCTTCCTGATTGCCTTGCTGTCGATGATGCAGGCCACGCTGACCTTACCCGGCATGGCGGCGATTGCGCTCACCCTCGGCATGGCGATTGATGCCAACGTGCTGATCAACGAACGCATCCGCGAAGAATTGCGCAACGGCTCCTCACCTCAGGCGGCGATCAGTGCCGGTTATGAGCGCGCCTGGAGCACGATTCTGGACGCCAACATCACCACCCTGATTGCGGGTGTCTCGTTGTTCTGGCTCGGTTCCGGCCCGGTGCGCGGATTTGCCGTGGTCTTGTGTCTCGGTATTCTCACGTCGATGTTCAGCGCCGTCACGGTGTCGCGTGCGATGGCCAACCTCACCTATGGCCGCAAGGCTCGCCTGACCAAAGTCTCGATTTAAGGCTCAACCATGCTCGAACTCTTCCCCTTCAGAAAAACCATCCCCTTCATGAGTTGGGGCAAGGTAACCACCGCGATTTCGCTGATCACCTTCCTCTTTTCAGTGTGGGCGCTGTGGGACAAAGGCCTGAACCTGGGCGTCGATTTCACCGGCGGCACCGTGATCGAGGTCAGCTACGACCACGCCGCCGACTTGCCAACGATTCGCAGCACCCTGGAAAAAACCGGCCTGCCGGAAGTCACCGTGCAAAACTTTGGCACCAGCCGTGACGTGCTGATTCGCCTGCCGGTCAGGGGGTCGGATAACGCCGCCCAAACCAGCAACCGGGTGATGACCGCGCTGACCGCAGCCGATGCAGGCGTGGAACTCAAAAAAGTCGATTTCGTCGGCCCACAAATCGGCAAGGAGCTCTACGATAACGGCGCCCTCGCGCTGCTAGTGGTTGCTTTCGGCATCATGGCCTACCTGGCCGTGCGCTTCGAATGGCGCTTTGCAGTGGCTGGCATGCTGGCCAACATGCACGACATCGTCATCATTCTCGGCGTGTTTGCCTTCTTCCAGTGGGAGTTCACGCTCACCGTGCTGGCGGGCGTGCTGGCCGTGCTGGGTTACTCGGTCAACGAATCGGTGGTGATCTTCGACCGGATCCGCGAGAACATCCGCAAGATGCGCGGCGCGACCATCCCGCACATCATCGACGATGCCATTACCACTACCATGAGCCGCACCATCATCACCCACGGCGCAACGCAAATCATGGTGCTGTCAATGCTGTTCTTTGGGGGCGAAGCGCTGCATAACTTCGCACTCGCACTCACCATCGGCATCATGTTTGGCATCTATTCCTCGGTGCTGGTCGCCGCGCCGCTTCTGCTGATGTTTGGCATCAAGCGCGAGCACTTCATCAAGCCGGTGGAAAAGAAGGAAGAAGCAGTTGTTTAAGATTCAAGTAACAAGATTCAAGATTCAAGGGCACGGAGCACGCGTTCCTACCTCTTGTAACTTGTATCCCGCATCTTGAAACGGCCGTTCCAACATGCTCCACGATTTCATCAGCTGGATTCTCGCCACCGTACACGACTGGGGCTACACCGGCATCTTCATCCTGATGGCGCTCGAATCCACCGTATTGCCGGTGCCGAGCGAACTGGTGCTAATCCCCGCAGGCTACCTGGCTCACCAGGGACAAATGAATTTCGGCTTGATCGTGCTGGCGTCCACCGTCGGCAGCCTGGTTGGGGCATCGCTCAACTACGTCGTATCAATGTGGCTGGGGCGGCCCTTCCTCGAACGCTGGGGCCGCTATTTCTTCGTACGCCCCGAACTGCTGCATAAGACCGATACCTTCTTTGCGAAGCACGGCGCGGTCTCCACCTTCACCGGTCGTCTCATACCCGGCATCCGCCACCTGATTTCCATCCCCGCCGGACTCACCCGCATGAACCCTGGCGCCTTCGCGCTCTACACCTGCCTTGGCGCGGGACTTTGGTCACTCGTCCTCACCCTGTTCGGCTATTTTCTGGGCGGCAACGAAGCGCTCATCAAGGAATACCAGCACCATATCACCGTCGGTGTCATTGCATTTGTCGCATTGATTATTGGTGGATATATATGGTGGCAAAAACGGCATTGAAGCTTTAAGCGTCTACCCCCCCCGGTATGACGGGTCAGGTCGCCCGATCAAAAGTAGGCCTCAAATCTCCAACTGCGCACCCAGTTCGACTACCCGGTTGGCGGGAATCTGGAAAAAGCTCATGGGACTGGCGGCGTTGCGTGCCATGGCGGCGAATATATGCTCCCGCCAGATCGACATGCCTTTCCCATGGGTGGGGATCAGGTTTTCCCGGCTGAAAAAGAAGGTCGTATCCATCAAGTCGAACTTCATTCCACAGGGGCACTCCGCCAGGGCCATGGGAATATCGATGTTGTCCATGAAGCCATAGCGGATGACGACATGATAGAAACCCTCGGCCAGTTTTGTCATTTCGAGCCGTCTGTCGGCAGCGACATACGGAACTTCCGCATAGCGCACGTTCAGGATCACCACGCGTTCATGCAGGACCTTGTTGTGCTTGAGGTTGTGCAACAGCGCCGGGGGTACGCCATTCGCGTCTGCGGTCATGAATACGGCGGTCCCGGATACGCTGGTCGGCGGATAGGCCTGGATATTTTCCACGAAGGGGACAAGGGGCAATGCCTTTTCGCTCAGGCGCTGCATCACGATTTCGCGGCCGCGCTTCCAGGTCACCAGCAGGGTGAAGATCATCAGCGCGGCAATCAGGGGGAACCAGCCACCGTCCGGGATCTTGACGATATTCGCGCCGAAAAAGGCGAGGTCGATGGTCAGGAAAGTCAGCACGGTAAACAGGGTTACGCGCGGCCCGATGTCCCATTGCACGCGCATAACCAGCCCCAGCAACAGGGTATCGATGGCAAAGGTGCCGGTTACGGCGATGCCGTAGGCGGCAGCCAGGTTGCTCGAACTCTGGAACCCCAGCACCAGCAGGGCGATGCCGATCGCCAGGGTCCAGTTCACGAAGGGAATGTAGATCTGCCCCGCCTCGGTGGCTGATGTGTGGCGGATGATCAGTCGCGGCGCATAGCCCATCTGGATGACCTGACGGGTCACCGAGAACGCGCCCGAGATGACAGCCTGGGAGGCAATCACGGTCGCTGCGGTAGCCAGGCCGATCATGGGATAAAGCGCCCATTCCGGGGCGAGCATATAAAACGGGTTGCGCACGGCCTCCGGATTGGCGAGCAGCAATGCCCCCTGTCCGAAGTAGTTAAGCACCAACGCCGGCAGGACATAGGCGAACCAGACCAACTGAATGGGGCGACGTCCAAAATGCCCCATATCAGCATACAAGGCCTCTGCACCGGTGATTGCCAGCACGACCGCACCCAGAATGAGAAAGCTGGCCGTGCCGTGTGCGGCGAAAAAATGCACGGCATGGATAGGCAGGAGTGCAGCGAGAATTTGGGGGTACTGGAGGATGCTGAGCGTTCCGAGCAGGCCCAGCACACCGAACCAGAGCACCATGACGGGACCGAACAATTTGCCAATGGAAGCAGTGCCGTGTTGCTGAATGACAAACAGCCCGACAAGAATGCCAAGCGCAAGCGGCACGATGAAGGGGTGCAAGGCCGGCGCGCCCATTTCCAGGCCTTCAACGGCAGACAGCACGGAGATAGCCGGCGTAATCAGGGTATCCCCGAAGAACAATGACGCGCCGAGAAACCCCAGCGACATGATGAGCCAGCGCGCCCGCGATCCCAGCGGCGCATGACCTTGAAGCAGGGCGAGCAGAGCCAGAATGCCGCCCTCCCCCTTGTTGTCGGCCCGCATCATGACGCTGACGTACTTGATGGACACCACCAGCATCAGCGACCAGAAAATCAGGGAGAGAATACCCAGCACGTTGTCCTGGCTGAGTGCCAGGTGATGACCGCCGAATACCTCCTTCATGGTGTAAAGCGGGCTGGTGCCGATATCGCCGAAAACGACACCGAGCGCGCCGAGAACAAGGGTACGGGAGGTGCTATTTTCTGGATGGGACTGATTCATGATGCCTTTTGGACGCAATGCCTTACCTGAATTTGCTGGAGATGCAGAAACTGGTGTGGAAAGTGCCCGAGTCAGCCTGTGGCTTCCACCATGAGCCGCTTCATCTCCGCCACGGCGTCTTTCCAGCCCACGAACAGGGCCTGCGCAACAATGGCGTGACCGATATTGAGTTCATGGATACCCGGCAGCGCTGCAATCGGCTGCACGTTGTGATAGGTCAGCCCGTGCCCGGCATTCACGGTGAGGCCGATGCTGCGGCCATAAGCCACGGCCTTGCGAATGCGTTCAAATTCCACCACGCGCGCGGCATCAGTGAACGCATCGGCATACGCACCGGTATGAATCTCGACCACGGGTGCACCGACGGAGCGTGCGGCATCAAGTTGCACCGTATCGGCATCGATGAACAGCGATACCCGTATACCGGCATCCGCCAGCCGCGTGCATGCCGATTGAATTTTGGCTTGCTGGCCGGCCACATCGAGCCCGCCTTCGGTGGTGAGTTCTTCGCGCTTTTCCGGGACCAGGCATACATCCTGAGGCTGCGTAGCACAGGCAATGCCCAGCATTTCGTCAGTGACGGCCATTTCCAGGTTCATCCTGGTTTTGAGCGCCTGACGCAGGATGGCGACATCGGCATCCTGGATATGGCGGCGGTCTTCACGCAGATGCAGGGTGATCGAATCGGCACCGGCGGTTTCCGCCATCAGCGCGGCTTCGACCGGGCTGGGATAACGGGTTTTGCGCGCCTGACGCAAGGTGGCAATGTGGTCGATGTTGACGCCGAGAAAGATGCTCATAGATTTAATTCGGTAAGGTCGCGCAATAGCTGGCGAGTATAAAGCGGCTTGCCGCCCAGCGTGTGGTTGATCAGGGTGCGCATCAGCGCCTTGGCCTCGGTCAGCGTGACCTGACGCTCGAATTGATCGGCCGCCAGGTCGATCAGCGTCTGGCCTGATACCGGACAACCCGGCTGGCCAGATGCACGCAGCGCCCCACGTTCAGGCTGAAATACATAATGATCATGCGGCTCGATCGGGGAGCCCGTATCGGCGTCCACATCAAAGGTAGCGCCATAGCCGATCTCGGAGAGCAGATTCTTCTCAAAGCGTCGCAGTATGCGCTCGTAATCCGTGTTGCATACCTCGCCTGCCAACTGCTCCAGCGTGGCAATGAAACGGTCGTACAGCACCTCGTGCGCATCGCCGCGTGCGAGGAGCCGCAACATCAATTCGTTGAGATAAAACCCGCACATCAGCGCACGCCCTTGCGGCGCCATCAAGCCGCCCTGCCATTCGGCTGCATGCAGGGTTTTCAGTTCGGATTTGCCGAACCATGACAGCAGCAACGGAGTGAAGGGCTGCATCAGCCCGCGCAGGGCAGAAGTGGGGCGTCGCGCGCCGCGCGCAATCAAGGCAACCCGCCCGTGGCTGCGGGTAAAAACCTCCGCCACCACGCTGGTTTCCTTGAACGGATAGGTGTGGAGGATGAAACCAGGCTCGTTGTTGATGCGGGCGTCAGTCGACATACTTTTTTATCCGCGAAGGACGCGAAGAGGCGCGAAGAAAACCAGAACCACAAAGATAAAAGCTTTGCCCATGGAGCGACTCTGCATTTCCAAGATTTTATCTTCGCGTCCCTTCGCGCCCTTTATGCCCTTTGGGTATTCGCGGATGAAGATTTTCAATCCAGACCCAGCGACTTCAGCATGCGCACGTCGTCTGCCCAACCGCCTTTGACCTTGACCCAGACTTCCAGATACACCTTGCTGTCGAACGCGTGTTCCATATCGAGCCGCGCCTGGGTGGAGATGGTTTTGAGTTTTTCACCGCCCTTGCCGATAAGGATGGCTTTATGACCTTCGCGGTCAACCAGAATGGTGGCAAAAATGCGTCGCAGATTACCCTCTTCCTCGAACTTGTCGATCTGGACAGCCACGCCGTAGGGGATTTCCTCGCCACTCAGGCGAAACACTTTTTCACGTATGAGCTCGGCAGCCAACTGGCGTTCAGTCTGGTCGGTGACATCATCCTCGCCAAACAAAGGTGCATTTTCTGGCAGGTGGACCTGCACCACTTTCAACAATTCGTCGAGATTGTTACTTTGCTTGGCCGACACCGGAACAATTTCAGTAAACGCATGTGCGGCTGAAGCTTCCTGCAGATAGGCCATCAGCACCCCGCGATCCTTGACGGAATCGATCTTGTTGACGACCAGAATCAACGGGCGATCCTTAGGCAGCAACTCCATCACCTGGCGATCTTCGTTAGTTAGCCGCCCCGCCTCCACCAGCATCATCACCACATCGGTGTCCGATAAGGTTTCGCGCACACGCTTGTTCATGGTGCGGTTCATCGTGTTGGTATGACGGGTTTGAAAACCTGGCGTATCAACAAAGACAAACTGCGCTTCGTCAGTGGTGTGAACCCCCATCACACGATGGCGTGTGGTTTGCGCCTTGCGTGAGGTGATGCTGATTTTCTGCCCGACGATACGGTTCAGCAGAGTGGACTTGCCGACGTTCGGCCGTCCAACAATGGCGACGAGGCCGCATTTATATTCACTCATGTTTGTGCAGCCTGTTCATTTTTGTAACGTAGCACACGCCTGGTGTGCCGCTTCCTGTTCGGCCGCGCGACGGCTCTTGCCTTCGCCACGCGTGCTGAGTGGTGGTTTGACCAAGACACATTCGACAATAAAGCTTTGGTCATGCGCCTCGCCCTGGGTGCCGATCAAACGATACTCAGGTAGGGGCAGGCGACGTGACTGCAGTATCTCCTGCAATTGGGTTTTGGCATCCTTGCCCGAAGCAGTGGGATCAATTTTGGCCACCAGCGGATCGAACAAACCGCGCACCACGCGCTGCGCCTCATTGAACCCGGCGTCCAGAAAAACGGCCCCAAACAGGGATTCAAGTGCATCAGCCAGAATGGAAGGACGGCGAAAACCGCCACTTTTGAGTTCACCCTCCCCCAGACGCAGGACCTCGCCCAACTTCAGCGTAACAGCGATGTCAGCCAGCGTTTCCTGGCGTACCAGATTGGCGCGCAACCGCGACAGGCTGCCCTCGGGCAAATCAGGAAAGGCGTCGTAGAGTGCCCGGGCAACCGTGCAGTTCAACACCGAATCGCCCAGGAATTCGAGGCGTTCGTTGTTGACAGAACCGTAGCTGCGGTGCGTCAGCGCCTGTTCCAGCAGATCGGAGCGGATAAAGGTATAACCCAGCGCCTGCTGCAGGCGCTGGTTCAGCAGGGGATTATTCAATCTGGGCGGCTGTGGCGTTGGGGTCAGAACTGGCGCTGAAATCCACCACAATACTGACGTTGCCGACGAGTTTGGAACGGAACACATAGTCAGCGGAAACGACCAGCCCGCCATTTTTCCGATCGATGGTAAGGTCTTCCGGCTTGACTACCGTGACGTAGCTGACGTTGGCACGCTTGATAAAATCATTACGAATATCCGCATTGCTCTTGGACTTGAGATCGGACTGCTGTCCCATCGTATTCAGAATTTTCTTGACCGAAAAAAACTCGATATAAGCCGGCACCAGTTTCATTGCCAGCATGGCCACGAAAATCAGCATCATGGCAACGAAGAGGAAGCCCAGCATGCTTAAACCACGTTGTTGCGATTTCATGGAACGTAAATGATGCATGCTATCTCCTTATCGAATGGTGGTGCCAATGCGGCCAAACTCATCAAAGTTCATCCAGATAAAAAATGCCTTGCCGACGATGTTCCTGTCTGGCACAAAGCCCCAGTAACGGCTGTCATTGCTGGCGTCGCGGTTGTCACCCATCATGAAGTACTGACCCGCCGGCACCTTGCAGACGAAGCCTTCGCCCTCGGCATTGTATGAGCAGTTTTCACGTGATGGGAAATCCATCACCTGCGGCGGGAAAACAGAAGGTTTACCTGGCTCGGTCATCATGGTGTGGCCGGTGCCATTCAGGTGCTCGTCGTACACCATGGCAGTGATGTAATTCAGCCCGTTGCCGACATAACTGTAGGTGCCGGTATTGGTGCTGGGCACGGGTTTGCCGTTGATGCTGAGTTGCTTGTCGCGATACTCGACCACATCGCCCGGAATACCAATCACACGCTTAATGTAATCAAGGCCGGGATCGTTCGGGTAACGGAACACCATGACATCGCCCCGCTCGGGGTTGTTCATCTCGACCACTTTCTGGTTGATCACCGGCAGACGAATGCCATAGGTATATTTGTTGACCAGGATAAAGTCGCCGATCAACAGCGTCGGCATCATCGAGCCGGACGGAATCTTGAACGGTTCGACCAGGAACGAACGCAAGCCGAACACCACCAGGATGACCGGGAAAAAGCTCTTGGCATATTCAACCAGCATCGGCTCACTGGCGCCCTTGTCGCGACCGCGTTTGAGTATCAGCGCATCAAGCAGCCAGATGCCGCCGGTAATGGCTAGCGCAACAAAAAGAATCAAGGCGAAGTTCATGTGTGTTTATCCGCGATTTATTTATCGGAGACCTGGAGAATTGCAAGAAAGGCTTCCTGCGGAATTTCGACGTTGCCGACCTGCTTCATCCGGCGTTTGCCGGCCTTCTGCTTTTCCAGCAGCTTTTTCTTCCGCGTGATGTCGCCACCGTAGCATTTGGCCAGCACGTTCTTGCGCAGCGCCTTGACGTTTTCACGCGCGATGATGTTGGCGCCAATGGCCGCCTGCACGGCCACGTCGAACATCTGGCGCGGGATCAGTTCACGCATTTTCGATGCCAGTTCGCGCCCGCGATAGACGCTGGTGGCACGGTGCACGATCAGCGATAGCGCATCGACCTTTTCGTTGTTGACCAGAATATCGAGCTTGACCAGATCGCCCGCGCGGTATTCCTTGAATTCGTAATCAAGCGAAGCATAGCCACGGCTGGTTGATTTCAGCTTGTCGAAGAAATCCATCACCACTTCGTTCATCGGCAGGTCATACACCAGCATGACCTGTCTGCCGTGGTACTGCATGTTCACCTGCATCCCGCGCTTCTGGTTACACAGGGTGATCACGTTGCCGACGTATTCCTCGGGCACGAAAATCGTCGCGGTGATGATGGGTTCGCGGATTTCCTCGATCTTCGACAGCTCCGGGAGCTTGAACGGGTTTTCGACATGGACCATGGTGCCATCCTTCATCAGCACCTCGTACACCACCGTCGGTGCGGTGGTGATCAGATCCATGTCGTATTCGCGTTCCAGCCGCTCCTGCACAATATCCATGTGCAGCAAGCCGAGGAAACCGCACCGGAAACCGAATCCCAGCGCTTGCGAAACTTCTGGCTCGAACTGCAACGCTGCATCGTTCAACTGCAGCTTGGTCAACGCATCGCGGAGCGACTCGAAATCGTGCGACTCAACTGGATACAAGCCGGCAAAAACCTGTGACTGAACCTTCTTGAAACCGGGCAGGGCCTCAGTTGCCGGTCGGTCAAGCAGGGTAATGGTATCGCCCACCTGGGCCGCTTTGAGTTCCTTGATGCCGGCAATCACAAAGCCGACGTCACCCGCCGAAAGCTGCGGTTTATCGACTGATTTGGGGGTGAACACACCGACATGTTCGGTCTGGTGTTGTGCGCCGCTCGCCATGAAACGGATCTTGTCCTTGGGCTTCAACACGCCATCGACCACCCGCACCAGCATCACCACACCGACGTAGTTGTCGAACCACGAATCAATGATCAGCGCCTTGAGTGGAGCCGATTCGTCGCCACGCGGCGGCGGCACCTGCTTCACCACCACTTCGAGGATTTCGGGGATGCCAATACCGCTCTTGGCCGAGGCACGTACCGCTTCGGAAGCATCCAGGCCCACGATGTCCTCGATTTCCTCAGCTACCCGATCCGGATCGGCTGCCGGCAGGTCGATCTTGTTAAGTACCGGGATCACCTCAACACCGAGGTCAATCGCGGTGTAGCAGTTGGCCACCGTCTGCGCTTCCACCCCCTGCGAGGCATCGACCACCAGCAACGCGCCTTCGCAGGCTGACAGCGAGCGCGACACCTCGTAAGAAAAGTCGACATGCCCCGGGGTGTCGATCAGGTTCAATCGGTAGACCTTGCCATCCTGCGCCTTGTAGCTCAGCGCGGCGGTCTGCGCCTTGATGGTAATGCCACGCTCTTTTTCCAGATCCATGGAATCAAGCACTTGCGCTTCCATTTCACGCTCGGAGAGGCCACCGCAGTGCTGGATCAAACGATCAGCCAGCGTGGACTTGCCGTGATCGATATGGGCGATGATGGAGAAATTACGGGTCAGATTCTGCGACACAGCAAAACGGGCACGTTTCCGTGCCCGGCTAGGGATGAGATAACTAGCAGAATTTTAACGGATTTTAGGCGTTGGCGCGCAGCCATGCCTGAAACACTGGCAGATTAAGCTGGTGACGGCAAAGCTCCGCGTCACCATCGAACAGCAAAGGCACGTCCCAACCGTATCGGGCCTTGAGCGCAGGATCCGCATCGACATCGACAGAAGTCAGGACATGCCCGCTTTCCCCCATCAATTCAATCACATGCGATTCCATCTCTTCACACAACGGGCAACCCGTCCGCGTGTAGAGCGTGAGTCTTTTACTCACCGGTGATTTTCAGCGGAACATATAACGAGCCTTCGCCGCGCCGGACCAGAATGGCCGCACTCTTGCCAACCGGCACCGCAGCAATGGCTTTGCGGAAGCCGGCCACCGAGGATATCTTGATATTATTCACTGCCAGAATGACATCCCCCGTACGAATGCCTGAACGCGCCGCATCACCGGTGGCGTCTTCAACCAGCACGCCGTGATCGAGGTCCAGCATCCGGCGTTGTTCTGCGCTTAACTCCGACAAAGCCAGCCCGCCACGCGAAAAGGACTTGCTGTCCTTGCTGCCCACCTGAATCTCGGTCGGAAGCTCACCCAACACCACGCTCACCTGCTGGGTTTTACCCTTGCGCCAGATATCCATCTGGATTTTGGTGCCAGGCTTGGCCATCCCCACCATGCGCGGCAAATCGCCCGAGTTTTCCACAGCCTTGCCATTGAATGCCAGGATCACGTCGGATGCCAGCAAGCCCGCCTTACCCGCGGGGCTGTCATCCTGCACCTGCGACACCAGCGCACCACGCGGGCGATCCAGGCCAAATGATTCAGCCAAATCAGCGCTCACTTCCTGAATCACCACCCCCAACCAACCACGCGACACCTTGCCGCCGGTTTTCAACTGGTCCACCACTTCCATCGCCACATCGATCGGGATCGCGAACGACACCCCCTGATAACCGCCGCTGCGGCTGTATATCTGCGAGTTGATCCCCACCACCTCGCCCTTCATATTGAACAGGGGCCCACCCGAATTGCCGGGATTGATCGCCACATCCGTCTGGATATAGGGCACATAATTCTCGGATGGCAACGAGCGCCCCTTCGCCGACACGATGCCTGCGGTAACCGAGTTCTCGAAACCAAATGGCGAGCCGATTGCCGCCACCGCTTCACCGACGCGCAGTTTGGTAGGGTCGCCCAGTTTGACGACTGGCAGGCCTGCTGCCGTGATTTTTATTACAGCCACATCGGTTCGCGTATCCGTACCCACCACCTTGGCCGTGAATTTGCGCTTGTCGATCAACTTGACCACAACCTCATCGGCATCCTTGACCACATGCGCATTGGTCAGGATGTAGCCATCGCCGCTGACAATGAAGCCCGAGCCTTCACCGTGGGCAGGAACATCCTGCATCGGCCCGCCCTGTCCACCCGGCCCGCCGGGGAAAAAGCGGCGAAAAAACTCCTGCAAATCCGCTTCGTCAGGAATCACGAATGGCAACCCACCGGGGTTACGTTTCACCATTTTGGTTGTACTGATATTGACCACCGCCGGGCCCTGTTTTTCAACCAGATCCGCCACATCCACCACGTCTTTGGCGAACGTAGGCATGGACAGGGTCAATGCCAGCGCTGCCGCTGCCAGAACCGCTTTCATCATGAGCTTCCTTTCTTCAGACAAACACGCTTGATTTCCTCGCGCTTGGCCGCCTCGCGCCTGAGCACCATGGGGCGTGCCGCGCGACCGCCACGTGCGACCACCCAGCCAGCCAGGCCGCCCAGCACCATGCCCGACAAGGCCGCACCGTCTCCTGGCTGTATGGCCTGCGCCAACAATGCGCCTGAGAGCATCAGGCCCAACGGCAGACCGTATGCCCGCAATGCGCTCCTGAGCACACTGCCCTCGGCAATACCGACCACCACGCGGTCACCCGGTGAAAGCGACAAATCGCAATCGACCAGGAAATGACGGGGTTTTCTCTGAAACAGCTCGGTGATGCGCCTGGACGAGCAACCCTGGCCCCCGCAAGTACCACATCCGGATGGCTCGACAGCCTGCACCCATACGCCATCCGATGCCGTTCTCATCACCTCGGCCGTTTGTTCCAGCATGGCTGCGCTCACCTTTTCTCGACCGAGTTACCCGTTTCGATCAGCGCCATGTTCGGCACTTCTCCCAGGGTCGTCACTGTGTAGCCATCGACTTCACGCGCATACACGCCAATCACGCCTTCTGCCGACAAACCCTGCAAACGTTGCGCCTGGGGGTTGATCGGCTCCACAAACATCGACAGCACACTCAGTCCATCCGAAAACACCAGATGGGTCACGGGTGCCTTTTTGCCCGGGAACACCCGCACGGCCTCCTGTACCCGAACAAAGCCCGGCGGCGGCTCCACATTCCAGGCCACCTCGGCCGGCTTGTCAAAAGCGGCTTTCTGCACGATCTTGCCCGTCAAATCGTTGACAAAAATCTGGGGGGCCGGTGCCTTTCCTATTTGAACTTCCGAGAATACAAACATCGACACCACACCGCCGTTGCCGTTGATCATGCGTGATTTAAGCGGCAACCCGGTTTGCTTGTCCAGCCACAGGTGATAGGCATACCGATAGCCATCACGGGGTTCCAGCGACACCACCTGGCAAGCCCGCCCTGCCACCCGTTCGATACCACCCAGTTTCGCTTCGTAATATTCAAGCAGGCCCGCTGGTTGCGCGGGCAACAAAGCCGGAAAAAAACGCCGGAGCGTATTGCGTTCCAGTCGCACATGCTTGCCATCCGGCAGATGGCAATACACATCGTTGTTGATCCTCAGGAACTGACGTGGCGTGCCGTCCATGACCTCGATTTTTTCCTGCTCACCACTCGCGTCAACACGATGCAATACGCGTTGCACTTCGACGTGTTCACCCTGGTGATACACATAGATGCCACTGTAATTCAGCTGTTTGGTCGCGGCGGCGGCTCGATTAAGCCAGTCGAGGGCTGCATCGGCGTATGCGGTAGCAGACACAACCAGCAACCCACTCAGCCCGATAGCAAGCCAAGCGCGCTGCCAGGCCACTCCCGCCCGCATTAACGCGACTCCTCCGCCACCGCCACCGCGCGAAGATAAGGGGAAGCCATTGCCATGGGGGCAAACTCCTGATGGGCCACAAAATACGGTGCAAGACGGGAATTAGACGCATCCTGTTCGGATTCGCTTGCAACACGCTGAAAGTCAGGGGCGGCCGCCATCGGTGCCGGCGTATCGGACAGCATCCCGGTAATCGAGATCACGCCCCATACCGCAAGCGAGGCAAAGGAAGCCACGGCGACCCGCTGCGGCCATGCGCTGCGGCGCGGAGCCAGCACAGTAGGCTCGCTGGCCAGTTGCGCGGAAAACCGCGCCATGTAGTCATCCGAAGCAGGCGCCACGCCACGCATCAGATCACCGATGAGATAGCTCTCGGACCAGGTTTGTCGCAGGTGGTCATGCTGTTTCAAGGCAGTGACACAGACCTCGATTTCGGCACGGGTCGCTTCACCATCCAGAACCGCCGACAACGTCAGGGAGGGGCCGTCGGCTTGTTCGGCTGGGGAAAGGGTGTCTGATTTGAGAAGTGCTGACATGGTTACCACCTTTTATCCTGACTCGTGCCCAGCATCGGGCGTATTTTTTCCGCAATGGCCTCACGTGCGCGAAAGATTCGGGAGCGCACCGTCCCGATTGGGCATTCCATCATCTGCGCGATATCTTCGTAACTCATGCCTTCGATTTCACGCAGCGTAATGGCCGTCCTCAATTCCTCCGGCAGCGCATCAACTGCCTGATTTACCGCTTGGGCGATCTGTTTGGTCTGGAGTTCCGCATCCGGCGTCGCAATGTCACGCAACAAATCACCCTCGTCGTAATTTTCTGCATCATCCGCCAACACATCACTGGATACCGGCTGCCGCTTGCGCGCCACCAGGTAATTTTTTGCGGTGTTGACCGCGATACGATACAGCCAGGTATAGAACGCACTCTCGCCGCGAAATCCCGGCAGAGCACGATAGGCTTTGATAAAGGCTTCCTGCGTAATATCTTCCACCTCTGCCGCATCACGCACCATGCGCGACAATAACCGCCCGAGTTTGCGGTGATACTTGATCACCAACAACTCGAAAGCGCGTTTGTCGCCCTGCTGGGCGCGTTCGACCAGTACCTGATCCAGTTCGCGGTCCGACATATCTCCCTGCTGCTTTTTTGTTTGTGTCGAAAGTATACGTGACCGTACCTTTCAGCGAGTGTGAGCCGCCATGAACCATAAAGTTCACTCCGAACAAGGTTATTCTGGCATGACCCAAGCCTGCTATCATCCCCCGACACCATGCACCAATACGACGTCCTGATCCTTGGTAGCGGCCTCGCTGCGCTGACTACCGCACTCAAACTGGCTGACCAGCGACGTATTGCCATTGTTACCAAGCGCCAGATGACCGATGGCGCAAGCGACTGGGCACAAGGCGGCATAGCCGCCGCCCTGGACAGCGGCGATTCAATCGAAGCCCATGTCCACGACACCATGGTGGCAGGCGGAGGATTGTGTGACGTTGCGGTCACCCAGATGGTAGCCCGCCAGGCGAGCGAAATGATCGACTGGCTGACACAAAACGGCGTGGCCTTCACGCCCGACCCACAGGCACCCGGCGGTCTGCATCTGGCACGTGAGGGCGGCCACTCCCGGCGCCGGGTGGTGCATGCAGCCGATGCCACCGGCCATGCCGTCCAGGCCAGCCTGCTTGACCGCGTGCGCGCCCACCCCAATATCGACACCTACGAACAGCACGTTGCCATCGACCTCATTACCGGCAAACGGGCAGGCGGACAAGAACAACAAATTCATGGCGCCTATGCACTCAACAAAGGCACGGGTGAAGTCGAAACGTTCGCCGCCGGCCACACCGTGCTGGCTACCGGCGGTGCCGGCAAGGTTTACCTTTACACCACCAACCCTGACACGGCGACTGGCGATGGCATCGCCATGGCATGGCGTGCTGGATGCCGAGTGGCCAACCTGGAATTCGTGCAGTTCCACCCCACCTGCCTGTTCCACCCACACGCCAAATCCTTTCTCATTTCCGAGGCAGTGCGTGGCGAAGGTGGCCTGCTCCTGCTGCCTGATGGCAGCCGCTTCATGCAATATCACGACGAGCGCGCCGAACTCGCGCCGCGTGATGTGGTAGCCCGCGCAATCGACTTTGAGATAAAAAAACGCGGGATCGACTGTGTGTACCTCGATATCAGCCACAAGCCCACTGAATTTGTGCTTGAGCATTTCCCCACCATTTATCGCCGCTGCCTCGAACTCGGTATCGACATCACGTCGCAGCCGATCCCGGTGGTGCCCGCCGCCCACTACACCTGCGGCGGGGTGGTCACCGACATGAACGCGCGCACCGACCTGTGCAATCTGCATGCGGTTGGCGAAGTCACCTTCACCGGCCTGCATGGCGCCAACCGGCTGGCTTCGAATTCACTGCTGGAATGCCTGGTGTTCGGTCACGCTGCCGCCGCGGATATCCTCGCCACACCCGCTGCGCCTAAACTCGATCTCCCTCCATGGGATGCCTCGCGAGTTTCCGATCCGGATGAAGAGGTAGTGATTTCACATAATTGGGACGAACTGCGCCGTTTCATGTGGGACTACGTCGGCATTGTGCGCACCAACAAACGACTGGCACGTGCTACACACCGCATCCGCCTGTTGCGGGCTGAAATCGACGAGTTCTACCGCAACTTCCGCGTCAGCAATGACCTGATCGAACTGCGCAATCTGGTGCAAAGTGCCGACCTCATCATCCGTTCGGCCCAGCTGCGCCAGGAAAGCCGGGGCCTTCACTACAGCCGCGACTATCCTGAAACATTGCCCATAGCCGGCAACACCGTGCTCAACCCCCGCCCAGGGACGATGTGCCCGAGCGTGTGTGGCGTGCCCACCGTAGAGACACCCTGAGCCGGCGCAAGTCATCCGTATGCGCGCTGTCGGGAAACAGCGTCAGAACGCGCACCCGTCCAGCGGGCGTGCGATAACGCAACACCATGAGTACAGGCGACACGAAGCTGTCGCCCAGCACCTCGACCTCGCGCCATTCCCCCTGTTCATCCCGGCATTGCACCTGGCCATCTGCAGTCAAACGCAGTACTTCCATGCAGCGCGACTGTCGCCAGACCCACACACCCCAGCCACACACGGCGGCGCCCAGCGCCCACTGAACCGCAACAGGCAAGTCCGCCATCAGCATGGCGCCCACCGCAAGCGCCACCCCGACCAGCTGTAACAGCCCCAACAGGCGTGAGGGTTTGAGCGCAATCTCATGCATCAGCGTGTACACTTTTGGGCTTCATCGCATTTCCCTCTGACTGGACCATATCGTGATCGATTCCTGGAAAACCCTGCTGCAGTCTCAAGGGGCTGTCATCGAAGCCAACACCGTGCTGCACTACGGCAGCCCCGATGCCGAACGCGCGGCCGCCGCAGACGGCACCATTGTGGCGGATTTGTCGCAACTCGGCGTCATTGCGTTCCGTGGCGAGGACACCGCCACGTTCCTTCAAGGCCAGCTGACCAACGACATCCGCAGCCTGCATACCGACAACGCACAATGGAATGGCTATTGCAGCCCCAAGGGACGGCTGCTCGGCAACTTTCTGGTATGGCGGCAGGGCGAGGACTATTGCCTGCAACTGTCGGGCGACATTCTGCCCGTCGTGCAGAAACGACTCTCCATGTTCATCATGCGCGCCAAGGTGCAGGGGCGTGACGCCAGCGACGAAACCGTGCGGCTGGTCGTGGCCGGCAAGCAGGCCCTTGCGGCCGTCACGGCTGCGATGGGTGCCGTCCCGGACGCCACGATGCGCTCAATTACGTGTGCAGCGGGACAAGTCATCCGCGTCGGCACTGACAAATTTGTGCTGTCGATCACGCCTGAATATGCCGCGGCCGTGTGGCAAACCCTTTGCCTGTCAGCCACCCCCGTTGGCGCGCCGGTGTGGGACTGGCTGCGGCTCAATGCAGGCGTTCCGATGATCGTCGCGGCGACGCAGGAGCAATTCGTCCCGCAAATGGTCAACCTCGAAGTCATCGGTGGCGTGAGCTTTCAGAAAGGCTGTTATCCCGGCCAGGAAATCGTTGCCCGCAGCCAGTATCTGGGCAAACTCAAGCGCCGTATGTTCCTCGCGCACGTGGATGCCGAAGCGGCTCCCGGCGACAACCTGTATAGCGCCGATTTCGAAGGGCAGGTCACCGGCACCGTCGTCAACGCCGCGCCCGCACCGACGGGCGGATTCGATGTGCTGGCGGTCGCCCAGGTCGAAAGCGCCAACACGCAAACCCTGCATCTGAAAGCCGCTGATGGCGCCGCACTGACCCTGAAACCTCTGCCCTACGCCATGCCCGAATAGGTGCGTCACGTCTACGTCTATTACCGGGTCGATCCCGCGCAGACTGATCTGGCTGCAACCCGGATCGACTTGCTTCTGAAAGCCATGGCCGCACATTGCGGCCAGCCGCCTCGGCGGCTAGGCCGCTGCGATGATCCAGGCACATGGATGGAGGTTTACGAGGGCATTGCTGATTTTGAAACATTTTCAACAGCGTTAAACGGTACCGTTGGAACTCTCAACTGCACTGAATTCATCCAGGGGATGCGTAAGCTGGAATGCTTTGCTGCACACGGGCAGCAAAGCATGACTTCAATAAAAAACTGAACCACTCGTCTCACGACACTCCCCAAACGTCACTGATTTTTAGCGTATCAAGCCGTATTCTTGGACTGGCTCCATATATTGGTTGCATCTTGGCTTTCTGACGACCAGTCTTGGGATAGATGAAAACAAGGTCTGCCATTTTCACTGCGTTCACCCCCTGACGTTCAAGTAGAATCCCCCAATGTTCTACCTAGATTTATTCTCCGCGCTTAACCGCCGTGTCGATTATGTGTTGATCGGCGGCTTGGCGATTTCGCTTCATGGAATCGAGCGGGCGACAATGGACATCGACGTGACCGTTGCGATGACGCCAGGCAACTTATTGTCCCTAGTAGAGATGGCGCGCGAACTGGGCATGACACCGGTGCTACCGGTTGCGCTGGAGACTTTGACCGACCTCGACCAATTGGCACAGTGGCATCGTGAACGCAATCTGGAAGCCTTTGCCCTCCGTGCACCCGGGTTATCTGGCGTAACGCTGGACGTGTTGCTCTATCCACCGGTTGATTACGCCAAAATGCGCAGCCGCGCAGTGACTTTCCAAGCAGGCGACGTGCCCGTCGTGGTTGCCTCCATTGACGACATGATTGCGCTGAAGCAGGCCGTCGGCCGCCCGATTGATCTTGCGGACATCGAACATCTGAAGCGCCTGAAGGAATCCTGACCATGCCTGTTGACCGTGGCAATCGCACCTACCATGTCAGCGATGAACGCCTACAAGCCTTTCGTGCGCTATCACCCGAGGAAAAGCTGCGCTGGGTGGAAGAATTGGCGACCTTCCTTCGATTGGCGCAGCCTGTCGAAATCGCAGCGCCCAGCAAAGACGAAAAGCAGAATCAGCCTTTGCAGATAAACGTGGCGCAATAAAACCGGGAAGCCCCGGCTTTATTGAATCAAGCGATTTACTTCTTCATCATCACCTTTTCTACCCAACCTTCGCCATTCTGTCCCTGGACGGACATAAATCCGCCTTCATCCTTGCCGGTGTAAATCACCTCTTCACCACGCGCAATGGTGGTCACCACTTTGGACGCTTTATTTGGCTGGGTGTACATCTTCAAGCCTGCAATTTTCCCTGATACGGCATCACCCTCTTCAAACACCATACCCGCCTTGGTGGGCTGGCTGGACTTGCCTTTGAGACTGATGTTCTGGCGTGCCATTTCCGGATTATTGCGAACTGAACGCACAATGTTGTTCCAGTTATCCAGATAGCTGGCTGCTATGACTTTACCTTCAGGCGTGCTGGTGTAAGCACCCAGGCCGCCGGCCGCACCGCCGCCAACCAGCAATCCCCCCACGCTCCAGTCTGTTTTTTCAGCAGTGCCGGTTGCCGATGCCAGTTGCAACGAGGTGCGCGAGTCAGCCAGCAACATACTGGTTTGCGCTGACTTGAATTTGAGGCCGGCGGCCACCAACCCAGCCACTGCGCCGAACACGCCAAATCCGCCCAATGCGCCACCGACGCCCCCTGAATCCTTGCTGGAGAACACCGCATCCGGCGTCAGCACATAATCCGCCGTCACCATCTGGCCCTTGCCCATGTTCGAGCCTTTACGCAGTTCGCCTGATTCAGCCAGTTGCCGCTCCTGCATCAGGTTTTGCATGGCACGGCCGCGCTCTACCACGACAAAACAATTGGACTGCTGAATCATCATGCGGATCAATCCGACAGGTGACTGCAGGCCATATTGCAGGAGGTGAGAGATCACGGCATCCTGGGGCTCGGCCACCGCAAGCGTGCCATAGGGCTTCTCGCATTTTTCAAGTTCCTTGGCTTCACCCTGGGCGCCATCGGGTCCGGCTGAACCGGATGGCTGGCCTTCCTCTTTTTTATCACCGCCCAGTTTGAAGTCGAACAGGCCCGCATAGACGGGATTGGCAGCCTGCGTCAAGAACAGGCCGGTAATGAGTGCGCGTGCAATGGCTTTCATGTGTATCCCCTTGTTTGTTCTGAATATTGATTTCAAAAGGATTATAGCCAATTCAAACCCTTACAGAAGAAGCTTGAACAGCTTGGCTTCCTGCCTGCGCGATCTATAAAAATAGCTTCCTCACTCTCAGGAGTCCGTCATGCCGGACATCAACAAAATGATCGCGCAGGAATACGCAGATGCGTCATTACGCGGCCACCTCATTGATCTTGAACCCTGGTCGGAAGGACAGGCCATCGAAATGGCGCAAAAGGATGGACTGGAACTGACCGATGCGCATTTGGGCATTATTCGTTATCTGCGCGATTGTTACGCCGACCATGGTGGCACGGTCAGCGCGCGCATTCTGATGCATACCCTGGAAGAGGAATTTGCCGGAATGGGCGGGCACCGGTTTTTGTACAGCCTGTTTCCATTCGGCCCGATTGCCCAGGCCACCCACTATGCGGGACTCCCCATGCCGCCTGGCACGCGTGACCCGTCCTTCGGCACGACACACTAGTACGGCAACCCATCAGTTTGCGTACATGCCGAGACGCGCATCCGCGCGCCGAGTGCGCGAAGCGAACCGCAGCCATAGTCGTTCTATGGCGAGGATGAGCGACAAAGCAATCGGCGATGCGGTGCGCGTCGAACATAGCGAAACTTATGGGTTGTCGTACTAGCCTGGATTACTCGGCTTCTTCCACTTGCACGCGCGCAGCCAGGGCACACAACAATTCATAAGCGTTGGTACCCGCTGCTGCGGCCACCGCATCGACTGGCAAGCCCTCACCCCATAGTTCAACCTGGGAACCGACTGCAGCATCAGGATGGTCGCTCAGGTCCACACACAGCATATCCATCGACACCCGTCCGAGGGTTTGGCTGCGGCGGCCGTTGACCAGAACCGGCGTCCCCGTCAGTGCATGGCGCGGATAGCCATCTGCATAACCACAGGCCACCACGCCCACGCGCATGGCACGTTCAGCACGATACAACTGGCCATAGCCCACGCCCTCCCCGGCCTGCAGCGTTTGCACACTGATGATTTCAGATTTCAGACTCATGGCCGGACGCAATCCCAATTGTTCGGCTGACACGTCCGCATACGGCGACGCGCCATACAGCATGATGCCCGGGCGCGTCCACGCACCTTGCGTTTCAGGATAGCGCAGCAGCGCCGCTGAATTGGCGCTACTCCACGGCAGCCCGTGGCTGGCCAGTTCACGCAGGAAAGGTTGCAGCTGCCATGCAACGCCTGTGGCTTCATCCGCCTGAGCAAAATGCGTCATCAGGGTGATGCCTGCGATACCCGTCAAGCCGCGCACCCGCTCGACAATCCGTGCATGCTCGGTCAGCGGAAAACCCAGCCGATGCATGCCGGTATCAAATTTAAGGAAAACCTGGATGGGTCGTGCCGGAGGTTGCCGCTCAAGCCAGTCGAGTTGGCCAGCATGATGCAGCACCAGAGACAAATCCAGTTCGGCGCACGTCGCAATTTCGTCCGCACCAAAAATGCCTTCGAGCAACATAATGGGCTGCTCCACACCCATCAAGCGCAGATTGGCCGCTTCTTCCAGTGTCAATACAGCAAAGCCGTCCGCTGCGGCAAATGCTCGTCGCGCACGCGACAAGCCATGCCCATACGCATTGGCCTTGACTACGGCGAACACGCGCGCCGCGCCCGAGTGGCTGCGCGCCACCCGCAGATTGTGCGCCATTGCCCCAATGGAAATACGTGCCTGGATGGGGCGCATATTTAGTACGATCCTGGCTGCGCCAGCGATTCGAAACGCGTGTATTCACCAATGAAGGCCAATCGCACAGTGCCGATCGGACCGTTACGCTGCTTGCTGATGATGATTTCAGCCGTGCCCTTATCCTGCGTATCGGGGTTGTAGACCTCGTCGCGATAAATGAACAGAATGACGTCAGCATCCTGCTCGATGGCCCCCGATTCGCGCAGGTCTGACATGACCGGGCGCTTGTTTGGACGCTGTTCCAGACCACGATTCAACTGTGACAACGCAACCACCGGCACTTGCAGTTCTTTAGCCAGCCCCTTCAGCGCACGTGAAATTTCCGAAATCTCGGTCGCACGGTTTTCACCGCCCCCACTGCCTGACATCAGCTGCAGGTAATCGATCACGATCAAGCCGAGTTTGCCGCACTGACGCATCAGACGACGCGCCCGCGCGCGCAGTTCCAGCACATTCAGCCCGGGCGATTCATCAATGAAGACAGGGGCTTCGTTGAGCTTGCCAAGCGCGTAAGTCAGGCGCTGCCAGTCATCCTCACCCAGCTTGCCGGTGCGCAGCCGGTGCTGATCAAGCTTGCCGACCGAACCGATCATCCGCATCACTAGCTGGGTGCCACCCATTTCCATCGAAAACACCGCCACCGGCAGGCCGGTGTCGAGGGCGACGTTCTCGGCGATATTGAGCGAGAACGCGGTTTTACCCATCGATGGTCGCCCGGCGACAATGATGAGATCACCCGGCTGAAAACCCGATGTCTTCTGGTCGAGGTCGTGAAACCCCGTAGGCACGCCCGTAATCCCGGAATCGTTATCGCGGTGATACAACTCGTCGATGCGCTCGACCACTTCTTTCAACAGCGGCTTGATTTCGGTGAAGCCCGCCTGACCGCGGCTGCCGGATTCGGCAATTTCGAAAACCTTGGCTTCGGCTTCGTCGAGTAACTGCGAGGCGCTGCGCCCGGCGGGCGAATAGGCCGTGTCTGCAATCCCGGTGGCGACTTCGGCGAGACGGCGCATGACTGAACGCTCGCGCACGATTTCGGCGTAGCGGCGAATATTGGCGGCCGACGGGGTATTGCTCGCCAGCGCCACGATATAGGCAAGCCCACCCACGCTTTCAAGTTGTCCCATCGACTGCAGGGCTTCGGCCACCGTCACCGCGTCGGCCGGGCGGTTCTCGGCAATCTGTCGCACAATCGCGCGCAATATCTGACGATGGTCCAGCCGATACAAATCGCTTTCCGCCACCACATCACCAATACGATCCCACGCGCTGTTATCCAGCAACAGGCCACCCAGCACAGCCTGTTCAGCCTCGAGCGAGTGGGGGGGCAGACGCATTTGCGCCAACTGGGGATCGGGATTTGCAGAGAGTGAGTGAATAGCAGCCATGGCGCGATTTTAGTCTTCAGCCCCCCCCCTACCAAGGGATAAGATGTGGATAAAGGGTGGACAGCCGGGTATATCCGGCAGTGCTTCAAATAAAAAAGGGAGCCAAGGCTCCCTTTTTAAACGGATCGATCAGAACTTACTGCTCACCCACCACCGTAACGGTGATATTGGCCACCACATCATGGTGCAATCCAAGCACCACAGGGTATTCGCCGATAGCCTTGAACGGGCCGTCTGGCATGCGAACATCCGCCTTGCTCACTTCATGACCCTGGGCCGTCAATGCATCAGCAATATCCGCATTGGTAATGGAGCCAAACAAACGGCCATCAACACCCGCTTTCTGGCTCACGGTCACAGCAAAACCTTCCAGCTTCTCGCCGCGACGCTGGGCATCCGCCAGCTTCTCGGCAGCCACGCGCTCCAGTTCAGCCTTCTGTACAGCAAAGGCGTCCATGTTGGCTTGCGTGGCGCGACGCGCACGACCATAGGGAATCAGAAAGTTGCGGGCATAGCCGTCTTTCACTTTTACCACGTCACCCAGATTGCCCAGGTTGACAACTTTATCCATCAGAATGATTTGCATGGTCGTCTCCTTAATGCAGGTCGGTATAGGGCATGAGCGCCAGGAAACGGGCGCGCTTGATCGCGGTGCCCAACTGGCGCTGATAACGCGCCTTGGTGCCGGTGATGCGGGCCGGGATGATGCGACCGTTTTCAGCGATGAATTCCTTCAGTACTTCGATGTCCTTGTAATCGACCTCTACCACCTTGTCGACAGTGAAGCGGCAGAACTTGCGACGCTTGAAGAGACCACGGTTGCCACTGTCGCGGCCACCTTTTTTGGCGAACTTGCCGCCTGATTTACCACCCATGGGACGTGCCATGATTATTCCTTTTCAATTCGATTCAATATCAAGATCAATTGCCGGCTATTCACGCTGCGTCGATTTAACGCACCTTCCAGTTTGACTTGCGTCCCGGTGGTCAGTTGTGACAGTTGGGCGGCAAGTGATCCACTTGCCTGCACTGTCAATTCACATTCCACCTGCCTCGGCTGGGCTGCCACATCCTGACTGCTGCGATGATGAATCACCGCTTCGGAAATGGGCACGCCCGCTGGGCTGTAACGCAAAGGATCAACCTGGGTAAGAACTCCGCTAATAGCTAGCCGATTCACTCACTCAGGCAGCAGCGGGCTGTTCAGCCACAGGCTCTGCCTTGGCAGCTTCAGGCTTGGCTGATTCCAGAATGTCGCGCGACTTCTCTTCTTTCATCATCGGCGAAGCGGTGGTCACTGCCTCGTCACACTTGATGGTCAGATGGCGCAACACGGCATCATTAAACTTGAAGCCATGCTCGAGTTCGTCCAGGGTTTCCTGATCGCACTCGATGTTCATCAGCACGTAATGTGCCTTGTGAATTTTCTGGATTGGATAAGCCATCTGGCGACGGCCCCAGTCTTCCAGACGGTGGACGCTGCCGCCGCGCGTGGCGAGGTTAGCGCGATAACGCTCGATCATGGCAGGCACTTGCTCGCTCTGATCAGGATGGACGATAAATACAATTTCATAATGCCGCATAGAGATTCCTTTCGGTTCAGCCCCCCGCTTGCGGTGCAGTGGAGCAAGGTCAAAAAACAATCCCCGGCAAACCGGGGACTGCGAATAATACGCTTTTTTCCTGATTAATCAATCATTCAGACGACCGGATCACATCACGCAATCCACGTAATACATGGCTTTGCCATCAACCACTTCTTCGACAAATCCGTGTACGTCAGTCTCAAAGCCAGGGAATTTCTCGTTAAAGTCACGCGTGAACTGCAAATAACGCACGATAGTGGAATTAAAGCGCTCACCCGGAATCAACAGGGGAATGCCCGGAGGATAAGGCGTCACCAGCATGGCAGTGATACGGCCTTCGAGCTCGTCGAGCGCAACCCGTTCGATTTCGCGATGCGCCATCTTGGCAAAGGCGTCAGCCGGCTTCATTGCCGGCGCCATTTCTGACAAATACATTTCAGTCGTCAGGCGAGCCACATCATTGGCCTTGTAGACCGTATGAATCTGGTCGCACAGATCCTTGAGGCCGGTTTTTTCGTAGCGGGGATGCTTCAAGATGAACTCGGGCAGCACACGCCACAGCGGCTGGTTTTCATCGTAATCGGCCTTGAATTGCTGCAATGCGGTCACCAGCGTATTCCAGCGGCCCTTGGTGATACCAATGGTGAACATAATGAAGAAAGAATAAAGACCGGTCTTCTCCACGATCACGCCATGCTCGGCCAAATATTTGGTGACGATCGCAGCCGGAATGCCCCAGTCGGCAAACTCGCCGTCCATGTCCAGCCCCGGGGTAATCACAGTCGCCTTGATCGGATCGAGCATGTTGAATCCCGGCGCGATCTTGCCGAATTCATGCCACCGCTCCGAATTCCCAAGCATCCAGTCCTCGCGGTCGCCGACGCCTTCATCCGCCAGCTTCTGCGGCCCCCACACCTTGAACCACCAGGAATCGCCAAATTCCTCGTCGACCTTGCGGATGGCACGACGGAAGTCCAATGCTTCGCGGATGGACTCCTCCACCAGCGCGGGCCCACCGGGTGGCTCCATCATCGCTGCCGCCACGTCGCACGAGGCGATGATGGCGTACTGCGGCGAAGTCGAGGTGTGCATCAAATAAGCTTCGTTGAAACGGTGGAAGTCGAGCTTGCGTGTCTCTGAGTCCTGCACCAGGATCTGCGAAGCTTGGCTCAAACCCGCCAGCAGCTTGTGCGTCGACTGAGTGGCAAACACCAAGGCATCCTTGGCCCGCGGACGGTCTTTACCAATGGCGTGCATCCCGCGATAAAAGTCGTGGAAGGTCGCGTGCGGCAGCCAGGCTTCGTCGAAATGCAGGGTGTCGATGTAGTCACCCAGCAACTCCTTGATCATGTCGACGTTGTAGAGAATCCCGTCGTAAGTCGACTGGGTAATGGTGAGAATGCGTGGCTTGCGTTTCACATCCTTGGCAAAAGGATGCGCGTCGATTTTCTTCTGAATATTCTCGGGACGAAATTCATCCAGCGGAATCGGCCCGATGATGCCGTAGTGATTGCGCGTCGGCGTCAGGAAAATCGGAATCGCGCCGCACATCATGATGGCGTGCAGGATCGACTTGTGGCAGTTGCGGTCAACCACGACGATGTCGCCTGGCGCAACCGTGGCGTGCCACACCATCTTGTTGGATGACGAGGTGCCATTGGTAACGAAGAACAGGTGGTCGCAGTTGAAAATACGCGCAGCATTGCGCTCCGACGCGCCCACCGGGCCGGTGTGGTCGAGCAATTGACCGAGTTCGTCCACCGCATTGCAGACGTCTGCACGCAACAAATTCTCGCCAAAAAACTGGTGGAACATCTGGCCGATGGGCGACTTCAGGAACGCCACGCCGCCCGAGTGTCCCGGGCAATGCCAGGAATACGAACCATCCGCCGCGTAGTGGGTTAACGCCCGGAAAAAAGGTGGCACCAGGGATTCAAGATAGGTCCGCGCTTCACGCAGGATGTAGCGCGCCAGAAACTCGGGCGTATCTTCCAGCATGTGGATGAAACCGCTGAGCTCGCGCAGGATGTCGTTGGGAATATGGCGCGCCGTGCGCGTTTCGCCATGCAGAAAAATCGGGATTTCCGCGTTGCGGAAACGCACTTCCTCAACAAAACTGCGCAACTTTTGCAGAGCCACGCTGGTATCTTCATCCGAACCCGCCAGCTCTTCGTCGTCGATAGACAATACGAACGCTGACGCACGCGCCTGCTGCTGGGCAAACGAAGTCAGGTCACCGTAGTTGGTGACGCCGAGCACTTCAATGCCTTCTTTCTCGATCGCTTCGGCCAGGGTGCGGATACCCAACCCGGAGGCGTTCTCGGAACGAAAGTCTTCGTCAATGATGACAACGGGGAAACGAAAGCGCATGGCCTGCTCCAGAGGGAAGCCGTGGGAATGGGCGGATTAGAAGAAACGGATTATATGAATCCCCGTATCCCGGGGATTATATTTTTGGCAGGGTCACGCCAACCTGGCCCTGGTACTTGCCGCCGCGATCCTTGTACGAAGTTTCACACACCTCGTCGGATTCGAGGAACAGCATTTGCGCCACGCCTTCGTTGGCGTAAATGCGTGCGGGCAAGGGCGTGGTATTGGAGAACTCCAGTGTCACATGGCCTTCCCATTCAGGCTCCAACGGCGTCACATTGACGATGATGCCGCAGCGCGCGTAGGTGCTTTTTCCCAGACAAATCGTCAACACACTGCGTGGAATACGGAAATACTCGACCGTACGCGCCAAGGCAAACGAGTTGGGCGGAATGATGCAGGAGTCGCCCACAACCTCGACAAAGGAGTTCGGGTCGAACGCCTTGGGGTCAACGATAGTGCTATTGAGGTTGGTAAACAGCTTGAATTCACTGGCACAGCGCACATCGTAGCCGTAGCTGGACGTGCCGTACGACACGATGGGGCGGCCTGCGATCTGTTTGATCTGCCCCGCTTCGAACGGTTCGATCATGCCATGCTCAGCCGCCATGCGGCGGATCCATCGGTCGGACTTGATGCTCATTTAGGTATTGGAAATCACAATGTTGGGGAACTTGTTGGAATGATCCACTGCGGTTTCACCGATCTTGACAGCCACACGACGTGCGATCCGCTTGTAGATTTCAGTCACACGGCCTTCCGGATCGGACACCACGGATGGTTTGCCAGCATCAGTGTCGGCACGAATCGCACCATCCAGCGGCAGCGCGCCAAGGAATTCCACACTGTAGTCCTTACACATGCGCTCACCGCCGCCTTCGCCGAAGATACGCTCTTCGTGTCCGCAGTTCGAGCAAATGTGCAGGCTCATATTTTCGACCACACCGATGATGGGGATGCCGACCTTTTCGAACATCTTCAGGCCCTTGCGCGCGTCAATCAGCGCGATGTCCTGCGGCGTGGTGACAATCACCGCACCGGTCACTGGCACGCGCTGCGCCAAGGTCAGCTGAATATCGCCCGTACCGGGCGGCAGGTCCACCACCAGATAATCAAGCTCGCTCCAGTTGGTGTTGTTCAGGAGCTGCTCCAGCGCCTGCGTCACCATCGGGCCACGCCACACCATCGGTGTTTCAACGTCAATCAGGAAACCAATCGACATCGCCTGAATGCCATGGCCGATCAGCGGATCGAGGTTCTTGCCGTCAGTCGATTCAGGCTTGCCGGTAATACCCAGCATGGTGGGTTGCGACGGGCCATAAATATCTGCGTCCAGCATGCCGACGCGCGCACCTTCAGCAGAGAGCGCCAGTGCCAGGTTGACTGCGGTAGTGGATTTGCCCACACCGCCCTTGCCTGACGCTACCGCGATGATGTTCTTGACGTTGGGAATCAGTTTGACGCCGCGCTGCACGCTATGCGACACAATCTTGAAGCTGACATTGGCTGTCGCACCCGTTACGCCATCGATACCTTTCAGCTTGTCTTCCACCTGCTGCTTGATGCTGGCAAGTTGGCTCTGCGCCGGGTAGCTCAGCTGGATATCAACGGCTACGGCTCCGCCATCGATCTTGATATTGCGGGCGGATTTGGTCGAAACGTAATCTTTTTGCGTGTTGGGATCAACCAACTCTTTCAGTGCTGTTTGCACCTGAACTTCAGAAACAGCCATATGGACTCCAGCGGGTTATTGGTTAATAAGCAATCGCGCATTTTAACGAATTCCTCTACTTTAGGTAAGCTAAAACACAGAAAATACACGGATTACCCTGCTTTTCACGAGGATATTGGCAGACGTTAGCGACAAACAAACAATCCGCCAATGCATACGCTGCCCGGCAAATTTACGCTCGGAAGACACGCTATTTGGGGCGCTGACTGGTTGACGGAAAGATCGCGCACCACCCTAATGAGGATCAGCGTGATGGGCTACCAGCACCGCTTCCGGTACGCACAGCCGGATCGCTGCCACCAACTCGCCGATCGCGCCCGGGACAGGCCGCAATGACACCCACAACAAATTGAGTTTCAAATTGAGGTCGGCAAATACCACTGCCTGGTGCAACGCCAGCACGGTCTGGATGTCACGCGAGGCACGCTCGATCTCGGCAAGCGGCTTGCTGCGCAGCCGGGGAATCAACATCATGAAATCAGTCAGGCGTTTGCCGGCGCTGTCCCGCGTGGGTGCAACCTGCCACAGTGGCAGGCCGGGTACGGATTCCGTGGCCGTTGTCAGTGTTGAAGCATAGATTCGTATCTTCATCACGCCTCCCCATCCCAAAGTTCAGGATTTGAACTGCAAATCCAGGGCCACCTCGCGCGGCTCACAATGGTGGCGCGTGTGTTGCCGGAGATATCGCACATCCTTGTGCAGGAAACGCTCCAGTTCCTCGAGCGCCAACCGGTAAACCTCACGCTTGAAATCAACCACGGCTTCCATCGACATCCAGTACTCATTCCAGCGCCAGGCGTCGAACTCGGGATGGCTGCTGGCGCGTAACGACACATCACAATCCCGCCCGGTCAGTCGCAGCAAAAACCATATCTGCTTCTGACCGCGATACAGACCGCGATTGTCGCGCCGCGTCCAGTGCGGCGGCACGTCATAACGCAACCACTCGCGCGTACGCCCCAGGATACGCACATGTTCGGCGTGCAAACCCACTTCTTCTTCCAACTCCCGGAACATAGCCTGTTCCGGCGTTTCCCCTGCATTGATGCCGCCTTGGGGAAACTGCCAGGCGTGCTGATTGACGCGCTTACCCCAGAAAACCTGGTTCTGCGCATTGCACAAAATAATGCCTACGTTCGGGCGGTACCCTTCTCGGTCGATCATGGCCGCCACCATCTGTAAAATTCGATTACCTGCATTCTTTCACACCCATCAAAAAATGCAAACCCGACAAGGCCAGAACCCTTAGGTTACGCCTTGTTTTGATTATGTTTTTTAGCGGACAACCTTGGGGAAAGTTTAGGGAAACGCTGATTTATTCGTCTCACCGGCGAAAGCCGGTGTCCAGTTGGTTAATTTCACTGGATTCCGGCTTTCGCCGGAATGACGAAAGCGGAATAAATCAGCGTCTCCTTAACCGAGCAAGGGCACGATCGTATCTGACCACTGGAGGTCCCGTGCAAAACCGCACAGATCCAGACCATGGCTTTTGGACATCCCGGCCAACTGCGGTCGCATCTGTTCCAGCCTGGCAACCGCACCCGACTCGCCGAAAGCGAACACAATAATGTTGGTTTTATGTTGCACCGAGATCCAGCCGGTTTCGCCATCGAACGCACGCGTCAGGCGGGCAAAATACTCGGCAAACCCGGGATCCTGCCCCCAGAGATTGACTACCAGCACCCCACCCGGCCTGAGTGCCCGGCGACACGCGGCATAAAACGTCTGGGTGGCCAGCGCCTCAACCTGATTGCCCGCATCAAAACCATCGAGCAGGATGATGTCGGTGCTCGCGGGATGTTGCCGCATATGCAACGCACCATCGGCCTCGATCACCGTCAGCCTCTCGTCATCCGGCGGCAGCGCAAAATGCGTGCGCGCCGCCGCAATCACCTGTGGATTGATCTCCACAGCCGTAACGCGCATCGCCGGGAACTGCTTATGGATGAACTTGGCGTGCGAGCCCCCGCCCAGGCCTATCATCAACACATCCTGCGGCGCGGGGTTAAACATCAGAAAACCCATCATTGCCCGGGTATAGGCAAGCTCCAGATCGTATGGCCGATTCATCCGCATCGCACTCTGGATGGCGCAATTTCCCAGATGCAAGACACGCAAACCACGTTCTTCGGTGACTTCCAGCCCACCATCCTGTGCCCGGCGTTTCCCAAACTTCAAGCGCATGACTGTCCTGTTCCAAAATCGAGCGCGAAAGATTACACGTCCACGCGCTAAAATACTGCTTTCCGTCCCGATTATTCATCATGCGCGCCAGCCAGTTTTTCATTTCCACCACCAAGGAAGCTCCGTCCGAAGCCGAACTCGTCAGCCACAAACTCATGCTGCGTGCCGGGCTGATCAAGCGCCTGGGGTCTGGCCTGTATACCTGGATGCCGCTGGGGCTGCGGGTGCTGCGCCGGGTGGAGGCGGTGGTGCGGGAAGAAATGAACCGCGCCGGCGCGATCGAACTGCTGATGCCCGCAGTGCAGCCAGCCGAGTTGTGGGAAGAAACCGGTCGCTGGGCGCAATTTGGTCCGCAAATGCTCAAGATCAAGGATCGCCACAAGCGCGATTTCTGCTTTGGCCCCACCCATGAGGAAGTCATTACCGATCTGGTGCGCCGTGAAATCAAGAGCTATCGTCAGTTACCGCTGAACTTTTATCAGGTCCAGATGAAATTTCGCGACGAAATCCGCCCGCGTTTCGGGGTCATGCGCGCACGCGAATTTTTGATGAAGGACGCCTATTCCTTCCACGCCGACAAGGACAGCCTCGCTGCCACCTATCAGGCGATGTATGACACCTACACGAAGATATTTACCCGGCTGGGGCTGCGCTTTCGCGCGGTCGCCGCCGACACCGGTTCCATCGGCGGCTCCGCATCGCACGAATTCCATGTGCTGGCCGATTCGGGTGAAGACCTCATCGCCTATTGCCCAGCCACAGACTCCGATTACGCCGCCAACGTCGAACTGGCCGAAGCCGTTGCCCCCGCCACACCGCGCGCAGCGCCTGCGCAGGCCATGCAATCCGTGGCCACCCCGGGCATGAAAAGCATCGAGGACGTCGCAGCCTTCCTCAAGCTTGATCCCGGTCAGACCGTTAAAACCTTGATTGTTGAGGGAACGGAGGGGCCGGTGGCCCTGCTGGTTCGGGGCGATCACACGCTGAACGAAATCAAGGCGGAAAAGCTCGCCGGCGTGAAAACGCCTTTTGCTCTGGCCAGCGAATCCGCTGTCCGGGCCGCCTCCGGCACCGCACCCGGCTCGGTGGGGCCAGTTGGACTTGCTACCCCGGTGATGGCGGATCGTGCCGTAGCCGCGATGAGTGATTTTGTCTGTGGCGCCAATGCGGACGACCAGCACCTCACAGGCGTCAACTTTGGGCGCGATTTGCCGGAACCGCTAGTGGCCGACCTGCGCAACGTTGTTCTGGGCGACCTCAGTCCCGATGGCAAAGGTACATTGAAGCTGTGCCGCGGCATCGAAGTGGGCCACGTGTTCCAGCTTGGCAACAAGTACTCACAAGCGATGGACGCCACGTATCTGGACGAGGCCGGCCGTTCGCAGGCAATGGAAATGGGCTGCTATGGCATCGGCGTATCGCGCATCGTGGCGGCGGCCATCGAGCAGCATCACGATGACAAGGGCATCATCTGGCCCATGAGCATGGCACCATTCTTGCTCGTAATTGTGGCAATTGGCTATGGCAAGAGCGAGATGGTTAAAACTGCCGCCGATACGTTGTATGCTGAACTGGCTGCTGCCGGATTCGACGTACTACTGGATGACCGTGACGAACGACCCGGCGTCATGTTTGCCGATGCCGAGCTGATCGGTATTCCTCACCGCATCACGGTCGGCGAGCGCGGTCTGAAGGATGGCGTGATTGAATACCAGCCGCGTCGCACCGAGCCAGGCTCATCCGGCGAGGCGCAAAAAATTACACTCGCCGAGGCAGGTTCATTTTTGTCAGGCGTATTAGGACATTGACATGAAAAAAACGACGTACACCGGCCTGCTTCTTACCGCCCTTATTCTGGCTCTGCCCGCTCAAGCAGGCGGACAGCGGGAAGAGGCGATGTCGGCCAATGTGCGTTCGTCCCTGCAGCGCGCACTGGCCGACACCGCGGTCACGCGTACCGCATTTCGCAGCACCATTGACGAGGCTGCCTGGCTGAAAGAGATGTCGCGCCGGCTCGTCAAGCGCATACCCGACGAAAGCGAACGGGTGGAATTTCTCACGACGCTGCACTGGGAAGCCTCGCGCGCAGGGGTCGACCCACAGCTCATGCTGGGCCTGATCCAGGTGGAAAGCGGATTCCGTAAATATGCGGTTTCACCGGTGGGCGCGCGCGGCTACACCCAGGTGATGCCCTTCTGGGCCAAGGCCATCGGCAACGCCGACCACAATCTGTTCCAGCTTCGAACCAACCTGCGTTACGGCGCACTGATCCTGCGCCACTACATCGACATCGAACGGGGCGATTTATATCGCGCACTGGGCCGCTACAACGGCAGCCTCGGCCGCCCGGAATATCCCACGCTGGTTGTCGGCGCCTGGAAACGCCATTGGGACTACACCCCGAGCACACGATCAGCCGACGCGTCTTCCGCGTCACGCAGCTAAGGAGGCACTGAACAAGTCCTTCGACGGGCTCAGGACGAACGGCAAGTACTTGATTTCGTTCGTGGTGAGCTCGTCGAACCACAAAGCAAACCAACTTGTTCAGTGCCTCCCTAATAGTTCCTGGCCTGCTTCAGCAGATCAAACGACACTGTTGTTACGTGTCAGTCGGATAACTAAAACTTTTGAGGCGTGATATGAAAACGCATTTATCTGTTTTTCTGGTTTTCGCCGCCCTGGCAGGACTGGCCGGATGCGAGACCCACCCCCATTCCGGCGAGGTGCGGGTCCATGACCGTGGTTACGATGTACGCGTGGCATTCAGCGATCCCGATCTCAGGATCATTCGGGATTATTACCGCGTGGATTATCGCGGGCTGCCGCCGGGCCTGGCCAAGAAAGGAAAGGTCCCACCAGGACACGCCTACAAGCTGCAACGCAACCAAGGTGTGCCGGCTAACGTGAACTGGGCTTATCTTCCCGCAAACGTGGAAAGTCGCTTAAGCAGATTGCCCGAAGGATATGTGCGCGTAGTCATCGGCGCAGACGTGGCCATTCTGCACACACGCACACGCGTGGTGATCGACCTGATCGAGAATATCGTCGATTAGACAATCAAACCCGAGCATCGGGTTGAGTGCAGGTCCACCGCCTGCCTGCCTGCCAGATTACGCCTGCCTCTCCAGGCTGACGAAATTTCCACATTCAGTCATGCGTTCGACATATCCGCATGATTTTTTTGCTTCCCACGTGTCTCAAGATGCCCCTCAGGCCATGCCATGCCTGGCATGGTGAAAAACCACCCGACTGGCACAGCCTATGCTGCGTTTCTGGCACAGGCCATCACCTGCATCAAAATAACGGAGAGACGAGCATGGAAATGACAATGCAATTGTCCCGCACGGTCAAGGGACAGGAAGAAATCTTCAATCTGGGCCACACCCTGCGGCCGAAATACCGTCAACTTCTGTTCTGTATCGGCAACGGCATTTCGTTCGGCGAACTGTGCAGCAAACACCCGAAATGCGTAGAAATCGAAAGCATGGTGAATGAACTGCTGCAAACCGGCTTCGTTCAAACGCTACGCAACATGGCATCAGCCGAACCGGTTGCAGCAGCCGCCAGTGCACCCGCTGCCGCACCCACCGCCGCTCCCGTTCAGGCCACAGGTAGCTTGAGCGAAGCGCAAGCCTATGCCCTGGAATTCATCGCCGCACTGGTGGGGACCAAATCGCCCGCCTACAAACAGATGAGCGAAGTACGGGACATTGCCGGGTTCAAGGCTTTATTGCCGATGTGTCGCAAGGTCATCGCTGCCGTGGCCTCGCCACATCAGGCGACAGAGATGGAAACAGGCGCCCTGCAGCGACTGGGCGGCTAAGGAAACGCTGGTCAAGGTCGTCCGGAGCGCAGCAGCACCAGCGTTTTTGGCTGGCAGTCCGCTGCCACCACGGTTCCCGGCGCACCGGGAACCGCACTCACCACACCATCAAACGGCGCCTTGAGTTCCGCATCGCTCAGATTCTTTTGCGCAATCACCCGGCGTGCCTGAGCAGCAGACAGCGCAGCCTGCGCACGTACATAACGCAAACTTGACGCATCGAGTTCGGTGGTCGACGACACGGTGCGATCAAACAACTCCTGCATCCGCTCCATATCCCGTTTGGCGTCGGCTTCATCGGCCTGTGCACGCACCTGTTCAGCGGTCGCCTCATCGAAACGCGCCTGCAGGATGGTGCTGTCCAGACGCAGCAACACCGCCCCCTTGCTCACGCGTTGCCCGGCCTTGACCAGCACCTGATCCACCACCCCCGACACACGGGTCGTCAATGCAATGTCGGCGGCCCAGCCCGGTATGGCTGTCAGCAGCATCCCGCCCGCCAGCGCCGGCATCCAGTTTTTCAACATCATTTTTGTGCTCCCTCAGCAGGCGGCAAGCTGCCGCCAGACAATGCTTCCAGCCGCGCCAGCGCCAGCGCCAGCCGGTATTCAACCTGTTTGCGGCGTAGTTGCGCCACCTGCGTTTCAGCCATGCTGGTACCCAGATTGGTTTTCAGTTCCAGTTCATATTCCGCGCGCGACCGTTCCAATGCCCAGTCTCGATATTCAATCTGCTTGTCGGCGGCAGCCCGGCTGGACTCACGCAGCCACTCGATTTCCTGCAAGGTATCGAGCAGGGTTTCAGCCATATCCAGCTTCAACTTGTCCAACTCGGCCGTGGTGCGTTCCTTTTGTGCCCGCTCACGCGCCATCCGTGCATCCACACGCCCCCCCTGATACAGCGGGATATTGAACACCAGCGCAGCACTCACTTCATCGCGCGTGGACGATTCACGGCTGTAGCCCCCGCCGACCACTTCCGCATCCAGTGAAGGATTGCGCTCCGCCCGCATGGCAGCGATCCGGGCGTCGGCTGCCGCCACTTGCGCCTGCAACGCCTGGATACGTGGATTTTTCTCCATTACCCAGGGCAACAGGGATTCATACTCAAGAACCGGACGGTCGTTGTGCGGCAAGTCAGGTTCAGCCAGTTCGGTTGGCAATTGCCCGGGACGGGCCATCGCATTAGCCAGTTTCTGGCGCGTGCTCCGCAAGCGCTGCAGGCTGATATTCCGGCGCTCACGAATGTCTTGATAATCCGCTTCCAGCCGCATCAGTTCGGGCCGGCTGATCTGTCCCACCTCGAAACGAATCTTCGCGTTGTCCCATGCCACATAGGCGACAGCCATGAACTCGTTGTGGGCCGCGTATTGCATGTCTGCCAGCAATACATCGAAATACCGCGCCATGATGTCGATGCGACGCAGCGTGCTGACGTTGAAAAGTAATGCCTGACGCGCCGCAACCTGCTGGTCGGCCGCTTCGATGGCCTGGCTGCTACGGCCAAAATCGAGCAGCGGCTTGCGCGCAACAATCCGGCCGATATTGTCGGGTTTCCAGTCACCATCCGGGCGACGGCCGGTGCGCAGGGCGCCATCCAGAAACAGACTGAAATCCTGCCGGCTTGCTGCCTGCTCACGGTCGGCCTGGGCCAGCGCCAGATCGCTTTCCGCCATCCGCTGGTCGGGATGTGCCGCCGCCACGCTGGCCAGCGCTTCCTCCAGCGTCAACCGCTCGGCGGCTGCCGGAATGGAGAATATCCACCCCAGCAGCACCAGCCAGATCATTCTTGTCATTATTTGCCTTGCTTGTATTTGGTGAAAGACTGGGTCGCGTAAGCGCCCTCGACCACGAATTTCCCGAGCAACAGGAACTCCGCCTTGTTCTTGGTCGGGCCGGTATGACGCGTAACCAGTTTGCCGTCGAGATCGAAAAACAGCATCGTAGGCGTGGCGCGCACGCGATGGGTAAAGGCAAAGGCTTTTTCGGTTTGCTCTTTGCCCTGGAAGTCACTCATCTGCGTGCCACCGTTGACGTCGATCGAATACACCAGAAATTGTGCGCGGAACGCATCCTGCACATCCGCCTGATTCAGGATGGTGGTTTTCATGCGTTCGCAGAACGGGCAATCATCCATCTCGAAAAACAGGAAAACGCCTTTCTTGCCCTGCTGCTTCGCGGTTTCCAGTTCAGCCTGAAAATCACCAAACTTGGCCTGAAAGAAATGGTTAGCCGGATCGCGTGTCTCCGCCCATGCGGAGCCCGCCATCAAAACCAGAAACGCGATAAGCAATTGACGCATGAAATCTCCTGAGAGTTGGGGCGCAACTATTTTCTTGGAACGCGTCATTTTCTGGGCCGTGACGTCTTGCTGGCGATGTAGTTTTCCACCGCTTCACGAGTAATCGCCCCCACCTGCTGGGCAACCATTTTACCGTCAGGGTTGAACAGATAGGTGGTCGGCAAGCCCTGCACCGGGCCAATCTGATTCACTACCTGCGGGCTGCCCAGCACGATGGGATAATTCACCAGCAAGCCTTCGGCAAAGTCGGTTACCTGTTTCGCGGTGCGATAGTCCAGCGCAATACCGATGACCACGATGTTGTTTTTCTTGTTCCCGTGCATCGCAATCAGGTCTGGCATTTCTTCCAGACAGGGCGGACACCAGGTAGCCCAGTAATTCACCAGCACCCATTTACCCTTGTAGCCCGACAGGGTGTGCGTCTTGCCATCTGTATCAGTTATCCTGAAATCGGCGGCCTGCACCCACGACGCTGCACACGCCAACAGGAACCCTGCCAGCCACATCGGATAAAATCGGCTTCTTTGTAACGTCTGCATTGGTTTTTTTACCATGAATGAATTCCGCATTGAGAAGGACTCGCTTGGCGAAGTCCAGGTTCCCGCGAGTGCCTGGTATGGCGCACAAACTGCGCGTGCCGTGGCCAATTTTCCCATTTCCGGTCGCCGTCCGGATAAGGATTTCGTACTAGCCCATGTGCGCATCAAGTTTGCCGCCGCCCGCGCCAATTGCCAGCCAGACTGGTTATCGGAACAAAAACGCGACGCCATTGTGGCCGCCTGCGACAAAATCCTTGCCGGCGAGTATATCGACCAATTCGTCGTCGACCGCTTTCAGGCGGGTGCCGGCACCAGCCACAACATGAACAGCAACGAAGTCATCGCCAACCTCGCCAACGTGGCGCTGGGCGGTGAAAAAGGCGCGTACAAGCCAGTCAACCCCAACGACGACGTCAACATGGGTCAGTCGACCAACGACACCATCCCCACCGCCATCCGCCTCACCGTGCTGGCCAAACTGCCGCGCCTGACCGCGGCGGTGCATGCCATGGCGGCGGAGTTTTCGCGCCTGGCCGAACGCGAGAAGGATACGGTGAAGTCCGGCCGCACCCACTTGCAGGATGCGGTGCCGACCACGCTGGGGCAGGAATTCGCCGGCTATGCGTGGACACTCAATCGCTGCGCCACAGCGCTTGACGCGGTGCGCCCCGCGCTGTGTGAGATTGGCCTCGGCGGCTCGGCTGCCGGTACCGGGCTCAACACCTCACCCGACTATCCGGCGCGTGCCGCCACCGAACTGGCGCAACTCACCGGCGAGCCGATCCGCGTCGGCCAACTGGTCGCGCAGATGCAGTCGATGAACGACCTGGCACGGCTGTCCGGCGAGATCCGCAACCTAGCGCTGGAGCTCACCCGCATTTCCAACGACCTGCGTCTGCTGGCCTCAGGCCCGCGCACCGGTCTCGGCGAAATCCAGCTACCGCCGGTGCAGCCGGGCTCTTCCATCATGCCCGGCAAGGTCAACCCGGTGATGTTCGAAATGCTCAATCAGGTCTGCTTCCAGGTGCTGGGACAGGACGCCGCCGTGTCCTACATGGTGCAAGCCGGGCAGATGGAGCTGAACGTGATGATGCCCGCGCTCGGTTCCGCCCTGTTCGACGCCATGGACTGGCTGACCAACGCGATGAACGCCGCTACCGAAAAGAACCTCAAGGGTATCGTCGTCAATCGGGAAAGGTGTGCCTTCTTCATCCACCAAAGCGTCGCCCTCGCCACCCTGCTCAACACCCGGATCGGCTACAACCAGGCCGCCGAGGTCGCCAAGGAATCGGAGAAATCCGGCCGCCCGGTGCGCGATATCGTCGCCGAGCGTGGGTTGATGAAGGCGGAGGATTTCGATGCGCTGGTGTTGCAGGCGGCGCATGGGATGGGCAGTGGCGGCGGGGCAGGTTAATCCCCGACTGATGTGATAATCCCCTCCCCTTACCTATAAAACCCATCATGCCTATCCAGTGGTTCCCCGGTCACATGACCACCGCGCGCAAGAAAGCCGCGGAGACGATGGCGCTGATCGACGTGGTGGTCGAGGTGCTCGACGCGCGCCTGCCGGAGGCAGGCAGCAATCCGATGATCCACGAGCTGCGCCTGCATCGTCAACGCTCCTGCCTCAAGCTGTTGAACAAGGCTGATCTGGCCGACCCGGAAGCAACGCGTGCCTGGCTGGATTATTTCAACAAGCAGCCGGGCGTGATGGCGGTGGCGATTTCCGCCAAGAAACCCAGCGATGTGGTGAAACTGCCTGCGCTGGCGCAAAAGCTGGCGCCGCATCGCGACGATACCTTCAAGCCACTGCGGTTGATGATCATGGGCATTCCCAACGTGGGTAAGTCCACGCTGCTGAATGCGATGGTCAAGCGCCGGGTGGCGGCAGTGGGCGACGAGCCCGCAGTGACCAAATCGCAGCAGCGCATCAACCTCACGCCGCGCCTGACGCTGGTGGACACACCGGGGATGACCTGGCCGAAGATCGAACACGACTCCGACGGCTTCATGCTCGCCGCCAGCCACGCGATTGGCCGCAACGCGGTGATTGATGAGGAAGTGGCGGTGTTTCTGGCGGGGATTCTGCTGGAGCGCTATCCGGGGCTGCTCAAGGCACGTTACAAATTTGCGCTGGAAGGGCTGGATGCGACCGGGGTGCTGGAAGCCGTGGCGAAAAAACGCGGCTGCGTTTTGAAGGGACGCGGTGGCGAACTCGATCTGGAAAAGGCCGCAATGATTTTTCTGACCGATTACCGCACCGGCGCGCTGGGGCGGATCAGTCTGGAAACGCCGGCTACGCGGCAGGCGATGCTGGCGGCTGCCCGGAACAAACCTGAGAAGCCTGCAAAGGCCGAGCCTGATGCGCCTGAGGCCGATGCCCCAGCCTAGTCCATTGATCTGGCACGAATTAAACATGATTACCGTTCGCCCTGAGCCTGTCGAAGGGCTGTGCTTCGACAGGCTCAGCACGAACGAACTCGCGAATAAATCTGGCCGGATCAATAGTGGCCGCCCTTCGACAGGCGAACGGCCTGTGATTAATCTCGCTTACCGCCTCCGCTAACCGACTACCGGCAAGGCCTCCGCATCCAGCCAGACCACGGTTTCGCGCAAGCCATGTACGCTCGAAGCCGGCAGCACCCCACCCTCTTTCCAATAGGCAATCGCGGTTTTCTTGCTGCTGCCGGTAATGACGAACCACACCCGCTCGCTGCGGCAGAGCCGGGCAGCCGACAGGCTCACCCGCTCGGGCGGTGGCTTGGGCGCATTGCGCACGGCCAGAACATCCGGGCTGCCTGATGCCACGCCCCAGTCATGGCCGGGAAACAGGCTGGCGGTGTGGCCATCCTCGCCCATGCCCAGCAGCACCACATCAAAGTCAGCCACATTTCTCAGCGCGCCTGCGTAAAGCGCAGCCGCTTGCGTGGCCCCCAATTCGGCCTGAATCGAACGACGATTCTCGGGCGGGATAGGCGACGCGCCCAGCCAGGCCGTTTCAAGCATGTAGTTGTTGCGTTCGGGATGATCTGGCGGCAAACACCGTTCATCGCCATACCAAAGATGCCAATGGGCATCGCCCGCGCCACGCGCGGCCAGCGCACGATAAAGCGCCTTGGGTGTGCTGCCGCCGGCCAGCACCAGATGAAATGCTCCGCGTTCTGCGATGGCTTCTTCAGCCACTTCGCACAGGGAGTCCGCCAGCCGTGCGACCAATGCCTCCGGATCGGAAAACACCCGCCAATCCGGCAAGCTCATAGTTCGTTTCGCCAGGTTTGATCGTCGCTATCAAACAGCCGATTGGCATCGGCGGGGCCCCAGCTTCCTGCCGGGTAGGTGGGAATGTAATCGCGTTCCACCGCCCAGTGTTTGAGAATGGGATCGACCACCCGCCACGCCCACTCCACTTCATCGAAGCGCAGAAACAGGGAACGGTCGCCTTCGATCACGTCGAGCAACAGGGTTTCGTAGGCATCGAGTGCCTCTTCGTCTGTTTTCAGGTAGCTCGCGTTCATCTGCATCAAGCGCGTATCCATATCCAGGCCTGGCTGCTTGACGTGGATTTCCATGCGCATGGATTCGTCCGGCTGGATCGACAACAGGATCCAGTTGGGATCGATCGTTTCCAGCGGGGTTTCGCGAAACAGCTGCTGCGGCGGGTGGCGAAAGCGGATGGCGATCATCGAAGTCTGGCGCGGCATGCGCTTACCGGTGCGCAGATAAAACGGCACACCACGCCAGCGCCAGTTATCGATATAAAACTTGGCGGCGACAAAGGTCTCGGTGATGGAATTCGACTCGACATTATCTTCCTGCTGATAGCCCGGGACGGATTTGCCATCGATCATCCCGCGCGTGTACTGCGCACGAATGGCGTGCGCATGCACAGAACGCTTGGCGATGGGACGGATCGAGCGCATCACCTTCACTTTTTCGTCGTGCAGCGCATCGGCTTCCAGCGCGGGCGGCGGTTCCATGGCCACCACGGTGAGCAATTGCATCAGGTGGTTTTGCAGCATGTCGCGCAGCGCCCCGGCATGGTCGTAATAATCGGCCCGCTTCTCGATGCCGATCGATTCGGCCACGGTAATCTGCACGTGGTCGATGAAATTACGGTTCCACAACGGCTCGATCAGGGTATTGGCAAAGCGGAACACCAGCAGGTTTTGCACGGTTTCCTTGCCGAGGAAGTGATCGATTCGAAATATCTGTTCTTCGTCAAAATGCTGATGCAACAAATGGTTCAGCATGCGCGCCGATTCGATATCTTCGCCAAATGGTTTTTCCACTACCACCCGGTTCAAACCGCGCGGCCGGTTCAATCCCACTGCTTCAAGATTGTGAACCACCGCAGCAAATTCGGCTGGCTTGATGGCCAGGTAAAACACGGTGCTCGAACACGCTTCTTCATTTGGCAGACGTTTGGCAAGCGCCTGATACGATTTTACGTCGTTGAGATCGCCCTGCTGATAAGCAAAGCGCGCGATGAAGCGCTCGAATACCGGTGTGTCCTGCTTGCCCTTGATCTTGTCGGCGAGCACTTCGCGCATGTGTTTGCGCCAGTCATCGTCACTCCACTCACGCCGCGCGAACGCGATGATGCTGAGCGATTCCGACAGGCGGGCCGCCGCTTCCAGGTGGTACAAGGCCGGCAACAGTTTGTTGGTGGACAAATTGCCCGTTGCACCAAAAATAACGAACGTACATGGCAGCATCACATCGATGTCGTCGTTCATGTCATCTTCTCCTGAACAAGGCTGGAATATGGGCGCGGTGTGTCTTCAAGGATTGCGCCGCCATCATGACCGTGTCCGGTCAGCGCGATTCCGGGGGCCTGACAGCCAGGCCCGGCAATACCAAACTCCATGCCTTCCTCCTTGATTGAAACGAATAACAACGCCTTGGCAATCATGCCAGCCGTAACACCATGATAGGACGTTAAAGGGGTAAATATGGGCCCAACAGGCATGCCCTCCTTAAGCAGATACTTAAGGAGACACTGAACAAGTCCACGACGTCATTCCGGCGAACGCCGGAATGACGTCGAATCAAGCAACTGGATACCGGGTCAAGCCCGGTATGACGAATTCATAGAAGTGCTCTTAAGGTGGGCAAACCCGGGAACAGTTTTCCCGTCCACCCGCGCTGATAGTTGACTCCGCCCATGCCCATCGAAGGCGTGGTTCAGGGATTCAAACCCTGAAACGTGAAGTCTTAAACCCTGCGGAACACCAAATCCCACACCCCGTGTCCCAGACGAATACCGCGCTGTTCGAACTTGGTGAGGGGCCGGGTATCGGGGCGCGGCGCATAGTCCGCCACAGTGTTGTGCAGCAGCGGTTCGGCTGCCAGCACGGCAAGCATCTGTTCGGCGTAATCCTGCCAGTCGGTGGCCAGATGAATGTAGCCGCCGGCCTGAAGCCGACTGGCCAGCAGTTGCACCAGCGGCGGCTGGATCAACCGGCGTTTGTGGTGGCGCTTTTTATGCCATGGATCGGGGAAAAAAATGTGGATGCCGGCGAGGCTGGCCGGTACCAGCATCCTGGTCAGCACTTCAACCGCATCATGCTGGATGACACGGACATTGGTGAGACCTCGCTCGCCAAGCTGCTTTAACAGCGCACCCACGCCCGGCGTATGCACCTCGACGCCGAGGTAATCGTTATCGGGATAAGCGGCGGCAATCTCGGCCAGGCCCTCGCCCATGCCAAAACCAATTTCCAGGATGTGGGGGGCGGTCCGTCCAAAAGCCGCGGTCAGATCGAGTTCGGCGGGCTGGTAGGGCAGCATGAACTGCGGCCCGATCTCGGCCAACGCGCGTGCCTGGCCGGAGCCCACGCGCCCGGCGCGCAGCACATAGGAACGAATGCGCGGATACGCGCCAGTTTCACTCATGTTTATTTACTGCCGGTAATGAGACCGCCGGTGGGCGAACTGGGGCTGGCCTGATAGATTTTCTTCGGCATGCGACCGGCCAAAAAGGCTTCGCGTCCGGCTTCCACTGCCTTTTGCATCGCCGAGGCCATCAGTACCGGGTTACCTGCACCCGCAATCGCAGTGTTCATCAGTACAGCGTCGCAGCCCAATTCCATGGCGATAGTAGCGTCGCTGGCCGTGCCGACGCCCGCGTCGACGATCACCGGCACGCTCAAACGATCAATGATGATCTGCAGATTCCACGGATTGAGGATGCCCATGCCTGAACCGATCAGGCTCGCCAGCGGCATCACCGCGACGCAGCCGATATCTTCCAGCTGCCTGGCCACAATGGGGTCATCCGATGTGTAGACCATCACCTGGAAGCCCTCCTTCACCAGCACTTCGGCGGCCTTCACCGTTTCTGCCACATTGGGATACAGCGATTCGGCATCGCCCAGCACTTCAAGCTTGACCAGCGCATGGCCGTCGAGCAGTTCACGCGCCAGACGCAGAGTGCGGATTGCATCGTCTGCGGTATAGCAGCCCGCAGTGTTGGGCAGGTAAGTATATTTCGAGGGCGGCAGCGCATCGAGCAGACTCGGCTGGCCGGCATCCTGGCCGATGTTGGTGCGACGGATGGCGACCGTGACGATTTCCGCGCCCGAAGCCTCAACCGCGAGACGCGTCTGTTCAAAATCCTTGTACTTGCCGGTGCCGACCAGAAGACGGGAGGCATAGGATTTTCCGGCGATAACGAGTGGTTCCATAATTCTTTTGAGTTTAAAGCGAAGTAATAACGAGGTCAGCCGCCGCCTACGGCGACAACAATTTCCAGCCGGTCGCCACTGACGAGCGACGTATCGGCATGCTGGCTGCGTGGGACGATTTCGCCATTTTTCTCGATGGCAATGCGTTTCCCTGCCAAATCCAGCGATTCAACCAGCAGGGTAAGGGTCAGCGGCGCAGGGAAGCTACGGGGTTCGCCATTGATGGTCAGTTCAATCACAGCTTCTATCCGGACGTGAGTTTCAGTATCATCCCGGATTCTACCCCGAAGGATGCACGTCACCGAAGGGAACACGCACCAAGCGGGCGTCGTATAGTGGCATTACCTGAGCTTCCCAAGCTCATGAGGAGGGTTCGATTCCCTTCGCCCGCTCCAACACCCGTCTGTGTCTATCCGAACCCCATTCAATAATGCGCCCCAAATGGCCGTTATTGCGATCAGGCCATGAACAAGCAAACCGATCCCCTTTCCGCTGAAGCGCTGCTGCGCGAAGCCGACCTGCGCATGGCGCAGGCGCTGGATAATTTCTTTCAGCGCAGCCGCAGCTTTATCCACGATGCCATCATGCGCACTGTCGTGGAGCAAATGACGCCGTCGATGCTGGCCACCGGACAAGCCTGTCTGGGCTGGATCGACGTGCATCCCGATGCTCTATCCACGGCGTTTGCCGACCAGTTTCGCCAGAAACTGATCTATCCAGAGAGCTTTTCAAAACAGGCCGGCGGTCATCCGGCCACGCTGCAACTGGTGGACGACGCCATGCTGGGCAGACAACTGGCCGAGGACAAGGCGGCCGCCTACCTGACCGAGTCTTTGCGCCCCGAAATGTTGCTGCTGTTCAGCCGTTTGCTCGGCTTGCAACAAGAGGCGGCCGGAAACGCTGACTATACCGAGGCCTACGGACCGCTTTCTGTGATGCACGCCTTGTCGCGTGCACTGGAAAGCCTGGATATCGATATCCCGAGCGGTACCCTGATATTGCAATGCGTGGCTGTGCCGCTACGTGACACCTTGAAACACACATACACCGCGCTCAATCAATATTTGAGCGCTCAGGGAGTAGAGGAACACACGACCGTGCGCGCAACCCCCGCGCCGCCATCCAAAAAACGTGATTCGGATGTCGGCCAACAAATTCTGGCGCATATCCAGGCTATCAGCGAGCAATCCGGTGCGCCCGGGAATGCTGGCTCATTTGCGCCGGAAACATCATTTGCACCGGCAAGCGGCACCGCATTTCCCACTCTTCTGCCAGGGTTTCTGGATAGCCTGGCGCGTTGGCAGGCCGACATCCCACGCATTTCGGGACCCAGCCGGCCCCCAGCAACGCTCGTCCTGCGGCAATTGCAGCAGGACGCCAGGCAAACCGATGCCGGGACGTTCGATCTGGCGGTGCTGGATGCGGTGGCGGGCCTGTTCGAGTTCATCCTCGACGACCCGGATATCTCGCCGCATTACAAAGCCGAAATCGCACAATTGCAGATTCCCGCACTCCGGGTCGCGCTCGTTTCACCCGAATTTTTTAGCGACGATCAGCACCCGGCGCGCCAACTGATCGATTTGCTCGGACTGTTTTCCCGTCATTTCCCCGAACACAATCCTTCACATCTCCAGGCACTCACCCAGATCGAGACGGCTTGCACACGTGTCCTCAATGATCCAGACCATCAAATCGAGGCCTTTGCACAGGCACACCAGGCATTAGCCAGCTGGCTGAGTGAGGAAAGCACACGCACCTCGGCCGAATTGACGTCAGACGTCGCGAATCTGGAGCATATTGAGCAGCAGGAACTCGGCACGCTGCTGGCGCTGGAAAACCTGAATGATCTGACCGCCCGCTATCCCGCGCCGGAATCCGTTCTCCGGCGCATGGAAGCAGCCTGGGTTCCCTACATGGCGTCGCTGTATGTATCCGAGGCAGGCGAAGGCCCGGGCTGGCGCGATGCCTGCATAACTCAACTCCAGTTGTTTCTCAGCCTGCAACCTCCGGATGACGGCGATATGCGGGAAGCTCGCCTGCAATCCATTCCCCGGATCAACACCGAATTACGGCGTGGCCTGCTGGCGCAGGGCGCCGAGCCCGCGCAACTCAAGGATTTTTTCAGCGCCATCACCGCCACCCAGGAATGCTGGATCCGTCCGGGCATGGGGCAGCAGGAAACCCGTGTCAGCACGTTCACGCCCAAACTGGTATCGCAAGAAGAAATTGATTCGTTCGCCAACAGGTTGACCGACGAGCCTTCGGACGATGCAGCCCTGCTGCAGACCGAACAGTTGATGGAGGGCGATTGGGTGGACTTTGATCCGCCATACAAGGGGCTCACGACCGCGCGCGTAGCCTGGATTGGAGTACGCGGCTATATGTTGTTTTGTGACAGCGAAGGCGAGCAGCGCTTTTCGCTTGACTGCGACCAGCTCGCCGTAGAGATACGCGCGGGCCGCGCGCACATACCAGAGCAGTCACTTACCCGGAAAGCCATGCTGCGACTCAAAACACACTTGACAAACAATACTGAATAGAATTTTTTACGCTGCACACTCAAGTTCTCCATCCTCGCAACCGATAGTTCAGTTACGCGGTTGTGTGTCAAATTCCAGACACAACTGACGACCACCGAACAGGGCAAACCCGCCGCGAGACGGGGACGCAAAGTTACCGGTCTCAGTCGTCCTACATGGATGATCGAGACAGCGGGACCGCCGGTCGCTTCCGGTTGAGCATTCTCCTATTCGTTGTTCGTCCAGCCGCAGATACCGCGAGGTGACCACAATGGAGCGCGAGATGCCTGACAATTCAGTCGTAGTTAACCTCAACCAATTTGAGCGATCGCGCCGTGCGCAGGTCTCGTCCGAGACACTGGGCATGCTGCATGACAGCCGAGATTTATTGATCGAGGGCGCGACTCGCGTATTGACGCGACAAACCGAAGCCATGGAAAACACGCTGCTGGCCATGGCAGACCGTTCACCCCTGCTGGAAACCCGCAACAGCTTTTATGGCGCCCAGGGCGTTCTCAACAAACAGGCCAATGAATTGCTGAGCGCCTGCAAGGATGCCTATTTCTCGTCGTTCAACAACTTCACGCTCAATCGCGAAGCCCCCGCTGCACCCGAGTTGATGGAACTGTCGCTGGTCGGCGACCAGGATTTTGAAATCACTCTGGCTGTCGACAAGGCCACGTCTCGCCTGCGTTACAACTGTGCAGAGGAACTGGTTGCCCTGGATGCCCGTATCGCCCATTTGATGGGACGCTCCGACCTGGCGGAAAACGACAATCCACTGGGTCCGCGCGCGCTGTGCGAGGCTCTGCTCGATGGCATTACCCGTACGCAATCCGAACAAAGCATCCGTATTGTGCTGTTGAACCAGTTCGATCTGGTATTGACCACCGAACTCGCCGGTATTTATCAGTCCATCAATCGCTATCTGATCGACCACGGCATCCTGCCCGAACTCAAAGTGGGTGCGAAGAACCGCGCACAACATTCGTCCGCTTCGTCGGGCCATGGTGGCGCATCGGGCGCGGCTGCGCCAAGCCCGGCGGGCGGCGACATGTTCAACCTGTTTGAGCAGCTAGCCGGAGGGGGTGGCGCATCCCAGGGTGGTGGAAGGGGCTATGCGGGCGGCAATGTATCTGCCGGAGCAGGTGGGTACTCATTGCTCGATTCGCTCAGCCAATTACAAACCGGTGCCATGACGTTACCGGGTGGGGCGCGCTTCGAACTCCCGCTTCTGGAAGCATCAGCCATCCACAATATTTTGCGCAGCCTGCAGCAAAGCCCCGTCATGCAATCGGCCAGCCCGCTCGATGCGGTGCTGGTGGATGCAGTCGCCATGCTGTTTGATGTGGTGTTTGAAGAAGCCACCATTCCCGACCGCCTCAAGGCCCAAATCGCGCGCCTGCAAATTCCGGTGCTGAAAGCGGCCATGCTGGACCGCAATTTCTTCTCGCAGTCCAACCATCCCGTGCGTCGCATGCTGGATGCCATTGCCACGCTGGCTGTCCACCTGCCTGAAAATGCGGCTGGCCAGGCGCGGCTGGAAGCCATTTCACAGGTAGTAAGCCGTGTACTGGAGAATTTCGAGCAGGATATCGCCGTGTTCGCCAGCGCTGCCACTGAGCTGGAAGATCTGGGCTCCAGCCTGGAAGAAACACTTGAGGAAACAGTCGATGTCAGCCTGCAATCGGACATCCTCGAGATCAAGCAATCCGAGCGCACCGAACTCGCACCGGTCATTGTTCACGATTTCATCAACCGCGCGCTCAAGGATCAGCCCGTGGCCGAAGCCGTGCGCGAATTCCTGCGCCGCGACTGGGCACAACTGCTGACAACGGATTACGTCAAGGAGGGCGATCAGGGTGCGCACTTCAATAGCCACGTCGAAACCATGCGTGAACTGGTGTGGAGCGTGCAGGCCAAGGCCGACATGGATGCCCGGCTGATGCTGGTTCGCATTCTGCCGGGGTTGCTGAAGCGACTGCGTGAAGGTGCGGCCGAAATCGATTTGCCAGCCAAGCTGGCGGACCGTTTCTTCGCCAACCTGGTGATCCTGCATGCCAATGCTGTACGCCCCGTCACCCAACCGGTGCCGCTACCCGACATGACCCCCGAGGAAATCGAGGAAATCGTGGAACAGCCTGCCGCGCTGGTTGTCACCGTCGAAGACACGCCCGAAGTGGTTGCCGAACCCGAACCTCCCACGCCGGAGTATGAAGATCTCTTCACGCTTCGCGCCCGCACCATGAACAAAGGCGACTGGGTGGAGTTCCACTATGACGACGGCACGTTCCGCTGGGCACGGCTGGGATGGGTGAGCGGCGTCAAGAGCACGTATTTGTTCTCTGACCAGGATGGCATGAACAGCTTCTCCATCAGCCTGAACCGCCTGGCAGACAAGCTCCGCAAAGGCGAAGCGGTACTGGTTGAGCGCAAGTCCATCACTGAGTCCGCATTCGGCAAATTGATGAACCTGTTCCGCCAGAAAATGGGGCACGCCTGAAAAAGTCATCGCCTGAATTGCCGACAAGTCGAATCGCCCTCCACGGGCGATTCGTCATTTGAACCACGTCACATATCGCCTGACATCCCCACTTGGGGATAAGGGTATCCATGCCTTTGGGGAGTGATACCCTTCAGCCGTGAACGCATTTTCTTCCCGCATCATCAAATGGCAGCATCGCCAGGGCCGCCACAGCCTGCCCTGGCAGCTTGATCGCGACCCTTACCGCATCTGGCTGTCTGAAATCATGCTGCAGCAGACGCAGGTGTCGACTGTCATCCCCTATTTCGAACGCTTTGTCGCGCGCTTCCCGAACCTGCCCGCGTTGGCCGCCGCTCAGGAAGATGACGTGCTCGCCCTGTGGAGCGGTCTGGGTTATTACAGCCGGGCGCGCAATCTGCACGCTGCCGCACGCTGCATCATCGAAACGCATGACGGACTCTTCCCGTCCACGCCCGATGCCCTCACCCGATTACCGGGCGTGGGGCGATCCACCGCCGCCGCGATCGCTGCACTGGCGTTTGGCCAAAACTGCGCCATTCTCGACGGCAATGTGAAACGTGTTCTCGCTCGCCATGGCGGCGTATCAGGCTGGCCGGGCGACAAACAGGTTGAAATGGCTTTGTGGCAGTTGGCCGACTCGCGCCTTCCCCCAAAAGATATCGAAGCCTACACGCAGGGCATGATGGATCTCGGCGCACTCGTCTGCACCCGCAGCAAACCCGCTTGCCCGGATTGCCCGGTCCAGTCCGACTGCATCGCCCACGCCCAGCACCGCACGGCTGAACTTCCTGCATCCAGACCTCGCAAGCCCCTGCCCGAAAAGCAGATACAAATGCTGCTCCTGCTCGATCGCGGCGAACTGATGCTGGAGAAGCGGCCTGCACGCGGCATCTGGGGTGGTCTGTGGAGTCTGCCCGAACTGCCGCTCGACGATAATCCGGTCAGCCACTGCTGTGACCGTTTTGGTTTTGTTGCGCATACGCATCAGATATTGCCGCGAATCAGCCACAGCTTTACTCACTTCAAGCTGCATATCCAGCCGGTGCAAATCCATCTGAACCCCCGCTCGTCCAACCTGCCCGGCCAAATCTGGTTATCCCCTGCGGATGCACTGGATGCTGCTTTGCCCGCACCCATACGCAAACTGGTCGCTCAGCTTGCGCATACCCAATGCATGTAACCTTTGCCAAGGGAAGTATCGGCATCCACCCTTGCCGGTTACTCCAGTCGTGGATCGACTGAGTTTTAGTGGCGTGGCAAAAAACAGGCTGCTGTCGAAAACGAAGCCATTTTCAGGCGAGTAACCACGCTGGATATTGACTTTGCTCAGGGCCACCATTTTGCAAGGCCTCAGCCGGTGGGAACGACGCTGGCCGATTGAAAATGCCGTGCTATACCTCTAATTAACGGTTTGAAACACCCTGGCAACTGGAGGTGAAATGCATACGCTAGATAGTGTGCCCAGCCCGGCTATTTTTGACGCTGATGGGTTCCTGATTGATCCGACCATGTGGAGTGAAAGTCTGGCCGACAGAATCGCCCGGAATGACGGCTTGGGTGAGTTAAGTGAACTGCAAATTAGCTTGTTGCACGCCCTGCGGCGTGAGTATTCAAAATTTGGCACGGTCATGGCATTGAGCCACGTCTGTCACCTGACCGGGCAAAGCGCCAACTGCATGCAGCATCTGTTCCCCAACCCCCGTGAAGTATGGCGGGTGGCAGGCTTGCCGAACCCGGGCGAAGAAGCCAAGGCTTACCTGTAATCCAGTTCCCGATTCCCTGAAGTCCGGACGTATGACGTTGTTCACGCGATGTGGACGGCTGCGATCACGCTTTAGACCATCACACCATTACAGCTCGTCGCCCACGCCCGGAATCCGGTAAAATTCCGGCTTTACATACGCAAAGAGATTTTCCACCATGTCCATGGCCGACCGCGATGGCGTCATCTGGTACGACGGCAAACTCGTTCCCTGGCGCGACGCCACCACCCACGTCCTCACCCACACCCTGCATTACGGCATGGGCGTCTTCGAGGGAGTACGTGCTTACAAGGCCGAGCAGGGCACGGCGATTTTCCGCCTGCAGGAACACACCGACCGGCTGTTCCGCTCCGCTCACATCCTCGGCATGAAACTGCCGTTCGACAAGGCGACGATTTCCGAGGCGCAGCGTACCGTGGTGCGCGAGAACAAGCTCGAATCCGGCTACCTGCGTCCAATGGCTTTTTTCGGTTCCGAAGCCATGGGTATTTCGGCCAAGAACCTGTCAGTGCACGTCATCGTCGCCGCCTGGCCATGGGGCACGTATCTGGGGCAAGAAGCGCTGGACCGCGGCATTCGCGTCAAGACCAGCTCGTTTTCGCGCCACCACGTCAACATCACCATGTGCAAGGCCAAGGCCAATGGCAACTACATGAACTCCATCCTCGCGCACAAGGAAGCCGAGATGGATGGCTACGACGAAGCCCTGCTGCTGGACGTCGATGGTTTTGTGGCCGAAGGCTCGGGCGAAAACGTGTTCATCATCCGCAACGGCAAACTCTACACACCAGACCTGACCAGCGCGCTGGAAGGCATCACCCGCGACACCATCATCCAGCTGGCTGACGAAATCGGCCTGCAACTGGTTGAAAAGCGCATCACCCGCGATGAAGTGTATTCGGCCGACGAAGCTTTCTTCACCGGTACCGCGGCTGAAGTCACGCCGATTCGCGAACTCGACAACCGGGCGATTGGAGAAGGCACGCGTGGTCCGCTTACGGCGAAACTGCAGGCGATGTATTTCGATTGCGTGCACGGCCGTGCCGCCCGCCACCTCGACTGGATTACTCCGGTCAAATAAGCGAGATCAGCATGAGCGAGCGGCAAGACAATACCCAGCGCGTCATCGAAGTTACCGAGTATGACCTGCCTCTGCACTGCCCGATGCCCCGGCATGCCGACTGGAATTCCCATCCGCGCGTGTACCTTCCGGTTACGCGTGGAGAAGCGCTGTGCCCGTATTGCGGCACGCTGTATCGCTTGAAGGGCCAGCCCAGCGGGGGCGGGCATTAAGGAGACACGGAACAAGTTGGTTCACCCTGTGGCTCGACAGACTCGGTGATTCCCTATTGAGACGGCTTGGTAATGTTTGAACCCGTAAAGTGTTTCTCGCGTCGTCTTGAGTGGGTCAGCCCGTTGAGCCGCCTCAATAGAACGCTGTTTTTAATGGTTATTGATTCGGCCTCCCGCACTGTTTTATATAGCCGGGCAAATCGGCCTTCAATATCACTTCAAACTTCATCAGGCCGAATCAATAAATACCGCTCGCTGGCGCAATGCATTGCGCCAAACTGGTTGCACACGATCACTGGACCTTATCCAGTTAACCGATTTCCCTGGCCTGAGTGATGCGCTTCCCCTCTCCCGAATCTGCCGAAACTGCCTTCTATGCTGCCTTCGAGACCTGCAACCTCGACAGCATGATGGCTGTCTGGGCCAATGATGAAAGCATCGCCTGCATCCACCCCCTCGCGGCACCGCTCAATGGACACGCAGCAGTAGCCGCAGGCTGGAACAGCATGTTTGAAGCGGCAGGGCAATTCCAGATTCTGGTTGAAGTCGCGCATGACATGCGTAACCCGAATCAGGTGATCCGCATCGTGCGTGAATACCTGACTATCGGACAGGAAACCGAACCTCGCCCACCGATACTCGCCACCAACGTGTACCGCAAGGGTTCGGAAGGCTGGCACATGATCCTGCACCATGCCTCACCGCTTCATGTCGGCGGCACGCCACCCGCGCACATACCCAACATTGTTTTGCACTAGTACGACAACTCATCAGTTTGCGTACATGCCGAGACGCGCATCCGCGCGCCGAGTGCGCGAAGCGAACCGCAGCCATAGTCGTTCTATGGCGAGGATGAGCGACAAAGCAATCGGCGATGCGGAGCGCGTCGAACATAGCGAAACTTATGGGTTGTCATACTAGGGCATGGCGGAAAACGCCTTCGCCTCAGAAAAACCGGCATACCACGCTCCTGTCTGGTTGCCCGGCGGCCACCTGCAAACCATCTACTCCAGTCTGTTTATTCGTGCCCCCGCGATCGATTACCGACGCGAGCGGCTGGAACTACCAGATGGTGATTTTCTGGATATCGACTGGATAAACGGGCAAGCCGGCACGCCCACGGTCGTCCTGTTCCACGGACTGGAAGGCAGCGCAGACAGTCATTACGCACGCAATCTGATGGCGACCGTTCGGGCGCGCGACTGGCATGGTGCCGTGGCACATTTTCGCGGCTGTTCGGGCGAAGACAACCGGCTCCCGCGCGCCTATTTTGCAGGTGACAGCGAAGATATTGATCGTATTCTGAATCATCTCAAATCACATCAGCCCTCTTCACCGATTTACGCGGTTGGCATCTCGCTCGGCGGAAACGCATTACTGAAATGGCTGGGTGAACAAGCTGATGCAGCGCACCGATTGGTCAGTCATGCTGCCGCTGTTTCGGCGCCGGTCGATCTCACTGTGGCAGGAAACACGCTCGACCGGGGCTTTAATCGACTCGTCTATACCGCCCGCTTTCTTGCCACGCTGAAACAGAAAGCACTGAAAAAAGCAGCCCAATTCCCCGGCACGCTGGATGCCAGAGCCATTGCGGCTTCCACCACGTTCCGTGAATTTGACACGCTGGTCACCGCCCGGTTGCACGGCTTTCGTGATGCCGACGATTACTGGCTCAAGGTCTCATCCAGGCCTCTGTTGAAATCGATCACCGTCCCCACACTGATCATCAACGCGAAAAATGATCCCTTTTTTCCCGCTTCGGCATTGCCCACATCTGCAGACGTTTCATCTGCTGTCACGCTCGAACAACCTGCGGGCGGAGGCCATGTGGCCTTTCCCGCCGGCCCCTTTCCCGGCAACCTCGACTGGCTGCCGCGGCGGCTGATGCAGCATTTCGACAACCGGGCGCGGTAGAATCGATGCATCACTATTCAGGGAGCGTGCTGTGGAATACCCCAAGGAAATTTTCAAGGCCTACGACATTCGCGGCATCGTCGGCAAAACCTTCACAGAGGAAATTGTCGAGGGAATCGGCCACGCTATTGGTTCTGAAGCGGTCGCACGTGGGCAAAAAGAAATCTGTATCGGTCGTGACGGCCGTTTATCCGGCCCGGACATGGCAGCCGCCTTGGCGCGTGGCATCCAGAAAGCGGGTATCGGGGTAGTCGATCTCGGCATGGTCGCCACCCCCATGACCTATTTTGCGGCCTATCAGCTCAACACCAACAGTGCGGTGATGGTCACGGGCAGCCACAACCCACCCGACTACAACGGCCTGAAAATGGTGCTCGGCGGTGAAACCCTGTCGGGTGACACAATCCAGAAGCTGCGTGAACGCCTGGTGAATAATGATCTGGTCAATGGCAGCGGCGGCTACCGTCAGCACGACATCGCCGGTGAATACCTCACACGCATCGTCTCCGACGTAAAGCTCACCCGTCCGATGAAAATCATCATCGACTGCGGCAACGGCGTGGCCGGCGCGTTTGCACCCAAGCTCTATCGCGACATGGGCTGCCAGGTTGAAGAATTGTTCTGCGAAGTCGATGGCAACTTTCCCAACCATCACCCCGACCCCTCACAGCCCAAAAACCTGCAGGACCTGATGGCCGCACTGAAAACCAGCGATGCCGAAATCGGCCTCGCCTTTGACGGCGACGGCGACCGCCTGGGCGTTGTGACCAAGGACGGCACGATCATTTTCCCCGACCGCCAGTTGATGCTGTTCGCCGACGATGTACTCAGCCGCAATCCCGGCGCCGAAATCATTTTTGACGTGAAATCCACCCGCAACCTGTTCAGCTGGATTCGCGAACGCGGCGGCAAACCCTTGTTGTGGAAAACCGGGCACAGCTTCATCAAGGCCAAGATGAAGGAAACCGGTGCGCTGCTGGCGGGTGAAATGTCCGGCCACGTGTTCTTCAAAGAACGCTGGTTCGGTTTTGACGATGGCCTGTATGCCGGTGCACGCCTGCTCGAATACCTGAGCAAGCAGGCCGACATCAACGCTACCCTGCACGGCCTGCCCGATACGGTGAATACACCCGAGCTCAACATCAAGATGGCGGAAGGCGAGCATTACACGCTGATGGACACGTTGCAGAAGAATGCATACTTTCCCGACGCCAAGGAAATCATCACGCTTGATGGCCTGCGCGTGGAATACACCGACGGATTCGGTTTAGCCCGGCCATCCAACACCACGCCAGTGATTGTGCTGCGATTTGAAGCGGACAACACCGAGGCTCTGGAAAGAATCCAGGCTGATTTCCGCCGCGTACTCCACCAGTCTGCACCCACGCTCACGCTGCCATTTTGAGCGGCACAGCCACACCACCACGCACCCTGCACGTTATCGGCGGCAAGGGCCTGGGGGGGGCCGAGCGTTTTTTCATCCGGCTGGTGAATGCGCTGGCACGCCACGGCCAGCCCGTTGCTGCCATCACCGTGGCTGGCGGCGAAATTGCCCGCGCCATTGACCCGACAGTGCGCCACTATCACGCGCCGATGCTGGGAGTCTGGGATCTCTACTCGCGCTGGGCCATCAACCGCGCTATTGCTGACTTCCAACCTGACATCGTACAAACCTACATGGGCCGGGCCACGCGTATCGTGCACTTGCCCCGTGGCCAACGCCCGGTGCATCTGGCGCGCCTGGGTGGGTTTTACAACCTCAAGGGCTATCGCCATGCCCACGCCTGGGTCGGCAACACACGGGGTATCCGCGAGTACCTGACGACTCAAGGTCTACCTGCCGCTCACGCCCACACCATCGGAAACTTTGTCGACACGCCCGAGCGTCAAACCGAAGCAGCGCTCGATGCGCTCCGCCAGCAGCTGGGTCTGAATGGTTGCCGCATTGTGCTCGGCCTTGGGCGCCTGCACCCCAACAAGGGCTGGAGCAATTTGCTGCACGCCTTTGCCCGCTTGCCCGCTGAGCAACAGGGGAGGCCGCTGCATCTGTTGATGGTGGGCGATGGCCCCTTGCGCGCGGAACTCACGCAATTAGCCGATCAACTGGGGATTGCGGCGCGTGTGCATTGGGCCGGCTGGCAAACCGATCCCGCACCGTATTACCAACTGGCCGATGTGTTTGTCTGCGCATCGGTGCATGAGCCGCTCGGCAATGTCATTCTGGAGGCCTGGGCCAACCAGGCACTGATCGTGTCTACCCGCTCACAGGGTCCGCTGGAATTAATGCAGGATGAGGTGAATGGTCTGCTGGCGCCGCTATCCGATGCGACGGGCCTGGCTGAAGTACTGAACAAGGCGTTGACGCTGGATGGTGCTCACAAGTCACAGCTGATCGAAGCAGGCTACAGCGAAGTGAACAGCCAATACTCCGAAACCGCCATCGTGGCTGCCTATACCGCGCTATACGACGACTTGCGCAATCAGCTCACTGACAGGACTTCAAGTTGAGGTCATGGCAAAACAACCGGAAACAGGATCAGCATTCCAGTCTAAAATCAGCGATTGATCTTCCCGCCTTTATCAGGAGCCATCATCAACTGTCTGCTATTCCAGGACGCAAACGTCCAGACCCTGGCCTTTGACGACATCAGTGAGCACGTCGGCCAAGCCGACCGCTTCATCTGGATCGAGCTGAAATCCCCCGATAGCCAGACCATCACGCGTCTTGGTGATGAACTGGGATTACATGCGCTGGCACTGGAAGATGCGATCTCCACCCACCAGCGTTCCAAGCTCGAAGAATATGAAGGCCACGTGTTCATTGCCACACGTACCGCCCAGTTGTGGGAATCGCACCTGGAGTTTGGCGAGACGCATATGTTTGTCGGCAGCAATTTCGTCGCCGCGATTCGCCATGGCAGCGGTAGCGGCTACCAGCGTGTGATTGATCGGCTGCAACGCTGCCCTGACGGCATCAAGGCTGCTCCACCTTACGCGTTATATCTGCTGCTTGATCTCATTGTCGATCAATTCAGGCCGGTAATCGAAGGCATGCAGGATCGCTTCCAGTCGCTGGAAAACCTGATGATCGGCAGCCCGAAGCCGGAGCGCGACGTGCTGAAACAACTCTACGCCATGAAGCGGGATTTGACCGCGCTTCGCGACATCGCCGAGCCGATGCAGGAGATCACGCAGAACCTGATTCGCCTGCATCCGGCGTTATCGATCAAGGAACTCAAGGCGTATTACCGTGATATTCACGACCATGCTATACGGGTGTCGGCTGCCATCGACCGGCTGCGCATCTCGACCTCGGACGCGATGCAGTTTCATCTGGCCACCCTGTCAATCAAGCAAAATGAATCGGTGCAAAAACTGGCCGGATGGGGTGCCCTGCTGGCCTTGCCGACCGTGGTATTCAGTCTGTACGGCATGAACTTTGTGGACATGCCCGAACTGAAATGGCCGTGGGCGTATCACAGCCTGTTGCTGCTGACCGGTGCGAGTATGCTGGTGTTGTACCGACGCCTTAAACGCCGCGGCTGGATTTAAAGCACCCCGTCACACACCCAAGCCACATTCGCCTCGCGCATAGCGAATTCGCGTCACGCCCTGTTCATCGCGATCCAGCCACACCAGATGCAATCGCTCTGCGGCATCCAGCGTTGCCACCGGGTCTGACTGTGCGCCCGGGCCGGAAGCCGCTGGCACCCCTTCGTTGTTGCCAAACGCCTTGCCATTCCAATCCGCCAGCCAGACATCCGGCGTGCCGTCGCGCGCATCGTCCCACACGGCCAGCAACCGGCCGTGACGATGGCCAACAATTTGCGCATGCCATTGCGTCATGCTGTCGCCAAAGCTGTCCTGCACCACGAGGTTGCGGCCAAAGCGGCGCTTTCCTCCATCCAGCACCGCATAGACATCATAGCCGGCGAGGAAATCGCGCTTGTCGAGCCATGCTGCCGCCACACCCTGTTTGCCCCACGCGCTCAGGGTCGTTCGCATCGCACCGCTGCCTGCGCCCAGGCCATCCACACTTTCACTTTTTTCATCGCTCAGGCGAGCGGGCTTCGTAAAGCTGCGGCCATCGCGGCTGTGACTCACCATCGGCACAGTATGGCGGGCACGGCGGTCTTCCCATGCCACGGTCACGCTGCCATCTCCTGCCACGGCCAATGCCGGCCAACTCTGCCCATCTTTCGGCGCCCGTGCTTCCACAGGCTGAGCAAAACGGACACTCAGACCATCCGCGGTCAACGCCAGTTGTGCAACGACAATCCGTCGAAACTTTCCCGCCTGCTCGGCCCATGCTGCATAGAGCTTTCCTGCGTCTGCGGCCAGCGTAACCTGTGCGGACTCGGCTTGGCTCAACCGGATCGCCACGCCGTCTGGCAGCACTCGCGCATACACTTTCCCGGCCTCTTCCCATGCCGCGACAAATCGCCCAGCACCCAGCGCCACCACCACAGGTTCGTAACACTCGGATTGGCTCAATCGAATTTCCGGTGGAAATGCGGTTGCACTTGCTGGCTTGATCGACAGATAACACTGCGGGCCACCATCACGATTGTCTTCCCACACCACGCCCACGGTATCGTCCGACACCGCGACACCCTGACGATTGGCCGATTCCAGATGAGGGAAAATCGCTGCGCCCTGAACCGAGTTGACGGTCAGCGCCTCGCTCCATGTCCACGCAGCCTGCGCCGGCCACGCCAACACCATCAACAGCCAGACCACCGGCCTCACGACTTGCCCCCCAGAAATTCAAGCAGGGTTTTTTGCTGGTAATGCCCGCCACGCACATAGCGGTCATAGTCACGAAAATCCTGCACCGTCTTGAAGCCTGGTATCTGCATGATCTTGTCACCCTGTGGCGTCAGGTACACGAACAACGGCGTGGCGAATGCCTGCAGGCGAACCCCGAGTTCAGCCTCGGTGATGCGCTCGCCGCTTGGCAGCGTCAACCGCTTTCCCGATTCGGCATCGACATACACCAGCTCGTAGTTGTCCTGGTACAGCTTTTTGAGCGACGCATTGGAAAACGTTTTCTTGTTGGTGAGCTCACACCACGCGCAGCCATAACGGCCAAAGTAGAGAAAAATCGGCTTGCTGCTTGCGCGCGCCGCCTTGATTCCGGCATCGAAACTGACAAACGGATAACCCGGTGGCGGGTCCGCCAGCGTCGCTGTCGCCCACATGCAACTTGCCGCCAACAACCATCTGAACAGCTTCATCTCAACACTCCTTCTGGCACGGATTCCCCATTCTGATAAATTCAGACTTTCATGCAACCCTATTTTCCGACTATATGACACACGATTCCGTCCGCATCGGCCTGGTATCCATCAGCGACCGCGCCAGCAGTGGCGTCTACGAAGACAAGGGCCTGCCTGCACTCCAAGCATGGTTTGACGAGGTGGTGGCCAACCCGGCCGAGTTCGTCACCCGGCTGATCCCCGACGAGCAGGCGCAGATCGAAGCCGCGTTGATTGATCTGGCCGATACCGAACACTGCGCGTTGATCCTCACCACCGGCGGCACCGGCCCGGCGCTGCGCGATGTCACACCGGAGGCCACGCTGGCCGTGGCACACAAAGTGCTGCCCGGTTTTGGCGAGGCGATGCGCGCGGTGTCGCTAAAGTATGTGCCGACTGCCATCCTGTCGCGCCAGGTAGGCGTCACCCGCGGCGCCAGCCTGATTCTCAATTTGCCAGGGCAGCCCAAGGCGATCAAGGAAACGCTCGACGGTGTCTTTGCTGCCATGCCCTACTGCATCGACCTGATCGGCGGCCCCTACCTCGAAGCCAGGCCGGACACGATCACCGTGTTCCGTCCCAAATCCGCGCTGCGGCCGATCACATGACCGCCATTCTCGATGCCCTTGCACGCGCGCTGCGCGACCTCTTCAGCCTGCGCGTGATGTGGGTGGTGATCTGGCCGATGCTGGTTTCCATGTTGCTGTGGCTGGCATTGGGGATCACCTTCTGGAGCACTTTCTCCGACTGGATAGAACAGGGGCTCGATCAAATCGGCATCCAGAACTGGCTGGCGGGGATTGAGCCGACATGGATCGCCAACGGTATCCAGGCGCTGCTGCATCTGATGCTGTTTGTGCCGCTGGTGATGCTCACCGCGCTTGTCCTCACTGCGCTGTTCGCCATGCCCACGCTCATACGCGTAGTGGCCGAGCGCGACTATCCCCAGCTCAAACGCAACAACGGTGGCAATCTGGTCGGCAGCGTGTGGAATGCGGTGATTGCCGTCGTCCTGTTCATCGCCCTGTGGGTGGTGACCCTGCCACTGTGGCTGATCGGCATTGGCGTAATCATGCCCTTTATTGCTGCGGCCTACCTGAACCAGCGCCTGTTTCGCTACGACGCCATCGCCGAGCACGCCACTGCCGATGAAATGACAGCGTTATTCAAGAATGAACGCGGCGGCTGGTGGGGGCTGGGCTTGCTGACCGGGCTGGTGCAGTTTGTCCCCGTACTCAATCTGCTGGGCCCGGTACTCGCGGCACTGGCGTTTATTCATTACGGCCTGGCACGGCTGAATCAGCAACGCCGCACTTATTGATTCGGCCTGATGAAGTTTGAAGTGATATTGAAAGCTGGCTTGCCCCGGCTGTATAAAACCGTGCGGGAGGCCGAATCAATAACCATTAAAAACAGCGTCCTATTGAGGCGGCTCAACGGTCTGGTCCACTCAAGACGACGCGAAAAACACTTTACAGGTTCAAACATTACCTGGCCGTCTCAATAGTTGGTAGCAGCAAACCGCCGCCTGAAGCCTTCATCCAGATTGATCTCGTGCGCCGTCTGCGCACCGATGATGCAGCGCTCCAGGCTCAGTGGCATCACCTTCTTCCCATTCGCCGCCAGATACCGGCCCGCCATGATTTCCGCCTCGTGGCGCGGCGTGGATTGCGGCCACTCGGGATCGGCATAGCCCTGCGGATAAACCGGGTTGCCTTCGGCATCGTATTTATCCGTCGCGCCCAGGGTGTGCAAAAACTCATGCGCAATCACGATATTGTTCTGGCTCGCCTGTTTGGGATCAGCAAAGGCATGCACCACGCCGATCAGCCCTTTTTGCAATCCCAGTGAATGGGCCAGCGCCACGCCGTCCTCAGGCGCGTGATACAGCACAAACAACTTGACCGTACCCAGCTCTGGCAGCAGTTGGCCAGACTGCTGATACACCCACCAGCGCAACTGCAAGCTCCAGAATATGGTTTTCAGCACGCTGCCATCGCGCGGTGGAGCGGGTGGAATTTTGCGCAACTCGGGCAGCAGGGTGAGATTGATGGCCGGTGACTGCTTCACACCAAAACGGGAAGTCTCACGCTCGACAAAGCCATTGATATCGGAAAAGTCCTCCACCTTCAACGCACGTATGGTCTCGGTCGCCTGTGCCGATCCGTCGCCATTGATCGGCACCACTTCCACATTCAGTGGTGCTCGCCAGGCACGCACCATGGACTGCTCAAGCCAGGTCAGGCCCCAAGCCGCGGCAAACACGCCCAGCAGGATCAGAATACGGAATCGGCGGAAAGTCATGGGAAACGGACTAGATAAGAAGGTGGCCTGCTCTTAACGACCACGCACAGGGATGCTTGAATCCAGGCTAAGCTGCTACAACATGAACATGCGTATGTTCAGCGCTGCGGGAAATAGGTGTCGCATTCAGCGGGCGGTTGTGGCGTGCCAAACAGGAATCCCTGTACAAACCCGCAGTAATGCTCACGCAGGAAACGTGCTTGCTCCTCGGTCTCCACGCCTTCTGCAACAATCCTTAATCCGAGGCTTTGCCCAAGTGCAATGATGGATTGGGTCACCTTGCTGTTGTTCACATCGAGCGGCACATCTTTCACAAAAGCACGGTCGATCTTCAGCGTATTCACCGGCAGTCGGGTCAGATAACTGAGCGACGAATAGCCTGTACCAAAGTCATCGATTGCGAAATTCACACCGAGTTTGCTAATGGCATACATGGCCTCCGCGCCCTTCTCGACATTTTGCATCACCATGCTTTCGGTAACTTCCAGATACAGGCGACTCGGTGGAATTCCGGTTTTCTGCAAGACCTGATCCACATCTTCGACCAGATGGTCGGTGCGAAATTGCAATGGTGATAAATTCACCGCGATCGTCACCGCCGCCCCAAACCGGGATTCCCATTCCTTCCATTGTTTGCACGCCTCCTGCAGCACCCACAGCCCTACCGGGATGATCAGTCCGGTTTCCTCCAGCAATGGAATAAAGTCATCAGGCTGCACCAGCCCAAAGTCGGGATGCTGCCAGCGCAACAATGCCTCGAAGCCAGTCAGTGATTGATCGATCAGTGAAAATATGGGTTGGTAGTGCAACAGGAACTCGCTCCGATCCAGGGCATGGCGCAGGGCGGTTTCCATGTTCAGCATTTCAAATGCGCGCGCATTCATGTCCGGCGTAAAAAATTGATAGCGATTCTTGCCGCTCAGCTTGGCTTTATCCATGGCGGTTTCAGCACAACGAATCAGGTCATCGCAACTCTTCGAGTCCAGCGGCGCAATACTGATCCCCGCGCTGATGGTCAACACCAGCTCACGCTCCCCAACCCGCATGGGTGCTGCCACCTGTTTCAGCAAACTGCGCATCACCGGAACCACATCGTCCGCCGAATCCAGGCCATTCAGCAGAATGGCAAACTCATCCCCCCCCAACCGGGCAACCGTGTCGCCAGGGCGAACACTGCCCTCCATGCGTATCGCGACTTGTTTGAGACAGGCATCCCCCACCGCATGACCCAGCGTTTCATTGATCACCCGCATGCGATCAACGCCAATAAACAACACCGCCACCGAACACCCTGTTTTCTGCGCATTCAATAGCGCCTGGCTCAAGCGATCCTGAAACAGTGCCCGGTTGGGTAATTCAGTCTGAAAATCATGGGTCGACAAATACTGGAGTCGCTCCTCGGTTTGCATGCGCCGCGTGATATCGCTGCCGACCGACAGAAAATGCACAATCGATCCGCTCGAATTGCGCAATGGGGTAATGGTTTTGTCCTCGTAATACACCGAGCCGTCTTTCTTGCGATTGATGAACACGTCGCGAAAGGGCTCACCACCCGTCACGGTATTCCAGAGGCGGCGGTAAAATTCTTCACCGTGATAACCCGATCGTAGAATCGAGGGCTTTTTTGTCAGCACCTCATTCCGGGCATAGCCCGTCATGGTCTCATACGATTTATTCACATACTCGATCACGCCGTTTGTGTCGGTAATCAACACCGCATCGGCTGTTTGCTCGGCCGCGGTGGACAGCTTGTACAACTCCGCCAGCATCCGGTTGCGCTCAGTCATGTCCTGTATCAACACGGCGTAGCCGAGCCGTTCACCTTCTTCGGTCAGGATGCGGCTCGCACTGACAGACACATCGACGCATTCACCATTATTGAGCATCAGGCTCAGGCCATCACGCCGAATCAGGGGTTCTTTTTCCAGGGTGTAAATGACTTCATGGGTCACCACCTGCCCCGATTGCTTGTCGTGCAGGATCAGCACTTCCTCTACCAAGTGCCCGACCAGATCTTCCCGCGCCTGCTTCAGCAAATGAACCAGCGCCTCATTGGCCAGCACGATACGGCCCTCATGATCGGCGCCCAAAACCGCATCGCAAAAACTGAATAGCGTGGCGTACAAGCGGTTGCGTTCGGCGAATTTCTTCTCGGCTTCGGCCTTGAATAAGGCCATGGCCAGGTTGGCCTGTAATTCACGCGTACTATGAGGCTTCAGGATGTAGCCGTAAGGCTCGGTCACTTTGGCGCGTTCGAGAAAAGCCTCATCGGCATGCGACGTAAGAAACACCACCGGAATGCCCATCTTCCGGAAGCGGTTGGCCACCTCAATACCATCCATATCGCCCGGCAGCACAATATCCACCACAGCCAGATCGGGGCACTGGTCTTCGGCGAGCGCAATGGCCTGAAGGCCTGTTCCGGCAACGCCTACAACCTGATAGCCCAACTGCTCAAGCTTGATCCGCAGATCTTCCGCAACAGCTACTTCGTCTTCCAGAACCAGTACTTTGGCCAATATTTTCATCGTCTGTAAACCTCACTCGGAGAGCTATTCTGCGACAAGTACCTGATTGCGCCCGGCCTCCTTGGCGCGATACAGCGCTCGATCTGCTTCGCCTTGCAGCTTCACACTATCGACAAAAGGCGGTGCACTGGCCACACCTGCGCTAAACGTGACTGAAAAACCTTGATCGCCTGCCACAAAACGAATACGGGAAAAAGCTTCACGCACTTCGTCCAGCAAACGCGCTGCCAAATGTGTATCGGTGCCGGGCAGGATCACCACAAATTCTTCACCGCCATAACGTCCCAGCAAATCGGTTTGGCGGAACCGCTGCCGCAGCATGCGCGACAGGCCGCGGATCACCCGGTCACCCGCTGCGTGGCCATACCGGTCATTCACTTGTTTGAAGTGGTCCAGATCAACCATGGCGTAGGACAGCACACTGCCATGACGCAGCTGCAGCCCCAGCTCACGGTCCAGCTGTTCCTCGATTGCCGTATGGTTGAGCAGTCCCGTCAGGCTGTCGCGCACCATGAGCGCGGTAATGGTTCGGGCGCGACGCACGCGCGCCTCGACAGTTGCCAGCAAATGGGCCGGGGCAATCGGTTTGATCAGAAAATCATCGCCCCCGGCACGCATCGCGTCCAGGTGCTTGCCAATATCCGTCTCCACCGAAAAGAACACAATAGGCATGCCAACATAAATCTCTTGCTGGCGGATGACGGCTGCCAGCTCGATCCCCGTACAACCTGGCAGGTACAGGTCCATCAAGATCAGCTCCGGCTGGAAATTCGCAAGCACTTCCAGGATGTGTGCCGGGTCGGTGAGTACTTGTGTGTCCATGCCTGCCCGCTGCAAGGTCAGGGCATTGTGAAAGGCCAGGCTTTCATCGTCGTCCACCACCAGCACGCGATAGGGCGTATTCCCATCATGCATCGTGAGTCGATCCAGCGTTTCGACAATGCCCGACAAATCAATTGGCTTGGTGTAGTAGGCCGCAGCCCCTGCCCGCACCGACGCCAGCCGGGCAGCCAGATCTTCACGTTGGGAGACGAAAATGACCGGCGGCAAATCTTCAACATCACGACGTAGCTGCGCGATTTTCTCAATCCCTGCCAGCTCACCCTGCGGAAACACGACGTCCATGATGATGGCCTGCGGTTTGTCCTTACGGACCGCCTCAACCAACCCATCGAAGTCATTGAACTCGCGCACTTGATAACCATGCAATTCATATTGCAGGCGCTGTTCACGGGCAAGCTCGGTATCGTCATCCACCACGAAAACCAGGCGTCTCTCCTGACTCGGTAACGCGTTGGGCCGCGGCACAATCCCGGCCGACTCGTCCACCGTGTTGCCGGCTGTCGTCTGGTCAGCTGCTTCCAGCGCGCATAACAGGGGCTCGATTTTTTCCACGTCCGGATGTTCCGGGCCGGCATCGGCTTCCACCAGATTCTTGAGCACATGCTCGAGTGCGCGTGCAGCCGCGCTGACTTCAGCAAAACCAAACGTCGCACCCGAGCCGGTCAGGCTGTGTGTGTGGCGATGCAGGGTTCGCAGCGATTCGTTGTTCCAGCTGGATCGCAACGCATTCAACCCTTCACGAATCTGTCCTATTTTCCCGGGCAAATCCCTCACGTAGTTATCACGCAATAGCTGAAGCTGAGCCAGCAGTTTTTCCTGTGCCTCATCCATGCGCACGCGCCCAAATAGTCCGCACCTGATCCGCCAGCGTCATTGGATCGAAAGGTTTGGCGATGACATCCAGTGCGCCCATATCCCGGTATTGCTGAATCTCACCTGGCTGAACCTTGGCGGTCATGAAAATCACCGGAGTGTCCTTCAGGGTGGGAAGCGCACGCAATGCCGCCAACGTGCTGGGACCATCCATACCGGGCATCATCACATCCAGCAAAAACAGGTCTGGCTTGAATCCCGGCCCGGCCAGCACGGCTTCCTCGCCACTGCTGCACACCTTGAGCGTGAAGCCGCCCACGGTTTCAAGCGCTAGCTGGGCCACCATGCGAATATCCGGCTCATCTTCAACGTATAAAATCGTATTCAACATGCTGCTCATGGCAGTTTCCTTTTATTGTTCGTCCTGTTGATCAGAATCTGATTTCGCAGGTTCCATGGCAACATCCTCCAGGCTGGCACGTATCGCTCTCACCAGACTGGCTTCATTGGTGCGCGACTTAACGAATGCAGCAGAAATTCCGGCACGCTCGTTTTCGCCCAACTCCTGCGCTGAAAAAACCAGTACGGGGATGGGTGGCTCGATATCACTCAGCAACGGCAGCAAACTCAAACCTGAACCATCCGGCAGGCCAATATCCAGTATCACCAGTGAATAATCGCCGTGACTGATCCGCTCGCGCGCTGCCGCCAGCGAGCCGGCATGGTCAGTGTCAGCCACACCCTCCAGCATCGCGCTCACGATATGGACAATGTCGAGATCGTCTTCCACATGCAATACCCGCCGCCCCTTGCGCGGCCCTCTCTTGACCGCATGCGATACAGCCTGCAGCAAACGCTGTTCATCAATGGGTTTTTCCATCCAGTCGAGTACGGTCGATACGGTCGTGCTGTCCAGTTTCTTCCGCCCCTGATCGGCCACGGCAGACACTACGATCACCGGCAATGCGCTGGTCGCGGGATTGCTGCGTAGTTCGCGCAATAAGCTGACGCCGCTTTCGTCCGGCAAAAGCAGGTCAAGCGTCAAGGCCGCATATCTATGTGAAGCCAGGAGCTCACGTGCCTCCGCTACCGTTCCGGCAATGTCCGGCGCATAGCCCTGCTGTTCAAGAATCATCCTCAGCAATTTTGCGATATCCGTGTCATCTTCAACAATCAGAATGCGCGGACCGCTTTTTTGACTGCAAGCTGACGCCGTTGCCCGTAACGGCAAATCCACAAAAAATGACGTGCCCTCACCTTCTTTCGTCAGATAGCTGATTTTTCCATTGTGGTTTTCCACAATCGCCTTGGTAATGCTGAGCCCCAGACCTGTCCCGCCTTTTTTGCGGGTATCGGACGAATCGGCCTGGCTGAATTTCTGAAACAGCCGCTCCTGGAAAGCTTCCGAGATACCCGGCCCCTCGTCACGGATGGTGAGACGCGCGTAATCCCCCTGCTGCTCAAGGCTGACATGCACGCTGCCGCCCGGCGGTGTGAACTTGGATGCATTCGACAACAAATTGGTGAGCACCTGGATCAGGCGATCATGATCACCCGTGATATCCAGCGCGGGCAGTTCGCCATCCACAACAATGCTCGCCTCATGCTGGGCCGCATACGCCTGATTGGCTGCGATGGTTTCGGCCATCATCGCAGGAAGGTCGAGCAGCTTCATGTCAAAAACCATTTTCCCGGACTCGATCTTTTCCATGTCCAGAATGTCATTGATCAGGCGCACCAGGCGATCGCAATTGTTGTTGGCAATGGTGATCAATTCTTTGGCTTTGTCGGGCAGCACGCCCGTTGCGCCACCTGCCACCAGACCCAGAGCCCCGCGAATCGATGTCAACGGGGTGCGCAGTTCATGGCTGACAGTGGAAATAAACTCACGCTTCATCAATTCCATGCGCTTGCGCTCAGTGATGTCGTATCCGATGCCCAGGTAACCATAAATCGTGCCCGCCTCATCGAGCAAAGCAGTCACCGACAGCAAGACCGGAAAGCTGCTGCCATCCTTGCGAACGTAGGTCCATTCGTTCTCGTCAGGCATTCCATTCCGTGTTTTGACGATGAACACCTCGAAACCCGGTTCAATTTCTTTCCCCAATTCGACAGACAGTACCTTGGCTCGTGCCACCACTTCATCCGGCACATGAAGCACTGCCGGGGTGAGCTTGCCTACCATTTCCTCGCTGGAATAGCCCAACATGCGTTGCGCCCCTTCATTGAAAACACTGATGACGCCGTCAATGTCGGTCGCAATAATCGTGAAATTCGCGCTGTCGAGAATCGCCTGGCGCATTGCCGTAACGGCACTGAGCTCGGCTTCGGCCTGCTTGCGTGGCGTGATGTCATGCACGATGCCTACGTAGCCCTTGCCGCTTCCCTTGTCGATCTCGCTTACTGCCAGCTCCATCGGGAAAGTGCTGCCATCACGACGTTTTCCAGTCACCTCCCGGCCGATGCCTATGATTCGCGCCTTGCCGGTCTCGGCATAATTTTGCAGATAAGCATCGTGCTCAGACTGATAGGGTTCGGGCATCAATATCTTGACGTTCCGGCCAATCACGTCCTTGGCGTCGTAACCAAACAACCGCTCTGCAGCCGGGTTGAACGACAGGATCATCCCGAAATGATCGATGGTAATGATCCCATCCAGCACCGTATTCAGCACGCCCTGAGCCTGCATTTCACTGCTCACCAGTTCGGCCGCACGCTGCTCGGCCAGATCTTCAAGTCGGGTATTCATGTCGCGCAGGGTCTTGCGTTCGCGCAAGATCCGCTGTTCCATGGGGCGAAAAACCAGGAACACCATCACCAGGGCAAGCAGCACCATGCTGACGGCCAACAAGCGATACAACTGGTGAAGCGACTTTACCTGCTTGCGGCTATCCTCGACCGCCATTTCCACTGCCGTTTGAAAACCCTGCAGCAAATCCCTGGCCTGGATTCGCAAAGCCGAACTCGGGCCTAATTCGCGTGCCACCTGACGGTTATCACCCAGATTGGCGACCCGTTCGATTTCAAGCAGATATGTCTGCAGCTGACGGCTCAGCGAATTCGGGCCATTCAAGTAGAGTGCTTCAACATGAGAAAAGGTTTCATGTATGTAAGGGTTCTGCAATTGAGTCAGAACGGCTTCATGGCTCTTCCGCATGGCGGCGAAGGCCATCTCCAACTTGTCACGACTGTCGTCGATGCCGCCCGCACTGTCCGGGGAGGCGAGCCGGGTCGCCTCCAGCAGAATGCGCTGCGACCACATGCGTTGCTGCGCGACCGAATAGATCAGAGTGGCATCCCGCTCACGATTCCTGATGCTGGAATCAACCAGGAAATAAGCCCCAACCACGGCCACAATCAACAAACCCACGCCCAGGGTGTAAGCGACCCGGATGCGCGTCATAAATTCCAGGTTGATGATTTTTGATCCCACATCCCCTCCAGCCTGGCTTGAGCGCAATTATTTATGGTTGTTATAGAGTTATCGTAGACAGGTCTGCTACGCCAACAAGGCCTCGATTACGGGATTGAGTATAGTTAGGCCCCATTAACCTCGCAACAGGCGGAGGCAGTCTGGTTTGCCCTGCTCAGCCTGAGCGGTCAGCACAACCTGCGCCCAAGTGTGGCGATAGCGGGGAGATGCGTTCAGATCAGGCTGTTACTCGGTTGACGCGCGCTTCGCAGATCAATCGCTGGCGTTCATGACTTCGCGAATCACCCGGAATATTTCCCGAAAAGCTTTGGGCGGCTTGCTGCGCGCGGCCTCATCACGGGCATTGCGGATCAACTGGCGCAACGGGGTGGCATCCACAGCGGGATATTTGTTGAGAAACAGTGTCAGCGATTCATTATCCGCAATCAGCTTGTCGCGCCACTTTTCGGCTTGGTGCAGCTTGGCATTTTCGGCGTCAGACACGCCATTGAATACATCCAGCTGCGCCTGGATCGGGGCCGGGTCGATGCCGCGCATCAGCTTGCCGATATATTGCTTTTGCCGTCGCAGCGCGCCGTTCTGGGTGATCTTGCGGCAATCGGCCACGGCGATGCGCAAGTTATCCGGCAGCTCGATCCGCTTGAACTGCCCGGCGGGAAGCTTGACCAGCAGGTCGCCTATATCCTGCAGCGCTTCGACTTCGCGCTTTTTCTGGCTTTTGCTGGGGCCGTCGTACACCTCGTCAGGGTCGAATTCCAGTTCGGCATCGGGGTCGATCAGGCGCACAGTAGGGCTTTCGGTTGCTGTTATGATCTCCATTGTAGTTTCCTGCTCATAAAACGCCCAACAAAACGACGCCGTCCCCCTTCCATTCTCGCCCACACACCATGTCCCGTTCCCAATTCAGCTACACCCGCGACCAGCTCATTGCCCTGTCCCAGATTGTGATCGAGCACGCCGCCAAACAGGGCGCTACCGCTGCCGACACCGAGATTTCCGAAGGCGTTGGCCAGAACGTCAGCGTGCGTCAGGGTGAAATCGAGACCATCGAATACAACAAGGACAAGGGTGCGGGCGTCACCGTCCACATCGGCCAGCGTCGCGGCCATGCCTCGACCTCGGACCTGTCGGAGACAGCACTGAAAAGCGCGGTCGAAAAGGCCATGACCATCGCCCGCTTCACCGCCGAAGACGACTGCGCCGGACTGCCGGACGCCGACAAGGTGGCGAAGGACATCCGCGATCTCGACCTCTATCATCCGTGGGCGTTGACCGTGGAAGAAGCCGCCGAACGCGCCCGTGCCTGCGAAGCGGCGGCTCTGGCGATCGACAAGCGACTGACCAACTCGGAAGGCGCAGGCGTCAACTGCCACACCTCACAATTCATCTATGCCAACAGCCTCGGCTTTTGCAACGGCTATGCGGGTTCACGCCATGGCATGTCGGTTGCGGTAATCGGCGAAGACAAGGGCGCGATGCAGCGCGACTACTGGTATACCAGCGCGCGCAATGCCAACGACCTGGATTCCCCCGAGGCCGTGGGCCGCATCGCCGGCACACGCACCGTGCGGCGGCTGAACGGCAGAAAACTCGACACCCGTACCTGCCCGGTCATCTTCGAAGCGCACATTGCCACCGGCCTGATCGGCAGCTTTGTCGCAGCCGTGTCCGGCGGCAGCCTGTACCGCAAATCGTCGTTCCTGCTCGACAGCCTGGGCAAGGACGTGTTCGCGCCACTGATGCAGATCCGCGAACTGCCCTTCATCCCCAACGGCCTCGGCAGCGCCCCCTTCGACAGCGAAGGCGTCGCCTGTCTGGAGCGCGACATCGTCAAGGACGGCGCGTTGCAGGGCTATTTCCTGTCGAGCTACTCGGCCCGCAAGCTGGGCATGAGCACCACCGGCAACGCTGGCGGCAGCCACAACCTCATCGTCACCCCCGGCGAACACGACCTCGACGGCCTGCTGAAAAAAATGGGGTCCGGCCTGCTCGTCACCGAACTGCTCGGCCAGGGCGCCAACATGGTTACCGGCGATTACTCGCGTGGTGCCGCCGGCTTCTGGGTGGAAAACGGCGAAATCCAGTATCCGGTCGAGGAAATCACCATCGCCGGCAACCTCGCCACCATGTTCAAAGGCATCGTCGATATCGGCAAAGACATCGAACGCCGCAGCTCCAAGCAGGTCGGCTCAATCCTGATCGACAAGATGACGGTGGCAGGCAACTAAATGCTGACGGCACATACGACTCCACACGGGCTTCAGCCCGTAGTGGATCGGAGTACCCTTGTGGTGAGCCGCTTCTTCATCGCGGTTTGTGTTTTCCTGCTGCTTGCGGCGTGCGACCGCGCGCCGACGCTGCCCAAACTCAGCCCGCACGATGTCATCGTCGCGTTTGGCGACAGCCTGACCCACGGCACGGGCGCGAGTGAAACGACTGCCTATCCCGCGGTGCTCGCATCACTCACCAGTCGAACAGTAATCAATGCCGGGGTACCCGGCGACACCACCGCATCGGGATTGCAGCGCCTGCCCGAGGTGCTGGCCGAATACAAGCCGCGTCTGGTGCTGCTGTGTCTCGGCGGTAACGACATGCTGAGAAAACAGCCAACGGCCACCACCGAAAACAACCTGCGCCTGCTGGTGCAGACCATACGCACCAGCGGCGCCAACGTGGTGCTGATCAGCGTACCCGCACCGAAACTGTTTGGCGGCGCACCCGACTTCTATACCCGCATTGCCGAAGACATGCAGTTGCCATTGGAACGCGATGCGTTCAACGAGGTATTGAAGGACAATCGCCTCAAATCCGATCCCATCCACGCCAACGCCGCCGGCTACCGCATGGTCGCCGAGCGGCTGGCCGAATTCCTGCATGAGGCGGGGGCGCTGTGACGGTGAAACAAAAAACCTTGATCCGCGAATACCCTGAAGGGCATAAAGGACGCGAAGGAACGCGAAGAAAAGCCAGGAAGAATAATGATCCCGGGGGGTTTACTTCGCGTCCCTTCGCGTCCTTCGCGGATAGAAAAGGTTTCCCTGCATGAAAGCCCTGCTCGCCTTCGCCCACCTCATCGACGCGCTGACCGAACGGGTCGGGCGTCTGGCGATCTGGCTGGTGCTCATCGCCACACTCATTTCGGCGGGCAACGCGCTGGCCCGCTACACGCTGGGCGAAAGCTCGAACGCCTGGCTGGAAATCCAGTGGTATCTATTTGGCGCGATGTTTCTGCTGACCGCAGGCTATACGCTGAAGCACAACGGTCATGTGCGCATCGATATTTTCTACAACCGTCTTGGAGAACGCGGGCAGGCCTGGATCGATCTCATCGGCGGCTTGTTGTTTTTGCTGCCGATGGCGGGGCTGCTGACGTGGCTGGCGTGGCCCATTTTTATCGATGCCTGGCTCACGCAGGAAATGTCGCCGGACGCGGGTGGACTGGTGCGCTGGCCGGTGAAGCTGCTGCTTCCGGTCGGGTTTGCGCTGCTCGCATTGCAGGGCGTGGCCGAGGTCATCAAGCGGCTCGGCGTCCTCAGCGGCGCGCTCGTCCTCCCGCGCGAAGCGCCGGAAGAGGAGGTGTGATGGAGGCCATGCTTCTCGAATACATGGCGCCACTCATGTTCCTGGGGCTGGTGGGTTTCCTGCTGCTGGGCTACCCGGTAGCGTTTGCGCTCGCCGCCAACGGCCTGCTGTTCGCCGGCATCGGCATCGCCGCCGGGCTTTTTGATTTCTCGTTGATGCAAGCCCTGCCTGAGCGCGTCTATGGCATCGTCGCCAACCCCACGCTGCTGGCGATCCCCTTCTTCGCCTTCATGGGCCTGATACTTGAACGCTCCGGCATGGCCGAAGACCTGCTCGACACCATTGGCCAGCTATTCGGTTCGGTACGCGGCGGGCTCGCCTACGCGGTGATATTGGTCGGCGGCCTGCTTGCCGCCACCACCGGCGTAGTGGCGGCAACGGTGATCGCCATGGGCCTGATTTCACTGCCGGTGATGTTGCGCTACGGCTACGACAAGCGGCTGGCAGCCGGCGTCATCGCCGCCTCCGGCACGCTGGCGCAAATCATTCCACCGTCGATTGTCCTGATCGTGCTGGCCGACCAGCTTGGCGTCTCGGTTGGTGACATGTACAAGGGCGCGCTGCTGCCCGGCCTGGCCCTGGTTGGCCTGTATCTGGCTTACGTATTTTTTCTGACGCTAGCCCGCCCCCACGCCGCCCCTGCCATGCCCGCCAGCGCACGCACCCTGCACGGCGCGGCCCTGCTGCTACGTGTGCTCACCACGCTGGTGCCGCCGCTGGTGCTGATTTTTCTGGTGCTCGGCACCATCTTCATCGGTGTGGCCACACCAACCGAAGGTGGGGCGATGGGTGCGGCCGGTGCGCTGTTGCTGGCGCTGGCTCGCGGACGACTCTCGCGTTTGCAGCTCACGCAGGCGATGGACAGCACCACCCGGCTCACCACCTTCGTCATCTTTATCCTCATCGGTTCGACGATTTTCACCCTCGTTTTCCGTGGACTCGACGGCGATCTCTGGGTGGAGCATCTGTTCAATCAGTTGCCCGGCGGCGTGCTTGGTTTTCTCATCGCGGTGAACCTGCTGGTGTTCACGCTGGCATTCTTTCTCGATTTCTTCGAGATCGCCTTCATCGTGGTGCCGCTGATCGGCCCCATCGCCTACAAACTCGGCATCGACCCGATCTGGTTTGGCGTGATGCTCGCGGTCAACATGCAGACCGCCTTCATGCATCCGCCGTTCGGGTTTGCGCTGTTTTATCTGCGCAGTGTCGCGCCCAAGGCGATCCGAACCTCCGACATCTACTGGGGCGCGATTCCCTTCCTGCTCATCCAGCTCTTTATGGTGATCATCGTGTTGAGCGTCCCGCAAATTGTGCTGCGCGACGCCCCACCCGACGCCAGCAGCGTCAAGGAAATCCAGATCGACGTCGATCCCGATGCGTATTACCTGCCCGCCGAGTGGCGCTAGGCCCGGCGCGGCCTGGCAGCCCGACGCCCGCTGCAAGGGCGAAACGTGCGAAAATGCGCATTCGCGTGTCTGGCATTCCTGTGACGCGCTCTAATTTGCAAACACATTCCCAAGGACGACATCTATGAGCGAACTCATCATTGAAGAACTGACGGTTGGCGACGGCGCTACCGCAACCGCGGGTCAATCCGTTTCCGTGCATTACACCGGCTGGCTCACCGACGGCACCAAATTCGACTCCAGCGTCGACCGCAACGACCCTTTCGAATTCAACCTCGGCCGCGGCCAGGTTATTGCCGGATGGGACCAGGGCGTGGCCGGCATGCAGGTCGGCGGCAAGCGCAAGCTCACCATTCCGCCGGAACTGGGCTACGGCTCGCGCGGCGCCGGCGGCGTGATCCCACCCAACGCCACGCTGGTGTTCGAAGTCGAGTTGCTGGCGGTCAGGTAAACCCTTTTTGTCCGCGAAGGACGCGAAGGAACGCCAAGAAATTCTTCAAGGTTTTTCCTTCGCGCCACCTCGCGTCCTTTATGCCCTTCAGGGTATTCGCGGATAAATACCTATCATGACCCAACCCCTGTTTTCCCACCGCAAGCACTGGGCAGCCCGCCTCGGCACTGCCCCCTTCCTGCCCATGACGCGTGCCGAAATGACCGCGCTCGGCTGGGATGCGTGCGACATCATTCTGGTCACCGGTGATGCCTATATCGATCACCCCAGCTTCGGCATGGCGCTGATCGGGCGACTGCTGGAAGCGCAGGGTTACCGCGTGGGCATCATCAGCCAGCCTGACTGGCTGTCAGTGGATGCGTTCCGGGGATTGGGCCAGCCCACCCTGTATTTCGGCGTGACAGCGGGCAACATGGATTCGATGGTCAACCGCTACACCTCCGACCGAAAAGTCCGCTCCGACGACGCCTACACGCCCAACGCCGCGCCCAACAAGCGCCCCGACCGTGCCGTCACCGTCTACGCGCAGCGCTGCCGCGAAGCCTATCCCGGCACGCCGGTGATCATCGGTTCGATCGAAGCCAGCCTGCGCCGCATCGCGCATTACGACTACTGGTCGGACACAGTACGCCGCTCGGTGCTGCCGGATTCCAAGGCCGATCTGCTGATTTTCGGCAACGCCGAGCGCGCGCTGCTGGATGTCACCCATCGCCTGTCCAGGGGCGAAAACATCGCTGACATTCGCGACGTGCGCGGCACCGCCTTCATGGTGAACCGCGACTGGAAACCGGAAGCCAACTGGATCGAAGTGATGTCGACCGAGCTCGACATCCCCGGCGCCATCGATGCGCATGTCGACCCTTATGCGATGACGCCCAGCGCCCCATCGCCGCAAATGCCCGAAGGGTCTGCACCCGTCCGCATCGTGCCCAAGGCCGAGCGCCTGGCCGCCAGACAGGCCGAGCGCGAACGCACCGTGATCCGCCTGCCCGATTACGACCAGGTGAAGAACAACCCGTCGTTCTACGCCCACGCCTCGCGCGTGTTCCACCTCGAATCCAACCCCGGCAATGCCCGCGCCATGCGGCAGGCGCACGGCGAACGCGATGTCTGGCTGAATCCGCCACCGATCCCTCTGTCCACACCCGACATGGACGCGGTCTACGACAGGCCCTATGCACGCGCGCCGCATCCGAGCTATGGCGACGCCAAAATTCCGGCGTGGGAGATGATCCGTTTTTCGATCAACATCATGCGCGGCTGCTTCGGCGGCTGCACCTTCTGCTCGATCACCG
>JASJPE010000013.1:0-47349 GCA_031426895.1 Thiobacillus sp. | reverse complement strand
ATGGTGCACCTCCAATCGGTTAGATGGAGGTGTCAACTAATTTGGGGGAAGGTTACAGTCCCGCTTGAGCGTAGGGTTATGTGGCAATCGCATGGCGCAGTTCCTTAAACACTAACCCCTTCTTTGAGTCTGATTCTGCTAGCGACACCGCGCTTTGCAACCTCGCCCTTGCTTGGAACCATTCGATCGCTGCGGCCACTATTGCCGTTGGATCTTCAATCTCAAGTCTCACCTGTACATGACACTCGTTTTCGGTTGGGGATGGATTGGCGGCTAGCTCACGAAAGTAGGTGCCAATATTGACGTAGTAGGTGCCGCCGCCCCACTGCGACTTCTGGACGTTGAATACCGCGATACTTTCGCCTTGATCTTTTCTCCAGGTTGCACTGGACTTCTTGAATCCATGTGCCTTCAAGAGCGGACTTACGGCCTTTTTGAATGACTCAGCGTCCATTGTTTGCCACATAACGTAATTTAGGCAGCGTGATCTGCCGGGGTTGGTGCCGCCTAAATCGGACAACCATTTCTGATTTCCTTCTTAAACAATTAGTTATCTCAGCCGTATCGATTTAGCCAAGCCTAAAAATTCACGGATAAATCTCGTGTGGTTTCTCACCGCAGCACTACCCGCTCCACCACGTACAGCAACGCCGTAATCAGCCCGACGACCACTGCGAAGCGCAGCACGCGGCCGACATAGCCCAGGTATTTCCGGTTGCCGGTGAACAGCCACGCCAGCCCGAGCGCCGCCACCGCGATGAGCAGGGCGACGATCATCAGGCGTATGGCGATCATCAGGCGGTGAGGGGGTGCAGGCGCAGAAAGGCGGGGGGAACGTCTTCGTTGTGTTCGAAGCTGACGAGTTCCCAGGATTCCTGATGCTGCAGCAGTTCGCGCAGCAACGCGTTGTTCAACGCGTGGCCGGATTTATAGGCTTCGAAGGCGCCGATGATGGGGTGTCCCAGCAGGTACAGGTCGCCGATGGCGTCGAGCACCTTGTGTTTGACGAACTCGTCGTCGTAGCGCAGGCCATCCTGGTTCAGCACGCGGTATTCGTCCATGACGATGGCGTTGTCGAGCGAACCACCCAGAGCGAGGCCCTGATTGCGCAGGTATTCGACCTCGTGCATGAAGCCGAAGGTGCGGGCGCGTGAAACTTCCTTGGTATAAGCGGTGTCAGCGAAATCGATGCTGACGCTTTTACCACTCTTGTCGAACACGGGGTGTTTGAAGTCGATGGTGAATTCGACCTTGAAACCATTGTGCGGGATGAAGCGCGCCCATTTGTCGCCATCGCGCACTTCGATCGGCCGGGTAATGCGCACGTATTGCTTGGGCGCATCCTGCTCGACGATGCCGGCCGATTGCAGCAAAAACACGAACGGCGCCGAGGAACCGTCCATGATGGGAATTTCGGGGCCGGTGAGATCGACCAGCAGGTTGTCGATACCGAGGCCCGCAAGCGCGGACATCAGATGCTCGACGGTGGAGACTTTGGCGGCGCCGGACTCGAGCATCGAGCACAGCCGGGTGTCAGTAACCAGATAGGGATCGGCGGTGAGTTCAGCGGGCGGATCGAGGTCCATCCGGCGAAACACGATGCCGAGGTTGGGCGCAGCCGGGCGCAGGGTCATCTCGACCTTGACGCCTGAGTGCAGGCCCACGCCAGCGGCGCGGACCGGAGTCTTAAGAGTGCGTTGCTTGATCATCCCGGCATTTTAACCGGCTACGGGGCGAGTAGCCATGAGCGCACTCCGGTCATTGACCGGAGTGCGCTCATGCGCCATCTGTCCCGACGACACTTAGTCGGCTTGGCGACGCAGGAATGCCGGAATATCCAGGGTGTCGATGCCGGAATCGGTCATCGCCTGGATGGTGCGTGAACGACGGGTGGTCATCACGCTCGGCAGCTCTTCGCTGTCGCCCATCATCATCGGCGCATCGTCGGTACCGGTGCGGATAATCTGCATCGGCTTGGGCTGCTGGCGGGCAACGGGGCTGCCCAGACCGGTGGCCACCATGGTGACACGCAGAAACTCCCCCATGCTGTCGTCGAGCACCTGGCCGACGATAACGGTCGCTTCTTCTGCGGTGAACGCTTTGATGGTGTTCATCACTTCGTGGATTTCACGCATCTTCACGGTGGAGGAGGCGGTAATGTTGACCAGCACGCCGCGTGCACCGGCCAGATTCACGTCTTCCAGCAAGGGGCTGGCGACGGCTTCTTCGGCTGCGATACGGGCGCGGTTTTCGCCACTGGCCTGGGCCGAACCCATCATGGCCATGCCCATTTCGCTCATCACGGTGCGCACGTCGGCAAAGTCGACGTTGACCAGACCGGGGCAGTTGATGACTTCGGCGATGCCACCGACGGCGCCATGCAGCACGTTGTTGGCGGCCTTGAAGGCATCAAGCATCGAGACATCATCGCCCAGTACCTGCATCAACTTTTCGTTGGGGATAATGATGAGCGAGTCGACGTGTTTCGATAGCGCCTCTATGCCCGCGTTAGCGGCGCGCACGCGCTTGCCTTCGAACATGAAGGGTTTGGTGACAACGGCCACGGTGAGGATGCCGAGTTCCTTGGCAACTTCAGCCACCACAGGCGCAGCGCCAGTGCCGGTACCACCGCCCATGCCGGCAGTGATGAACAACATGTCTGCGCCGTCGATCAATTCGGCGATGCGCTCGCGGTCTTCCAGTGCGGCTTCGCGGCCAATATCCGGATTCGCGCCTGCGCCCAGGCCCTTGGTCACGCCATTGCCAAGCTGCAGCTGCATCTTGGCCTGGTTGCGATTCAAGGCTTGTGCGTCGGTGTTGATGGCGATGAACTCCACGCCGCTCAAGCCCGACGTGATCATGTGGTCAACAGCATTGCCGCCGCAACCGCCCACACCAATCACCTTGATCACTGCATCCTGGGTGTCTACATCCATCAGTTCAAACATGTTGCTCTCCTCTTTTTACTCAATCAAAAACCACACTCAAAAATCCTTTGGCGTGTTTGCCGGGATGGGTCTGATGCATCCGGCACAACCACCAAATCCTGTTTCGACGTCGCCTGCGCTATCCCGTGGGCACGTCAGAAATTCCCCTTGAACCAGCTTTTCATCCGCTCAAGAATGTCCTTGAAGCTATTGCCCGTCAGCTTGGGGGCATCGCGTCCGCGCGATTCCAGCCCGGCCATCAGCAAGCCCATGCAGGTGGCATAGCGCGGGTTATGCATCACTTCGGCCAGCCCGCCTTCGTAACGCGGCCAGCCCATGCGCACCGGCATGTGGAACACTTCCTCGCCGAGTTCGACCATGCCCTGCATGCCTGCCGATCCGCCGGTGATGACGATGCCGGACGACAGCAGTTCTTCGAAGCCGCTGCGGCGCAATTCGGCCTGCACCAGTGAATACAGTTCTTCCATGCGCGGCTCGATGAATTCGGCCAGTGTTTGCCTGGAGAGCGTGCGCGGCGGACGGTCACCAATGCCGGGCACTTCGATCATGTCGCGCGCGTCGGCCAGCTGACGCAGCGCGCAGCCATAGCGCACCTTGATGTCCTCGGCTTCCTTGGGCGGAGTACGCAAGGCCACGGCGATATCGTTGTTAACCTGGTCGCCTGCCACCGGAATAACGGCGGTATGGCGAATCGCACCGTTGGTGAACACGGCGATGTCGGTAGTGCCGCCGCCGATATCGACCAGACACACACCCAGTTCGCGCTCGTCTTCGGTCAGCACCGCCATCGCCGAAGCCAGCGGCTGCAGCACCAGATCAGCCACTTCCAGCCCGCAACGACGCACGCACTTGATGATGTTCTGCGCGGCCGACACCGCACCGGTAACGATGTGCACCTTCACTTCGAGTCGCACCGCGCTCATGCCAAGCGGGTCACGCACATCTTCCTGGCCGTCGACGATGAATTCCTGCGGAATGGTGTGCAGAATTTGCTGGTCGGTCGGGATGTTGACCGCGCGTGCGGTCTCCACCACGCGGTCGACATCCATCTGGCTGATTTCCTTGTCCTTGATGGCGAACATGCCGTGCGAGTTGAAGCTCTTGATGTGGCTGCCCGCAATGCCGGTGTAGACCTCGCGGATCTTGCAGTCGGCCATCAGCTCGGCTTCTTCCAGCGCGCGCTGGATGGCATTGACGGTGGCCTCGATGTTGACCACCACGCCACGCCGCAAACCGCGCGAGGGACTTGTGCCCATGCCAATAATGTCCAGTACGCCCTCGTCGTTGATTTCAGCAACGATGCAGACGATCTTGGAGGTGCCAATATCGAGGCCGACAACCAGGTTTTTAGGGTCTCTTTGTTTACTCATGTAGCACTCGGTTTAAAGGGGGAAGCGCCGTTCGGCATCCGCACGGCAAAACCGTCGGGGTAGCGCAAATCAACCGTGTCAGGCGTCATTTGGGCGGCGGGCGCAATCGAGGCAGCAGGCAGATCGCTCGGCGCACCTGCTGAAGGGGTGGAAGAGCCAGTCACAACCTGCTCGGCAAACAGGCGTGGATACAGGGCCACGAAACGCGCCAGTCGCACATCGGCCTGCTCGCGGCCCAGTGCAATCTGCATGCCGTTGTCCAGCCGGATGCGCCAGGCATGACGCGGCGACAGGCGCAGCTCGCTGATGGTCATCCCCAGTTGAGCAAGTGCGGCTTGATGATGACGATAGGCGGTGATCACTTCTGTACTGCTGCCATCGGGACCAAACAGACACGGCAGAGGCTGGTTCACCGCTGCCACGAACACTTCGCCCGCATCACTGATCAGCGCATGGTCATTCCAGCGCGCCAGCGGCACATGTTCAGCCAGTGATACCACCAGGGTATCGGGCCAGCGACGTTCTACCCGCGCCTCTCGCACCCAGGGCAATTTTTCCAGGCTGTTGCGCACGCTCTCCATATCCACGGTGAAGAACGTACCCCGCACCCGGCGCTCGGCCACCAGCCGGATTTGCGCTTCGGTCACATGGGTAGTGGGCGTCTTCACTTCCAGGGTATGCAGGGCAAACCACGGCTGCGCCGCCAGCCAGCTTATTCCGCCATAGGTCAGCAGGCCGAGCGCGCCCCAGGTCAGCGCGCGCGCGAGCTGACACAAGGGATGGGCAGCGAGTTCAGGCGACATACTCATGCCAGCGTCTGCTCCAGAATTTTCATGCACAGCGCATCGAAATCCAGCCCGGCCACGCGTGCCGCCATCGGCACCAGGCTATGGTCGGTCATGCCGGGTGAGGTGTTTGCTTCCAGCAAGTACGGGTTGCCCAGGCTGTCGAGCATCACGTCGACCCGGCCCCAGCCGCGGCCGCCGAGCAGGCGAAATGCGTCCAAAGCCAGTTGGCGAAACGCCATTTCCTGGGAGTCGAGCAAACCAGCCGGGCAGTGATACTCGGTGTCGTTGCTTATATATTTGGCTTCGAAGTCGTAGAACGCTTTGTCCTGCGGCGGCTGCAAACGGATCAGCGGCAACGCGGTATCGCCCAGAATGCCGACCGTGAATTCAGCGCCATCAATGAATTTCTCTGCCAGCACCAGCGAATCATGCTCGGCAGCCATGTCATACGCGGCCTTCAGCGTGCCATGCACGGTCACCTTGCTCATGCCGATACTGGAGCCTTCACGTGCAGGCTTCACAAAAATGGGCAGACCGAGCTTCTTTTCCACCGCAGCAAAATCACTTGCGGCGGTGAGAATTTCCCAGTCTGCGGTGGGCAAGCCAGCGGCACGCCACAATAATTTGGTGCGCCATTTATCCATGCCGATGGCCGATGCCATCACTCCGCTCCCGGTATAGGGAATGTCCAGCAATTCGAGCGCACCCTGCATGCAGCCGTCTTCACCGTAGCGGCCGTGCAGCGCGATGAATACACGATCGTACTCACCGGTAATCAAATCACCGAGATTGCGTGTGGCCGGGTCGAATGCATGCGCATCCACGCCCTGCCGGGTGAGCGCGGCCAGCACGGCCGCGCCGCTATTCAGGGATACCGGCCGCTCGGCCGAGGTGCCTCCCAGCATCACGGCGACCTTGCCAAAACGTTTCGCCGACTCAATCACACTCACTGACGCTCTCCAATAATCCGTACTTCGCGGATCAGCCGTACATTGGTACGCACTTCCACGCTGTCTTCCACATGTTCGATCAGCCGTTCGATATCGGTTGCCGTGGCTTTGCCCAGATTGACGATGAAGTTGGCGTGCTTTTCGGATACCTGTGCATCACCGATGCGAAATCCCTTAAGCCCGCAGATCTCGATCAACCGGGCCGCAAAATCGCCGGGCGGATTGCGGAACACCGAGCCGGCATTCGGCAGACTCAGGGGCTGGGACGCGATACGCTTTTTCAGCAGATCCTTGATCGCTTCACGCGAGGCCACGCCATCACCGCAAGCAAGCCGGAACCAGCCGCCGATAAACCATTCCTGTTGTGCCTGCTTCAGCGCGACATGCCGGTAGCCCGTGACGTATTCATACGGCAAGCGCTCGTTGATCTGGCCCTGACGATCCAGCGTCTGAACCTGTACCAGCCTGTCCCAGGTTTCACTGCCGTAGCAGCCGGCGTTCATTGCGATGGCGCCACCAACCGTGCCAGGAATCCCGGCCCAGAACTCGCCGCCCACCAGATTATGGGTCGCAGCAAAACGCGCCAGCTTGGGTGAAGCGACCCCTGCCTGGGCAAACACCAGTGCGGTATCGATGTCGGTCGGGGCAGGCGGCAATCCTTGCGTGCGGCCCTCGATTGCCAACTTCTTCAATACACCGTGCAGCAGGATCACCACGCCGGTGACCCCACCATCGCGCACCAGCAGATTGCTGCCCAGGCCCATCATGTGAATGTCCTGATGCGCAGGCACCGAGCGCACCAGCCAGGTCAGGTCTTCCAGATCGGCGGGAATGTAGACGCGTTGTGCCGCGCCGCCCGCACGCCAGGACACGTGCTTTTTCATCGGCTCGTTATAGAGAAACTGGCCGCGCAGCACTGGTGCGCCGCCGCCGCCCAGGTCCATCTCGCTCATGCGGTAGTCATGCCGCATGGTCAGCCCCCAAAGGGGGCTCCGATCCACCAGGCGCTACAGCACCTGTGGAATCGTGTGTCCCCAAAGCCGGTGCCACTTGCCCGATGCTGCCCGCGCCCATCACCAGCACCACATCGCCAGCCTGGGTCAAATCATTCAGTACTGCGTGTATGTCGGCAACATTTTCCACAAACACGGGCTCAACCCGGCCAGCGACCCGAACAGCACGCGCGAGCGCACGCCCATCCGCTGCCACGATGGGCGCCTCGCCTGCGGGATACACCTCGGTCAGCACCAGCACGTCGGTTTCTGACAGCACTTTCACAAAGTCCTCGAAGCAGTCGCGCGTACGGGTGTAGCGGTGCGGCTGAAAGACCAGCACCAGACGTCGTCCGGGAAAGGCGCCACGCGCGGCGGCCAGCGTGGCAGCCATTTCCACTGGATGATGGCCATAGTCGTCAACCAGACAATAGTGACCCCCATCCTTGGCAGGAAACTCGCCGTAGATCTGGAATCGCCGGCCGACACCGTGAAACTCGGCCAGCGCTTTGACGATGGCAGCATCACTGGCATCGACTTCGGTCGCGACAGCAATGGCTGACAAGGCATTCAGCACGTTGTGCATGCCGGGGTGATTCAGCACGATATCGAGATCCGCCATGCCTTCGCGCTTGACGGTGAAACGCATCTGGCCCGCTTCGAAGCGGGCATTGACTGCACGAACCTGCGCCGATTCATCGAAACCATAGGTGGTGATCGGCTTGGTGATGCGCGGAATGATTTCACGCACATTCGGATCGTCAACACACAGCACGGCCATGCCATAGAAAGGCAGGCGCTGGCAGAAGTCGACGAAGGCCTGTTTCAAACGCTCGAAGTCATGGCCATAGGTATCCATGTGATCGGCGTCAATGTTGGTGACGATCGCAATCACCGGTGTGAGATAGAGGAAAGACGCATCCGATTCGTCTGCCTCGGCCACCAGGAAATCACCTTTGCCGAGTCGTGCATTGGTGCCTGCCGCAGTCAATTTTCCGCCGATGACATAGGTCGGGTCCATGCCCGCTTCACCGAGTATGCTGGCAACCAGGCTGGTCGTCGTGGTCTTGCCATGCGTACCGGCCACCGCAATCCCCTGCTGCAGGCGCATCAACTCGGCCAGCATCAGCGCGCGCGGCACGATGGGTATTTTCCTGTCACGGGCCGCAACCAGCTCGGGGTTGTCTTCCTGCACTGCGGTCGACACCACCACGGCATCGGCGCCATTGATATTCTCGGCAGCATGGCCCCGCTGGATGCGTGCACCCAGACGCGTCAGCCGCTGCGTGACAGCGTTGTCGGCAAGGTCCGACCCGGACACGGCATAGCCCAGATTCAACAGCACTTCCGCGATACCGCACATGCCAACGCCGCCGATGCCGATGAAGTGAATATGTTTGACAGCGTGTTTCATCACCGCCCCCCACCCTTGGCCAAGTTCAACATCGGCATCTGGCGATCCTCACGGCCGGTCGCATCCCGCAAGCGGGAACCCTGCTCTCTGTTCGGGCCGACCATGCCGATGAAGTGGATGTGTTTGACAGCGTGTTTCATTGGGCCAGGGCCTCACAAATATCCGCAACCTGCCGGGTCGCATCGGGCTTGGCCAACGCCAGAGCTTTGTCAGACATGGCCGCGAGTGTGGCGCGATCCAGCCCGCCAATCAGCGCGGCCAATTTGTCTGCGGTCAGGTCTTTTTGTTGCATCAGCCAGGCTGCGCCGGCTGTGCTGAGAAATTCGGCATTGCCGGTCTGATGGTCATCTACGGCAAACGGAAAAGGCACCAGCACAGCGGGGACGCCGGCACATGCCAGCTCGGCCACGGTCATTGCACCCGCACGGCAGATGGCAAAGTCGCACGCCTGGTAGGCCGCCGCCATGTCTTCAATGTAATCACGCACCTCCGCCTCGACCCCGGCGGCAGCGTAATTGGCACGCAGGATATCGAGGTGTTGACGACCCGACTGGTGCACCACCTGCGGACGCTGTTCAACCGGCAGCAAGGCCAGTGCTTTGGGGATCAGATCATTCAGCGCCGATGCGCCCAGGCTGCCGCCGACCACCAGCAAACGCAGCGGGCCACTGTGCGACGCCTTGCCCACGCCAGCAATATCGGTCCGCACCGGGTTGCCCACCCATTCAGTGGTCACGCGGCGACACGGGATGGGCTTGTCTTTCTCACCGTGGAAGGCTTGCGGGAATGCCGTCAGCACACGATTGGCGAGGCAGGCCAGCACCCGGTTGGTCAGGCCGCCGACCGAGTTCTGTTCGTGGATAACCAGCGGCTTGTTAAACAGGCTTGCCATCATGCCGCCGGGAAAAGCGGTGTAGCCGCCCATGCCCAGCACCACATCGGGCCGGCGTTGCAAAATCGCGAGCAAGCTCTGGTAAAAGGCAATCAGCAGCATCAGTGGCAGCATCAGCTTTTTCAACAAGCCCTTGCCGCGCATGCCGCCCATCGACACCCACACCATGTCGATGCCTGCTTGCGGCACCACGCGCGCTTCCAGCCCGGCGCGCGTGCCGAGCCAGAACACATCCCAACCGCGTGCGCGCAGGGCATCGGCCACCGCAAGCGCGGGATAAACATGACCACCGGTTCCACCGGCCATCACCATCAGAGTGCGGTTCGCCCTAAAGGACTCCGATCTACTACGCGCTGTCGCGTGTGTGGAATCGTATGCGGCGGCCCTCAAAATGTTTTCCCCCGCATCGTGAATCGGTTTGGGCGGGCGCAGCCCATCGCTTGCCCCCTCTCCCGCAAGCGGGGGATAAGCAGCGACTTGCCCGCTTGCGGGCTTAGGCGATTGCTTAGTAGTTCCATCAGGGATGGGGTGGGGGAGATGATGCGGTTCAAATTCATCATCAGAAAGTCTTCCCCCGCATCATCTGCCGGTGCTCCCAGTCGATGCGCAGCAGCACCGCGATGGCCAGGCAGTTGGCGACGATGCCGCTGCCACCGAACGACAGGAAGGGCAGGGTGAGTCCTTTGGTCGGCAGCAGGCCGACGTTCACCCCCATATTGATGAGCGCCTGCACGCCAAGCCAGATACCGATGCCCTGTGCGACCAGCGCGCAATAATTGCGTTCAAGCTGGGCGGCACGATGGCCGATCAGGAAAGCTTTGACGATGAGCCAGGCAAACAGCCCGACCACGAACAGCACGCCGACAAAGCCGAATTCTTCGGCAATGACCGACAGCAGAAAATCGGTATGAGCCTCGGGCAGATAGAACAATTTCTCGACACTGCCACCCAGGCCCAGACCCAGCCATTCACCGCGGCCAAAAGCAATCAGGGCGTGCGACAGTTGATAGCCCTTGCCGTAGGGGTCGGCGAACGGATCCATGAATCCGAGCACGCGCTGCAGACGGTACGGCGAGGTCAGAATCAGCAGCACAAACCCGATCAGCAGCACCACCACCAGTCCCGCAAACACCTTCCAGTTCAGCCCGCCCAGAAACAGGATGCCCATGGCGATGGAAATGATGACCACAAAGGCCCCAAAATCCGGCTCGCGCAGCAGCAGGGCACCGGCCAGCATCATCACGCCGGCCATCGGCAGAAAGCCTTTCTTGAAGTCATGCATAAAGGCAGCCTTGCGCGTGGTGTAGTCGGCGGCGTAGAGCACCGCCAGAAACTTCATCAGCTCGGAAGGCTGCAGGTTGGCAAAGCCGAGCGGAATCCAGCGGCGGCTGCCGTTTACTTCGCGTCCGATTCCCGGAATAAGCACCACCAGCAAAAGCAACAGCCCTGCCAGAAACAGATACGGTGCCGCCTGTTGCCAGACCTTGGTCGGGATCTGGAAGGCACCCACGCCGACCATGGCGCCAAGCACGATGAAAATGCCCTGACGCAGCAAATAATATTCACCATTGCCACCGGTGTATTTAGCCGCCTCGGCAATCGCAATGGACGCCGAATAAACCATCACCCACCCAATCGCCAGCAAGCCGACGGACAGCCACATCAGGCTGAAATCAAGCTCGGAACTGGGTTTGGGCGCGCGCGCAGCGTACAGCATCAGGTTGCGCCCCTTTCTGCAGCCAGCTTGTTGACGGCCGCAATAAAGACTTCGGCACGGTGAGTGTAGTTTCGGAACATATCGAAGCTGGCGCACGCTGGGGACAACAGCACAGCGTCGCCGGGGTGGGCCAGCCGCTGGGCCTGCTCGACGGCTTCGGCCAGGCTGCCGACCATCACCGTTTCCACCTTGCATCCCTCGATGGCCGCTGCGATCAGGGGCGCGTCGCGTCCGATCAGCAGCACAGCGCGCGCATTGGCCTCGACCGCCGCCTTGAGCGGGCTGAAATCCTGGCCTTTGCCATCCCCACCCAGGATCACCACCGCGTGACGCTTGCCCATGCCGTAAAGCGCGGCCTCGGTAGCGCCCACATTGGTACCCTTGGAATCGTCGTAATAGGTAACGCCTTCGATCTCGGCAATTTTCTCGACCCGGTGCGGCAAGCCCTTGAAATGCAGCAATCCGCGCAGCAGTTCGTCCATCGGCAAGTCCAGTGCACGGGTCAGCGCCAGGGCTGCCAGCGCATTGGCGGCATTATGCAAACCCGCTACGGGTAACTCGGATTGCGGCATCAGCATGTCGCTGCCCAGACACAGCTCGTCCTCGCACAGGCCAAAATTCTGGTCGCGCGGGCAGCGATCCAGGCCAAAGCTGACCACTTGCCGTCCTGGCAGGATCATGGCCATCGTGCGCGGGTCGTCACGATTCACCACTTGCACACCGACACCATTAAAAATCCGCGCCTTGGCTGCAGCATAGGCAGCCATGTCGGCATAGCGATCCATATGATCTTCCGACAGGTTGAGCACGGCAGCAGCGGTGGCGTTGAGATGCGTCGTGGTTTCCAGCTGGAAGCTGGACAGCTCGAGCACCCACACGTCAGGTACAGGGGAGATGCCCTGTTCGACCTCATACAGTGCATCGAGCACAGGCAGGCCAATATTGCCTGCCACGCAGGTTGCCAGACCCGCCATGCGGCACATGTCACCGCACATCGCAGTGACCGTGCTCTTGCCATTGCTGCCGGTGATGGCGATGACCCGGATGGGATGTGTGTCATCCGGCGCATTCGCACGCTGGACATTCAGCGCCTGGATAGCGCGCGCAAACAGTTCAACGTCGCCGAGCACTTCGACGCCTGCGGCGATGGCCCGCTCGACGGCCGGCTCGGAAAGCGGCACGCCGGGGCTGATGACAAGCAGTTCTGCCGACTGCAGCAACGCGTCGTCGAACGGGCCGGTATGCAGCGACACCTGTGGCAGCCATTCAGCCAGACGCTCCGCGTGCGGCGGCGCGGCGCGGCTATCCGCCACGCTCACCTTCGCGCCACGCGCATCCAGCCAACGTACACACGACAGGCCGGTGTCGCCCAGACCGAGGACCAGGACGTTTTTGCCGGAAAGATTCAGGCTGTCGTAGTTCATCTGAGTTTCAGGCTCGACAAACCAATCAGCACCAGCATCATGCTGATGATCCAGAAACGCACCACCACCTGATTCTCTTTCCAGCCCTTGAGTTCATAGTGGTGATGAATCGGTGCCATGCGGAATACGCGCTTGCCCGTGAGCTTGAACGAAGCCACCTGCACCATCACCGACAGGGTTTCCACCACAAACACGCCGCACATGATGAACAGGATGATTTCCTGACGCACGATCACGGCAACCACACCCAGCGCGGCGCCGAGTGCCAGCGCCCCTACGTCTCCCATGAAGACCTCTGCCGGATAGGCGTTGAACCACAGGAAGGCAAGTCCGGCGCCGGCCATGGCCGCACAAAACACGGCCAGTTCACCCGCGCCCGGAATGAAGGGCACGCCAAGGTATTTGGAGAACACCGCATTACCCGCGACGTAGGCAAAAATCGCCAGGGCCGCCGCCACCATCACGGTCGGCAGGATGGCCAGGCCATCCAGGCCATCGGTCAGGTTGACGGCGTTGCTCGAACCCACGATGACGAAATAGGTCAACGCGATAAAACCCACCGCCGACAGCGACAGCGTCGCATGCTTGAGGAAAGGAATGATGAGTTCGGTCTGCGCCGGCAAGGCCGCGGTTTGCCACAGATAGCCGGCGACCAGCAGACCCACGACCGACTGCCAGAAATATTTCCAGCGCGAGGGCAGGCCACGCGAGTTTTTTTCCACCACCTTGCGCCAGTCATCCACCCAGCCGATGACACCAAAACCCAGCAGCGTAAACAGAGCCACCCAAACGTAATCGTTCCGCAGATCAGCCCACAGCAACGTGGTAATGGCCACCGACACCAGAATCAGCGCGCCGCCCATGGTCGGCGTCCCGGCCTTGATCAGGTGCGTTTGCGGGCCATCGTTACGTACCGACTGGCCGATTTTCAGGGCGGCAAGCTTGCGGATCACCGCCGGACCGACGATGAAGGAAATCGTCAGTGCGGTGAGCGCAGCCAGCACGGCGCGCAACGTCAGATAATTAAAGACGTTGAAGGCGCGAATGTCCTGGCCGAGTTGTTGAAATAACCAAAGCAGCATGTCAGTGTCCCTGCGCCCCCGCTGGAGGCATCAATTCCCCGGCCGCCTGGCCGACGGGAGTTTCCATAAAACTTTGCACCACGCGTTCCATCTGCATGAAGCGTGAGCCCTTCACCAGCACGGTGGTATCGGCCGTGAGTTCATTTTCAAGTTCGGCGAGCAGTTCCTGGATGCGTTCGAAATGCATCGCCCCTGCCCCGAATGCGCCGACGGTTTCCTGCGTCAATTCGCCTAGCGCCAGGAGCCTGTCCACCCCGGCGGCACGCGCGGCAAGTCCGGTTTGTGCATGCATGGCCGCGGCATCCGTACCCAGCTCTCCCATATCACCCAGCACCAGAATTTTCTTGCCCGGTTGCTGCGCCAGCACCGCCAGTGCCGCTTTAACCGAATCGGGATTGGCGTTGTAGGTGTCATCGATAAAGGTGCTGCCATGCAGGGCCGGTTTCTTTTGCAGGCGGCCCTTGATCCCGGTGAAGCCGGACAGGCCCGCAACAATGCTGCGATGGCTGACGTCGAGCGCAAAAGCGGCTGTTGCCGCTGCAAGCGCGTTCATCACGTTATGCGCGCCCGGCACCTGCAAGTTGATTTCAAGGGTGACGCCAGGCAGGACAAGGGACAGCACCGCACCAAAATCGGTCGGCTGATAGTGCCCGTGAACCGTTGCCGTTGGTGCCAAGCCAAAATCGATCACGCTGTGCCGGACATTGGCTTCGCGCCACATCCAGGCATGGGCGTCGTCGGCATTGAATACGGCGATGCCCGCGTCCGACAGGCCGTTGAAAATTTCACCCTTGGCGCGCGCAATGTTTTCAACCGAACCCAGAAATCCGATATGCGCAGTCAGCGCATTGTTGATCACGGCCACATCCGGACACGCCAACCGCGTCAGATAATCAATCTCGCCCACGTGATTCATGCCCATTTCCAGCACGGCAAACCGGTGCGTCTCACGCAGCCGCAGCAACATCAATGGCAAGCCGATGTCATTGTTGAGGTTGCCTTCGGTGTGAAGCACGGCCGACTCGGGTCCCGCTTCCACCCGCAGGATCGCCGCCAGCATTTCCTTCACCGTGGTTTTGCCATTGCTGCCGGTGATCGCCACCACCGGCAAATTGAAACGGCTCCGCCAGGCGGCGGCCAGCTTGCCCAATGCGAGGCGGGTATCGTCAACGCGGATGGTGGTCGCAATATCGGGCGCCTGGGTACGGTCTAGCACAACGCCGACCGCGCCCTGCTTCAAGGCCTGCGCAGCATAGTTGCCGCCATCGAATTTTTCACCGCGCAACGCAATAAACAGGTCACCCGGCTGGATGCTGCGGCTGTCGGTGGAGACGCGCAGCACGTCGGCATCCGCGCCATTGCAGGGAACGCCCAACATGGCCGCCGCTTCCGCAAGGCGCATCATGTCCATGCCTCCAGTGCTTTTTGCGCGACGGATACATCGGAAAATGGCAAGCGTTCCCCGGCGATTTCCTGGTAATCCTCATGGCCCTTGCCTGCGATCAGCACCACATCGCCATGCTGTGCGCCACCAATAGCTTCGAAAATGGCGCGCGCACGATCCACTTCGACGTGCAGCGGGTGATCCGGTTTGGCGCCACGGGTTCCAGCCAGGATGTCATCGATGATATGACGGGGATCTTCGTTACGCGGGTTATCACTGGTAACCCAGACTTCGTCCGCGCCCCGGGCGGCAGCCTGCCCCATCAGCGAACGCTTGCCCTTGTCGCGATTGCCTCCGCAGCCAAAGACGCAAACAAGACGGCCACCGCTGACAATTTCACGCAGGGTGGCGAGCACTTTTTCCAGCGCATCAGGGGTGTGGGCATAATCCACCACCACCAGCGGGTGCGCGTTGCCGCCAAAAGTCTGCATCCGGCCTGGCGGTGGACTGATGTGTTCCAGCGCCTTGCAGGCGTCATCCAGTTTCACACCGGACACCAGCAGGGTAGTGAGCACAGCCAATAGATTGGAGGCATTGAAGCGGCCCAGAAGAGGCGCTTCAATCTTGGCATGGCCCCAGTCCGTGCACACCTTTAGATGCAGGCCCGCTTGTGACAGGCCGAGTTTCTCGCCCACCACCGCCCCCCGCTGAAAGCCGTAGCCGGCAACACGCGAAGCATCGTGCGATCGTTCCAGTTGCTGACCAAACATGTCATCAACATTCAGCACCCGCCATTCCAGCCCTGGCCAGTCAAACAGCCGCGCCTTGGCGCGGGCATAGCTGTCCATATCGCCGTGATAATCGAGGTGATCGCGCGACAGGTTGGTCAGCACCGCAATATTGAATGACGTGCCATTGACGCGGTCCTGAACCAGGCCGTGTGACGACACTTCCATTGCGCATACGGCCGCACCTTGCCGTTGATAACTCGCCAGACGCTGCTGCAACTCGATGGCGTCAGGTGTGGTATTCAGGGAGGGGACCAGCGCGCCGGGAAAGCCGTTGCCGGTGGTGCCGATGATGGCGGCTTTCCGCCCCAACTGCGTGAAGGCCTGTGCCACCCAATGCGCCACGGAGGTTTTGCCGTTGGTTCCGGTAATTCCGATCATGTGCAGCGCATGCGAAGGCTTGCCATACACGTGCGCGGCAATATCGCCGATGCGATTTTTCAGCCCGATCACGCCTGCGTTGGGAGTGGCCAGCGCCGGATCCCACTGATAGTGATCGGCTTCCCACAACACGCCCTCGGTACGCTGCGCGACAGCCTGCGCAATAAAGTCGCGGCCATCGCGCGACTCGCCCGGATAAGCGACGAACACGCTACCCGCTGCCGCTTTACGGCTATCACTGGTGAGTTCATCAACCTTGACTCCGAGCCGCTCCAGTATGTGAGGCACGGATTCCTGCTGCGCTTGCGAGGCATGAAAATCAGCGCTCGGCTGGATGACTGATTTCGCCATCACGCCCCCCCACCGACACGCGCGATCACAGGCGGTACGCCCTGCGTCACACGCGTAGCGGTTTCAGGTGCATCCGGTGGCAAAGCCAGCTGCCGCAAGCTACCCGCCATGACCTGCGCAAACACCGGGCCGGCCACGCTACCGCCGTAATACACGCCGCCAGACGGCTCGTCGATCGCCACGCCAATAATGAGGCGCGGGTTCGATGCGGGCGCCATGCCGATAAATGAAGCCAGATAACGATCCGGTGCATAACGCCCATTGACGATTTTGTGGGCAGTGCCGGTCTTGCCTGCCACGCGATACCCCGGCACACGGGTACGTGTGCCGGTACCCCCCTCCTGAGTGACCGTTTCCATCATGGCACGCACTTCGCGCGCCACACTCGGTGAAAACACCCGCTCGCCCACCATCTCCTGCGGCTCGCGCTTGAGGAAGGACAACGGCATCACTTCGCCATCGTTGGCAAACGCCATGTACGCGCGGGACAACTGCAACAGGCTGACCGACAATCCGTAGCCATACGCCATCGTGGCCTGTTCAACCGGCTTCCAGCTGCCGGCATCGCGCAGGCGCCCGGAAGTCTCACCGGGGAATCCCGATCCGGGCTTCTGGCCAAAGCCGGCGCGGTTCAATACTTCCCAAAATTGCTGCGGCGTCAGCGTCATGGCCATTTTCACGGCGCCGACGTTGCTCGATTTCTGGATGATTTCGCTCACCGTCATTTGCGGATGGGGATGCTCGTCGCGCACCCGCTTGGTTCCAACCAACCAGGTTTGCGGCGTATCGATCACGCTGTCGGGATGGAACAAGCCACGCTCCAAAACCGCCGCCGCGACAAATGGCTTGATGGTCGAGCCTGGCTCGAAGGTATCGATCACCGCGCGGTTGCGCATCGGACCCGGTTGGTAATTGCGACGGTTATTGGGATTGAAGTTAGGCTGATTCGCCAGCGCCAGAATCTCACCGGTCTTGGCGTCGAGCACGACCACGCTGCCGCCTTTGGCCTTGTGCATGGCAATCGCGGCAGCCAGTTCCCGGTGCGCCAGATATTGGATCTTGAGGTCCAGCGCCAGCGCCAGATTGCCGCCCATTTGCGCGGTCTTGATCGGCACCAGATCGCGGATGGTGTTGCCGCGACGATCACGCATGATCTGGCGTTCGCCTTCACGACCGGCCAGCCAATCCTGGTACGCGCGCTCGACCCCTTCCTGGCCTTGGTCGTCCACATTGGTGAAGCCCACCACATGCGCCGCCACATCGCCAGCCGGGTAGTAACGCCTGAATTCACGCCGCAAATGCAGCCCGGGTACGCCCATGGCGGCAATCTTGACTGCCTGCTCGGGTGTCACCGGACGCTGCAGGCTGAACTCGCCACGTGTTTTGCGCTCCAGTTTTTTCGCCAGAATTTTGGGGGACATATCCAGTGCCTTGGCCAGCTGCGTCTGCTGGGCAGGCGTCAACTTGAGCTCTGCCGGACGCGCCCACAAGGATTCAACCGGTGTGCTGATGGCCAGCAACTGACCATGGCGATCAGATACCTGGCCACGATGCGCCGGCAGGGTGAGATAGCGATTGGCCACCGCATCACCCTTGCCCTGCAGATAATCGGTGTTCAGTCCCTGCAAATAAAAAGCCCGCCCGGCAACCAGCACAAACCCGGAAAGCAACAAGCCACCCACAGCGGCCATGCGCCAGGGTGCCAGGTTCAGTTTGAGCAGTTTGCGGGAATGGTAATTCACGGTACGGCCATCCGCGTTTCAAGCCGTGCAGTTTCTACCCGGATGCGCTCCTGCGGCGGTGGCATCAGGCCAAGCTGCGAACGCGCGAGCGTATCCACGCGCGCCGGGTTGGCCCAGGTGCTTTGCTCCAGTTGCAGTTGGCCCCACTGTTCGTCGAGCGCACGCGCCTCTTTTTTCAAACGTTCCAATTCCACAAAATAGGTGCGCGAGCGATGCTGTGACTGAATCACCGCCAACGCGCATATCACCAGCACCAATGCCAAAACACTATTGAGACGGCTCACTGCAGCCCACCTGCACGCTCGGCTACCCGCAATACCGCACTACGGGCACGCGGGTTGTCCGCCACCTCGGAATCGCTTGCATGCTGGGCACGTCCAATCAGTTTCAAACGCCCCGGCTTCAGCATGTCGGCACGGATCGGCAAGCGTGCAGGCGCCTGTTCGCCCATGGCTTCACCGCGCATAAAGCGTTTGACGATCCGGTCTTCCAGCGAATGAAAACTGATGACTGCAAGTCGGCCGCCGGGCTGGAGCGCATTCACGCATTGCGGCAGCACTTCGCTCAGCTCTTCCAGTTCGCGGTTGAGATAAATCCGTATAGCCTGGAAGCTCCGTGTCGCCGGATGCTGCCCCGGCTCGCGCCGCTTGACCGCTGCGGCGATGAGGCTCGCCAGCTGACCGGTGCTGCGGATTGCTTCTTTTTCGCGTGCCGCAACAATCGCGCGCGCAATCGATTTAGCAAACCGCTCTTCCCCATAGGTGCGGATGACTTCACTGATCTCCCCCTCTGCTGCCGACGCCAGCCAGTCTGCCGCCGACATGCCACTCTCCGGATCCATACGCATATCAAGTGGCGCATCGAATCGAAAGCTGAAACCACGTGTTGCATCATCCAGCTGCGGCGACGACACCCCGATATCCAGCAAAATCCCATCCACCTGCGTCACGCCCAACTCACCCAACACCCCACCCAAACGCGAAAAAGCACTGCGCACCAGCGTCAGGCGCTCATCCTGCAGCGCTTCACCCGCACGAATGGCATCAGGGTCGCGGTCCAGCGCGATCAAGCGGCCTTGCACGCCCAGCCGATCCAGAATCAGTCGGCTGTGCCCGCCCCGACCAAAAGTAGCGTCGACATAGATGCCGTCGGACCGGATCGCCAGCGCTGCCACCGCCTCCTGTGCCAACACCGGCACATGGGCGGATGCCATCACAACGTAAATCCCTCCAGTTCGGGCGGCAATTCGTCATCACTGAAAGTCAGCGCCTGCGACACCTGCGCCTCCCAGCGCGCCTCATTCCACAACTCCACCTTGCTGCCCTGGCCGACCATCACCACGTTTTTATCCAGCTCGGCAAATTTGCGCAGCATCGGCGGCAGCAACACGCGCCCCGCGCTGTCCATATCCATATCGTGCGCATAGCCAACCAGCAATTGTTTGAGACTGCGGGTGCGGGGATTGAAGTCGGACAAACCGTTGAGTTTTTTCTCGATCGGCTCCCACTCAGGCAAGGGGTATAGCAGCAGGCATTGACTCGGGTCAGCCGTGATGACCACGCGCCCGCCGCCATTCACCAGAAGGGCGTCGCGGTAGCGCGCCGGCACCACAAGCCGGTTCTTGCTATCCAGACTGACCGTCGCAACACCCCGAAACATGCATCCCCCATTATTGAAATTAGAGGCGCTCAGACAGGGCATTCACCCACATCCTCCCACCATTCACCACTTGCACCCACTATAGGGGATAGTTTTGGGGGGGTCAAGATAAAAGACACAAAAAAACCCCTATGCCTCAATGACTTAGGGGTGGTTTTTGGTTGTGGATAAGTTTCTGGAAAAACCGGCGCTTAGGGAGTATTTTTGCCTATAATTTTAGGAAAAAACTCTAAGCCATTGAATTAAAAAAGAAGTGGGAAAGTCGGTCGATAAGCCGGGTTCTGTCGTGGACAACCATTCCTCTAGGCGGGTCATTACTAACCCGCTCCAGCCACCTACCCGCAGACTCAGCGAGCCGCTTCATCGCCTGCCTATTTGGTGTTGCTCCGGATGGAGGTTACCGCGTTTCACCGTAACTAAATACGCTCGTCTCTGTGGCCCTATTCCTCGCCTCACGGCGTCTGGCCGTTAGCCAGCATCCTGCTCTATGGAGCCCGGACTTTCCTCTCCCGCTTGCGCGGCAGCGGTTGTCTGACCCACTTTCCCTCTCGGATTATAAAGCTTTAACTTGATTAAGCCCGTTTGTTTGCTAAACAGAGATGATCGAGCCGAAGTGATTTCGGCCAGGAAACCCGCCACAAGAAAATGGTTGTGCCACATCGTTTCCGCCTTGGTCTCCAGCGGCCATCCGGAACAGATTTCCGACGTGAACCCGATCGTTCACGTCCCCCTTAAATCCAAGGGCTCCTCACTCAACCGGACTCAGGTCCGGTTTTTTTATGTCTAGTTACCAACACGCCAGCGAATGGCCTCACCCGCGCGCAATGGCACCATTGCGTATCACGAAATTTTCATCACAGCCCGAATGATTTACACGACCTCACGAGGATGCTGCTTTTGATTCCAGCTCCGGGGTATAGCACGTGACCTGGTTACGTCCGTTTTCCTTACCATGGTAAAGCGCGAGATCGGCGCACTCAATAAGATGCTCATAATTGGGTGCGTCCGGTTCGAATTCGGCAATGCCGATACTGACGGTGACCGGAATGGAAATTCCCTTATAGGCTACCGGCGCCTGTTCGATGGCCTGTCTCAGTCTTTCGGCCAGAATCAGCGCCGACGCCATGGGGGTAGCTGGAAGAATAATGCCAAATTCCTCCCCACCATAGCGGCCCATCACATCAACGGAACGCAGGAGGCTGTTGATATGTTGAGACACGATACATAACACGTCATCCCCGGCCAGATGCCCGTGGGTATCGTTGACCTTCTTGAAGTGATCAAGGTCGAAAATGACAAAGGAGAACTGGTCGCGATACCGCCGGCAGCGGTCGAACTCGGCTGAAAGCCGCTGTTCGAGATAACGGCGGTTGAATATGCCGGTAAGCCCATCGCGATTGCTGCTGTCGCTCAGGCGTTCCATTGCCTTTTTCAGTTCGGTCTGGGAAATACCGATGTCGGTTGCGTCAAACAGGGTAATGCATACCGAATCAACCTCACCCGCCGCGCCCTTCACCGGCATGAAGGTGCAATTCTGGTACATGTGATCGACCCCACCGGTAATGGGGCGGTTATGCGGAAAGCGGAACAGGTAGGGCCTTTGCTCCCACGAAGTGAAGGCAAAGTTCTTGAGTAAAAAAACACCCTGGATTTTTTTGCTCAGCCATGCCTTGGGGAGTTCGGGAAAGCATTCAAACAGATTTTTGCCGATGACCGCATCCGCGGCAAACCCGCTGTGGTTGCACATGAAGCTGTTCCACAGCGTGACCTCCATCCTTTTGTTGACCACGAATATCCCAACATCAACCCACTTAACGATGAAGTCAGGAAGATTGAGGCTTTGTGGGGATTCGCTCAAGGTAATGTGCCGCTCAAAAACTTTCGACAAACCTGTCGAGAATGCTGCGCATTTTCTCGATGGAATGCTCCGGCATCAGCATGCAGAGATGCGAAATAAAATTCCGCCCCTCCAGGGTGAAGTTGACTTCTACCAATAGCGCATGAGTCCAGCTAAGCTTGTCCGGATTGATCAGGGCATCGGCCGGCACGCTTTCGGCCATGATGGAAGGTGGGGAGAAGCCGAGTTCGGCAGTGCCATGCGCTTCGGTCAGATTCTTGATTTGATCGACGATTCCGCCAAGGCACGCACCCACGAGGATATTGCTGACATCAAGCAGCAGTTCCGTCTCTTCAGACCGATCAAGCTCCTCGTCATAACCCATCAGGTCGCCCAGTTCCTTGCAGCCATCCTGACCATAGATAACCAGGGCTTCGCCCGTCAGGTACCCCTGGAAGGACTGTCGAACCGCAGTGACGTCTATGTCACTGCCAACCATGTCCCTTATGGCGCGGGCAACCTCCGCGAGCGCAAGCACTTTGATACGCGGCACAGAAAGGTTCACGAAATTTCCCAGCAGCTCGGCAAGCAATGAACCCGCCCGCCCCATGGCTATATTGGCAATTTCCTGCATGGCGTCGCGCTGGTCTTCGGTCAATTGCATGGTGCTCATAGTGCGATCCCATATTGTTTGAGCACCGATTCAATCAGGTCGGGATTGACCGGCTTTTTGATAAAAGCCATTGCACCCAGTTTTTTCACGCGCTCCTGGGCAAGTGGTTGAATGTCGGCCGAGACCACAATCACAAAACTGTTAAGGCCTTCCTTCTGAAGGTTTTCCAGAACTTCATAGCCATCCATGACTGGCATGGTCAGATCCAGAAACATAACATCGGCTTTGCCTGCTCGATAGGCATCGAGGGCTTCCTTGCCATTAACAGCCTGGGTGATCTCCACATTCCATGTTGAAGGCAGCGACTTGATCAACATCTTGCGCGCCATCGGTGAATCGTCAACTACGAGTATCGGCGTGGCCATAATTAACCTGAATTGGTGTTTCTCCGCACTGCCCCCTTCCCTCAGGGGCGTATTGCATCAATTTTGGGCTTTCCGCCCTGGTTTTTAATCCTGACAACCGTCGGCTTGCGGGGTGAGCAGCCGTCGAGCCAGGGGAAATTCGTCTCATCGAGCGTTCCAATTGTAGGGAAAAAGACTTAGACCCGACAGTTTGTCTCTCCTACCCGAATATCGCACCGGCCCGGTTTGTTGTTTTTTTATGCGGCGACGCGCCAGCGAATGGCCTCTCCTGCGCGCAATGGCACCAGCATATCCGGACCCAATTTAAGACTGGCCGGCACATCCCAGCTTTCACGTTTGAGCGTAATCGTGTCGGCATTGCGCGGCAATCCGTAGAAATCTGCCCCATAAAAGCTGGCGAAGCCCTCAAGCTTGTCCAGCGCACCCGCATCATCAAACACTTCGGCGTACAACTCGATCGCGGCATGCGCAGAATAAATGCCGGCGCAGCCACATGAGGTTTCCTTGGCACCCACCGCATGCGGCGCGGAGTCGGTGCCGAGAAAGAATTTGGGGCTACCCGAGATGGCGGCGGCCACCAATGCCTGGCGATGCAGTTCGCGCTTCAGAATCGGCAGACAGTACAGGTGCGGACGGATACCGCCCTTGAACATGGCATTGCGGTTGTACAGCAAGTGGTGAACGGTAATCGTCGCAGCCACGTTGGCTGGCGCAGCCGCCACGAATTCGGCTGCCTGACGCGTGGTGATATGTTCCAGCACGATTTTCAGCCTGGGGAAATCGCGAATCAGCCGGGTCAGGTGACGTTCAATGAATACCGCCTCGCGATCAAACACATCGATATCGGAATCGATCACTTCGCCGTGCAGCAACAGTGGCATTCCGATTTCTTCCATCGCTGCGATCGCGGGATAGGCTTTGACCAGATCAGTGACACCTGAATCGGAATTGGTGGTGGCACCCGCCGGGTAATATTTCACCGCATGCACCAAGCCACTTTCACGCGCACGGCGGATTTCATCAGGCGGGGTGTTGTCGGTGAGATAAAGCGTCATCAGCGGCTCGAAAGCCGTGCCTGTGGCCGCAGCCAGCAATCGCGTGCGGTAGGCGGCCGCATCGGCCACGGTCACGACCGGCGGCTTGAGATTGGGCATGGCGATCGCCCGGCCAAATACACGCGAAGTGTCGGGCAACACGTTTTGCATGGCGGCACCATCACGAAAATGAATGTGCCAGTCGTCGGGGCGAGTGAGGGTGAGGGTGTCGGTCATGCGTCTTCTTGATCCAGGTTTTTTTGATCCTGTGGCTTGAGTGCCAGGCTCATTTTATAGAGTTCGGCCTTGCTGCGTCCGGTGATCTTCGATGCGAGTTTGGATGCCAGCGTGGGAGGCAGTTCGCCCAGCAGCACATCCAGCACGCGCATCGCCTCGGAATCCACTATCGCCGCTTCCGCAGCGGGTGGATGCACGATGACGACAAATTCGCCGCGCACATTGTTGGGGTCGGCTGCCAGCCAGGCCGGCGCATCACGCAATGGCAGGGTAACAATGGTCTCGAACCGCTTGGTCAATTCACGCGCCAGGGTGACGGCGCGCGCGTCGTCCAGCACCGTCGCCATGTCGGCCAGCGTTTCTTCGATGCGATGCGGTGCCTCATAAAACACCAACGCACTGGGCAAGACGGCGAGCGTTTGCAACTGCACCTTACGGGCACCGGATTTGGGCGGCAGAAAACCATGGAACAGCCAGGTTCCCGATTCCACGCCAGCGGCCGACAAAGCCGTGATCACCGCCGACACGCCGGGAATCGGTACGACGGTTAACCCTGCCGAACGCACGGCCGAAACAAGACGCGCACCGGGGTCGGACACTGCCGGGGTGCCCGCATCCGATACATACGCGACCGCCTCGCCCGCGAGGATCCACGCAATCACCTTGTCGGCGGCTTCGCGTTCGTTGTGCTCGCGTATGGAGACCATCGGCTTGGAGATACTGAAATGCGCGAGCAATTGCCCCGACACGCGCGTATCTTCGGCTGCGACACGATCTGCACACTTCAGCGTATCAAGCGCACGCAGCGTGATGTCGCCCAGATTGCCAATCGGCGTGGCAACGATATATAGCGCGGGGGGCAGGCGGGTATGATGCTGACTATCACTCATGCCTGACATTGTCGCAGATGTTGAAAACCCTGCTCGGGCAAACTGCTGAATCACGTGCCGAAGCGTTCCTGAAATCCCGGGGCCTGAAGCCCGTTGCGCGCAACTGGCGCTGCCGGTTTGGCGAAATCGACCTCATCATGCAGGACAGCACAACACTGGTGTTCGTCGAAGTACGCCTGCGTAGCCGTAGTGACTTTGGTGGTGCTGCAGCCAGCGTAACGCCAGCCAAGCAAAAGAAATTGCTCGCTGCCGCCCGCCAATATCTGGCCACGCTCAAAACACTACCCCCCTGCCGCTTTGATGTGGTCGCTTTTAGTGGCAGTGCGCCGCCCGACTGGATCAGGAACGCCTTTGACGATGTGGGATAATCCAGGCCAGTCAACTCAGCCCCCTGCACAGCCCATTCTGCGCATCCATCACGCGAACCCTTGAAGCACCCAAGCGAGCCATGCCTTTATACGACAGAATTTTTGGACATTTTCAGGCCTCGGCGCAGACCAAGCTGGACGCGGCCGGTACGCTGGTGCCACATATTGAACAGGCTGCGCGCCTGATGGTGCACAGCCTGACGCAGGGTGGAAAAATATTGGCCTGCGGCAACGGTGGCTCAGCTGCGGACGCCCAGAATTTCGCCTCCAAGATGATCAACCGCTTCGAGCAGGAACGTCCCGGGCTCGCGGCGATTGCGCTCACCACCGACCCTTCAACCCTGACTTCGATTGCCAATGATTACGCGTACGATCAGGTATTTGCCCGGCAAGTGAAGGCGCTGGGCCAACCCGGCGACATTCTGCTGGCCATTTCCACCAGTGGTGATTCGCCCAGCGTGTTGCAAGCCGTAACCGCTGCCCGTGCCCGCAATATCGACATTATTGCCCTCACAGGCCGCCGCGGTGGTGCTTTGGCGGAACAAATGCAGGATAACGACGTCTTTCTCTGCGTGCCTGCGGAATCCACCGCGCGCATTCAGGAAGTGCATCTACTGGTCATTCATTGCTTGTGCGATGCGGTGGACAGTATTTTATTAGGAGCCGAAGAATGAACAAGTTGATCCCAATCGCGTTGATCGGAATAGCGCTGTCGCAATTGCAGGGCTGCGCCACTGCACTCGTAGGCGGCGCAGCCACCGGCGCGGCTGTCGCGCTTGACCGTCGTACCGCCGGCGTATTTGTCAGCGACCAGGAAATCGAGCTTCGCGCGCTCAGCCGTCTGCTCGAAGCCTTCCCACAAAAAGCCGACAGCATTTCGGCCACCAGTTATAACCGCCAGGTACTGCTTACCGGACAAGTGCCGGACGAAACTACCCGCAGCCGTGCCTCCGACGTGATCAAGAGTATTCCCGATGTTCGCACGGTGTTCAACGAACTCAGCATCGCCGGGGTGACCTCGCTGACATCGGATGCCAACGACGCTGCCATTACCAGCAAGGTGAAAACCCGTCTGTTACGCGACGACAAGGTTCCCGGCACCAAGATCAAAGTGGTAACCGAAGCTGGCGTGGTGTACCTGATGGGCCTGGTCACCCAGTCCGAGGCTGGCACCACTGTCGAGATTGCACGCACCACGGCAGGCGTGACCAAGGTCGTCACCCTGTTTGAAATCATCAACTGATGGTGCAACCCGCCGCACTGCACGGCCAAACCTGCTTCTGATCGGTATTCATGATCTATCACGACCTGCGCGATTTCATCGCACAACTCGAAAAAATGGGCGAGCTCAAACGCATCACCGTTGAGGTCGACCCCAAGCTGGAGATGACCGAAATTGCCGACCGCGTGCTGCGGGCTGGCGGCCCGGCGCTGCTGTTCGAAAAGCCGAAAGGGCACACCATGCCGGTGCTGGCCAATCTGTTCGGCACCGTTAAACGGGTGGCGTTGGGGATGGGTGAAGATGACCCGTCACGGCTGCGCGAAGTCGGGCATTTGCTGGCGTTTCTGAAAGAGCCCGAGCCCCCCAAAGGTCTGCGCGACGCCTGGGAAAAATGGCCGGTGATGAAACAGGTGCTCAACATGGCGCCGAAGGAAGTGCGCAGCGCGCCGTGCCAGGAAATCGTGTGGGAAGGCGCGGACGTGGACATCTCGCGTCTGCCCGTTCAGCACTGCTGGCCGGGCGATGTGGCCCCACTCGTCACCTGGGGACTGACCGTTACCAAAGGCCCGCACAAGAAGCGGCAGAATCTCGGCATTTATCGCCAGCAGGTGATCGCGCCGAACAAACTGATCATGCGCTGGCTGGCGCATCGCGGCGGTGCCCTCGATTTTCGCGAGCATCAGCTGGCGCATCCGGGCGAACCGTTTCCGGTGGCGGTGGCGCTGGGAGCCGACCCGGCGACGATACTCGGCGCGGTCACCCCAGTGCCGGACTCACTGTCTGAATATCAGTTCGCCGGGCTGTTGCGCGGCGCCAAGACCGAAGTGGTGAAATGCCTCGGCAGCGACTTGCAGGTGCCCTCGTCGGCCGAGATCGTGCTCGAAGGCGTGATCCACCCGGGTGAAACCGCGCTCGAAGGCCCGTACGGTGACCACACCGGCTACTACAACGAGCAGGATCATTTTCCGGTGTTCACCATCGAGCGCATGACCATGCGGCGCGACCCGATCTACCACAGCACCTATACCGGCAAGCCGCCCGATGAACCGGCCATACTCGGCGTGGCGCTGAACGAGGTTTTCGTGCCGCTGCTGCAAAAGCAGTTTCCCGAAATCACCGATTTCTATCTGCCGCCCGAAGGCTGTTCCTACCGCATGGCGGTAGTGAGCATGAAAAAGAGCTACCCCGGCCACGCCAAGCGCGTGATGTTCGGAGTATGGAGTTTTCTGCGGCAGTTCATGTACACCAAGTTCATTCTGGTCACCGATGACGACGTCAACGTACGCGACTGGAAAGAAGTGATCTGGGCGTTGACCACACGCGTCGATCCTGCGCGCGACACCCTGCTGGTGGAAAACACGCCCATCGATTATCTCGATTTCGCCAGCCCCGTTTCCGGGCTCGGCAGCAAGATGGGCATTGATGCCACCAACAAATGGCCGGGTGAAACCGCCCGCGAATGGGGAACCCCGATTGTGATGGATGCAGCCGTCAAGGCGCGCGTCGATGCACTCTGGAAAGACCTGAACATATAGACATGGCAACCACCAGGGACATCTTCCTGGGGCGCCAGCCCATCCTCGACCGCGACCAGCGCATCGTCGCGTATGAACTGCTTTTTCGTTCCGGCGACACGCTCGATGCCTCAGTCACCAACGACATGCAGGCCACGGCCAACGTCATTCATCACGCATTCAGTGAAATGGGCGTGCAGACCGTATTGGGTTCGCAACTAGGCTTTATCAATTTCAGTGCCGACATGTTGCTGTCCGACATCGTGGAATTGCTGCCGAGCACACAGGTAGTACTGGAACTGCTCGAGACCATTACCGTCAATGATGCCGTCATCGAGCGCTGCCGTGCGCTCAAGCAAAAGGGCTTTACCCTGGCACTGGACGACTTCATCTATGACGACAGCTACCTCCCGCTACTCGCCTTGGTCGACATCATCAAGGTGGACTTGATGCAGCACCGCAACGACGAACTCCCTGCAATTGTGAAGCAGCTGAGACAGTGGCCGGTGAAACTGCTCGCCGAGAAAGTGGAGAATGCCGAGCTGGCCGATTATTGCCACTCCCTGGGATTCGAACTGTTTCAAGGTTACTTTTTTGCCAAGCCCTCGGTGCTCAGTGCCAAGCGCGCAGGTCCGAGCCAGTTGGCGCTCATCCAGTTGCTGGGCCTGGTCCTGCGCGATGCCGATACCCCACAGATCGAACTCATCTTCAAGCAGCACCCCAATCTGACCTACAACCTGATGCGGCTGGTCAATTCAGTGGCATGCGGCGTCAATCGCAACCTGACTTCGGTTCAGCAGGCGATCATGGTGCTGGGGCGCACGCAATTGCAACGCTGGCTGCAGTTGCTGCTGTTCACCCTGCAAGGGAACATGGCCTATCCCAGCCCCCTGCTGTTGATGGCCGCGACGCGCGGCAAGGTGATGGAACTGCTGGCTGCGAAACTGCAGCGCAATGCTGATTATTGCGATGAGGCCTTCATGGTCGGCATCCTGTCACTGATCGACAACATCATCGACAAGCCGCTTGCCGACATCGTCAACGAGCTCAATCTGGGTGCGCAACTTGCCAGGGCGCTGCTCGAGCGGGAAGGCGAACTGGGCGCGCTGCTTCAGTTGGCCGAGAGCGTTGAGCAAGCCGATCTCGCCCATGCGCGCACGCTGCTGGCATTGGCGCCGCCTCTGTCGCTGGCCGACCTGACCGCAGCCGAAATCGAGGCGATGTCCTGGGCCAACCAGGTTGCCGAAACAACCTGACAATCTATTCCAAATCAGACACGCCCAATCACAACCATGACCATCACAACCCGGGGCCGGCGCACGTGTCTCTACAACACCGAACAGCTCGATGCCATCGTCAATGACATGGCCCGCCAGGCTGCCGGGTTGTTAACGGACCGGACCCAGATAACGATAGTCGGCATTCTGCGACGCGGTGCGCCCCTGGCCGACAAGCTGCAAGCGCGGCTACAGGCAACCTACGGCCTCACGAACTGCATGCGACTTGATCTGCAGATCAAGCGCTACGCAGACGATCTCACGCTGCTCTATCCCGAAACCCATTTGACGGAGAACCCGACGCACGCCACGCTCGCCCTCGCCGGCCACACCGTTCTGGTCGTGGATGACGTGATGTATCGTGGGCATTCCATGCTGCGCGCAGTGGAATATCTGGCAGGCAAACAGCCGGCCGAGATTCGGACTGTGGTGCTGGTGGATCGCGGCGCCACAAAACTGCCGGTGCGCGCCGATATTACCGGCATGCGCCTCGATGTCGCCCCCTCGAACATCATCGAATGCAATGTGCCTCCCTATGAAGACAGTTTCAGGATCGACCTGCTGCAGCCTGAATAAATCAGGCGTGGCAGACCCGGTTTAGCGTGCGTCCTGCACAGCGGACTCCCGATCCGTTCCAGCCTCTTGCCCATAACCGGCATACACCCATTCCAGCAGCACGCGCTGGGCTGCTTCGCTTTGACGGGCATTAGCATGGTTCACCAGCATGACAAAGCTGACGCGCTCACCGCTAACGGTATGCACGTAACCGGCGAGGGCGCTGACATCGCGCAGCGTCCCGGTCTTGAGATGGGCATTGCCCGCAAGCACACTGCCGTTGAACCGGCGCTTTAACGTGCCATCGACAGCGACAACCGGCAGAGTCGATTCAAATTCTGAAAACAGTGGACTGCGATAGGCCGAGCGCAACATGTGAGTCAAAGCACTCGCGCTGATGCGCTCGATGCGCGACAGGCCTGACCCGTTTTGCAGCACCAGTTTACGGGTAGACACACCATGCTGAACCAGCACGTCTCGCACCGCACGCGCGCCTTTCTCAAGCGTTGCGGGTGCGCCATATTTTTCAGCGCCCAGCGTAAGAAACAGGTTACGCGTCATCAAATTATTGGAATGCTTGTTGAGGCGGGTAAGCGCTTCGGTCAACGGTGTCGAGGCGAATGTCATGAACGGCGCGGCAGCTGGCGCCTGGCCCATCCTCGTCACGCCGCTGAGCGTCCCGCCTGCTTCCGCCCACAATCCGCGAAAAATAAAATCAAAGGTGGTCGCAGGGTCAAACAGATTGAGCGAAAACGTTTGCTCGCCACAACCGCGGGCATAGCGCCCACGGATCTCCAGGGTCATGCGCTGCCCCTCAGGGACAGAAGGGATCACCGCATCTTTCCAGTTACTGCAGGCTTCTGTGCTTTGCAGGCTCAGCTGTGAATCCAGCACTACGCCCGGCAAGGCAACACCCGGCGTGATCTGTACGTGCTCCCCCTCTGGCTTCAGACGCAGGGGGATGGCGTTAAAATTGGCCACTAACGCACCAGGCACCGCATTGTAGTTCGCCAGCGGATCACCATCGAATGCACCCGGATCCATATCCGGTAAATCGAAATGGCTCAGATCGAGCACCAGATTGCCGCGAAGATGCTGCACACCACGCGCCCGTAATTCGCGCTGCAGCAACCACATGCGCTCCAGTGTCAGCGTCGGGTCGCCCGCTCCCTTGATGATGAGATCGCCAGTCAGTACGCCATCCACTATCGTGCCGTCCGCCCACAATTCCGTAGCCCACACATACCCTGGTCCCAACTGATTCAAGGCTGCAAAGCTGGTCACCAGTTTCATCACCGAGGCCGGGTTCATCGCCGCCTCGGTGTTGTGGCCAAGCACGGGCTCTGCCGCACCCACCGACTGCACCATTACAGCCACATGGCTAAGCGGGATGCCGGCTTGTTTGAGTACAGTGATGAAGGCAGCCGGCAGATCGGCAGCATGCGCCGAGAGCATGCTGCCTGCCAGCAACAACGTACTTAAAAGCGCGCGCAGGGGACGTATAAAAAAGGGCATGGCGTCATTATGCCCAAATCGGGGACGGGGCCTTCAGGAAGGACCAGCCCCTGGCAAAGAACAGGGCGGGATTACGCCTGGCTGTGCTCCAGGGAAACGCTGAACAAATCCTTCGACAGGCTTCCTTCGACAGGAAGAACGGCAAGTGGTTGATTTCGTTCGTGGTGAGCTAGTCGAACCACAAAGCAAACCAACTTGTTCAGTGCTTCTCCAGCATGTGGCTATCACTTCCAGGCTTGAGCCCTGCAAGGCCATCGCGCAAAACATAGGTATCCAACCCACGCTGCGCAAGCAGAAAAGCCGCCGCACTACTGCGTTGGTCGTGCTGGCAAAAGAGGATGTATTTTGTTTTTGGATCGAGCGACTGGGCTTTCAAACGCAACAGATATAAGGGCAGGTTCAGGCTGCCGCGCAAGGTCCCGGCTTGAAATTCCTCTTCCAGTCGAACATCCACCAGTTGAGCACCCGATTGCAGCATGGTGCGCGCATCATCCAGATCGATACTCTTCACCAGCGGTGCTTTCAGCAGGGCCTCAAAATCTGTCTTGGACAGGCGCATCAACACGCATTCGCTCCGCAAAGTGACACTTGCATTGCGAGGCTCGCCAGTCAGTAGCGCCTCCTCACCAAAACCATCGCCAGGACCAAGATCGGCAAGCACCATGGATATGCCGTCGGGTGCGGTTCTGGAAACCTGGGCATGACCTGAGCGAATCAGATAGTAGTAATCCGCATGCTCGCCCTGCTGGATGATGATGTCGCCAGACTTGCCATGTAGCGGCTCAAAGCGCGCAAACATGGCATTGGCGTGGGCAGGCGGCACATTGCGAAAAGCAGGCTTGGACAGGATATGCATCATCCAGGCAGGATCCTCACTGCCATCATATTCAAAAATTTCGTAGGCAGCGGCCTGATCCGAGCCGAGACATGATTCCAGCAAATGCTCGCTCAAGCGAAGCAAACGCACTGGAGATGCAGCAACCGCGCTGCAAGCCCGCGGATGGGTGCGGGCCAGGGCATGGCGTGCCGGCTCACTGCCAGACTTGAATGTACGCGGTGCGCTGTGCGGTTCCTGGCAAAGAACTTCACCTTCAAGCAGAAAATAAAGCCAAGGGTCGTCTTCTCCCTGACGAAAAATCACCCACCCCATTGGCAGCGAAATTTCCTCGGCCTGGGCAGCGAGCGCTTCCAGCGCCGGGTTTGACATCGCGTTGAGTGGCACAAATTGGCGCAACAAATTCGTATCCATGGACAGCAGCTATCAGTCTTACCCCAGGTCTCCAACATACCAGGCCATCGCTTCGGCCAAACCCTCGCCAATGCGGTGCGTGGGCTCGAATCCCAGGCGCGTGCGCGCCTTGGAAATGTCGGCGAGCGAATGACGCACATCACCGGCACGGAAGTCACGGTAGTGAGGCTTGGTGTCGGCGAGGTGAGGAAATTGCGGTGCGAGCAAAACACGAATCGATTCAAACAGCTGGTTCAGCGTGGTGCGGTCACCCACTGCCACGTTGTAAACCTGGTTAGCAGCGTCCGCATGCTGGCTGGTGGCGGCAAGCAGGTTGGCCTGTATGACGTTGTCGATGTAACAAAAGTCGCGGCTGGTTTCGCCGTCGCCGTTGATGTACACCGGCTCGTTGTGAATCATGCTCGACACCCACTTCGGCACCACGGCGGCGTAGGCCCCGTTGGGATCCTGGCGGCGGCCAAAGATGTTGAAGTAGCGCAGGCCGATCGATTGCATGCCGTAGCAGCGGCCGAACACGTCGGCATACAGTTCGTTCACCAGCTTGGTCACGGCGTACGGCGACAGCGGCTTGCCGATGACGTCCTCGACCTTGGGCAGGCCGGGATGGTCGCCGTAGGTGGAACTCGACGCAGCGTAGACAAAGCGTTTGACCTTGGCGTCGCGTGCCGCCACCAGCATGTTGAGAAAGCCGGTGTTGTTGGCGGCGTGCGTGGTCAGCGGGTCTTCCAGCGAGCGCGGCACCGAGCCGAGGGCGGCCTGGTGCAGCACGTAATCCACGTCTTTGCAGAGCGCCTGGCAGGTTTCCGGATCGCAGATGTCGCCGCGCGTGAAGCTGAAACGCGCCCAGCGTTCGGCGCCAACGCTGGCCTGAACCTGATCGAGGTTCCTCTGGTGGCCGGTGGCGAAGTTGTCCAGGCCGACGACACGCTGGTCCATCTGCAGCAAGGCTTCGGCGAGATTGCTGCCGATGAAACCGGCGACGCCGGTGACGAGCCAGGTTTTTGGCTCTGCTGTTAGCGTCTTTTTCAACGCATCAAACGCGGTCATTACAGCCTCCAGAGCGCAAAGCCCGCTGCCTTGACCGTATCCGGATCGTAGGCCGATTTAACGTCGGTAAACGCACCCCCTTTATTCAACTTGGCTGTCAATTCAGAAAACGGCTTCTCCAGGTACGTACTATGCAATACCGCCGCGATGATGGCGTCGCATTGCGGGAGGTCATCCCACGCGGTTAGGCTGATTCCATACTCATGCTCGGCTTCCTTCGCCTCGCCCAAGGGGTCATGTACATGTACATCGCAGCCGAAGGATTGCAGTTCGCGGATGATGTCGACGACTTTTGAATTGCGCAAATCGGGGCAGTTTTCCTTGAAGGTGAGTCCCAGCACGTTGACCCTGGCGCCCTTCACCTGCACGCCGTTGGCGATCATGTTCTTTACGGTTTCCTGCGCCACATAGGCACCCATGCCGTCGTTGATGCGGCGGCCGGCGAGGATTACCTGCGGGTGATAACCCAGCATGCCGGCCTTGTGGGTCAAATAGTAGGGATCGACGCCGATGCAGTGGCCGCCGACCAGACCGGGGCGGAAGGGCAGGAAGTTCCACTTGGTGCCGGCCGCTTTCAGCACCTCCAGCGTATCGATGCCAATGCGGTGGAAGATCAGCGAGAGTTCGTTCATCAGCGCGATGTTGAGGTCGCGCTGGGTGTTCTCGATCACCTTGGCGGCCTCGGCGACCTTGATCGAACTGGCACGGTGCACGCCCGCGGTGATCACGCTGCTGTAGAGCCCGGCTACTTTGTCGAGGGTGGCGGCATCGTCGCCCGACACCACTTTCACGATCTTGGTGATGGTGCGTTCCTTGTCGCCGGGGTTGACGCGCTCGGGCGAGTAGCCGACGTGGAAATCCTGCAGCCATTTCATGCCGGATTGTTTCTCCAGGATCGGGATACAGACCTCTTCGGTTGCGCCGGGGTAGACTGTGGATTCGTAAATGACCGTCGCGCCCTTCTTCATGTATTTGCCGACGGTGGTGGAGGAACCTACCAGCGGCGAGAAATCGGGGATGTGCGCTTCGTCGACTGGCGTGGGAACCGCGACGATGATGAAATCGGCTTTTGCCAGATCGGCTGGATCGGTGGTCACGGTCAGCTGTGTGGCCGCCTTGAGATCGGCTGTTGATACTTCGCCGGTAGGGTCACAGAATCGGCGGTACTGTTCGATTTTTTCAACCGAAAGATCATAGCCAATAGTGGTCATTTTCTTGCCGAATTCCACCGCCAATGGCAGCCCCACATAGCCCAGCCCGACAACCGCAACAACGCTCATGCTTGGATTTCCTTATGAATAAAAAGTCTTTTCTGCCGTCCGGATTGTATCGAATTTGTTCAGCGATGCCCGGCTGTATCCATTTGCTTACAGGTCAATCCACCAGCAAACGTCATACCAGCTGGGCTCTGTTAGCGCTGCTGTTCAGCTTTCCCGCGCTGGCCGACGTAGCCGACACCCTGATCAGCATCAAGCCCGGCGTGGTAGGCGTAGGCACCTTCAACCCGACAGGCGGCCCGCGCGCCAATCTTCTCGGCACCGGGTTTGCCGTGCTGGACGGGCAGTATGTCGTATCCTGCGCGCACATTTTCACCAAACAACTGAATAGCGAAAAAAAGGAGATCTACGCGGTATTCCTCGGGCATGACCGCCAGTTGTCGGTGCGTGCCGCCGAAATCGTCGCCACTGACAGCGCACGCGATCTGACCTTGCTGAAAATTACCGGCAACCCGGTTCCCGCATTGAAGCTCGGCGACTCGGATCGCGCACGTGAAGGCTGGCAGCTTTATTTCACCGGCTATCCAATTGGCTCAGTGCTTGGACTCAACCCCTCCACCCACCGCGCTGGCCTCGCCGCCATCGTTCCCATTTTCACGCCGATGCTGAGCGCCTCGCAGTTAAACGTGCGCGCAGTCAAGCAGGCGAAGGACGCATACGACGTATTCGAGCTCGACGCGATTGCCTATCCCGGCAACAGCGGCAGCCCGGTGTGGCATCCGGAAACCGGCGAGGTACTGGGTGTGCTCAACTCGGTGTACGTGAAGGGCGCCAAGGAAGCCGCCCTGTCCGCACCCAGCGGGATCAGCTACGCCATCCCGGCAAAATACGTGCTGCAGTTAATCGAACGGGCGCTGCCGAAAAATCCATGACAGCCAGTACGGCAACCCATCAGTTTGCGTACATGTCGAGACGCGCATCCGCGCGCCGAGCGCGCGAAGCGAACCGCAGCCATAGCCGTTCTATGGCGAGGATTGCCGACAAAGCCAGGCACGTCAAAGACCAGCCGAATGTAGCAAGACCACTAGACACTACAGGCCTTCGGTCAGGCTGACACCGAAGCCGAACGACTGCTGCTTGTAGTTGTAGTCGATCAGCGACTCGCCATAACCATTGAAATACTGCACATAGCCTTTCAGGCGGCCATACAGCGGAAAACTCCAGTTCAGTTTCAGTGCGCCACGGTTGTCCGAGGACTTGAAATTGTTGCGCAGCAGCAGCGAATAGGCGTTGCGCCCTTTACGGTAAACCGCCAGCAGATCGCCATGCCCCATGTAGTCTTCGATGTCGGGGTTGTCATCGCTCCCGTCGCTTTCGGGAATACGGACCCAGGGACGGATCAGCAGCGCCAGGTTATCGCGCTCGAATCCGAACTGGGCATAGACGCGGTTCCAGCTGCGCGACAGGGTCTCTGGACGGCCGTTCGATTGATGCACCATCCCCAGGTTGATAAAACGCCCGTGGAAATCACCCAACGCATAATTCGTGCGAAACACCAGCATCGCCTCCGGCTCGTAGTTGGTTTCCCGGAACGGCGCAGAAATACCGGTGTTATAGGCCTGCCAGAACGAAGTGATGGTGTAGCCAAACCACAAATCAACATTGTCATGTCCGAACACACCCTCCATGCCCTTGACCTTGAAGCTCAGCTGCAATTCGGTTTCGATCGGGTCCAGCCCAAGATCGGGCTGGGCAAACGTCGCCTGAAATGGCGTGTTGTTGGGCGCGTTGCTGTATTTGAGTGGCAGGAAATAATTGGCATGGTGCGGCCGAAACAGAAACGCCCCCTGCTTGGCTTCATCGTCCAGCTCCCAGTGGCGTGACAGCGCCGAGAGCAGTTTCGGCTCGGGCGGTACGGGTTGCGCCATTGCGAATGGCGTGTCTGCCTGCGGTTCAATCGTGGTACTGGCCGGCAAGACGGGCGCGACTTCAGGTTGCGAACGTCCGGACGCCCGGTCGTAGCACGCCAATCGTTCCGCATCCGCCGGAATCGGACTGCATCCTTCCCAGGCGGCAATCGATGCGGCGTGCGCCTGCCCCGTCAAGCCCAGACACAGCAAGACTAACGGCGCGCGGCTGCGCAAATGACGGTTGAAAATCATCGGCAATCGACCTAATCAAGAATGATGCTATCGCCTGGCGAAGGCGCCATCGCCTCCCAGCCAAACTGCTTTTGCAAATCGTCGGCAAAGCCGGTGGCCACCGATTCCTCACCATGCACCACGAATACCCGCCGCGGCTTGTTACGGAAGTGTCCGAGCCAGCTCAGTAGCGCAGTGCGGTCCGCATGGGCTGACAGCCCGCCCAGCGTATAGAGATCGGCACGCACCGGGATATCCTCGCCCAGCAGGCGCACGCGTTTGGCGCCGTCCACCAGACGCCGGCCGAAGGTACCGGCGGCCTGAAAACCGGTGATGAGGATGGTGGATTCACGGCGCCCCAGATTGGCGCGCAAATGGAATTTGATCCGTCCGGCTTCGCACATGCCGCTGGACGAAATGATGACGGCACCGCCGGTAATCCGGTCAAGTGCCTTCGATTCTTCCACGCTCTCGACAAAATTAAGTTTGCGAAAATGCGCCGCGCCGCGGTGCCGGCCCATCAACGCATGGGTTTCGGCATCCAGCAGTTCCATATGCTTGTAGGTGATTTCAGTGGCCGCGGTGGCCATCGGTGAATCGACGAACACGGAGAGCTTGGGGATGCGCGCCTGCCGGGTCAGATCGGCTAGCAGATAGAGCATGTCCTGGGTGCGGCCCACAGCAAAGGCGGGAATCACGACGTTGCCGCCTTTCTTTTCAATCGTGTGGTTGATGGCCTCGACCAGTTCGTCCTGCGTCGCCTCCATGCTCTTGTGCTCGCGATTGCCGTAGGTCGATTCGACCAGCAGATAGTCAGCGTCAAGGATCGGCGTGGGATCGCGCAGCAGCGGACGTGCGGGCTGACCGAGATCGCCGGAAAACACAATCTTCCGCCGCTGTTTGCCTTCGCCCACCCACACTTCGACGATCGCCGAACCGAGAATGTGTCCGGCATCGCGGAAGGTGCAGCGCACCTGCGGGTGCGGCGCAATTTCCAGATCGTAGTCAACCGGATTCAATTGCTTCAACGAGGCCTGCGCCTGCGCCACGGTATACAGCGGCGCCGTGTCGCTCGACGGCTTCCCCTGTGCCGCTTCGCGCTTGGCCATGCGCTGGCGGAAGCGATTGAGGTTGGCGTACTCGGCTTCCTTTTCCTGAATGTGCGCCGAATCCGGCAGCATCACCGCCAGCAGGTCGCAGGTGGCGCGGGTGGTAAAGATGGTGCCCCGGAAGCCGAGCGCGACCAGACGCGGCAGCAGGCCGGAATGATCAATATGGGCATGAGTGAGGATGACAAAATCGATACTGCGCGGGTCGAAGCTAAAGGCACGGCTGTTTTTGGCGCGTGTCTCGCGCCCGCCCTGGAACATCCCGCAATCCACCAGAAAGCGCACCCCTTCGTGCTCCACCAGATAACTGGAACCGGTCACTTCGCGTGCTGCGCCGAGAAAAGTCAGTTTCATAGCGGTCTCCCTTCGCCTGCTTCTTCGTAAGTCTTGCCGTCACGAATATGGTAAATGCGCTTGAAGGTAGGAATGATTTTTTCGTCGTGAGTGACAACGATGATGGCGATGCGGAATTCCTGCGCCAGCTGGTTAAGGATTTTCACCACGGTGAGCGCGCGCACGCTGTCGAGCGCAGCAGTCGGTTCGTCGGCGAGGATGATCGGCGGCTTGTTGGCAAGGGCGCGGGCAATCGCCACGCGCTGCTGCTCACCGCCGGAAAGCTCGGAAATACGCGCCTGCGCGCGATGCTGCACATCAAGCGCGGTCAGCATCTCCAGCGCAATTTCACGCGCCTTGGCATTGGGCACGCCAGCCAGCATCGGCAGCAGCGCGACGTTGTCGGTGGTGTCAAGAAACGGAATCAGATACGCCGCCTGAAACACAAAGCCGATGCGGTCACGGCGCAGCGCGCGCAGGTCGCTGGTTTTCCAGCCGTTGTCGTAAATCACCTCGCCGCCAAGTGTGAACTTGCCGGCGCTGGGCTCGATTACCGCGCCCAGACATTTCAGCAGGGTGGTCTTGCCAGAGCCGGACGGCCCGATCAGCCCCACCACTTCACCGGGGTAAACGGTCATGTCAACGCCCTTCAGCGCATCGACCGCGGCGCTGCCGCTGCCGTAGCGCTTGGTGATGCCTTCGATGAGGATCGCGGGTTGATCTTGCTCAGCCACCGATCGCCTCCGCCGGGTCAATTTTGAGCGCGGCGCGGATCGCCAGCACCGAAGCCAGCGCGCACACCACCAATGTCAGCACGAAGGCGCGTCCGGCATCGCCGGTTTCAAGCAGCACGTATTTCGGGAACACCGGCGCCCACAGGGTGGCGGCAAACTTGCCGACAAAAAAACCAATCACCCCCAGGCCCAGCGCCTCCTGCATGATCATCGCGGCGATGGTGCGGTTCTTGGTGCCGATCAGTTTCAGCACGGCGATTTCCTTGATCTTGCCGAGCGTCATCGTGTAGATGATGAACGCAACGATGGCTGCACTCACGATCGTCAGAATGACCAGAAACAAGCCGATCTGTTTGGCGGCAGTGGCGATCAGCTTGGCCACCAGAATCTCTTCCATGTCAGCACGCGTATAGGCGGTGTAACGCTGCCAGCGTGCAATGCTGTCAGCCAGCGCGCGCGCATCGGTCCCCGGCTGCACACGCAGCAACACCGCGTTGACCTTGTGGCTGGATGTCTGGATCGCCTGCACCGCATCGAGCACGCCAGGCTGGCCGGGACGGTTGAGCGCCGGGTTGGCGACGAGCCGCTGGCGGTCCTCGACGATGGCGTCGTTGTCTTTCAGAAACTGGGCTTCCTGCGCGTCCTTCAGCGGAATGAACAGCATCGGATCGCCGCCGGACGACACCATGCGCCGGGTCAGCCCGACCACGGTGTAATCGTTGCGGCGGATGCGTACGACATCGCCGACCGCAAACCCGGTCTTGGTGTCGGCCACCGCTTCGTAGTGGGCGCGGCTGATCGGGCGGCCTGCAATCAGAAACGCCGGCCCACCCGGCTGGCCCGCCTCGTATCCGGCCACCATCACGCGCTGGGATTGATTCTGGCGCGACACCTGCATGGTGAGATACGACACGTTGCCGGCCTGCGCCACGCCCTCCAGTCCCAGCAGCGCACGATACAGATCGTCTGGCACGTTCGAGGGCTCGGCAAACGGGCCCAGCGTATTTTGCTGCACCACCCAGACGTCGGCATTGACCGCGTGCAACAACACCTTCGCGTCGTCTACCATGCCACGGTAGACGCCGGCCATGGTCAACGTCACGCCGATCAGGAGCCCCAACCCAAATCCGGTCAGCAGGTAGCTTTTCAGGTTGTGCGCGATATCGCGCCTGGCCAGATTGATCATGGCTGCGGTCGCCCGATCACGGCTTCGTCAAAGCCTGTGCGCGCACCCGCATCGTCTCGTCGAGCTGTTTTGCACTGTAGACGATCAGGCTGTCGCCCTCGGCGAGGCCGGACACGATCTGCACGCGATCTGCCGTCTGGGTGCCGAGTTGCACCGGCTTGAAGCGTGCATGGCCGTCGACCGCCTGCCATACGCCCACCTGGTTATTCTGATGCGTAACCGCGGCACGCGGCACCGTCAGCACATTCCGTGTACCGGCCAGATGAATATTGACCTCCGCCAGTTCACCCAGATACAGCTGGCTCGGCGCCGGGTCAAACGCCACATTGACGATGCGTTCCTCGGTCACCGCATCGCTTTGCAGCTCGATCCGCAACACCTTTCCAGGCAGGACCCTACCCGGTGCCGAGCGCAGTACGATGTCCGCAGCCTGGCCCACCTGCACCCCCTGAGCGCGTGCCTGATCGACCCGCACCCGCACCCACAGGCGCGCAGGATCGGCCAGCCGCAACACCGCCTGCCCGGCCACCACGGTGGCACCCGGCTCGGCGTCACGCGCGGTCACCACGCCATCAATCGGGCTCAGCAACTTCAGGCTGCTTTGCAATTGAGCGATACCCTGCAACTCGGCATGGGCGCGGCTGATCTCACGCTGCGCGCCGGCGGCATTGGCGCGCGCCGCAGCCAGTGCCGCCACCGCAGCGTTGGCTTCGTGGCGGCGGCTGTCCGCCATTTCTTTGGCAACAAAATTCTGCCGGTAAAGCGTCTGGTAACGCGCATGGTTGGCCTGTGCCAGACGTGCGCGGCTATCCGCCTCGGCGACTTGTGCCTGCGCTGCCAGGGCGGCCTCACGCGACCGTGCGGTGGCGCTACGCGCAGCCTCGGCCCGCTGACGCAGATCCACCGGATCGATCTCAGCCAGCAACTGGCCGGCCTTGACCGCATCGCCCTGGTCAACCAGCACTCGCAACACCCGCCCTGCCTGAATCGGACCGACCGTATAGTCATGCTGGGCGTCTACCGTGCCGATGCCATACACGCTCGGATTCAGATCAGCGCGCGTGACTGTGGCGAGTTCCACGCCCACTGGCGCCAGTGGGCCACGTGTGGTGAGCAACCAGACAAAGGCAGCCAAAAATGCCAGCGTGCCGATGGCCAGAAACACACTGCGTCGACTGAGTTTCATAATGCGTTCAGTACCTGGTGTTCATCGAAGGCCCCTGAATCTGATAAGTCGCATGGCAACTCGCACAGTTCTTCAGGGTGGCGGAGAGCTGGTTAAGGGTATAGCTCACATCCTTCAGGGTTTCCGCATCCAGTGCCATCTGGTCAAAACCGCCGTGCACCGCTGCCCCCAGTTGCCTGAATTCCTGGGGCAGCTTGGTGCGCAATGCGGGTGGCACCTCGTGCACCATTTTCTGGCCCATGTTGCGCGCCGCTTCTGCCGTGGCCTGCATGTCCTGCTTGCCCAGCGTACCAGTCATTTTCTGTACGCCGTCAAGAAACAGTCGCATTTCTTCCAGAATCATGATGCGCTCGTCCGGCGTCAGCTTCAGCACCGTACGGTTGTCAGTGGCGGGGGCATGGTCATGATGATCATGCCCCTCCTCTGCGTATGCGGCACCCAGATTCAGGCACAGCAGGGGGATCATGGCAGCGTGACGATATTTCATGATGAGCGTCCTTGGAGGGGTTGTTGACGGATGGCTTGCAGATAAAGCGGGAAGGTGCGGGCAGCTTCTTTCTCAATGACACGCTGGCCACGCAGAATCGAGGATTGCAGTACCAGGCCCTGGACCATGCCGATATACAGCGTGGCGGCGGCGTGGGTATCAAGGTCTGCGCGCGCCAGGCCCTGTGCCTGGGCGTCGGCCAGCAGGCCAGCGATCTTCGCCTCGTAGCCCAGCATGATTTCGGTCACCAGTTGGCGCAGCGTTGCATTGCGGCCATGCAGGTGCCTGGAGGTCAGCACGCGCGGAATGGCGGGATGGCCGGCAATAAACTCGATATGGGCAAAAAACATGCGCTGCAACGCGTCCAGCGGATCGCGTCCTTGTGCCGCAGCGCGCCCCAGCACCTCCATCAGACGGTCGCGCACCCACTGCATCACCGCCAGCCAGATGGCATCCTTGCTGGCGAAATGACGGAACACCGCGCCCTGCGTCACCCCCATCGCCTGCGCCATGTCCTGGGTGGTGACATCGTCGACGCCCTGTTTGTCGGCCAGCTCAAGCGTGACGCGGATGATTTCCTCACGTCGCTCGTCTGCACCCAGGCGTACGCGCACCGGTTTGTCGGACATGCTGTGAACCCAATTAAGATAGTGACTGATTACTACCTTAATTTCATAACCAATAAAGGTCAAGCCCTGGCTGACCCTCTATTCAAATGTCAGGATGATTGAGGCAAACCAGCAATGCCTGCGCCAGACCGCGCATGTCGTCGGCGCTCGTCACATAAGGCGGCATGACATACACCGTGTTACCAATCGGGCGAATGAACACCCCGTGCGCCAGCGCCACCTGATGAAAGCGCGAAGCAAACCCCGGTTGGGCATCCGCCACGTCGAATGCCCAGATCATGCCGCGCTGACGGAAACGGCGAACGCGTGGGTGAGCGGCCACTTCGGCCAGAAGCTCTGCAAATTGAGCTGATGTCTCACGGTTGGCGGCGATAATGCCGTCCGATTCGAAGATACCCAGCACCGCCAGCGCCGCCCGGCAGGCCAGCGGATTGCCGGTGTAGGAGTGCGAATGCAAAAAGCCTTGCGACGTGGCATCACCGTAAAAGGCAGCGTAGACCGCATCGGTCGTCAGCACGGCAGACAACGGCAGGTAACCTCCGGTGAGGCCTTTGGACAGGCAGATGAAGTCGGGTTTGATGCCGGCTTGCTCGCAGGCGAACATCGTTCCGGTGCGCCCAAAACCCACGGCGATCTCGTCAGCAATCAGATGCACGCCATATTGGCTGCACAGTTCACGCGCCCGTCTTAGGTACGCCGGGTGGTACATCGCCATACCGGCCGCACCCTGCACCAGCGGTTCGATGATGAAGGCCGCGGTGGTGGCAGCATGTCTGGCCAGATGCACTTCCAGCGCCTCGGCACAGCGCAGGGCGAATGCCTCGGCCGATTCGCCTGGTTCGGCCAGTCGCGCATCCGGCGTGGGCACCTGCACCGAGTGCCGCAGCAGCGGTTCGTAGGTGCGCTTGAACAGCGGAATATCAGTCACCGACAGCGCGCCGACGGTTTCGCCATGGTAGCCATTTTTCAGGCTGATGAAGCCGTTCTTTTCCGCCTGGCCTGCGTTACGCCAATAGTGAGCACTCATTTTCAGCGCGATTTCAGTGGCGGAAGAGCCATCCGACCCATAGAACGCGTGACCCAGTCCGGTCAGCGTCGCCAACCGCTCGGACAGCTCCACCACCGGCGCATGGGTCGCGCCGGCCAGCATCACGTGCTCGATCTTGCCGAGCTGGTCAGTGATGGCGGCGTTGATACGTGGATTGCAATGCCCGAACAGATTGACCCACCAGCTCGAAATCGCGTCGAGATAGCGGCGTCCATCCGGATCGAAGAGCCACGGCCCCTCGCCCCGCGCGATGACCAGAGGTGGCGTGGCTTCCAGCTGTTTCATCTGCGTGCACGGGTGCCAGACGGCGGCGCGGGTTCTATTTAATAAATCGTCCATGGACTTGAAATTGACACTCTCCGCCCCTACTATTAGCACTCGATGGCGGCGAGTGCTAATTGCATCTTCGCCGCCTCCTCATTTTCGGGCAGCCAGGGCTGCCCGGTTATCAACGTTACCGCAATGGAGACTTTGCAATGAAAATCCGTCCTCTGCACGACCGAGTGATTGTCAAACGCATGGAAGAAGAGCGCAAGACCGCTTCCGGAATCGTGATCCCCGATGCCGCCACCGAAAAGCCTGACCAGGGCGAAATCATCGCCGTCGGCACCGGCAAAAAAGACGACCAGGGCAAGCTGATTCCACTGGACGTAAAAGTCGGCGACCGCGTGCTGTTCGGCAAATACGCCGGCCAGACCGTCAAAGTCGACGGCGACGAACTGCTGGTGATGCGCGAAGAAGACATCATGGGCGTGGTTGAGAAGTGACGCAGGTTTCCGCGCTTCAGCGCGGAAACAGCTGTGTCATCCCGGCGTAAGCCGGGATCCAGCCCCAACAAACTAAATTCCGGCTTATGCCGGAATGACGAATTCAAGCGATTTAAGGAGTTAAAACATGGCTGCAAAAGACGTACGTTTTGGTGATTCCGCCCGTCACCGCATGGTGGCTGGTGTCAATATTCTGGCTGACGCCGTTAAAGTGACCCTGGGCCCGAAAGGCCGCAATGTGGTGCTCGACCGTTCCTTCGGCGCCCCCACCGTGACCAAGGACGGTGTGTCCGTCGCCAAGGAAATCGAGCTGAAGGACAAGCTGGAAAACATGGGCGCGCAGATGGTCAAGGAAGTCGCTTCCAAGACCTCCGACATCGCCGGTGACGGCACCACGACCGCTACCGTGCTGGCTCAATCCATCGTCAACGAAGGCATGAAATACGTTGCCGCCGGCATGAACCCGATGGACCTCAAGCGCGGTATCGACAAGGCCGTGATCGCGATCACCGCTGAACTGAAGAAAATGTCCGTGGCCTGTACCAACAGCAAGGAAATCGCTCAGGTCGGTTCCATTTCCGCCAACTCCGATTCCTCGATCGGCGACATCATCGCTGCTGCGATGGACAAGGTCGGCAAGGAAGGCGTGATTTCGGTTGAAGACAGCTCCGGCCTCGAAAACGAGCTGGAAACGGTTGAAGGCATGCAGTTCGACCGCGGCTACCTGTCGCCCTACTTCATCAACAACCCCGACAAGCAGATGGCGCTGCTGGAAGATCCCTTCATCCTGCTGTTCGACAAGAAGATCTCCAACATCCGTGACCTGCTGCCCGTACTGGAGCAAGTCGCCAAGGCCGGCAAGCCGCTGATGATCGTCGCTGAAGATGTCGATGGCGAGGCGCTTGCCACCCTGGTGGTGAACAACATCCGCGGCATCCTCAAGACCTGTGCCGTCAAGGCTCCGGGCTTCGGCGACCGTCGCAAGGCAATGCTGGAAGATATGGCCATCCTCACCGGCGGCACCGTGATCGCCGAAGAAGTCGGTCTTTCCCTGGAAAAAGCGCAACTGACCGACCTGGGTCGCGCCAAGCGCATCGAAATCGGCAAGGACAACACCACCGTCATCGATGGCGCCGGCAATCACGACGCGATCAAGGGCCGCATCAGCCAGATCAACAAGCAGATCGACGAAGTCACCTCCGACTACGACAAGGAGAAGCTGCAGGAACGCAAGGCCAAACTGGCCGGCGGCGTCGCCATCATCAAGGTAGGCGCAGCGACCGAAGTCGAAATGAAAGAAAAGAAAGCGCGTGTCGAAGACGCACTGCACGCTACCCGCGCTGCGGTGGAAGAAGGCATCGTCCCCGGCGGCGGCGTGGCTCTGCTGCGCGCACGTTCCGCGATCAAGGACCTCAAGGGCGACAACCATGACCAGGACGCCGGCGTGAAAATCGTGCTGCGTGCGATCGAAGAGCCGCTGCGTCAGATCGTCAAGAACTGTGGCGAAGAGCCTTCAGTGGTCGTCAACAAGGTGTTGGAAGGCAAGGGCAACTTTGGCTACAACGCCGGCAATGGCGAATACGGCGACATGGTGGCCATGGGCGTGCTCGACCCCACCAAGGTGACCCGCGTCGCACTGCAAAATGCAGCCTCGATCGCCAGCCTGATGCTGACGACCGACTGCATGGTCACTGACCTGCCGGACGACAAGCAGTCTGGCGGCGGCATGGGTGGCGGTATGGGTGATATGGGCGGTATGGGTGGCATGGGCGGCATGATGTAATTGTTGCTTGCTTAAGCAGCCCCAAAGCCCCGCTTCGGCGGGGCTTTTTTATGTGCTTCCGCTATGATCAGATTTGAATTCCAAGGAAGGTTTGCCATGCACTGCCCCCCCCCCCATGAGCGCGCCCACAGCCCCAGATAATGTTTCACCAGGCTTGTAATTTTCGGCATCGCCCAACCCCGGACTTTTCATTGTGATCTGGCCATTCCATCGCCCGCGCGCTCCATTGCAACCGGTGCTCGCAGCACGCCTGCAGAAACTGGCGCTTAGACCGGTCAGGGAGCAAACGCTGGATGACAGCTGGGTGGTGGTGGATGTCGAAACCGGCGGCCTCAACCCCCGCGTTGATCCCCTGCTGGCCATCGGCGCAATCATGGTGACCGGCCGTGCCATCACCATGGCGCCTGTATGTGAAGTGGGCTTGCGGCAACTTGAAGCCACGGCAACTGACAACATCCTGGTGCATGGCATTACCACGGGCCAGCAGCTCGCCGCCATGGAGCCCGCCCAGGCTCTGCTGGACTGGCTGGAATACGCCGGTGGACATCCGCGGCTGGCCTATCATGCCGCGTTCGACCGGCTGGCGCTGGAACGCGCCAGCCTGGCCTGGCTGGATCTGAAAGACCGTACTATCTGGCTCGACCTGGCGGTGCTGGCGCCGCTGCTGGTGCCGCAGGGGCCGGGATTCAACCGCCCCCTCGACGACTGGCTTGCCTATTTCCGCATCCCCGTTTACCAACGCCACGGCGCACTGGCGGATGCCTACGCCACTGCCCAGCTGTGGCTGGCGCTGCTACCTGCTGCCCGGACGCAAAAGCTCACTCACCTCAAGCAGCTCATCCGCTTCAGCCGCCAGGCTCGTTGGCTCAAAGATCTGGCCTAATAAAGTTGATAAAGTTGAAAACAATATGACCTTATCGAAAGTACTTACGACGGTCTAATCATCCAGATCTGCTGAACCGAAGCAAGACATGGTGGACGTCCGCTTTCCTGATCTGGGAATGCCTGCAATCGACCGAGGCTGTGTGAAAACGCTCTCCAATTTCCTAAACTGATTTCAGTAG
>JASJPE010000012.1:0-1943 GCA_031426895.1 Thiobacillus sp. | reverse complement strand
GACCTACGACAAGAACGGCAACCGCCAGAGCGAGACCCGCAACGCCGGCACCATGGCCTACGTCTACAGCCCGCCCGGCAGCAACTGGCTCTACCAGCGCGGCAGCGACAGCCGCGGCAAAACCCCCAACGGCCACACCGCCAGCATCAGCGGCGTCGCCACATTCACCTACGACGGCTTCAACCGCCTCGCCACCAGCCAAACAGCCAGCGAGACCACCACCTACACCTACAACGCCCTCGGCCAGCGCATCAAGAAGCGCAACCAGAACGGCCTGCAAACCGTCTTCCACTATGGTCAGAACGGCGAACTGCTGTACGAACGGGATCAGGCGGGGAACACGAAGGAATACGTCTGGCTCGACGGCAGGCCATTAGCGCGGATCGACAACGGCAACGCGATCTACTACTACCACGTCGATCACCTCGGCACCCCGCAGGCGATGACCAACAGCGCGGGCGCGACGGTGTGGAAGGCGGACTATGAGCCGTTCGGCAAGGCGACCATCAAGGTCTCAACCATCGAGAACAACCTCAGGCTGCCGGGGCAGTACTTTGATCGGGAGACGGGGCTGCATTACAACTACTTCAGGGATTACGAGCCGACCACGGGACGTTACATCGAGGCGGATCCGATTGGGTTGGCGGGGGGGATGAATCTGTATGCGTATGCCAATCAGAGTCCGGTGATGTTTACGGATCCGTTAGGGTTGAAGGGATCACCGGGAATTGGAGACCAAATTAATCCGTTTGGTCTGCGTGGCGGTGGTCAAGCGGATTACTCGGACTATTTTGATAATCGATTTCCCAAAACAATTGCTGGTTCCAAATCGTTGGTTATGGAACGTATCAAGAAAAAAGTTTGTGCCAAAAAAGGCGGAACTTATGTTGATGGCCTAACAGGCGGAAGCGAGGATATTGATATCAGCCATAGCATGAGCAGATTCGGTGATGCCACACAGAATTGGTATGAACGGAATGTCCAAATTGGGAATTTCCAAATCAAAACAGCCGGGATTAGGGTGCAATGGGATGACGCTGCTTGTTCGACTTGTTTCTCGTTTAGCACAACGATGTACGTCCTTGAGAATACCGGTGATAACCGTGCTTTGGGTCTGGCTGTAGAGAGGCCAGTCAGGATGGGGAATTGGCCTGTTAGTGGGAGGGCATGTTGTGGTTTCTAAGAAGATAGTATTGGTGGGGATTGGATTGGGTTGCTTGCTATTCGCTTCTGTTGTTGCTTATAACCAAGCGGGGCATCGAATGCTGCGCTACTCTCTCGATTACTTACTGAGCCAAACGCTTGCGCTTAAGTACAAAATTGAAAATGAACATCTAGGCGATTTCGAGACAGATTTGGGTGGTTATTGGCAGGTTCGTTTAGACGAAGAGTCAAGAGATAAGCTAGTTTTTGATGCCCGATTTGGCACTGCTGATGATGCGGACTTGGCTTACTATAAAAAAATCTTCCAGGAAAATTTGGCGCTTGGTAAGGCTCTAGATGGTTATGAATTGCACAGAGGAAATATCACAATGGGTGAAAACTCCATGTGTGTGGACACGCCCTGTAATGTTGAAATATTTATGAAGCGTGGCGAAGAAAATCTTTATGTCGGGATATCGAAAAATTGACTCCCGAACAAATGGGGTCAGCCCGCGAGGGCGGAACAAACCGGGACAGACCACGGATAACTGACCCCATGTGCGCGCCGCTCCCAGCTGGTCTTCTGAATTTCACCCCGCGCGGCTGGCTCAAGACCCGCACCGTCGGCGGCGAACTCACCACCTTCGACTACGACAACGTCGGCCAGCTCACCAAGCTCACCCGTCCCGACGCCAGCTTCGTTGGCTATGAATACGACCCCGCCCACCGCCTCACCGCCATCGTGCAACAGGACGGCAGCCGCCTCACCTACACCCTTGACCCCGCAGGCAACCGCACCA